>DASQNR010000021.1:0-35750 GCA_035644835.1 Allosphingosinicella sp. | reverse complement strand
GGCGCCGGTGGCGGCGGCGCGGGAGGCTCAGGTGCGGGTGGCGGTGGCGCGGGAAGCTCAGGCTCCGGTAGCGGCGGCGCGGGAAGCTCAGGCTCCGGTAGCGGCGGCGCGGGAGGCTCAGGCGCCGGTGGCGGAGGCGCGGGAGGCTCAGGCGTAGGAGGCTCAGGCGTAGGAGGCTCAGGCGCAGGAGGCTCAGGCGCGGGTGGCGGCGGTGCAGGCGGCGGCGGTGCCGGCGGCGGAGGCGCAGGGGGCGGGGGCGCGGGCGGCGGAGGCGCAGGGGGCGGGGGCGCAGGCGGCGTCGGCGGGGCAGCAGCGATGCTTCCGGTCGTGCGGTTTCCGCTGGTGCAGCAGAAGCCGGCAAGGGCGTATTGGTCCGCATTGGGGCCGGAAAGCGAATAGCCGGCGTAGGTCACGCCGATGTCCGATCCCTCGCCCGCGCTGTCGAATGTGGCAGTCGCGTCGGATCCCGCCAAAAGGCTAACTTCCACCGGCACGCCCGAAGTGGCGGTGGTGTTGAAGCCGCTCAAGGTCGCGCTGTTGGTGCCGTCGAAGGTCTTGCTCGCCGTCGGGAAGAGCAGCATCCGCTGGGTCAGCGCAGCACCTTCGGTCAAAGTGAACTTGGTCGAAAAATCGGTCGGCGCCGAATAGGAAACCGGGTTGTAGTTGATCGTCACGGGCGCTTTGGTGACGGTGATGGGAGGCGCGAGGGGCGCGAAGACGATCGTGCCGCGTTCGGCGCCGGGGCCGGTCCCGTCTGCGCCGGAGATCAGGGTGAGACCGACCGGCAGCCCCAGGCTCTGGGCAGGTACCGTCGCCCCCCGGGTGAGCGTGACCTTGGCGTCGATGTGGACGTCGTGGCCGGCGCACAGGGCGATATTGCCGTCGGTGGTGGTGATGGCGTGAAAGACATTCACATTTTGCCCGGCATTGAGCAGGACGCTGCCGTTGGTTGTCGTGATCGGCGCATTTACGTTCACATCCCGGCCGCAGCAGGCGACGAAGTTGCCGTTGGTGGCCGTGATGGCGGCATTGATGTTGATGTCCCTGTGCGCGGTCAGCGTGAGGGTCGTGGGCGCACCGGAGGCAGTCCAGGAGATCGCGTCGTTGACGAGGATGTCTCCATTGCCCGGCGCGGAGGCTCCCGGCCCGGTGAATGTGCTGATGGCGACGTTGCTGGTCACCAGCTGACGAGACAAATTAGCGCCCGAAATATTTCCGCCGGTAGCGGCGATGATGAAATCGGCGGGGTCGATCAGCCAGGTTCCGGTCTTGCCCAAGGGCGCCGCCGTGGTGGTCTGGACGCCCTCCGCGATCGTTACATGGGCCGCGGAGGTTTCGATGAACCCGCCGTCGCCGCCATTGGCCGCGCTGGCGTCGAGGACGCCCGCCACGTTCATCGTGCCGCTGCCCATGTCGGCCAGGAGCATGATCGTGCCGTTGCGCGTCTCAAGCGTGCGTGCTTCGATGATCCCCGTATTGTTGACCGCGGTGCGAAGCAGCGCGCCGGCGGCCTGCGCCGTCATGAGCACCTTGCCGCCGTCCGCGCGTATGAGGCCGCCATTCTCGACCAGCGCGTTCACCGCGCCCTTGTCGATGGCCACATTGAGCATCCCGTCGCCGGCGACATCGAGCGTGATGGCTTCGCCGGCGGCAAGGGCGACGGTGCCGAGATTGGCCTGGATCGTGCCCTGATTGCTGACGCTGGCGCCCAGGAGAGCGACATAGCCGCCGTCCGCGTTTATCGATCCCTGGTTGAGAACGGCGCCGCCGGTGCCGCTGAAGGCGTAGCGGCCGGAGGCGAAGTCGGCATCGGAAATGCCGAGGGTTGAAGCAACCAGGCCGCCGACGTTCACGTTCGAGCCCTTGCCGAACAGGATGCCGTTCGGGTTGACCAGGAAGACCTTGCCGTTGGCCGAGAGGTTTCCAAGGATCACCGACGGATCGGAGCCGACCACGCGGTTCAGGGCCACCGAATTGGAGTTCGGCTGCACAAAGACGACCTGGTTGCCCTTGCCGATCGAGAAGCTGTTCCAGTTGATCGCCGCGTTCTGGCTCGATTGGTTGATCGTGAGGGCCTGGCCGCTCTCCGTAATCGTCGCGCCGCCGGAAACTACCCGTCCCCCGTTGGGGAGGCTTTGGGCCTGCGCGCTCGCCGCGCCGGCGAGGCTCAGGACGAGAAGACCGGCGAAGCGCGCGATCGCGGTCGACCGAAGCATGCCGCTCAGGCGGCGCGAGAAGCCCTGCGCCTCGCCGATGCGTGCCGTGTCGGGGAAGAGGGTCATGATGACATCCTTGGTCGGAGGCGGCTTGGGTGGAGGTAGGCGCAAGGCATCAGAACAGCTTGCTGATCTGGAACCAGAACCGGCCGGACTTATCCGGACCGGAGGTTACGGGCTGGTCGCCGAGCCTGGTGGCGTAGCTGGTCCGCGCGACAAGGCCGTGCGAGCCTGCCCAGGTGAGGCCGGCGCCGATACCGCTGCGGGTGGTGTGGTTCGATCCCGTGAACCATGGGTCGTTTGCGTAACGAACCTCGCCGACATCGGCGAAGCCGATGAGCTGGATCTGGCCTGGAAGCGATCCTGTCCACCGGCTGAGCAACAGTCGCGCCTCCAGCGTGGCGAGGTAGCCCTCGTCGCCATAGGCTTCCCCTTCAGGGTAGGCACGGACGCCATAGGCGCCGCCCAGCTGCATCTTTTCCGAGCTGTCGAGATTGTCGAAGGCAAGCTGACCGCGCAGGGATCCATAAAGCGACAGCGGCCCAGAAAGGGTCTGGAGCCGGGCGGCGGTGAACTGCACCTTGTTGTAGCGGCCCTGACTGCGCGCGGTTGCGGCATCGATGGCGCGCTCAAGCGGTGTGTCGAGGTTGAGGTGGCCGAGCGTCCAGCCGAGCGAAGCGGCGTTCCAGCCGCCGCCGGCGAGCGTGTCCCGGGAGTCGCCGCTGAGGCCGAGGGTCCCGGCGCCGATCCGCTTGTCGCCTTCGGCGCCAAGCGAACCGAGCCTGTCTTCGAGCCTTCTTGCCTCCACTCCGGCGAGGGCGTTGAGGTTGGCTGTACGCGAACGGATCAGCGGATAGGAGCCGAAGACGCTGAGAATATCGGCGGTGCCGTCGGCGTCCAGAACCTCGAACTCGCGACCGAGTGCATAACGAAGGTGGGTGAAGGCGGCGCCAACGGTCGCCTTGCCCACCAGGGTCTGATAGGCGGCGCGGCCATATGCCAGGCCGCCGGTGGAACCGAGCAGCCGCAGGCTGGCCTGGTCGCCCGAGCCAGTAGGGTTGTTGAAGTAGATGGTGCCTCCGGCACGGTATTCGCCCGTGTAGCGATTGCCGCCATTGTCGGCCTCGATGCTGCCCGTGATGGCGCGGCCCGGCGCGACATCCACCAGGAGATTGGATGTGCCGACTTCGGCACCGGGGGCCAGCGTGGAACTGACGCGAACGCCCGGGATGTCGGACAGGAGGAGAAGGCGCCGCTCCAGGGGAGCAGCGGTGACGGCTGCGCCTTCATCGAGCCCGCCGAGCACATTGCGCACGAGAGCGCCCGAAAGCGTGCTGTTGTTGCGGATCTCGACCGCGCCGAGGCGCCCTTCGACAACCGCGATCGTAACATTGCCGGCGGAGACATCCTGGGCAGGCACATAGGCCTGCGCGAGGATGAAGCCGCGTGCATTGTAATAGGCTGCGATGCTGGCGGCGGCGTCCCGCAACTGCCCCAGCGTCAGGTCGCTGCCCGGCGTCACGCCGGACGCCGCGACCAGATCGGCGTCGGGGAAGGACAGGTTGCCGTCGACGATGAGCTGGTTCACGCGGATGGTGGAACCGGCAAGGTCGGGCTGGCGCGTCGCCTCGGGCCGCAGGATGCGAATATCGGCGGCCGGCTTGTCAGGCGCCGTTGCCGGCGGGATTTGCTGAAGCTGGCCGCCGGCGCCAAGAGGCACCTGTTGCGCCAGGGCCGTTTGGCTCGCGATTAACAGCCCGATCGTTGCGAGGCCGGATTTGAACATGGTCACCTTGATCCGCCGCGGAGGGAAGCGTGACACCCCTCGCAGCGGAGGGTGCACGTAGGCGCTTTTTTCGATGACTTGGCTTGAGCCGCGAGGATCCAGAAGGTTCCTGTCTGGATCTTAGCGGCTTGCAGCCAACGTCCCGATGCCGGTTATCAACAAACAGGATTAACAAATAGTTATCACGAACCTGCGAGATCTGCAGTTAGCAAGATTGCCTATAATTTCTGGCCCTGAACGTAAGGTGGCATATCCACCCACTAGTTCGAAGATTTCTACCTGAAAATAGTAACTAGAGGTGCTGCGGTGCCGCGTGCTCTGGGATTCTTCTCATGCCGGATCGGCGAGTTCAAGCTCGGGTTGATGAACAAGGTTCAAGATAATTTCGGGCGGCTCGTAAAATTCTATGGAGACACCATATGTTCAGACGATGAACGCAATGACACCCCTGCTGATCGAGAACCGGACCTTCGAGGAGATCGAAGTCGGGGAGAGCGCCAGCGTCACGCGCACGTTCACGGATCAGGACATCCAGCTCTTCGCGCTCGTCTCAGGGGACGTAAACCCCGCCCACATGGACCGCGCCTTTGCCGAGGATGACATCTTCCAGAAGGTCATCGCCCACGGTTTGTGGGGCGGTGGCCTCATCTCCAGCGTGCTCGGAACCGAGCTGCCGGGCCCGGGCGCCATCTACCTGAGCCAGAGCTTGCGCTTCCTTCGCCCCGTGGGCCTGGGCGACAGCATCACCGCTTCGGTGACGGTCACGGAGAAACGCGCCGAGCGCCACGTCGTCCTGCTGGACTGCCGCTGCGTCAATCAACGCGGCGAGGAGGTAATCGTCGGCAAGGCCGAGGTGAGGGCGCCTACCGAGAAGGTCCGCCGGCCGCGGATCGCGCTTCCCGACGTCCAGCTCGCCCGCCACGAGCGCTACCATTCGCTTCTCGCCGCGGCCGAGGGCGGCGTTCCGGTCCCCACCGTCGTCGTCCACCCCTGCGATGCCGCATCGATCGCCGCCGCCACCGAAGCGGCCTCGCTTGGCCTGATCAACCCGATCCTCATCGGTCCTCGTCTGAAGATCGAGGCCGCCGCCGCAACGGCCGGCACCGACATTTCCGCGTTCGTTCTCATCGAGGTTCCGCACAGCCACGCCGCCGCCGCGCGGGCGGTTGAGCTGGTCCGCGCTGGCGAGGCCCAGCTCCTGATGAAGGGGTCGCTGCACACCGACGAGCTGATTTCGGCCGTTATCGCCGCTGAGACCGGCCTGCGCACCGAACGGCGGATCAGCCATGTCTATTTGATGGACGTGCCCTCCTATCCCCGGCCGCTGCTGATCACCGACGCGGCGATCAACGTGGCGCCGAATCTGGAAGAAAAGGCGGACATCATCCGCAACGCGATCGATCTCGCGCACGCCATCGGCATCGAAACACCACGGGTCGCGATCCTTGCGGCGGTGGAGACGGTGAACCCGAAGATGCGCTCCACGCTCGACGCCGCGGCCCTCTGCAAAATGGCGGATCGGGGACAGATTATCGGCGGGCTGCTCGACGGTCCGCTCGCGTTCGACAATGCCATCAGCCCCGACGCCGCTAGGGAGAAGGGCATCGTGTCGCCTGTGGCCGGCATCGCCGACATTCTCGTGGTGCCGGAACTGGAAGCCGGCAACATGCTCGCCAAGCAGCTGAGCTTCCTTGCTGGGGCGGACGGCGCGGGCATCGTGCTGGGCGCGCGGGTGCCGATCATTCTCACCAGCCGGGCGGATAGCCAGCGCACCCGCATCGCCTCGTGCGCCCTTGCCGTACTGGTCGCACGCAAGGCGGCGGACAATCCGGTGCCGCCATCCTGATGCGCGAAGCGGTTCTGAGCATCAACGCCGGCTCGTCCAGCATCAAATTCGCTCTGTTCGGGCTCGGCGCCAACGACGCGCTCGAGCCGATCTGCGCCGGCAAGATCGAAGGAATCGGCTCGGCACCGCACTTGATCGCGCGGGACGCGGCCGGCCAAATCCTGGCGGAACGGCGCTGGGAGGATGTGTCGCTCGGCCACGATACGTTCCTGGATGAGTTGCTGAGCTGGCTCGAAACCTCTGGCGGTGCTTGCCGCTTGGTCGCTATCGGCCACCGCGTCGTCCATGGCGGCACCGAGTTCTTCGCCCCCGCGCTTGTTACAAAGCACGTGATGGACGCGCTCGCCAGGCTGGTACCGCTGGCGCCCCTCCACCAGCCGCACAATCTGGCCGCGATCTTCGCCGCCGGAGCCGCTCGCCCTTCCGTCCCACAGGTTGCCTGCTTCGACACCGCCTTTCACCAGACCCAGCCCGCCGTGGCGACGCGCTTCGCCATTCCCCTGGCTTATTTCGATGCGGGCATCCGGCGATACGGCTTCCATGGTCTTTCCTACGAATATGTGGCGCGCATCCTTGGCCAGCTCGATCCGGACCTGGCCGCTGGCCGGGTGATTGCCGCGCACCTCGGCAACGGCGCCAGCCTGTGCGCACTGGCTAGCGGCCGAAGCATCGACACGACCATGGGCTTTACCGCCCTCGACGGTTTGATGATGGGCACGCGCTGCGGCGCCATCGACCCCGGCGTGATACTTTATCTCCAGCAGCAAAAGGGCATGAGTGCGGACGCCGTCGAGCGCCTGCTCTACGCCCAGTCGGGGCTGCTCGGCGTATCGGGCTTGTCAAGCGACATGCGCGACCTCCTGGCGAGCTGCGAAGAGCCGGCCCGGCAGGCGGTGGAGCTGTTCGTCTACCGCATCGTCCGGGAGGCGGAAGCCCTGGCCAGTTCGCTGGGCGGGCTGGACGGGCTCGTCTTCACCGCCGGCATCGGCGAGAATTCTCCGGCCGTCCGCGCTCTGGTGTGCCGCCGCCTCGCCTGGCTCGGAGTGGCAATCGACGCGGAGGCGAATGAAGCGGGCGCCCCCACCATCAGCACGGCGGGTAGCCGCGTCACCATTCGCGTCATTCCAACCGACGAAGAATGCATGATCGCGATGCACGCCCTAGGCATCGTTCGCAACGATCGGGAGCTTGAAGTGGAATGACGCAGTTGGTCGACCTTCGGGGAAAACGCGGCCTGGTCGTGGGCATCGCCAACGAAAGCAGCATCGCGGCGGGCTGCGCCGAGGCGTTTTCGGGCACCGGCGCGTCGCTGGCCGGCTCCTACCTGAATGCCAAGGCAAAGCCATTTACCGATGCGGTCACCGATCGGCTGGCGATGGACTGGACCGCGCCTTGCGATGTGCGCGTCCCCGGAGAGCTGGAAGCCCTGTTCGGCCGGGTGGAAGAGGAATGGGGCGGGCTCGACTTCCTCCTCCACTCGATCGCGTTCGCGCCCAAAGCCGACCTGCACGGCCGCGTTGTCGATTGCTCATCGATGGGCTTTGCCATGGCCATGGACGTCTCCTGCCATTCCTTTATCCGGATGGCGAAGCTGGCCGAGCCGCTGATGCCGAACGGCGGCACGCTTCTGACGGTCACCTTCTATGGCTCCGAGCGGGTGGTGGAGCATTACAATCTGATGGGCCCGGTCAAGGCTGCGCTGGAGAGCGCCACGCGCTACCTTGCGGCTGAGCTCGGGTCCAAGCAAATCCGGGTTCACGCCATCTCGCCCGGCCCGATCAGCACCCGCGCCGCCAGTGGCATTGACCGCTTCGACGAACTGCTCGAGCGCGCCGCTGCGGCTACTCCGCAACGAACGCTTGTCGACATTTCGGATGTTGGTGCCCTCGCGGCCTTTCTGGTGAGCGACGCCGCCCGCCGGATCACCGGCACGATCATTCCGGTGGACGGCGGACAGCACCTGATTGCCTGACACTTCCCAAGCGGCTTTGATGACTTTCGCACAGGGCGAACCGATGCTGACGCGCCTCCAGCCCCGCGCTATGGCCGCCGACATGAATCTCTCTCTCCCACCTTCGCCTGCTCCGGTTACCGTGGCGGCCTTGTACCGGTTCGCGCGCTTGGGCGACCTGGCGAGCTTGCGCGACTCCCTTGAGAAGATCTGCCGCGCGCAGGGCATCCGCGGCACCCTGTTGCTCGCGCCCGAGGGGGTTAACGGCACGGTCGCCGGAACTGGCGAGGGCATCGCATGCATCCTCGACCACATTCGCCAGCTACCCGGATGCGCCGATCTCGACGTCGAGCTCTCGCAGGCACCCACCATGCCGTTTCACCGGATGAAGGTGCGCATCAAGCGGGAGATCGTCACGATGGGCAAGCCCGGCATCGATCCCCAGACAGGTGCCGGCACCTATGTCGAGGCGCGGGATTGGAACGCGCTTATCTCCGATGCCAATACGATCGTCATCGACACTCGCAACGCCTATGAAGTGGCGGTCGGCACCTTTGCGGGTGCAATTGACCCTGAGACCGAGCGCTTCCGCGACTTTCCCTTGTGGTTCGCCGCGGCGCGCGACCGGTTGCTGGGCAGCGGCAGCCAGCCCAGGGTCGCAATGTTCTGCACCGGCGGCATCCGCTGCGAAAAGGCGACCGCCCTTCTCAAAGGGGAGGGGGTCGAGGCGGTGTTCCACCTGAAGGGCGGCATCCTCAAATATCTCGAAACGGTGCCTGAGGAGGAAAGCCTATGGCAAGGCGAATGCTTCGTTTTCGACCAAAGGGTAACGGTTAGCCACGGCCTTGCCCGGGGCACATACCAACTTTGCCATGCCTGCCGGGGCCCGCTCGGCCCCGACGATCTTGCTTCGCCGCTCTACGAGGCCGGCGTGAGCTGCGCCGCATGCCATTTCGGACGCACGGATGAACAGCGCGCGTCTTATCGTGAACGGCAGCGCCAGGAATTGCTCGCAGCAGCCCGCGGGGAAGCCCATGTCGGCGCGGCCCCAGTGGAGCATTCACGATAATCGAGCCGCCAGCTCCAGTCCTTTTCAGCTTCCGCCGCTGCCCATACGCGATCCGGGCACGGATGGCGCTGGCGGTCGCCGGCATCCGCTACGAACTGCGGGAGGTGAACCTTCGCGCCAAGCCGGCGGCGTTGCTTACCGCTTCCGCCAAGGCCACGGTGCCCGTACTCATCCTTCCGGAAGGCGGCGTGATCGACGAAAGCCTCGGCATCATGCGCTGGGCGCTCACCCATCGAGATCCCGAAGCCTGGCTGGCGCGAGACGACGCTGCCCTGATCGCGGCCAACGACGGGGCGTTCAAGCAGGCTCTCGACCGGTACAAATATCCTGGGCGCTATGGCGTTGATCCGCTGTTCCACCGCGACAAGGGCCTTGAGTTCGTGCGGCAGCTCGAGGTCCGGCTTGCGGCCGGCGGTCAGCTGGATGGGACGATGCGCGGGCTTACCGACGCCGCGATCATGCCGTTTGTGAGGCAATTCGCCGCCGTCGACCAGGAGTGGTTCGATGTCCAAACGGTACCACATCTTCGGACCTGGCTGAGCAGCCACCTACTATCGAGCCTGTTCCAGGGAATCATGATCCGGGTAGAACCATGGTCGCCGGGTGACCCGCCAGTCCATTCTCCAGCGGGCGGTGAGCGTTCCGTGTTTCCACCGCGCAAAACGCCCGTCGATGCAAGGTGGAGCGGCTGGTGAGGCCAAGCAGCTTTATCTTCCTTGCGCGTCGCGATCTGGCGCGCGGCCTAACTCAAGAAAGGCCTTGCCGGCCTCGCAGTTCAAGGTCGGCAGCGTCTTCGGCGACCTGATCCTTGAGCCGTGTTCGTACACCTGAGCGGGCGGAGTTGCCCGGGATATGTTCATTCTCAGGCTTCGTTCTAAAATCTTCAGCCGCGAGAGCTGCTCGCGTCGTTACGATCTGGACCGAAGCTTGCCGGACCAAAGCGCCAGAACGCTTAGTACAGCCGCCCCAAGCGCCCAGGGTAGAAGGTGGCCATGCTTCATCATCGCTCGCGACAACGTCGTTTCGCGCCCTTGCAAGACGCGATCGATCCAGGATGCGTGGCTAGAGATCCGGACGTACATGTCTGTATCTCCGTAATTTTGCTCCACACCGTCGCCATTTGTGTCGGAATTACGAGATCCGACGCCGAGGAGGTAAGTCGTACCGCCTCTTATGAGGTAGGCAGGAGCGCCGCTGTCGCCGCCGCCGCTCACCCCCTCCAAGGGCGTTGATGCCTTATCGGACGGAGCATCCATGACGAATTTCAACCAACGATCATCGGCGGAGGAGACACGATTTGTAGCCCCCTTCAGCTTCTTTTCTGCCTTGGCCAATGCTCCCGTAAGTCCGTTACCGCCTTGCCAGTGGCCGATGATGCTGATGAGGTGCCGAGCCTCTCCGTCCCCACGCCACAGCGTTAGCGGGACGTGGCTCGACGGCTGTTTCAGGCGGAGCAGCGCGAGATCATGGCGCCCGACCTTCTCGTCATACAGCGGGTGGATGATGATTTCGGCGATCTGAAGCTCTTCGGCTCCACACCAGAAGCGATGACCGCGCTTTATGTCGGGAGTAAGATGAGCAGCGGTTATCACCCAGGCGGGATGGATCAGCGCACCGCCGCCGTCAGGAGCTCCGATTCTGCAATAAGAAGGCAGATCTGCTGCTTTGCGCAGGAAGGCATCATCGGGCACGTCATGCCGCGTCACGATGGCTGCTGCACCCGCCGGGAGGAGGATCGCGGCGAGGGCAGCCAGGCGCCCGAGCGCTCCAAAAACACTGCGGGGAGCTTTGAGCCGAGCCCACGAGAACGCCGTGACGAGGAGATTTTGATGGAGGATACGAGAGAACATGGGCACCCCTTCGGAAGCCCATTGTCGCGAATTCACCATGGCACTTGGTGTTGCGACGCTGAGCCTGTGTAGCAAGGGTGCCTCCTCGCTTTCATCAGGTGGGCAATCCGTAGACCCCGGCTGGACGTCTTGCAATATACCCTAGCGCGGCGGGCTCGTTCGAGCACAATACGGTCTGTTGCGGCGGACTGTTTGAGGGTCCGCCTCGACTCGTTCCAGAACGCGGTGGGTGGCGCACTCAGCGGGGAGGATGCGGCGTCCTCGCTCATCGCGGCATCACGCCAATCGTCCCTCCTGACCCATCACGCCAGTCGTCCCTCCTGACCGCAGCCGCTGGATCTGTTTGGCATCGCCCTACTCGAATTGATCGATCATCCTCGAAAAGGGTGAACCCGACATTGGCTGGCCGGGGCCTGTCTGGCACCGGTGTTCTGGTAACGGCGCAGATCTCTTGCATATCATGCTGGCGACGCTGTATTTCGTGCCACCAGAAGGTCGAAAAGCCAGTACTTGCGTGGTTTCGCAGAACCTCGCCTTTTTTGGCGGAGGTGGTGACCCCTACGGGACTCGAACCCGTGTTTTCGCCGTGAGAGGGCGACGTCCTAGACCGCTAGACGAAGGGGCCGCGTGCACGGCAGGAGCGGCGCATATGGGGGGAGGGGGCACGCTGTCAACCTGGCGTCGTCGCTTCCGGGGAGTTAGGGAAGCGCCATGTGCAACGATTATCGCAGCCGCGTCGAGTTGGGTACCATTGGCCAGGAATTCAGCGAGCTGCGCATCCCGTTGCGCTTTCCCGAAGGCCTGCTCAACCTCGAGCCGCGCGACGACATCCGGATCACCGATCGCGCGCCGATCGTGCGCTGGGCGGGCGAAGCAGCCGAGCTTGTCCAGCGTCGCTGGAGCTGGCCGGGCACCGGCGGCAGGCCGGTTTACAACTTCCGTTCCGACGGGCGCGAGTTCGGCTCCGGACGCTGCTTGGTCGTCACTGACGGCTTTTATGAATTCACCGCGCCGGCCGAGCCGCGCATGGACAAGCGCAAGGACAAGTGGCTGTTCACCATGGCGAGCCATGAATGGTTCTGCATCGCCGGCCTGTGGCGCGATACGCCGGACGTCGGCGAGGCCTTCAGCATGCTGACCACGCCGCCCGGCCCCGATGTCGCGTCCTACCACAATCGCCAGGTGGCGGTGCTCCCGCGCGAGGCCTGGGGCTCGTGGCTGGACGGCAGCGCATCGGCTCGCGAACTCCTGCGCGCGGGCCCCGCCGGGCTCCTGCAGGTGGAGCGGGTCGGCTAAACCTCAGGCGGCACGGGCGCGAGCATCATGCTCCAGCTCCGCCGCCGCCAGCGCCGCCACCTCCATTGCCTGCGCCGGGTTGAGCCGCGGGTCGCAATGGGTGTGGTAGCGTTCCCCCAAGTCCGCTTCTCGCACCGGGTCGGTGCCCCCCGTACATTCGGCCACATCACGGCCGGTCATCTCCACGTGGATGCCGCCTGCTCGCATTTGCTCGGCCCTACATATGGCGAAGAATGCCCCGAGTTCGCACAGGATCCGGGACAGCGGCCGAGTCTTGTAGCCGTTCGCCTTGACCGTATTGCCGTGCATCGGATCGCATGACCACAATACCGGATGCCCCTCGGCCGCCACCGCGCGCAGAAGCGGCGGCAGCCGGTTGCCGATCCGCTCCGCGCCCATCCGGCTGATCAGGGTGATGCGACCGGACATCCGCGCCGGGTTTAGCCGGTCGAGCAGATGGAGCAGCAGATCGGGTTCAAGCGAGGGGCCGCACTTGATGCCAAGCGGATTGGACAGCCCGCGCAGGAACTCCACATGGGCGGAGCCCTTGAATCGGGTGCGGTCCCCTACCCACAGGAAATGGGCCGAGCTGCCGTGCCAAAGGGCACCGTCCCGCCGCACCAGCGCCTGTTCGTACGGAAGCAGCAGTGCCTCGTGGCAGGTATAGGTGGGCGTGTCCCCGTCCAGCGCCCGAAGATGGCTGAGCGTCGCCGCCGACTGCGCATAAGCGCGCAACATTCGTTCCGGCTCCGGGGTGCGGGCCTGTTCGTTGAAGCCGATACCGTTGACGATGTCGCCGCGGTACATGGGCAGCGTGCGTCCGCCTTGCTCCTCACCGTCGGCCGAGCGCGGCTTGGCGAATTGGCCGGCGATCCGGGCGGTACGGATCACGGGCACTCCAGCCGCCGCTTCGATTTGCCGCGCCATGGCGCTGAGCAGGCCGTGCAGTGCCTGGATATTTCCCGGTGAGAATTCGGCAAAGCTTTCCGCGCACTCGCCGCCCTGCAGCAGGAACGCCTTACCCGCCTGCGCATCGGCAATGTCGAGGTGGAGCCGCCGCGCCGCTACGGCCGGCACCAGCGGCGGATAGGCACCAAGATCGCGCAGCGCCGCGGCGAGGGCAGTCGCGTCCGGGTAGACCGGCTGCTGTCGCTCAACGTGGCCGCGCCAGCTTTCAGGTGTCCATTCTCCCGCCATGCCTCCCTTTGCGACCTACGCCCCGCCCGCGCAAGCGAGGGCGTTGACGCAGGCGCGCGGGAGGTAGAGGGAAGCGCTTGTGATCAAACTCTTTCCCCACAGCGCGACCACCGGCGACATCACCGTGCGGGTTTCCGTCAGCTTTCTTCCCGAACAGTCGGAGCCTAGCCGCGGCCGCTGGTTCTGGTCGTACCATATCAGGGTCGAGAATGGCGGCTCGGCAGCGGTTCGCCTGATCAGCCGCGAATGGATCATCGCGGATGCCCGCGGAGGCCGCCATGACGTAAAGGGCGACGGCGTGGTCGGCGAGCAGCCGCTGATCGAACCGGGCGGAGCCTTCGACTATGTCTCGGGCTGCCCGTTGAGCACCCCTAGCGGCTGGATGGAGGGGTGCTATCACATGATCGGCCTCGACGGCACGCCCTTCCCCGCCGCCATCCCGCGCTTTCCATTGGTCGCCCCCGCCGTCGCCACCTGAACGATCCTGCGGGCTTGCTTCAAAAGCCTGTTCTGGACACTCTCTCGCGCAATGGAGATCGCCGTGCGTACCTTCCTTCTTCATTTCACGATTGCCGCCGCCGCTGGCGCCCCGCTGCTGCTGGTGCCGGCCCCCGCTTCGGCCGCAACGCCGGTGTCGCGACAGATGACCTGCCCGGTCGGCGGTGCGCCCTTCACCTTTACCACTGTCGACTCGCCTTCAACCTGGGGCGCGCGTCCCGATGGCAAGCCTTATGGCAGCTCGGTATTCCCGCTGGCGCTCCCCGAATGTCCCGACAACGGCCTCGTCCTGTTCAAGGATTACGAGCCGGCCGAAGTGACGAAGCTTGAGCCGATTATCGCCTCGGATGCCTATCAAGCGTTACGCGGTGAGGTCCCTTATTATCGCGCCTGGTGGCTGATGAAGGAACTCGGCGCCGCTCCCGATTCCGCACTGTATGTGCTTCTCCAGGCGTCGTGGCAGGCGCCTTCAGGCTCGGAGCAGCGCGCCCGCTATCTCGCCGCCTTTGCCGAAGAAAGCGCCAAGCGTCCCGCGCGGCCCAAGGATCTCAACTGGATCGGCATGGAAGGCCGTGCGGGTAACGCGCTGCGCGAACTCGGCCGGTTCGACGAGGCCAGCGCCCGGCTCGCCAAGGTGCCGCTTGCAAGCCTAGATGTCGCCGCGCCAGCCGCCGAGGATCGCGGGGCCAAGGCGAATGATGCGCGAGTGCGGCGTGGGTGGCGTGAATATTTCCGGGACCTTGATGCGGCAATCGCCCGAAAGGACGCTACGCTGGAGCCGTTCGACATGCTCCCGCGCCGCGAATGGGTCGGCCGTTGCGTCGCGAACAAGGGCCTGAGCCCCGCCCAGGCGACCTTTTGTGCGGAGAACGAGGCGGTGGTCGCCCAGGCCCGCGCCGGAATCGCCGCGCAGGAAGCCGAACTGAAGCGCCTCGCCGAGCAGCGCGAGAAGTCGGGCCGATAGCCCCGCCCGGCGCGAGCCGCTCAGGCGTCGATCTCTTCCTCGCTGACTTCGGCGGCGTGGCTCTGTATGAAGGCGAAGCGGTGCTCGGGGTTACGCCCCATCAGCCGGTCAACAAGGTCCTTCACGGCACGCTGCCCCTGATACTCCTCGGGCAGCGTTACCCGGATCAGCGCCCGGCTGCCGGGGTCCATGGTGGTCTCGCGAAGCTGGTTCGGGTTCATCTCGCCGAGACCCTTGAAGCGCGAGACGTCGACCTTCTTGTTCTTGAACAGGCTCGCTTCGAGCTCGCCGCGATGGGCGTCGTCGCGCGCATAAGCAACGGTGCCGCCGGCCGATAGCCGGTAGAGCGGCGGCTGGGCGAGGTAGAGAGCGCCCGCCTCGACGATCTTCGTCATCTCGTTGAAGAAGAAGGTCATCAGCAAGGTGGCGATGTGGGCGCCGTCGACATCGGCGTCGGTCATGATGATGATGCGGTCATAGCGCAATTGCGCGGGATCGCAGCGGTCGCGAATGCCGCAGCCGAGCGCAAGCGTAAGATCGGCGATCTCCTGGTTGGCGCGTATCTTGTCGGCGCTTGCCGAGGCGACGTTCAGGATCTTGCCGCGGATGGGCAGGATTGCCTGCGTCTTCCTGTTGCGCGCCTGCTTGGCCGAGCCGCCGGCGCTGTCGCCTTCAACAATGAACAATTCGGTGCCGGAGGGATCGTCATTGGCGCAGTCGGTGAGCTTGCCAGGCAAGCGCACCTTGCGTCCCGATGTCGCCGTCTTGCGCTTCACCTCACGCTCGGCGCGCCGCTTCAGCCGCTCGTCCATCCGATCGAGCACGAAGCCCAGCAACGCCCGTCCGCGCTCCATATTGTCGGCCAGGAAGTGGTCAAAGTGGTCGCGCACTGCGATTTCCACCAGTCGCGCGGCGTCCGGGCTGGTGAGGCGGTCCTTGGTCTGGCTTTGAAACTGGGGGTCGCGGATGAAGACGGACAGCATGATTTCTGCCCCGCCCACCACATCCTCGGCCTGGATGTCCTTGGCCTTTTTCTGCCCGGCGA
This sequence comes from Allosphingosinicella sp., assembly GCA_035644835.1. Classification (GTDB taxonomy): domain Bacteria; phylum Pseudomonadota; class Alphaproteobacteria; order Sphingomonadales; family Sphingomonadaceae; genus Allosphingosinicella. The sequence continues at coordinate 20,032 of DASQNR010000021.1, read as the reverse complement.
GTTCGCCAAAGGCGCGCATGCCGCGGGTAAGCGCCGCCCGCATGCCCTGCTCGTGGGTGCCGCCGTCCGGCGTTGGAATGGTGTTGCAGTAGAATGACGAGCCGCCTTCGCTCCACAGCGGCCAGGCCACCGCCCATTCCACCATGCCCATGTCGCCGCTAAAATCCTGCCGGCCTGAAAAGAAGTCGGCGGTCGCGCAGCCGCGGTCCCCCACTTGCTCCTTCAGGTGATCGGAAAGCCCCCCCGGGAACTGGAACACCGCTTCGGCAGGAGTAGCGTCCGAGATCAGCGAAGGATCGCACTTCCAGCGAATTTCGACGCCCGCGAACAGATAGGCCTTGGAGCGCGCCAGCCGGTAGAGCCGCGCCGGCTTGAACGCGGCCTCCGTGCCGAAGATTTCAGGGTCGGGCGTAAAGGCGACGCTGGTCCCGCGCCGGTTCTGGGTCGGACCTAGGGCTTCCAGCTTCGACACCGGCTCGCCGCGCGAGAAACGCTGACGGAACAACTCCCGGCCCCGCGCCACCTCCACCACCGTCTCGGTCGACAGCGCATTGACTACGCTGACGCCGACGCCGTGCAGCCCGCCCGAGGTCGCATATGCCTTGTTGGAAAATTTACCCCCCGAATGAAGCATGGTGAGAATGACTTCCAGCGCCGACTTGCCGGGATATTTGGGGTGCGGGTCGGTTGGAATGCCCCGGCCATTGTCGATAACGGTAAGGCGGTTGTTCGGCTCCAGCACCATCTCGATGCGGCTGGCATGGCCTGCCACCGCCTCGTCCATGGCATTGTCGAGCACTTCGGCGGCAAGGTGGTGCAGCGCGCGCTCGTCGGTGCCGCCGATATACATGCCCGGCCGCCGCCGTACCGGCTCCAGCCCTTCGAGCACCTCGATCGAATGGGCATCGTAATCGGCGGAAGCGGCGGTGGCGGACGCGAACAGATCGGACATGGCCGAAGGTGTAGCGAAGGGGGGAGGGGGTGTGAAGGGGAGGGCGGGCGCCCGCCACCGGGCCGTGCCTCCACCACGGCCTAAAGCCGGTATTTCCCGCGCGAAGCCTGCGCGCTAAATGTCCGAAATGACGTCGTTGCCGAGCTTTTCCCCGCAAAGCAGCCATGGCAACTTGGAACATCATGTTCTGGGAGTCTGGCTCAAGGCACGGCCGGAGCGCGCGGCGCCGGAGTCTAGCGGGCTGAGCCTTCGGATAGTTCAAAGGCGTCGGCAAATGGCAGCCTGAACAGCAAGGCGCCGTCCCGCATCACATCGATATGCCAGCTCAGATCGACCTGGCCGATCATCGCCTCCGTTGCCACGATATCGCGCGCGCCCGTCACGGCCATGGCGCGCGCCTCGCCGTCATCGGAAAGCTCCACGCCCTCGTCGTCCAGCACTAGGCCGCTAGCGTCGGCGATATTGAAATAGTATCTCGGCATGAATGCCTAACTGAATATCCTATCGGCGGTTGCGTCGCCCCAACACAGATTGTGAAGAATCTCGGGCCGGAGCGCTTGCGCATGCCAGAGCCGGTCCGCAGATGCGTTCTCCCGCCATGGCGAACATTGCTGGACGCGGCGGAGAGGCACCTCAACGCTCTCCGGCGGAGTTCCGAGCCGGCCGGCGGCTGAATGGGCGGCGGCCCGCTCGTGGGGGATGAGGCCGCCGCCACCGGCGGGACCAGAAGACCACCGGCGCCCAAGGGCTGAATTGTATTGCCGTATCAATTGTTTAGAAGGAATACCGCGCGAATACGGTATTGCGCCCGGGTCGAACTTCGCTCCCCGGATACCTATCTTGGATGAATCCTCCTTCGCTCTTTCGAGTATTTCTGTGTGGCCTTCCTTGTTCATCTCGCCGAAGCCGATCCGGACCTCGCAGGCTCGCTGACGGCCCTGCTCGCAAGCCATGGCCACCGGGTCGAGACCTATGGCAGCGCCGGCGGGTTTCTTCGGCAGGCGGTGCTGGAGGAAGGATGTATTCTGCTCGATCTTTCGCTTCCAGACATGCGGGGCGATGCGCTTCTGGAAGAGCTCGGCCGCCGCGGCGTAGCGCTTCCCGTGGTGGCTCTCGCGGCCTCCGACGATCCCGCCGCTGCCGTTCGGGCAATGAAGCTCGGCGCTCTCGACTGCCTGGAAAAGCCGGTGGCGGAGGAGGAAGTCCTCGCCGCCGTGGAGCGCGCGCTCGACAGCTGGCGCGAAGATCGCGACCGGCGCCGGCTGCACGCCTCCGCACGGGCGCGCATCGCGGCCTTGTCGCCGCGCGAGCGCCAGATTCTGCAAGGGCTGCTCGGCGGCCTGTCCAACAAGGCGATTGCCCGCTTGCTTGGCCTGAGCCCGCGCACCGTGGAGATGCATCGCGCCAACATGATGGACTCGCTCGCCCTGGACAGCCTGCCCGAGGCGCTGCGCCTTGCCATCGATGCGGGCCTCGCCCCGCTCGACGGAGACGGCGAGGACGACGAGCCGCGCCTCACCGTGCCCGCGCCGCCGCGACCGCGCCGCCCGGGCGAGGCCGAGCGTCGCCACGAGGAAAAATTGAAGTTGATCCTGGAGGCATCGGGCGACGGCGCCTGGGAATGGATCGTGCCGTCGAGCGAGATTCGGCTCTCCACCCGCCTAATCGAACGCTTCGGCTACACCCCCGAACAAGCGCCGGACAGCTTCGACGGGCTGGAAGGCTTCGTCCATCCCGACGATTGGGAGCGGTTCCGCTCCACCATCCACGATCATCTCGAAGGCCGCAGCGAGTCGTTCACGCTGGAATTCCGCATTCGCCGTGCCGACGGTCGATGGGCCTGGATCTTCGACTTCGGTTCGGTGGTCGATCGTGACGCTGAAACCGGCGCTCCGCTGCGCATGGCCGGAAGCATTTCCGAAATCACCGAACGAAAGGAGGAGGAGCAGCGCGCGCGCGAAGCCGCCGAGCTGCTCGAACTCGCTTTATGGGGTGCCGGTGCCGGCGTCTGGGAACTGGACCTCGAAACCCGCATCATCCGTTTGTGCCGCCGCAGCCGAGAGCTGTTTGGATTCGCGCTGCACGGGCTCGAGTTCATGGGCCTCGACGATTGGGCCGCCGCCCTGCACCCGGACGATGGCGAGGCCGCCTTCGAGGCGCTGCACCGCTCAATCGACACTGGCGCGCCAGTTGCCGCGGAATATCGCGTGCTCCATACCAATGGCAGCTGCGTACGGATCCGCAGCCTGGGCAAGGTTATCGCCGACCCATCCGGCCGTCCGCTCCGTATGGTCGGCCTACACCAGGAAGTAAGCGATGAGGCCAAGGCTCTGACGCTCCAGCCGGCGCCGCGCTAGCGCTCTCGAGTCAGCGGTACGAAGCGCACCGGCAGGATCCTCCGGGTGCGGGTTGTTCCGTCTCGGCTTTTTTCAACCAGCATCAGTTCGTCCGCGTTCCTCCCGCGCGACACGGGGATCACCATCCGCCCCCCAGGCTTCAACTGGGCGATCAGCGGTTTGGGAATGTACGGCGCCGCGGCCGTGACGATGATGCGGTCGAACGGCCCCGATTCCGGCCACCCACCATAACCGTCCCCCGGGCGGACCGTTACATTGGCATAACCGAGCCGGGCCAGCCGCGCCTCCGCCTCTCGTGCCAACGGAGCGACGATCTCGATCGATCGCACTTCGGCAGCCAGCATCGACAGGATCGCAGCCTGGTAACCCGAGCCGGTGCCGATCTCGAGCACCCGGTGGCTCGGCTCCACCTCGAGCAGGTGGGTCATCAAGGCGACGATGGTGGGCTGAGAGATGGTCTGCCCGTGACCGATCGGCAGGGCCGTGTCGCGATAGGCCATCGCCGCCGCCGCCGGCGGCACGAACAAGTGGCGCGGCACCGTTCGCAGGGCGCCGAGCACTCGCGGGTCCAGCGCCCGCTTCGCACTGGCGCCACTGGCTGAAGCCAGATTGGCTACCGTCAGCGCCATCAATTCCCGCTCCGCCGCCCGTTCGGCGACTGGAGCCGGCTGGGCGGCCGCCGGCAGCAGGAGGAGAGGCAGGAGCCGCTTCATCGCGGCGGCAGCGGCGTCACTGCGGTGCTGCGGTCGAAATAGATGGCGGCATCGAACTGTTCGGCCATCCTGGCGTCGAAATAATGGCTCATCCGCTCGCTTTGCGGCTGGTAGATAACGCCGATCGCCCGCTGCAGCATCGGCTCTTTGAGGCTGCGCATCGCTTCGGTATTGCCCCGGATCGGCAGCGAGAAGGCGGGAAGGCCGATTTGCCGGAACAAGGCTTCATGGCTTCCGGCCAGCGCCGGCTTCATTTCGTAAACCCGCCCGGCCGCATCCCATTCCGGGGCCGCCAGCACCTTCCCGCCATGACTGAAAAAGCCGATCAGGAAGGCCGCCTCGCCATGGCGCTCCCGCATCAGCTGGCCGATGTTGAGTTCCCCGCGCCGCGCCGCATAGGTCGCGCGGGCGTCGCCGGTGTGGCTGTTGTGGCTCCACATCACGACCTTGCCCGGACGCGCCGACAAAGCTGCCTGGTGGGCCGCAATCTCCTCCACCGTCGCCGCCATCGCCCGGTCCCGCACATTCCACGCAAGCGATCCGGCGTAAGCGGCTCTGAAATAGGCTTCCGCCGCCGTCACCGAGGCCGCGCTTCGCACCGCCGCGAAGTGGTGTTCGGCCGCAACCGGTTCCGCCGGACGCGGCAGCTTGCGTACCAGAGCCTCTACGTCCTCCGCCTGTCGCCGGCACGACGCGCCGCGCCGGGTGGCCTCGCCGTAAGCCTGGGTGCTGCGCCGGTAGCGGCCGAAACAATGGTAGGCCTTTTGCGCCTGCCCGGCCCGCGCGGGATCATTCCCAGCCAGGTAAGCAAGCACTGCATCGGCCGCATCGAACAGGTCGTAAACATCCATTCCATAAAGGCCGACCCGTTCGGCCGCCGGCCGCTCCAGGTTGAGCGAACGCAGCCGTTCAACAAAGGCCGCGAACTCGGCATTGCGCCACATCCATTGGGGAAAACGGGTGAGTTCGCCCATTGCCTGCGCCGCCGACCGGTCGTTGCCCGATCCCCGCACATAGTCGTTGAGGCGCGCGATCGGCGCCCAATCGCCCTCCAGCGCCACCGCGTTGAAGCCATGCCGCCGGATCAGCATCTCGCTGATCCGCGCCCGTTCGCGATAATATTCGTGGGTGCCGTGGGTCGATTCGCCAAGCAGCACCCGGCGCGTGGCTCCGCTCGCAGCGACGATCTCGCGATAATCGTTTTCGCCGCCCGTTATCGGCCTCGCCGTCCGCGCCAAGGCCACCGGGGCGCTGCCGCTAGAAGCGGGAGCGCCTTGCGTTTCCGAGGCGGCGCCGAGCGGCGCCTGCGACTTACCCGCGCCGCCACAGCCCTCCATGGCAAGCAGAAAGGCGAGGGAGGCGGCGCAAACGCGATTGAGGGTCATGGCCGGAACCTCGCGAATGTTGGCGGGCGGCGGCGGGCCGCTTTAGATGCTGAACAGGCCGCCACTCGAGCGCGGGGTGTCGCCGTGGATCCGGTCGAGGTACGCAGAAGCCAATTCATAATGGGCACGCACGGCGGCCTGATGGCTGGCTTGCTGCGCGAGCGCGATCTCGGCTTCGGCCCGGCGTTCCCAATATTCGGCCTCTTCGTGCGACATCTCGACCTGTGAACTCCGTTTGTTCTGCACAGGTAAAACCGTCGACCACACGGCCGCGTTCCGCGAAATTCGTGCTAATCCAGGTTGTCACATATCCGCAACTGGCCCGGGAAGGCCGCTTTAGCGGATGCGCGGGCCGCCGAAGGGAAGGGGCGGCGGCGGGCGCCGGTCGCGCCGCGGCAGCTGCGCCTGATAGGCGACGCCGCAATGCTGCACGCAATAGGGGAAGCCCGGATTGGCGGGCGATCCGCAAAAGTGGAAATCGGGCTCGCCGGGATGGCCGACCGGCCATTTGCAGATCTTCTCGTTGAGATCGAGCAGGCTGGTCTTGTCGGCGATTTCGGGGCTCGGCTTGGCCGGCACCAGGCGGCGCGGCGGAGCCGGCGGGATGGGCGACTGCTGTTCGCCGGGCGCCTGGCGCAGGAAGCCGCCGGGGCCGATCGACCTAATCTGCGGCTGGGGCGCCGGACGGACAGCTGCCTGCGGGGCGGCGTCCTCCTCTTCGTCGTCCGCAGCTGCGTCGTCGGCATCAGCGGAAGCGGGTGCCGCTTCGCGTGTCGGAGCCGCAACTGCCGGCGCTTCGGCCTCTTCCCAGGGCGCCGGTTCGGCTTCTTGCGCTTCATCAGCCGGCGCGTCCTGCGGTTCCGAGGCTGGCGGCGGGGCGGCCGCGTGCGGCGAGGCAGCCGGAGCGGCGGCGGGTTCGTTCGCCTTGACGGGGGAGGGACGCGCTTGAAGGCCGAGGCGGTGGGCCTTGCCGATCACTGCGTTGCGGGAGACGCCGCCGAGCTCCTCCGCAATCTGGCTGGCAGTCATGCCCTGGGTCCACAGCGCCTTCAGCCGGTCGATCCGTTCATCGGTCCAGGACATGCTTTCTCTTCTTCCTTCGCGGCTTGCGGCCCACTGCGTCTGCCTTTAGCGACGACGCGATGAACGATCAGCCTTCCAATTGGGTCAGAGCCGAACCTGGCGTGCCAACGATACGGCGCGTCAACTGGGGCGGCCTCAGAACCCTCTATGTGAAGGAGGTGAGGCGTTTCTTCAAGGTCCAGCTGCAGACCGTCTGGGCCCCGGCCATGACGACCCTGCTTTTTCTGGTCATCTTCACCGTGGCGCTGGGCCGCAGCGGGCGGATGGTCGAGCTTGCCGGCACGGGCTTCCATTTCGCCGACTTCCTGGCCCCCGGCCTGATCATCATGGGAATGATCCAGAATTCGTTCGCCAATTCCAGCTTCTCGCTGCTGGTCGGCAAGATCCAGGGCAACATCGTCGACTATCTGATGCCGCCATTGTCCCCCGGCGAGCTGATCGCGGCCCTGGTCGGCGCCGCCGTCACCCGGGCGGTGCTGGTCGGCTTCGCTGTGTTCCTTGCCATGCAGCTGTGGCCGGGCGTCGACGTCATGCCGGTCCATTTGGGTGCCGTGATCTGGTTCGGGCTGATGGGGAGCGCCATGCTCGCGTGCCTGGGGCTCTTGACCTCGATCTGGGCCGACAAGTTCGATCATGCCGCGGCGGTGACGAATTTCGTGGTTGCGCCGCTGTCGCTTTTGTCCGGCACCTTTTATTCGATCGACAGCCTCGCCCCTTCTTTCCAAGCGGTAAGCCACGCCAACCCGTTCTTCTACATCATCTCGGGCTTTCGCTACGGCTTCCTCGGCGCTGCGGATTCGCCGGTGCTGTTCGGCGGCGCCGTGCTGCTGGCGATCAACGTCGGGCTGGTCGCGCTCTGCTATGCGGCGCTGCGTTCCGGATGGAAGCTCAAAAGCTGAGCAGTTCGAACGGCGATCAGTCGGACAGCGTGAAACCGACTCTCAGCGTGACCTGATAATGCGCCACCCGCCCATCCTCGATATGGCCGCGCGTCTCCTTCACTTCGAACCAGCGCAGCCCGTGCAGCGAAGCGGCGGCGCGGGCGATCGCCTTCTGGATGGCATCCTCGACGCTAGTTTCGGAGCTGCCGACGATTTCGATGATCTTGTAAACATTGTCGCTCATGATCGCTTGAACGGGGCAAGGGCCAGTTGGTTTCGCGCGGCTTGCGCCGGCTGCGCCTGCCGATAGGGTGGGGGCACCCTTTACCTCCTGCCGAAAGTCGCCAAATGGCCCGCAATCTCGCCTTGATCCTTGCCGCCGCGCTCGCGTCCGCTCCCGCCGCGGCCGCTCCGGCGGACGATTTCAAGGCGCTTCTGGACAGCCATTACCGGTGGCTGCTCAGCGAGTCGCCTGTTTATGCGACCGCGCTCGGCGTGCGCGACTTCGACGACCGGATCGAAGATATCAGCCTCGCGGCCCAAGACAGGCGGGCGGCGCAGGCGCAGGCGTTCTTGAAGCAGCTCGAGGCCATACCGGTCGGCGGCCTGTCGCCGTCGCAGCGGACCAGCAAGGCGATCCTGCGGCGCTCGCTCACCGAGACGGTGCAAGCAGCCCGCTATCCCCAGCGGCTGATGCTGTTCACCACTTATGCCGGTTGGCACCAGAATTTCGCCGGCATGGCCCGCGGCCTGCCGTTTCGTACCAAGGCGGATTTCGAAAGCTACCTGACGCGGCTGGAGCAATATCCCCGGCTCAACGACCAGGCGCTCGCGATCACTGCCCGGGCGGTGAAGGAGAAGCAGGTGCTGCCGTGCTCGGTGCTTGGGAATTCGGAACAGTCGATCACGGGCGTGATCGCGCAGGATCCGGAGAAATCACGCTTCTATGAGCCGTTGGCCGGCACGCGCCCGGCAGATGTGACCGAAGCCGAATGGACGGCACTGAAGGCGCGGGCCGCGCGGATCATTCGAGAGGTGCTGAACCCGGCTTACGCCAAGCACGCGGAATTCTACCGCACCGGCTATGCGCCCAAATGCGCCAAATCGGACAGCGTGTCGGCGCTGCCGGGCGGCCGGCAATATTACGCCTTCCGGGTGCGGCAGGAAACCACCACCGATCTCACGCCCGACCAGATCCACCAGCTTGGGCTTGCCGAATCGCGCCGCATCAATGCGGAAATGGAGGCGGTTGCCAAGGGCGCGGGCTTTGCCTCGCGCGCGGCCTATATCGAGGAGCTGCGCACCAACCCGGTCCATTACGCGAAGGACCCCGAAGAGCTGATGCGGGCAACGGCGCGCGTGCTGAAAGCGATCGACGGAAAGATGCCGGCCTTTTTCGGTACGCTGCCCCGGCTGCCTTACGGCATAAGCGAGATCCCCGCCGAGATCGCGGAAGGGACCACCACCGCTTATTACGGCCAGGGTGCCCCCGACAGCGGCCTCGCCGGCACCTATTATGTCAACACGTCCAAGCTCAACCAGAGGCCGTTGTGGGAGGTGCCCGCACTGTCAGCCCACGAGGCGGTGCCCGGTCACCACCACCAGATCGCGCTGCAGCAGGAAGTCGACCTGCCCGCCTTCCGCCGCCATTTCACCTTTTTCACCGCCTTCACCGAAGGATGGGGCCTGTATTCGGAAAAAGTCGCGGAGGAGATGGGCCTTTACGAAACACCCGCCACCAAGATGGGCCAGCTTTCCTACCAGGCCTGGCGCGCCGCGCGGCTGGTGGTCGATACTGGCATCCACGCCAAGGGATGGAACAAGGCCCGCGCCGTCGCCTTCATGCGTGAGAATACCGCCTTGTCGGACGCCAATATCGATGCCGAGACCAACCGCTATATCAGCTGGCCGGGCCAGGCGCTCGGCTACAAGATCGGCGAGCTCAAGATCCGGGAGCTGCGCGCGCGGGCCGAGGCGGCGCTGGGACCGGCTTTCGACGTCCGCCGCTTCCACGATGCCGTGCTGCTGCAGGGCTCGGTCCCGCTCGATGTTCTGGAGGCGCAGATCGATAGCTGGATCGTCGCGCAAAAGGCGCGGCCCTGAATCTCGGGCGCAGCCGGCGCCTAGCGGCCCGGTTGGCCCTCGCCGCGGGCCCGTTCGCCGCGAGCGGTGCGGATCAGCTCGACGATACAGCCGGTTGAGCCGCCGGCGCCGACCGGAGAGCAGCTTTGGATGCCGGCGCGGCCGACATATTCGAGGCTCTGCGCGCGCGCTGCCCAGCTGACATTCTCCGGATCGTCGGCAGTGGCGTCATCGCGCAGCGCCTCGGGGATGCGGAACCGCTCCTGGCCCGGCCGGCGCCCGCAGATGATGATCTCGCCGGCACGCCCCTGCGGGCAAGGATCGCTGCCGAATACAGTAACACGCACGATGCGCTCACCGGCGGGGCCGGTTTGGCCGCGTACCGCGGCGGGTGCGAGCAGCGCTCCGGCGGCGGCTGCTGCTGCGAGTGTGGCGATTGCGATGGCCTTCATGTCAGCCTTCCTTTCCTGTGCCTGGAAAAAGAAGCGTCAGAACGCAGCGCTTGTTCCGCGCCGGGCGCGGCTTACCGCTCAGCGGGGGCCGCTTGCCGCCTCTTCGTCGGCGGCCGCCTTTTGATCGATCTTCGACAGGCGCTCCTGGCGCGCTTCCTCGATCAGGCGCTCCCAATTAACGCCATCGGCGCCGGCGCGCTCGGCGCGGGCTTCCCTCACCAGCTGGTCGTAGCAGCCGATCATGCCGCCCGGGCCCGTCGGCGAGCAGCTGCCGATGCCCGAACGACCGACATATTGCAGCTCAACCGCCCGCGCGCCCCAGGCCTGGTTGACCGGATCGTTCGGGTTGTCGCGCAAGTTGGTGGGGATGCGGAAGCGCTCGCGCTCGTTCAGCCGGGCGCAGACGTTGATTTGCTCCTCGGTACTCTCGGGACAGCGGTCCTCGCCATAAACGATGAGCTGGTTGACCTTGACCTCGGCAGCGGCGGCCGGTGCGGCGCCTTCGGTCTGAGCGGCTGCGGCGGTTGAAGCGAAGAGGGCGGCGGCGGCAATGAGAGCGGGTTTCATGAGCCTAGATCCTTTTGGAAAGCGCGATGGCGACACGGCAGCCGGCGCGGATGAACGAGGATAAAATCGGATAGCCGAAGGTGTCTTCCGCGCCATGCTCGAGAGCGGTGTCGCGGTGCTCGAGCTCTTCGGCCTGAAACTGACGGATCGAGGCGGCAAGGTCCGGCTCGTCCTCGCCCAGCGCGGTGATCTGATCGGCATAATGCTTGTCGATCTCCGTCTCCACTGCCGCGGTGCAGGCCATGGCGGCGGACGGGCCCATCAAGGCGGTGGCCGCTCCCAGTGCGTAACCGGCGACATCCCAGAAGGGCTGAAGCAGGGTGGGCCGGATGCCGCGCTCCACCAGCATGTCATCGAAATGCTCGAGGTGCCGTTCTTCCTGCGCCTGCATCCGTGCGATCAGCCGCGCGGTGGGGTGGCGTGCGCCGAGCACGGCGAGCTGGCCGCAATAGATACGGGTGGCGCCATATTCCCCGGCCTGATCGACTCGCGCCATCGAGGAAATGTCCGGGCGCGGGTCGCCCGGCCGCCAGCGCGGGCGGGGAGGGGCGGCGTCAACGGTCATGCCGCGGCCTTTCGGGGACGCCTGAGGCTCAGCCACAGGATCACCAGGGCGAACCCGATTGAAAGGATCGCGTTCCATCCTGCCATCGAGATGCCGAGGAATTCCCACTGAATCTGGTCGCAGCGGATCAGCGGAGCGTTCATGATCTCCGCCAGGAGGTCCGCCCCCTTGGCGCCGCCCGGTGCGCTGGTGCATTGCGTGACGCCCTCGAACACCTTGGCCTCCACGCCGGCATGGTAGGCACCGATCGCCCCGCTCGCCAGAATAGACGCCGCGGCAAGCCATACCAGGCTGCGCCCCTTGTCCGGCATGGTCCGCGCCAGCAGCAGGGCGGCAAGCGCGAAGCCCAGCGCGACCAGGTGGGCGTAACGCTGCCACCAGCACATCTCACAAGGGTAAAGTCCGCCCAGCAGCTCCGACCCCCAGGCGCCGGCCAGCAGCCCCCCGGGCACCAGAACGGCCAGAGCCTTCGCCTTGCCGAGGCCGGTCATCGCCTCAACGCGTGCCGGTCTTCGCCTGCGGCGCCGGCACCGCTCTCGCCGCTACGGCGCTGTTGCCGAGCCGGGCGATGGTTTGCAGCGCGTAATGCAGCTGGAAATCCTCGATCCCCTTCTTTTTGAGCTCGTCGGGAGTGGCTGCGAAGCGTGGATCGGGCTTGCCGTCATCCTGCACGACATCGTCCTCCACCTTGATCTCGTTGATCAGGTGGCGGCGCAAATCAGCCTCGCGCAGCTTGGGACGGCTTTTGTAATCAGGATCGGAGAGCTGCGGCACGTGGATATCGGGTGTGATGCCGCCTTCCTGCACGGAGCGGCCCGACGGCGTATAATAGCGGGCCGTGGTGAGCCGCAGCGCCGTGGTACCGCCGACGGGAAGCAGGGTCTGGACGGAGCCCTTGCCGAAGGTGCGCTCGCCCAGCACGATGGCGCGGTGATGCTCCTGGAGCGCGCCGGCGACGATCTCCGCCGCCGAAGCGCTGCCCGAGTCGACCAGCACGACGATCGGAAGGCCCCGGGCGGCGTCGCCCGGCTTGGCATAATAACGCTCGATGTCGTTCTTGCGGCGACCACGCTGCGAGACGACCTCCCCGCGCTCGAGGAAGACATCGGAAAGAGCCACTGCCTGATCAAGCAGACCGCCCGGATTGGAGCGAAGGTCGACTACATAGCCGAGCGGCGGCGCGCCCAGCGACTCGTCGATTGCCGCAATGGCGGCCAGCGCCTCGTCGGTAGTGGTGCGGCTGAAGGTGTTGACGTTGATGATGCCGACCCGGTCCTTAACCTCCCACTTGACGGCGGGAAGCTCGATCTTGGCGCGGGTGAGCGTTACGTCGAACGGCTTGTCCCGACCCGGGCGAACGACCGTGATCTTGATGCTGGAGCCGGGGGTACCGCGCATCTGGTCGACCGCTTCGTCAAGCGTGCCGCCATAGATGAGTTTGCCGTCGAGGTGGGTGATATAGTCGCCTGCCTTGAGGCCGGCCTTGAAACCGGGCGAATCCTCGATCGGCGCCACCACCTTCACCGCGCCGTCCTCCAGCGTCACGTTGAGCCCAAGGCCGCCATATTCGCCTTCCGTCGCCGTCATCAGCGAACGGTAGCCCTTTTCGTCGAGATAGGAGCTGTGCGGATCCAGGCTGGCGAGCATGCCGTCGATAGCGCCGCGCAGCAGCTTCTTGTCGTCCACCTGCTCGACATATTCGGCGCGCACGCGATTGAAGACGCTCATGAACTCGTCGAAGTCGCGATAGGTGTCGACATCCACGGCGGCGAGCGCCGCGGTGGCGGCCGGAATGATCGCAACGGCGCTGACGAGGCCGAGGGAGCGAAGAAGATTGCTGGCCATGGATTTCCTGCCTGGAAGGTTCGGGGAGGCTGTAACCCCTTTTGTAGCGGGGGAAAAGCAACGGGAGGTGAATGGAGCATTACCGGACGGGCGAGCAGCGGGTTCCTACAACGCGATCAGCGGCGCGATCGGGAACGGGCGGCCGTTGCGGCGCAGTTCCACGGTGACGCGCGCGTCGCGAGTTCCGGCGCGGCCGATCGGCTGGCGCGGGCGCACCGCGTCGCCGACCTTCACGCTGAGGGCGGCGAGGTCGGTGATGGTGCTCGTCCAGCCTCCGCCATGATCGATCACCACGATTTCGCCATAGCCTCGGAATGGGCCTGCATAGGCAATTCGGCCGGAGGCGGGCGCGATTACCTCGGCGCCCCCGGCGGGCGCGAAGGTAATGCCGCGGGCGTGGACGCCGGCGTCCGATATTTCCCCCATGCCGGTGACAAGGCGGCCGGAGACGGGAAGGATATAGGTCGGACCCGCGCGCGGCGGCACGCCCGACTGGGCACCCGGGCGCAGGCGGGGCCCAGGCAAGGCGGAAAGGCGGCGGCGAAGATCGTCCTGAAAGGCGCGGGTGCCGACGCGCGCGGCAAGGTCTCGCGCTTCCTCGCTCAGAGCCAATGCCCGACCCGATTCGGTGAAGGCGGAGGCGGCAAGGCTTTGCGATTTCGCCCGCTGCGCCTGCTCGAACCGCGCGAGCTCCACCCGGCGGCGCTGCAGGTCGCGGCGGCCGGAGGTGAGGGCGGCGTACGCCGTGTCCGCATCCTTGCGCAGCCGGTTGCCCTGGTCGATCTCAGCCCGCAGCGCCTCCGTGCGTTCCCGGATCAGGGGTAGCGAGGAAGCGAGCAGCGAGCGGACATGGACAATTTCGTCCACGGAGCCGGGTTGAACGAGTGCGAGCGCCGCCGGTCGCCGGGCCATGGTCTGGAGCGCTGCGGTAAGGCGTACGAGCGGCGCCTGCTTCTCGGCCAGACGGGCTCGCTGCTCGCGGCGCAGTTGTTCCACCAGCCGGATGCGAGTCTCGGCCGCGGTGATATCGGCTTCGGCAGCCTGGATGCGCCCTGCCAGTGCCGCGGCTTCGGCACGCGCGCGCGCCGCCTCGCCGATCGCTCGCTCGGCCTGCCGCTCAAGGAGCTGGGAACGCCGCCGCGCCAGCTCCGCCTCCTGCTTGGCTGCGAGGAGTTCGCGCGGGCCCTCAGCGACCGTCTGGGCGGCGGCCCAGCTTCCGGCGAGGAGCGCGGTTGCCAGGAGAGGAAAAGCAAAACGGCGCATGCGCTACCCTTCCCTGTGATAAGGGTGGTTGGCAAGGATGGAGGTGGCCCGGAACAATTGTTCGGCCAACATGGCGCGGGCGAGGAGGTGCGGCCAGGTTGCCGCGCCGAAGGCAAGGAGGAGATCGGCGCCCGCCCGATCGGCATCGCCGAAACCGTCGGCGCCGCCGATCAGGAACCGCGCCTCACGCCTTGCGTCGTCCCGCCAGGCTTCGAGCCGGCGGGCCAAAGCCATGGAAGGGAGCTGCTCGCCCTTTTCGTCAAGCAGCACGGTGACGCTGCTATCCGCGGCAGCCGGCAGCTTGCCGCCGCTTTCCGGCAGCTCGGTGATCCTGGTCGGCCAGGCGATCCGTTTCAGGTAGCGCTCCACCAGCTCCCCCTCGGGCGAGCGGCCGATCTTCCCGCGGGCGATGATGTGGAGCAGCATGATCCGCCGTTTATCCGCTGCGGCCCCGCGAAGTCGAGCGAGTGCAGCATTCGGGCCTTGTCAGCGGATCGCCCTCGCGCGCCTCAGCGAGCAGCGGTAGCGGGTGCACCCTTCTCCTCGAACGCCCACATGCGCTCCAGATTATAGAAGGTGCGCACCTCGGGCCGGAAGATGTGCACGATGACATCGTCCGCATCGATCAGCACCCAATCGGCGACCGGCAGCCCTTCGACCCGCACCGGGCGTCCCAGTTCCTGCTTGATACGCTCCGTCAGCTTCTGGGCCATGGACGCGACCTGGCGGGTGGAGCGCCCGGAGGCGATCACCATATGGTCGGCGATGCTGGATTTGCCGCCCAGCGGAATGGTGACGACATCCTGGGCCTGGTCGTCGTCAAGGGATCGAAGCACGAGAGCGTGCAGGGCTTCGACCGGTTCTGTCGCTCCGCCGTCCTGGGGAGCAGAAATTACTGCGGGCAATGTGCCTCCTTAGGTTACGGCCTTGCGCGTGACGCCGTCACGCAGAGCCTTGGTTTGAAACGCGTAAACCGGCAAATCGTGCCAGTGCGGGTTGTCGGCACGAATACCGGTGGCCGAAGTCGGATCGAGCGGCAGCGTCAGGAACACGAGTGCCGGCGGACTCCACTTCGTCCAGTTCCCGGATGTGGCGGCGGGACGGACGAAGCGCCGCAGCCAGCCCATGGCGCGAGCCGCCCGGGCCGGGCCAGCATATCCCGGCCGCGCAACGACTGCAATTGGCACCAGCCGCGCAATTTCGCGCCAGTGGCGCCATTTGTGGAACTGAACGAGATTGTCGGCGCCCATTACCCATACGAACCGATGTTTCGGGTAACGGCGGATAAGCGCGCGTAGCGTGTCGACCGTGTAGGGGGAGCCGAGCTCGCGCTCGATCGCGGTTGGCCTGATCGGAAGTCCGCGCGCGACCTTCCATGCCGATCGGTAGCGAACCGCCAGGGGCGCCATCCCTATTCGAGGCTTGAGCGGGTTGCCGGGCGAGACCAGCCACCACATTTCGTCGAGCTGAAGCGCCTGAAGCACATACATGCTGATCCGGCGGTGCCCGCGGTGGGCTGGGTTGAAGGACCCGCCAAGAAGGCCGGTGGTGATCACGGGCGGCACCGCTAGCACGATAGCATCGAGCTTGCGAACGCCCTCGACGCTTCGCCCCGCTTGAGCCATGATCCAAACGTGGGGGGACGGGGTTGATGCGGGACGGCGCGGCGAGTGGCGAGACGGTGCCGGCCCAGGCTCCGGCTGGCCGAAAGTCCTGCCCGCGGCGGCGCCGGCCGCCATTGCGGCACATCGCCGGCGTGCGCGGCTAGCTTTGACGGGGGGCGAAATGACGGAGCTGGACGGGGTCGGGGAAGCGGTGACCGGAGCGGCGGCAGGGCGTGCCCTGGAGCCTGGCGCAGGCGAGACGGCACATGAAGATCTCGGCCACGGTCATTCCTGCCTCAATTGCAGCACACCGCTGGTTGGGCCGCATTGCCATCAATGCGGCCAGGCGGGACATGTTCACCGTACCGTCTCCGCCTGGTGGCACGATCTGGTTCACGGGGTGCTACACCTCGACGGCAAGATCTGGCGGACCCTGCCGGTGCTCGCTTGGCGCCCGGGCGATCTCACGCGCCGGTACATACAGGGGGAGCGGGCGAAATTCGTATCGCCGCTGGCCCTCTTTCTTGCGTCAGTGTTTCTGATGTTCGCGGTCTTCAGCGCTCTCGGCGCCACCGGCGGCGGGTTGGATCCCGACGAGATCCAGAGCGGAATGGCTGAGGAGGTGGCCAGGGAAGAGGCCAAGCTTGCCGACCTGCGCCGTGAGCGTGAGGCCGCGGCAGCGGCCGGGGGCGGCGCCGACCTGGCGAGGCTCGACGCGAAAATCGCGCAGGAGGAAAAGGATCTTGATCTGCTGCGCACCATGAAGGAGCGCGGCATGGTTCAGGGCAGCAGCATGCGGCTGTCGGACGATGTCCCCGCCTGGCTGGCCAAGCCGATCAAGAAGGCGGCCGCCAATCCATCCCTGTTCTTCTACAAGGTTCAGACCAACGCCTACAAGTTCAGCTGGGCGCTGATCCCGCTCTCCGTACCCTTTGTGTGGCTGCTGCTCCTGCACCGTCGCCGCTACCGGCGCGCCTACAAGGCTTATGACCACCTGGTATTCGTCACCTACTCAATCGCCTTCATGAGCCTTTTCATAATCGCTCTGGTGCTGGCGCGGCAGGTCGGGCTCCCGGGCGGGGCGATGCTCTTGTTCCTGTGCCTTGTGCCGCCTCTCCACATGTATCGGCAATTGCGCGGCGCCTACTGCCTTACGCGGCTCAGCGCCGTATGGCGGGCGCTGCTGCTCGTGAACTTTGCGTCCGTGGCGATGACCTTGTTCTTCCTCCTTCTTCTGACCCTCGGCCTGCTTGGCTGAGGCGCAGCGTCAGCGGCAGGGATATTTGCGTGCGAGAAGACTGCGCAACCCGTCCTTGACCGGCATTCGCGCTTGCTGGGCCGGGGGGATGGCGCGGAAGTGGGTCAACACTTCCTTGCTGTCGAGGCTGCCTTTGGCGCTGGGTGGGCAATAAGCCGTTTTGGCACCGGCCTTTACCGCCGTGTTGCGCTCCGCCCTGAGTTGGCTGGCCGCCCCCTCGATCTCGCGCTTGAGAAGTTTCAAGTCGGGGGAGAACAGCGCGGTCATTCCCTTCTTCTCGAGCGCCGCCGCCTTTTGCAGAAACGTATCGATATTCATGGCGTGCCCTGCCGTCAGCGGCGCGACGGTCAGCACGGCGGCGGTTAGCAGCTTGAACTTCATCAGGAATTTCCCTCCCCAGTGTTCCGCACACGAAGCGCTTCACCGCTGAACGCCAGGTGAATAAGAAGGGCCGCACCGGCGATTCCCGGAGCGGCCCCGTTCTTGATTCTTCGCCCGGATCAGGCCCCTTGCGGCGCCGGGTCTCCGAACGGCCCGCGCGGCCGCCTCGTGCTAGGGATGGACGAACCCGCGGCCGGCAGGACCGGGCGGCGCGAATTGGAATCGTCACGCCCGATATCCTCGCCGCGGATCGCCTTTTTCGACTCTTCGCCGGTCAGCGTCTCGAATTCTAGCAAGGCCGAGGCAAGGCGGTGGAGCTCGTCGATATTCTCGGTGAGCACCTTGCGGGCGGCGGCTTCGGCTTCCTCGATCAGCCGGCGGACCTCGCTGTCGATCAGCCGCGCCGTTTCTTCCGACACGCTCTGGCTGCGCGACACGCTATGGCCGAGGAACACCTCTTCCTGATTGTCGCGATAGCGCAGCCAGCCGAGCTTGTCCGACATGCCATATTCCATCACCATCGCGCGGGCCATGTCGGTGGCCTGTTGGATGTCGTTGGACGCGCCGGTGTTGAGCTCGTCCGCACCGTAGATGAGCTGTTCTGCGATCCGGCCGCCAAAGCAGAGCGCAAGGCGCGCCTTCATCTGCTTCATGGACATCGAATAACGGTCGCGCTCCGGCAGGTTCCAGGTCACGCCCAGCGCACGGCCGCGCGGGATGATCGTGACCTTGTGCAGCGGGTCGCAGCCCGGGACATGGAGAGACACCAGGGCATGGCCGGCTTCGTGATACGCCGTCGCCTTCTTTTCGTCCTCGGTCATCACCATGGACTTCCGCTCGGCGCCCATCATGACCTTGTCCTTGGCAAGCTCGAACTCCGACATTGCGACCAAACGCTTGCCGTTGCGGGCGGCAAGCAAGGCGGCTTCGTTGACGAGGTTGGCAAGATCGGCGCCCGAAAAGCCCGGCGTCCCCCGCGCGATGGTACGCGGGTCGACATCCGGTGCGAGCGGCACCTTCTTCATGTGCACGGCCAGGATCTTCTCGCGCCCCTCGATGTCCGGACGCGGCACCACCACCTGGCGGTCGAAGCGGCCCGGGCGCAGGAGTGCGGGATCGAGCACATCCGGCCGGTTGGTGGCGGCGATGATGATGATGCCCTCATTGGCCTCGAAGCCGTCCATCTCGACCAGCAGCTGGTTCAACGTCTGCTCGCGTTCGTCATTGCCGTTGCCAAGCCCCGCGCCGCGATGGCGGCCGACCGCATCGATTTCGTCAATGAAGACTATGCAGGGGGCGTTTTTCTTGGCTTGTTCGAACATGTCGCGGACCCGGCTGGCGCCGACGCCGACGAACATTTCCACGAAATCCGAGCCCGAGATGGTGAAGAAGGGCACATTGGCCTCACCCGCAATGGCCCGCGCCAGCAGGGTCTTGCCGGTGCCGGGCGAGCCGACCAGCAGCGCGCCCTTGGGGATCTTGCCGCCCAGGCGGGCGAACTTGGTCGGATCCTTCAGGAACTCGACGATCTCCTCCAGCTCCTCGCGCGCCTCGTCAATGCCCGCGACGTCGGCGAAGGTGACCTTACCCTCCTTCTGCGTCAGCATCTTCGCGCGGCTCTTGCCAAAGCCCATCGCGCCGTTCGCGCCGCCGCCGCGCTGCATCTGGCGCAGGACGAAGAAGGCGATGCCGAGGAAGAGCAGGAAGGGCAGCGACTGAACCAGCAGATACTGCCAGATGGACGGGCCGTCTTCCGGCTTGCCCGACACGTCCACGCCCTTGTCGCGCAGCTTCTGCACCAGGCCAGGGTCGTTGATCGGATAGACGCGGAACTTCTCACCGGATTTCAGCTCGCCCGAAATCATCTCACGCGAGATGTTGGCCTTCTGCACCGCGCTCTCGTCGATCTTGTCGAGGAACGTCGAATAGCTGATCGTGCCGCCGGCGGGCGTGCTGGACCGGCCGTCCACCATGGTGACGAACAGCGCCAGGCCGAGGAGGATCGCCACCCAGATCAGGAGGCTCTTCATCCACGGATTGTTGCCGGGGCCGGTGGGCTTGTCGTTGTCGTTCATCTGTCGGGCGAACCTTTCCTCACCCGCATAGATAAGCGGGTCCGGGTTAATGGCAATGGAACGATTTGGCCGTCCGGAGCGGCTGCGGCACGGTCCGGCTCTTTTCGGGGCAGCAGGGCGAACGAGCGGTACGTTTTGAGGGACAAGTGGAGGATGTAGAGGCGCTGGCGCGGGTTTCACGGCCAATCGCGCCGGCTACGCGCCGGGTCGGCGACGCGCAGCGACTGTGACGCGCTGGGGACGCGACAGCTCCAAGCCGATCCGCGCCGGATCCGCCCGCCATCGCGGCCAGTTCGCGCGGGGACGCGACGGGTCCGAACGGCAATGCGACGAGAGCGGAGCGGGATGGGTGGGCAGCCGGGCATCGCGCCAGTTCAGCAGAGAATTGTAGCTGTAGGACAGCCCTATCGGGATCGCCGCGGCGGGGCGGGCGTGAAGCGCCATTCGTCGCCACGAGGAGACACCAGCACCGGACCCTGGGTCGCGGGTCGACCACCCTCCAGCGCGTCGAGCAGGGGCTCGACGTCGGTGCCGAGATCGAACCCCGGCGTCAGCGTCGCGATGGCCTG
>DASQNR010000020.1:0-137894 GCA_035644835.1 Allosphingosinicella sp. | reverse complement strand
GGAGTCCGGCATTAGGGGCGGTGACCTTGACTCCCCCTCCCCCGGCCCCTCCCCTGAAGGGGAGGGGGGAAGAAACCGCCGCCGCCACCCGCGCCAGTTCATCCCGATCGGCAAGGTCTATGCCCTTGCTATTCCTCCGATCGCCGAACAGATCGCCTGGCAGCGGGATGGACGGGTGGCGCGAGCCGCCCACGGCTGCGATCTTCGCCACCGGATCGGCAAGAATGTCCGCGTCCGTCATCCGCTCATCGGCAAGCTGATGGACGAAGCTGGAATTGGCGCCGTTCTCCAGCAGGCGGCGAACCAAATACGCCAGCAAATCACGGTGCCCGCCCACCGGCGCGTAGATGCGGGTATGATACCCCTCCTCGCGCACCAGATGCTCGTACAGCCCTTCGCCCATGCCGTGCAGGCGCTGGAATTCGAAGTCGCGGCTGGTGCCGGCCCATTCGAGAATGTGTGCGACGGTGAGCGCATTGTGGGTGGCGAAGGCGGGGTAGATGTTCTTCGCGGCCAGCATGTCGCGCGCGCAGGCAAGATAGGAGACGTCGGTCGCCGCCTTGCGGGTGAACAGCGGGTAATCGGACAAGCCCTGCTCCTGCCCGCGCTTGATCTCGCTGTCCCAATAGGCGCCCTTCACCAGCCGCACCGCAACGCGGCGGCCGGTGGCGCGGCCCAGCGCGTCGGCCCAGGCCAAAGTCGGCCGGGCGCGCTTGCCATAGGCTTGCACCGCCATGCCGAGCCCCTCCCAGCCCTTGAGGCTGGGCAGGCCCGCCACCGCCTCGATAATGTCGAGGCTCATCTCCAGCCGCTCGCTCTCCTCGGCGTCGACGGTGAAGGCGATGCCGCTCCGCTTAGCCAGCGTCGCCAGCGCCTCGACCTGCTCGATCAGCGAGGGCACGCAGCGTTCATATTGCGTCACTTCGTAGCGCGGGTGGAGGGCGGAGAGCTTGACGGAGATGGAGTGGCCGCGGTTGGCCACGGTACCGGCGACACGGATCGCATTCTGGTAGGAGGCGAAATAGCCGCGCGCATCCTCAAAGGTGCGGGCGGATTCGCCGAGCATGTCGAAGCTGGCGGTGAAGCCGCGGTTCTCGCGCTTGGTCATGCGCGCGATGGCCTCGTCGATGGTGCGGCCCATGACGAAGATCTCCCCCATCATCCGCATCGCGGCGCCCACCGCCTGCCGGACGAACGGCTCCCCGGCGCGGGAGAGGAGGCGCTTCAAGGCGCTCGCCTGCTCGGTCTCGCTGACCAGGGCGCGGCCGATCACCAGGCCCCAGGTGGCGGAATTTACCAGGGTGGAGTGCGACTTGCCCTTGTGCGCCTTCCAGTCGGCATTGCCGAGCTTGTCGGCAATCAGCGCGTCGGCGGTTTCCGGGTCCGGCACGCGCAGAAAGGCTTCCGCGAGCGACAGGAGGGCAATGCCTTCGGAGGTGTTGAGGCGGTATTCCTGCAGGAACTGGTTCACCCAGCCCGACGATTGGGCGGCGCGCAGGTCGGCGAGCATGCCGGATGCGCGCTGCTCAACGCGCCGGCGCGAATCGGCGGACAGGCCGGCATCCTTCAGCAAGGGCGCCAGCACCGCGGGCTCGGCCGCGCGATGCAGGCGCCGGATTTCCGCACGGACGGATGCCGTAGCGTCGGCGGCGGGGGTAAGCGTGGGGGCGGTCGCCAAGGCTTGAGTCTTTCGGCTGCGAGGTTCTAGAGCGGCCCGATACCGGGCAGGCCCGTCCGGCACAATGTGGGGACGCGCATGCCGCTTGCCAGCCTGGACGAGATCGCTGCCAAGGTCGGAACCGAGATCGGAGTGTCCGACTGGCTGACGATCGACCAGCCGGCAATCGATACATTCGCCGATGTGACACAGGACCATCAGTTCATTCACATCCATCCCGAAGCAGCCGCGCAGACGCCGTTCGGCGGCACCGTCGCCCACGGCTTTCTAACACTGTCGCTGCTCAGCCGGATGGCCGCCGATGTGTTGCTGATGCCCGACGGGGTGAAGATGGGCGTCAATTACGGGTTCGAGCGGGTGCGCTTCATCGCACCGGTGCGCTCGGGCAAGCGCGTCCGCGGCCGCTTCGTGCTCGCCCGCGTCGAGGAAAAAGGCGACGACCGATGGCAGTTCCTCCATTTGGTGACGGTTGAAATCGAGGGCGAGGAAAAGCCCGCTTTGACTGCCGACTGGATCGGGATGATATTTTTATGACACCCATCCTCCCCGGGAGGGGGAGGGGGACCAGCCGCAGGCTGGTGGAGGGGGGTATGCGCCGTTCGCTGCAACGGGCCCCCTCCACCGCACTTCGTGCGGTCCCCCTCCCCGTCCCGGGGAGGATTTAAGAAGAAAGGACCTGATTATATGGCCACTCGTGAAGCCGTCATCGTTTCCACTGCCCGCACGCCGATCGGAAAAGCCTATCGCGGCGCGTTCAACGCCACCCCCTCCCCCACGCTTGCCAGCCACGCCATCAAAGCGGCGGTGGAGCGGGCCGGGATCGACCCCGCCGAAGTGGACGATTGCGTAATCGGCGCGGCGCTGCAGCAGGGCGTTCAGACCACCATCGGCCGCACCGCGGCGCTTCGCTCGGGCCTCCCCGTCACCGTCTCCGGCATGTCGATCGACCGCCAATGCGCCTCGGGTCTGATGGCAATCGCCACCGCCGCCAAGCAGATCATCGTGGACCGAATGGACGTGATGGTCGCAGGCGGCGTCGAGAGCATCTCTCTCGTTCAAACCCCCGATATGCGCGTCGGGCCGGATCCGGAACTGCTGAGCATGCACAACGGCGTCTACATGCCGATGCTGCAGACCGCCGAAGTGGTGGGCAAGCGCTACACCGTGGATCGCGAGCGGCAGGACCAATATGCGCTTCGCTCCCAGCAGCGCACCGCCGCCGCGCAGGCCGCCGGCAAGTTCGACGACGAGATCGTCCCCGTAACCGCCCGGATGAAGCTCACCAACAAGGAGACCGGCGAGTCGACGATGCAGGAGGTCACGCTCGCCAAGGACGAGGGCAATCGGCCGTCGACAACCATTGAGGACCTGAGGAAGCTCCACGCGGTCATGGGTCCGGAAGGCGCGATCACGGCCGGCAACGCCTCACAGCTTTCCGACGGCGCCTCGGCCTGCGTGCTGATGGAGGCGGGCCTTGCCGCCAGCCGCGGCCTCACCCCGCTCGGGCGCTATGTCGGCATGTCGGTGGCCGGCACCGATCCCGACGAAATGGGCATCGGCCCGGTCTTCGCAGTGCCCAGGCTCCTGAAGCGCTTCGGCCTGAGCGTCGACGATATCGGCCTGTGGGAGCTCAACGAGGCGTTCGCGGTGCAGGTTCTCTACTGCCAGGACACGCTCGGCATCCCGGACGACCGCTTGAACGTCAATGGCGGTTCGATTTCGATCGGCCATCCCTACGGCATGTCCGGCGCCCGCATGACCGGCCACGCCCTCATCGAAGGCAAGCGCCGCGGCGCCAAATTCGTCGTGGTGACGATGTGCGTCGGCGGCGGCATGGGCGCAGCGGGGCTGTTCGAGGTTCTGTAAGAACTAAAGCCCCTCCCCTTCAGGGGAGGGGTTGGGGTGGGGCATGTTAGTGGGAAACCGGGGATGCCGGTATTTCTTACTTACAGCCCCCACCCCCTACCCCTCCCCTGAAGGGGAGGGGCTTAGAGGACCACTCTACCCCCCGTCCCCATAGCCCGCATGGTGGGCACCCTCATCCTGCTCGTCCATCTGGCGGAGCGCGTCCTTGGACGCCTCCTCGATCCCCTCGCCCTCGCCCGGCGGCTCCGTCGGCGCTTGATCCTTGTCCTTCCCGTCCATGCGCTGCTCCTCGCTGTACATTGACTATTAACCCCCAATGCCCCACATGGGCTCCGAACGAAGCATCATGCAGCGTGAACAGGCGCATCGGCGCCCCGGCTCTGCTTCGTTTCTACCAAGGTCTTCCCTTTTCACGCGGGTCGGCATCCGGGTTCCCATGAAAGCACTTCTTTCATGGGGTCCCACCACCCCGCCGCGATTCTGCGCGCCATTCCGGCTGCGCGGGCGCGCCGCACCAAGTGAGTCTATTACCATGTCTTTTGAAAATCTCGGGCTGTCGCAGCCCGTCCTCCAGGCGCTTGTCGTCAAGGAATATACCCAGGCGACTCCGATCCAGACGCAGGCGATCCCCATGCTTCTGCAGGGCCGCGACCTGCTCGGCATCGCCCAGACCGGCACCGGCAAGACGGCGGCGTTCATGCTGCCGTCGATCGACCGCCTCGCCCAGTCGAAGAAGCGCCCCTTCCCCAAATCGTGCCGGATGCTGGTGCTTGCGCCGACGCGCGAACTGGCCAGCCAGATTGCCGAAAGCGCCCGCGACTATAGCCGGTTCAGCCGGATGAGCGTCGTCACCGTGTTCGGCGGCACCTCCGTCAACAAGAACCGCCAGGACGTACAGCGCGGCGTCGACATCCTCGTCGCCACGCCGGGCCGTCTGATCGACCTCATCGAGCAGGGTGCACTGAGCCTCAAGAGCGTCGAAATCCTTGTCCTGGACGAGGCCGACCAGATGCTGGACCTCGGCTTCATTCACGCATTGAAGCAGATCGTGAAGCTGCTCCCGGCCGAGCGCCAGAGCCTGTTCTTCTCGGCCACCATGCCCAAGGCGATCCAGGATCTGGCCAGCCGCTTCCTCACCGATCCGGCGCAGGTTGCGGTAACGCCCGTTGCCTCCACTTCGGAGCGGGTCGATCAGTTCGTCACCTTCGTCAACCAGACGGAAAAGCCCGCTCTGCTTACCTTGATGCTGCGTTACGGCTTCTCGGACAAAGGCTCGATGGACCGCGTGCTGATCTTCAGCCGCACCAAGCATGGCGCCGACCGCATCGTGAAGCAGCTCGCCGCCTCCGGCATCCCGGCCGCCGCGATCCACGGCAACAAGAGCCAGCCGCAGCGCGAGCGGGCGCTTGACGAGTTCAAGAGCGGCAAGGTGAAGATCCTGATCGCCACCGACATCGCGGCGCGCGGCATCGATGTTTCGGGCGTTAGCCACGTGATCAACTTCGATCTGCCCAATGTGTCCGAGCAGTACGTCCACCGCATCGGCCGCACCGCGCGCGCCGGCGCGGCGGGCGTGGCCATCGCCTTCTGCGCCGAGGACGAGCGTCCGTATCTGAAGGGCATCGAGAAGCTCACCAAGCAGAAGATCGCTATCGAGCCGCTGCCGGCCAACTTCCTCGGCGAAGCGGCCAAAATCCGCACGACCATCAAGGCGGCGCCGAACAGCGGCGAGTACCGTCCGGTAGAGGATGCCGACGGCGAGCGTCCGCGCCACCGCCGCCCGACCGGGCGTTTCCAGCCCAAGCCGGCGGGAAACCGCGGCGTACCGGCCGGCCGTCAGCCCAAGCGGCGGGCGGCGCGCTAACCGCCTAGAAGATCTTTTCCAACCCCTTCTTGAGTGCGGAGCCCACGGCGAGCAGGTCGATCCCTGCGCCGTGGCTTCCTCCGCAGCAGGAACCCAGGTCGGAGATCGGTCCGGCGGAATTCACCTCTCCCGCCACCAGCCGCCGGCGCTTCCCTTCTTCCTCCGGAAAGGGGATGTCGCCCCGGCCCAGCGGCGCGCACACCACGATCTCGCCCTCCTCACGGTTGCAGCCGAGGCCCATGGTGCGCCGCAAACTCTCCTTCTGCTTCGCGACCGCCTCCTCGGCGCTGACCGGCGCGTTCACCGGCCCCTGAAAGGCCGCGGCCGGCGTGGCCAACGCCGCCAGCACAAGCACGCCCGCGATTCTCGACTTTGCCATGCGCCTCGCCTATCGCCGCCGAAACTTTTTCGGAAGGATGACAGATAAAATGGTGGCTGCAAGCAATGCGCTCGATCGCGTGCTGGTTCTTGAAATGGTGCGAGTCACCGAAGCGGCTGCGGTTGCCGCCTCCAAGCTGATTGGCCGCGGCAACGAAAAGGCGGCCGATCATGCCGCGGTGGAGGCGATGCGCGCCGCGCTCAACACACTCGAGATCGACGGCACCGTGGTCATCGGCGAGGGCGAGCGCGACGAGGCTCCGATGCTGTTCATCGGCGAAAAGGTGGGCTCCGCGCCCGGCACTGGCCCCCGCATCGACATCGCGCTCGATCCGTTGGAAGGCACCACCATCACCGCCAAGGCCGGGCCCAACGCGCTCGCCGTGCTCGCCATTGCCGACCAGGGCGGCCTCCTCAATGCGCCGGACGTCTACATGAATAAGATCGCCGTCGGCCCGGGCTACGAGCCGGGCCTCATCGATCTCGCCAAAAGCCCCACCGACAACATCCGCGCCATCGCCGCCGCCAAGGGCGTCGAGCCTTCTGAAATCATTGCCTGCGTGCTGGACCGGCCGCGCCATGGCGAGCTGATCGCGGAACTGCGCGCTCTGGGTTGCGGCATCCAGCTCATCCCCGACGGCGATGTCGCAGGCGTGATCGCGGTCACCAACCCGGACACCACCATTGATGTCTATATGGGCTCGGGCGGGGCGCCGGAGGGCGTGCTCGCCGCCGCGGCCCTGCGCTGCGTCGGCGGCCAGTTCCAGGGCCGGCTGCTGTTCCGCAACGACGACGAGCGCGCCCGCGCCGCCAAATGGGGCGTCGAGGATCTCGACCGCATCTATCACCTGGAAGATCTCGCCAAGGGCGATGTGATCTTCGCGGCCACCGGCGTCACCGACGGCTCGCTGCTCGCGGGAGTGAAGCGCCGCCGCAACTGCACCACCACCGAAAGCGTGGTGATGCGCGCCTCCACCGGCACCGTGCGCTGGGTCAAGGGCGAGCACCGCCACGAGCCGGGCCGCAGCTGAACCGGCACGGCTTGCGCCGCGGCACCGCGCAATGTGAAGCCAGAGGGCGATGAGCCTAGCAGTCTTTCTCGCGGTCCTGTTCGCCGCCTTGCTCCACGCAAGCTGGAATGCGTGGGTCAAGGGCGGCGACGACCGCTACCTTTCCATCCTGCGCATGTCGGCGGGGCAAAGCGTGCTCGCCGCCTTGCTCCTGCCCTTCTTCACCCTGCCGGCAGCCCATGTGTGGCCGTGGATCGCGGCGTCGGCGGCGCTTCACACCGGCTACAAGATCTTTCTGATCAACGCCTATGAGCGGGGCGACCTCAGCCAGGTCTATCCGCTCGCCCGCGGCACCGCGCCGCTGATCGTCGCCGTCGCCAGCCTCGTTCTACTCGCCGAGGTGCCGCCGCCGCTGCGCCTCGCCGCAGTCGCCACGATCGGCGCCGGCATTCTGCTGATGGCGACCGGGCGCGGCCGGCTCTCCGGCACGGCGCTGCTCCTCGCGCTCGGCACCGCCGCCTTCACCGCCTCCTATACAATGGTCGACGGTCTCGGCGCGCGCCTGTCCGGCAATGCCTCCGCCTTCATCCTGTGGTCGATCGCCATCGACGGACCGCTGATGCTTGCCTACGGCGCAATCGCCCGCGGCTCAGCCTCCTTGCGCCCGGTCCTCAGCGGCTGGCGGCAGGGGCTGGGGGCGGGCGCGATGTCGGCCGGCGCCTACTGGATCGTGGTTTGGGCCTTCACCCAGGCGCCGCTGGCGCTGGTGGCGGCGCTGCGCGAGACCAGCGTGCTCTTCGCTATGCTGATCGCCGTCTTCTTCCTCGGTGAGAAGATCACCGCCCCGCGCTGGGCCGCGGCCGGGCTGATCCTCACCGGCTTGGTGCTGATGAGGCTCTAGGCTGCGGCTTTTCCACATCTTTTTAGGCAGGCTGGATTCACGCGGGCACTTCGATCGGCTAGGCTGCCCCCGTGCTCACCCCCGCCCATGTCTGCGGCGTTTCCCGCTCCATCCTCGGCCAGCCTTGGCGGTGGCGCGGAACCGCGAGCGAAGGCCATGACGACGGCTTCCAGCCCGACGATCTGATCGACCAGTTGCTGATGGCCCGCGGCGTCGCCCGCGAAGTTCTCGACCGCCACCGGGAGCCGACCATCCGCGGCTTCATGCCCGACCCTTCCATCTTTCGCGACATGGACGCCGCCGCCGCCCGCCTCGCGGACGCCGTGGAAGCGGGCGAGGAAGTCGCGATATTCGGCGACTATGACGTAGATGGCGCCACCTCCGCCGCCCTGCTCGTCCGCCTGCTGCGCGACCTCGGCAAGACGCCGCGTGCCTACATCCCCGACCGGTTGATGGAGGGCTACGGCCCGTCCGGCGAGGCCCTGGTCCGCCTCGCGCGCGAAGGCGCCAGCCTGATCGTCACCGTGGATTGCGGCGCCCAGGCCTTTGAAGCGCTGGACATGGCCAAGGCGGCAGGCGTCGATGTGCTGGTGGTGGACCATCATAAATGCGCCAGCGCGCTTCCAGTCGCGCAGGCGCTGGTCAACCCAAACCGGCTCGACGAATGCGACGAGGCCGCCGCCCACGGCCACCTCGCCGCCGTCGGCGTCTGCTTCCTGCTGGGTGCCGCCCTGCTCCGGGTGCTGCGCGCGCGCGGCTACTTCGCCACCCGGCCGGAGCCGCGGCTGATCGAGCTGCTCGATCTCGTTGCGCTCGGCACCGTCGCCGATGTCGCGCAGCTCAGGGGCCTCAACCGCGCCTTCGTCACCCAGGGGCTCAAGATCATAGCGTTGCGCCGCAATGTCGGCCTTGTCGCCCTGGCCGAGGCCGCGCGGCTGGTGCGGGCGCCGACCTGCACCGACTTGGGCTTCGCGCTCGGCCCCCGCATCAATGCCGGCGGCCGGGTCGGCAAGTCCGACCTCGGCGTGCGCCTCCTCACCACCGAGGATCCGGAGGAAGCGCGCGGCATCGCCGCCGAGCTCGACCGCTTCAACGAGGAACGCCGCGCCATCGAAGCGATGGTGTGCGAGGCCGCCGAGCAGCTTTGCGCCGGCCAGGGCAATCGCGCCGTCGCCTTGGTCTCCGGCCCCGGCTGGCACCCCGGGGTGATCGGCATCGTCGCCGGGCGCCTCAAGGAGAAACTCGGCCGCCCCGCCCTCGTCATCGCGATCGGCGAGGACGGCGTCGGCAAGGGCTCGGGCCGCTCCATCTCCGGCGTCGACTTGGGCGCCGCGGTGCTGGCCGCCAAGGACAGCGGCCTGGTCATCGCCGGCGGCGGCCACGCAATGGCCTGCGGCGTGACAATCGCCGCCGACCGGATCGACGCCCTCGCAGACTTCCTGGAGGAGCGCCTCGCCGCCGATGTGGCCCGCGCAACAGATGGCCGAGCGTTGCTGCTCGACGCGGTGCTGGCGCCCGGCGGCGTCTGCCCCACCTTGTGCGACGCGCTGGACCAGGGCGGCCCCTACGGCGCCGGCTGGCCCGCGCCGCGGGTGGCAGCGGGGCCGGTGCGGATCGTCAAGGCCGATGTCGTCGGCAACGGCCATCTGCGCCTCGTGGTCGCGGGCGACGACGGCCGCCGCATCAAGGCGATTGCCTTCCGCATGGCCGACAGCCCGCTCGGCGAAGCGATGCTCGCGGCGCCCGCGCATCGCAAGATCTGGATCGCCGGCCGCATCAAGCGCGACGAATGGGGCGACCGGGTCGCGGCGGAAATGCACCTGGAAGACGCCGCCTGGGCGGATTGAGCGCGCGGCAGGTGTTGACCCCCGCCCCACCCTTGCCTAATGGCCGGACCGCTCGATGCGCCGGGCGAGGCAGTGCTTCGCCCGGACCGGACGGCCCCTTCGTCTAGCGGTTAGGACGCGGCCCTTTCACGGCTGAAGCACGGGTTCGATTCCCGTAGGGGTCACCACCTCCGCCAAAGGTGGAGTTCTGCGAAAACCCGGCAAATACCGGCCTTCTCGCCTTCTGGCGGTACGGATGCGGGCGCCAACGACCTCCAGGCGAATGTTCTCGCCTTGTAGAAGGATGTCAGTTCACGTTTCTTGCAGCGCGAAGCTGCTCCCTTCGTGTCTGGAGCAGCGCTTTCCAGCGAGGAGTCAGGCAGGCCAGGAAGGCGGCGCCAGTGACCTTTTGCGTTCCCATACATGCCACCGCTGCGTCGCAGGCCATCGCATCCAGCGCCGCGTCGCCGCTTGAGCGGGTGATGCGGCAGGAGCCGAGCTTGGTCTTTCGGTCGCGCTTCATTTTGAAGCGTACCTTGGCCAGCCGTTGGCCGATCACCACGATTTCCTGATCGGCCTGCGTCTCGGCAGCCTCGGAGGGCGGTTGCGCGATCAACAACAAAGCCGCAGCGATAATCATCCGACGCTCCTCCTTGGCGTGCCCGCGCCTGAAAATCCCCAATTCTTGATTCGCCGGCTCCGGGAATTGGAGCGGGCGATACCCGTGTCGGCAATGGAGAAATGGGACCTCGGCCTTCACATTGGCGCCTGACCCTCAACTTGGCAATTGCAGCCTCTCCCAGACCGCATAGCTGTTGCCGACCACATGGAAGAGCATGGGCAGATAGATGGAGCCGCTGCTGACGCGGCACAGCGCGAACAACAAGGCGTCCGCGATCGCCCAGATGGGGAACGAATATTGGGTGTGGATCACGCCGAAGATCACCGAAGTGACGACCACGGCTGCTGCGGTCCCGATCCTGCGCCGGGCCGCACCCAGGAAAACCCCCCGAAAGAAGAATTCCTCCACTATCGGATAAAGGAGGCCAACCGCCAGGATGCGAACGGCGATCTGCGTCGCATCGTAATTCTCCAGCCATGTCCCGCGCGGGCTCTCGCCGGTTGCCGATAGCTCCTGGACGATCATGAGCGCCAGAAAGGCGCCGATCCACGCCGCCGTTGCAGCGACACTGGGAAGCGTGAACCCCACATCGCCCGCCCACGACAGCTTGCGAAACCGGACGATCGCGACACCGGCGAGCGTCAGGAAGATCGGTATCGCGGCGATCTCCACATATTCCATGGCGCGGGAGACCTCCGAGGGGTAACCTGAAGGTGACATGTAACCTGTATGTTACTCGGTGTAAACGAGCGGGTGCGGGGGGTCCGAGGTCCGGATCGCGAGGGAGGGGAAAAAATGGAAGAGGATCCGAACGACAGCGCCGAACGGATCGAGCGGAGGACCCAACGCATCCTCTGGGCCTCCGGCCTTGCCTTTCTCGCCTGGCAGATCGCCTATTTCGTTCTGTACCGGGACCCGCCACCCATGGCGCGCAATGTCGACCGGATCCGCAGCATCGCCTTTCTCGTCTGGTGCGCCGCGCTGCTCCTGTTGGTCGCCAGCGGCGGCGGCGCATTCTCTGGCCGAAAGGTCCGCGCGCTGCTCGATGACGAGCTGGCACGCGCGCGGCGTGCCGAGGCGTATCGCAACGGTTTCTGGGCGATGATCGCGATCGCATTCCTGGGCTATGCGGCAGCGCATTTCACAGCCGTGGCCACGCTCACCCTGGCGCACCTTGGCCTCTCGGCTGGGGTAGTCGTCGCGGTGCTGACCCTCGCTCGCTCGGGCCGGGCCTAGGTGCCTCAAGGTCCGCTCGGCAATCGGCTTCGCGAAGAGCGAGCGCTTCGAGGCCTCACGCAGGCGGATCTGGCGCGAATGGTCGGTGTGTCGCGCAAGACGATCAACACGGTGGAGAACCGCATTTTCATCCCCTCCACCGTTCTTGCCCTGCGGCTGGCGCGCGCCTTGAGCGTCCCGGTCGAGCGGCTCTTTCACCTCACTGACAGCGACCCCGGAGACTTGTGATGCGCCGCCCCCGCCCTGCCACCCGCGCCCGCAAGACTGCCGCGATGGATGGCCTTAACCTGTTCTTCGGAGCCCTGCTCGGGGCCAATCTCGGCACCCTGGAGGGGCTGAAGCTGGTCCACTATTTGCTGATGATCGCGTTGCTCGCCGGCATGGTGATGGCTTTGCGGATGGTTTCAACGTCCGGCGCGCGTCGCCAGATGCTTATGCTGCTGGGGCTCTACGCCTTGCTCCTGAGCGGGGTTGTCGTGTCGCCAAGCCTGCGCCCTGAAGGACTTGCCACCGAAGACCTTTACCGCCTCATCGCCACCATGTTCGTCTGGATCGGCATCGGCCTTGCGATAGAATTCTCGCCGGTCAGCGAGGAGCCGCCCGATGGAACGCCTTTGGACGGGGCAGCACCAACACCGGACGTTTAACTTCGCCGCCAC
This sequence comes from Allosphingosinicella sp., assembly GCA_035644835.1. Taxonomy (GTDB): domain Bacteria; phylum Pseudomonadota; class Alphaproteobacteria; order Sphingomonadales; family Sphingomonadaceae; genus Allosphingosinicella. The sequence continues at coordinate 125,854 of DASQNR010000020.1, read as the reverse complement.
GCCGCGGGTCTGACCCGAGGCGCCGGAGCCCACCCCCCATTCTACTCGTGCCCGGGTGCGCAGGGTCGCGCAATCGGCCCGAGCGCTCCGCTCCCGCGCGTCATTGGGCGGCAGAGGCTAACATTCGCTGCCCGCACGCCTGTTTCGCTCAGCATCGGCGCGATGACGCGAGTCCCCAGCCAGAAGGGCGCCGTGAGGCGAAGCCAGCCACGCGGATGATCCTGCAGCTCCGCCACCGCATTCTCCGCATCCTCCAGATCCTTGACGATCGCTTCGCAGCGCTGGAAATAAGCGGCGCCGACCTCGGTCAGCTTCAGGCTTCGTGTCGTGCGGTTCAGCAATTGCGCCTGGAGGCTTTGCTCGAGTTCCTGCACCTTGCGGCTGATCCGCGTCTTCGGCACCTTGAGGATACGGGCCGCGGCCGTGAAGCTGCCTTCCTGCACCACCTTCACAAAGGCGACGGTATCGCTGAAGTCGCGCAGCATCTGCATGTCCCCCGGGTGCCGATTGTCCTGACTGCCGGGACAGTCATGTCCAAACCAGTGCGATAATCAAGCGGCCGATGCGGCCCTAGCTTGAGCATCGTCCCGTCGGATCTCCCGGCGGCCGGAGAACCGCCATGATGACCTCCCTTGCCGTCTCAGCCGCAGCCGCGCTGGCTGTCTCCACCGCTGGTCCCGAGCGCCCCGCCCCGCAGGCGGAGCCGGTCCGCAACGTCGTCATCGTGCACGGCGCATTTGCCGACGCCTCCGGTTGGCGCGGCGTCGATGACGAGCTGACCGGGCGCGGCTACAATGTCCGGCTGGTCCAGAACCCGCTCGCGTCCCTCGCCGATGATGTCGCGGCCACCCGGCGCGTCCTTGCGCGGCAGCAGGGGCCGCCGAGATCCCGCCGCCGCCCAATTTCCAGCCCGACGGCTTCGCCTTTCTAGCCGAGAAGACGTTCAAGGCAGGCTTTGCGGGCGACATGAGCGATGCCGATGCCGCCTTCCTGCGCGACTCCCAGGTCCCGTCGCCCTCAAGGCATTGGAAGCCAAGGTCACGCCCGCCGCCTGGAAGGCGAAGCCGAGCTGGTATGTGGTCGCGAAGGAGGACGGGGCGATCGCTCCTGCCTTGCTTCGCAGCACCGCCCGCCGCATCGGCGCGGCAACCACCGAAGTGTCGGGCCGCCATGTGGTGTTCGTGACGCAGCCCAAGGCGGTGGCCGAAATTATCGACCGGGCAGCATGGGGAGCGAAAGCGGGACAATGATCAACAGGCGGCAGATGGTGGCGGGCGCCGGGGCGCTGGCGGGGCTCGCGGCGGTGCCGGTATGCGCGAGGCTTCGTGGCGGCGCGGAAAGCCTGGAGCACCAGCTCCGCCGGATCGAGGCGGCGCACGGCGGCCGGCTTGGCGTCGCGGTCCTCGATAGCGGCGGCCGCTCGAAAGCTGGACACCGCGGGGAAGAGCGGTTCCCGCTGCTCAGCACCTTCAAGCTGCTGCTCGCCGGCGCGGTGCTGGCGCGAGTCGATGGCGGGAACCTGCGCCTCGACGAGCGCCTCCATTACTCCTGCGCCGAACTCGTGGCCCACTCCCCGGTGACGGAGAAACATGCCGGCGGCGAAGGGATGACGGTCGACGCGCTGTGCGACGCGACGATGACGCTGAGCGACAACACGGCCGCCAACCTGCTCCTGCGCCTGCTCGGCGGTCCGGCCGGCCTGACGGCTTATCTGCGCTTGCTTGGCGACGATATCACTCGCCTCGACCGCTGGGAGACCGAGCTCAACGAAGCCGTGCCGGGCGATCCGCGCGACACCACCACGCCGCACGCGATGCTCAAGACGATGGCGAAGCTGACGCTGGGGGACGCATTGTCGCCGGCATCGCGGCAGCGTCTGCAGGGCTGGCTTCTTCGCAACCGGACCGGCGATGCCCGCCTGCGGGCGCTGCTGCCGGCCGGCTGGAGCGCGGGCGAGAAGACCGGAACCGGCGCCTACCGGACCAGCAACGATGTCGGCCTGCTCTGGCCCCCAAGCGGAAGCCCGATCCTGGTCGCCGCTTACCTGACCGAAGGCTCGCCCGAGGCCGCCGTCCGCGACTGGGCCCTGGCGCAGGTCGGCGCCGCCGTGGCGGCCGCATGGGAGAGGCGCAGGCCATGACCTACGACGCGATGGTAATCGGCGGCAGCTATGCCGGCCTCTCGCCCGCGACCATGCTCGCGCGCGGGCGGCGCAGCGTTCTGGTGCTGGATGCCGGGCTGCGGCGGAACCGCTTCGCCGCCCATTCGCACGGCGTGCTCGCGCAGGACGGCCGGCCCGGCGAGGAGATTGCCGCCGCCGCGGCGGCTCAAGCTCGCGCATTATCCGATCGTGAGGCAGATCGGGGGGTCGGTGAGCTCGATCGGCGGCTGGGACGGCTGCTTCGTGGTGGGCACGAAGGATGGTGCCGCCTTCAGCGGCCGGAAAATCCTCCTCGCCACCGGAGTCGTGGACACGCTGCCGAAGCTACCGGGCCTGGCCGAACGCTGGGGTCGCTGCGTCGTTCACTGTCCCTATTGCCACGGTTATGAGGTCGGCGGCGGCGCCATCGGCGTGCTTGCGACCGGCTCCGCGTCCATCGCGCAGGCGTCCACCTTGGCGGACTGGGGAGATATCACCTTTTTCACGGCATCCGCGGGCGATATCGCACCCGATCAGCTGGCCATGCTCCATCGCCGCCGCGTCATGCTGGAGGACCGGCCGCTGGAGGCGCTCGAGGGCCCACCCGATGGACCGATCGAAGTCCGGTTCGCCGACGGCGCGGCCATGCGCATCAAAGCCTTGTTCCTTGCGTCCCGGCAGCGGGTGAGTCCGCTGGCCGACGCCCTCGGCTGCGCGATCGAGGAAACGCCGCATGGCGCGCTGATCGGCACCGGCCCGGACAAGCAGACCAGCGTTCCCGGCATCTATGCGGCCGGCGACACGGCCAGGCTGCCGACCAATGTCACGCTTGCCTCCGCCGATGGCGTGCTGGCCGGCGCCGCCATCCATCAGGCGCTGATCGCCGGGGAGATGGAGCAGGCGGCATGATCCTTTAAGTCCGTCTTAGGTTCCCGGCGGCAGAGCTATCCGGCTGCCTGAAAGCGCCTGCCGCTGCGTCGCCTATCGGTAAGCGGCAGCCAGCGCATCGACGAAGGCCCGCACCTTGGGGCTGGTCAGGCGTTGGGAGGTGTGCAGGACCCAGGCTTCGACCGGGCGCATCGGCACCTCGCCCCACAGGGTGAGCCGCCCGGCACCAATATCGTCCTCGACCAGCCAGCGCGGCAGCAGGGCGCAGCCCGCGCCGCGCAGCGCCGCCTGATGAACCAGCGCCATCGAGGAGCAGATCATCACCGGGCGCGGCTTGAACCGAACCGCGCCGGCCTCACCTTCGGCCTCCCACACCGGAAGCTGCGCCAAGGTCGACATCAGGACGGCCGGAACCTCCTCGTCATCCGACCCGGGGAGGGGCAAAGCGGCGGGCGCCGCGATCACCATCCGCGAGCGCAAGAAGCACTTGCCGACCAGTTCGGTGTCGGGCGCAGGGTTGACCCTCACCACCAGGTCGTAGCCGTCGGCCAGCGGGTCGACGAACCTGTCGGCGACGTCGATGTGCAGCGTGACATCGGGGTAGCGCCCCACGAAGCCGGCCGCGATCTCGCTCAGCCGCGTCTGGGCGAACAGGCTCGGCACGCTGATCCGCAGCGTTCCGCGAGGCAGGCGGCCACGATCGGCCACCTCTCCCCTGATGTCGTCGAGTTCGCCGATCAGCGGCCCTGCCCGCTCCACCAGATACCGTCCCTCTTCCGTCAACCGCAGCCGGTTGCCGCCCCGCTCCAGCAGGCGCGTGCCCAGGGCCTGCTCGAGATCGCGGATTCGGCGCGACAGGGTGGCGGCGGGAATGTGGGTGACCCGGCTGGCCGCGCGCAGCCCGTCATGCGCCGCCACAGCCAGGAAGTCTTCTGCCGCGGCCAGCCACCTTTGTTCCATATCCGGATCTCCCTGTCCCGGATTAGCCTATATCGTTCCGGATATCGTGCCACTACCTTCTGTTTCGAAGCGACGAAGCAGGAGACAGGAAGATGACCGATATCTGGACCCCGATTGAAGTCGGCAGGGTGCATTTCGCAAACCGCCTGGCAATGGCCCCGATGACTCGCGGCCGGGCGCTGCCCGACGGGACGCCAAGCGACATTTCCGCGCAATATTATGCGCAGCGCGCCAGCCTGGGATTGTTGATCACCGAGGGAACGCAGCCTTCGGAGGACGGACAGGGCTATCTGAACACACCCGGCATCCACACTGGCAGCCATGTCGAAGGATGGCGCAAGATCAGCACGGCGGTGCATGAAGCGGGCGGACGCCTCTTCATCCAGCTGATGCATGTCGGCCGGATGTCCCATCCCGACAACACGCCGCATCACCGCCAGCCCACCGCGCCTTCGGCCATCGCGCCGGGCGTCGATATGTTCACCGCCAAAGGTCCCCTTCCAATCCCGGAGCCGCGGGCTCTGACGCGGGACGAGATCGCGCTCGTCGCCGCCGACTACGTTCACGCGGCCCGGCTCGCCATCGAAGCCGGCGCCGACGGCGTCGAGATCCACGGGGCCAATGGTTATCTGATCCACCAGTTCATGGCTCCCAACGCCAATGTGCGAAACGACGAATATGGCGGCAGCATCGAGAATCGCGCCCGTTTCGCGCTGGAAGTGACGCGGGCGGTCGCCGAAGCGATCGGGGCGGACCGCACCGGTATCCGCCTGTCACCGGGCATGCCGCTCGGGGGGCTCGATGAAGGGCCTGAGGGTCCCGCACTCTACCGCCAGCTCGTGACTGAACTCGACAGGCTCGGCCTTGCCTACCTGCATGTGGTCCACATCGGCGATGACTCGATGCTGGCAGATTTCCGGGCCGCCTGGCGCGGCGTTCTCATCGTCAACCGCGCCGGCGCAGGCCGCGAGCGCGTCGGGCAGGATATCGCCGCCGGATCGGGGGACATCGAATCCTATGGGCAGATGGTGCTGGCGAATCCCGATTATGCCGCCCGTATCAGGGCCGGCGCGCCGCTCAACGAGCCTCGCAAGGAATTCTACTATAGCGGCGGTGCGGCAGGGTACATCGACTATCCGGTCCTCCAGGAGCTCGAAGCCGCGGCATAAGGCTCGCGATCAACAGGCCGGGAGCGGCCGCGCCGGCGCAGTGACCCTGGCGTTCAAATATCGCCGGGCCGGCCGCTCCACCGCGTAATAGCTCAGGCATCCACACAGCAGCGCGAAGCCGAGCGCGTGAAGCCACGGCGCGCCCTGCAGGCCTGCCGCGTAACTGGGCTGCTGCCACAGGTAGAGGGAAAAGGAGACCAGCCCGAACCAGCGAAGCACCGGCTCCTCCAGCAGCTTGCGAACCGCCGCCGCCGAATTGTCGATCAGGTTGACGCCAATGGCGAGCAGCGCCGTTCCCGCCGTGCAAAGCAACATCTCGTTGCCCGTGCCCACCCCGATCGCCAGCCCGCCCGCAAGCGCGAAAGGCGCGGCCCACCCGAGCACCGCCGGCGGCAATGCCCGCCCGTATAGCCACAGGCACAAGGCGAAGGAGGTGAGGATGGAAGCGGCGCGCACATCGCTACGGCCGTAGATGCCGATCGTCTCGGGAGCAGCCCAGCTTTGCCACAGGCCGTTCGCCATCGCGGCAACGGCCAGCAGAACCGCAAGGCGCATCGCGGCGGCCGCGCTGCGCGCGGTCAGCAGCGCCAGCCCCGCCAGCAGCAGGTAGCTATGCTCTTCCACCGCCAGCGACCAGCCATGCTCGAACACCACCAGATAATCCCCGCCCGAGATCATGTAGTTGCTGACGAACAAAGCCGCGCCGGCGGAGTGGGTCAGGAGGCGCGTTCGCTCGGCCCCGGGGACTCGAGCGCGAGCACGCGCTCCGACCCCGCTTGCGCGGTTGCTGAAGTACTCCGTCCCGACACCCGCACGCCCGCTTGTTGCTCCCGAAGCGGATATTATGCGCCTTGTGGTTAACAGCCGGTTCGGTGCCGATGATGACAGCGGGGTTCAGCCGCCGGAGACTTGCTTCGGGATCAGCCGCAACGTCCTGGCGAGGCCGCCCAGCGCTTCGCGGTCGCCGCGCACCAGGCCGAAGCGTAGCGCACACCAGCTCGTCGCCCCCCATAACAGGGTCACCAGCGCGAACCGCACCGGCCCGTCGAGCAGCGCCTCGGCTACGGCCATGCAGCCCACCCCGGCAAGCGCGATGGCGAGGCCCTGGAACAGGCGCCGCTCGAACGGCCAGAGGCCGTCGCTGCGGCGCAGCTCGAGGACGGCGGCATAAGCGATCGCGATCGTCGCGGCCGCCACCGCGATGGCCATGCCGAGCGCCTCGTAGCGGGGCACCAGCAGGAGGGCGAGCAATGCCCACACGAAGGCACCGATCAAGCTGTTGAGGAGCGGCAGGACGCGGTGGCCGATCATCTCCACGATCGGAGTCGCCGGGCCGACGACCGCCTCCAGCGCGCGCGCGGCGACCAGGATGTAGAGAAGCGGCAGCGCCCCTTTGGCCTCGGCGCGGTAGACGCTCAGAATGTCGGTGCCGGCGAAGATAAGGAGCCCGGCGAGCGGCACGACCAGCGCCGTCGAGACCCGGCTGGCGAAGGAATAAAGCGGGCCGATGGCGCCACGGTCGGCCTTGGCCTGGGCTGAGGAGAGCGGCGCCATGACATATTGAAAGGCTTGCCGGACGGCGAGCGGAACGGTGGAGATCTTGCGGGCGATCTCGAACAAGCCGGCGGCAATCGCACCGGGCGCGCCCGGCAGCATCAGGTTGAGCATCAAGGGCGGCGCGTCGATCAACAGCCGGCGGGCGACATTGGCTGGCAGCAGCGCGACGCCGGTGCCGGCAAGGGTGCCGAGCAGGGCGCGGTCGAGCGGGGCCCTCAGCAGCAGCTTAAGATCGTAAAAACGCCCAAGCATCCGCACGCACAGCAGCGCGGTAAGGGTGAGCGAGCACAGGTGCGCGGCCATCAGCCCGATCGAGTCGAAGCCGAGCAGGAAAAAGCCGCAAGCGAACAGGATGCGGGCGATCTGCTCCCAGAACAGGCGCAGCCGGATTTCCGGCCCAAACGCCCGGCGCGCCCGCGCCGCCGACGTGACCACTTCGATGAAAGTCCATGCCGGCAATGCCCAGACGAACATGGCGACCATCAGCGGCAGATGCGGCCGGTCTTCCGGCGCGGCGGAGAACAGGCCCGCGATCCAGTCCGCGTTCAAGGTGACGAGGAGGGCGAGCAGGGTCGCGGGCACCATGGCGATAAGAAGGGCGCCCTTGACGAAGCCGTGGGCGCGCGCCTCGGCCTCGTCGCCCTGTTCGGCCGGCACGAGGCGCTGGAGCGCGCTGGTCACCGACAGGTCGACGATGTTGGAAAGGAGGTTCACCGCCCCCCACAGGACGACATAAAGGCCGTAGCCGGCGAGACCGTAGAGCCAGATGTAGAGCGGCTGGGCGACCGCCTCGATCAGCGCGCCGGCGCGGGCGAGGCCGGCGAGGCCGGCGCCCCGCGCCACATCGCCGCGGGTAACGCCGCCTTGCGCTTGGCTCATTCCTCCGTCCGGATCAGCACCGTCTCGCCGATCAGAAGAAACAGGGCGAATGGCGCCCAGGCGGCAAGCATCGGCGGATAGGCACCCAGATTGCCCATGGCGAGGGCGAAATTGTCGACCACGAAATATGCAAAGCCAAGCGCCATGCCGATCACCGCCCGCAGGAACAACTGGCCGGAGCGGGCGAGGCCGAAGGCTGCCACGGCCGCGAGCAGCGGCATCAGCACCGCCGACAGCGGCCCCGAGAATTTGTGCCAATAGCCGGTTTCGAGTTCGGCGGTGTCGCGGCCGGCGACCGAAAGCTGGTCGATCGCCGAACGCAGGCTCGCCACACTCTCTTCGTCCGGATTGATTCCGGACAAGGTGAATTGCGTCGGATCGAGGCCCTGGCCGTAGGGGAGGCCGGCATGGGTGGAGCGGATGCCGGTTTCGATATCGAAGATGTCGACGTCTTCGAGCAGCCAGCCGGTGCCGTCGTAGCGCGCCTGCCTGGCGTTGACGATCTTCTGCAGCGTCTCCCAGTCGCGGTCGTAGATGGTGATGTTGGCGAGGCGGGTGGCGGCGCCGCTGCCGCGCACCTCCCGGGCAAGGACAAGGTCGTCGCCGGAGCGCACCCAGACGTTCGGCGTCACTCCGATATCCTTGGGCACGGTGCCATATTCCACCTTCTCCCAGGCGGCGAGCGTCTGGGTGGCGCGGGTGACGACGCGCTCGTTGAAGGCGAAGGTCACGGCGGCGACGCCCAGGCTGGCGACGATCAGAGGGGCGATGATCTGGTGGGCGGAGATGCCCGCCGCCTTCATGCTCACCACTTCGCTATTCTGGTTCAAGGTCGCGAGCGCGATCAGCGTGCCGAGCAGCACCGCGAACGGCAGGAAGCGGGACACCAGCTGGGGAACGCGCAACGAGACATAGCGCCACAATTCGGCGTCGCCATTGCCCTCGACGCGCAGGATCTTGCCGGATTCGCCGAGCAGGTCGAGCGTCATCAGGATCACCACCAGCGCGCCCAGCACGGCCAGGCTGCGCAGCAGGAACATCTTCGCCATGTACCAGGCGATCCGCCTGGACGGAAAGAACTGGATGTTGATCATTCGGCCGGCGCCACTTCCAGCGCACGTCGGCGGCCGCGGATCCGCAACAGCCTGCCAAGGCTCTTGCCCAACTTCGCGAAGCCGCGTTCCAGCGCGCCGATCGGCTGGCCGCCGGGCCTGTAGGCGAGCGTCCAGTACATCCACATGATCAGGGCCGCAAAGCCCGCAAAGGGCAGCCACAAGGCGAGCGCCGGATCGATACGGCCCTGCGCGCCCATCTGCTCGCCATATTGATTGACCTTGTGATAGGTCACCACCATCACGATCGACAGAAAGATGCCCAGGCCCGATGTGCTGCGCTTGGGCGGCACCGCCAGCGCCACCGCCAGCAGCGGCATCAGCAACATCATCACCACTTCGGTGATCCGGTAGTGGAAATTGGCGCGGATCGCGTTCTGCGTCTGGGGCGGCAGGTCCTGGTTGCGGCCGTTGCGGACCAGTTCGGGAATGGTGAGCTCGTCCTCGTCGCCGCGGCCGCGGCCGCGAAAGCTTTCAATGGCGGGAAGGTCGATCGGCAGATCGTGGGCGGCGAAGCTCAGCACCCGCGGCGCCTTGTAGCTGGGCGCATTGTGGACGAGCCGGCCGTTGGACAGCCGCAATATGATCGTATCGGGGTCGTCGGTGGCGAGGAATGTGCCGTGATCGGCGGTCACGGCCAGGGTCCGGCCGTCGCGAGTCTCGACTCGTGCGAACACCCCGTGCAGCAGCCGCCCCTGATCCTCGCTCTGCTCGACCCGCAAGGTCATGCGGTTGCCGACATTGGTGAACTCGCCGACCTTGATCGAGGCTCCGAGCGCACCCGAGCGCAGATCGAAGCGAAGTTCCTCATAGGCGTAGCGGGCGTAAGGCTGGACGAAGCCGACGATGGCGAGGTTGAACCCCATCAGCGCCACCGCGTAGAAATAAGGAACCCGCAGCAACTGGGTGTAGCCGAGCCCCACGGCGCGCAGGCTGTCGAGCTCCGACGACAAAGCGAGCTTGCGAAAGGCGAGCAGCACTCCGAGCAGCAGGCCGATCGGAATGCCGAGCGCCAGATATTCGGGAATGAGGTTGGCCAGCATCTTCCAGACGATCGCCACCGGCCCGCCTTCGGACACCACGAAATCGAACAAGCGCAGCATCTTGTCGAGGATGAGCAGCATCGCCGCGAGCGTCAAAGTGCCTACCAGCGGCACAAAGATCAGCCGCGCGAGATAGCGATCCGTCAGCGTCCCGATCTTCAATTCAAAAACCCCAAGCTCCAGTGGCGCTCCGCGGCAACGGACGCGTTGGCAGGACCCGGCGGCCCGCTCTCCCGCCGTCTATACTGCGCCGGAGCCGGGCGGTCACCCGTTTGTGCCGGCCCCGGTGCGGCTAAAGCCGGATGGGATGGGTCTGGACGCCCAGCGACCACAATTTGGCCGCAACCTTCATCAATGAGCGAAGGCAGGGGCAGCCCGGAAAGCCGCGCGCGAATCCGGCAGCTGAAATCCTTCGGAGTTCAAAACGAACAAATGTTCAAAGTCGCCCTTCCCCTTGCAGCAGCGGCCCTGGCGCTTGTCGCGCCGGCCGCCGCCTGGGCGCAGGCGCCGCTTGGGCCCGATGCCCCTGCCTGCACCGCCGGCAATCGTGCGGCGGTGCTGGTCACCGTTGACGGCCTCAAGAACCGTTCCGGCCGGCTGCGCCTCCAGCTTTACGGCGCCGATCCCGAGGATTTCTTGGAAAAGGGCAAGAAGCTGCGCCGCATCGACCTGCCGGTTACCGGATCGGGACCGGTCAATGTCTGCGTCGCCTTGCCGGGCCCGGGCACCTATGCGATCGCCGTTCGTCACGATGCCGACGCCAACGGCAAGTCCGGCTGGAGCGATGGCGGCGGCTTTTCGAACAACCCGAAGATTTCGTTGCTTTCGCTCAAGCCTTCGCACCGGCAGGTCGCGTTCGCGGTGGGCCGGGGGGTGAAGCCGATGCGGATCCTGCTCAACTACCGCAGCGGCCTCAAGATCGGCCCGGTGGGAAATTGAAACGGTGACGCGGGTCGCGCTCCTTTCCAATCCGCGCTCCACCGGCAATCGGTCGCTGCTGCCGCGCGTGCGCAGCTTCTGTGCCGAGAACAAGGACATCTTCCACTATGAGGTGGAGCATGTCGATCAGGTCGGCGCCGCGCTCAAGACCATCGCCCGGGTCAATCCCAAGGTGCTGGTGATCAACGGCGGCGACGGAACCGTGCAGGCGGCGCTTACCGAAATCTTCAACGGCGGCCATTTCGGGGACGATCCGCCGCCCGTGGCCGTGCTGCCGAACGGCAAGACCAACCTCATCGCCCACGACCTGGGCGCCGACGGCGATCCGCTCGCCGCTTTGGCCCGCGTGCTGGAGCTCGCCCGCGCCGATCTCGCCCCCCACATCGTCCGGCGCGAGCTGATCGTCCTGTCCGGCGGCACGCGCGACGGCAAGCCCGTCCTGGGCATGTTCCTGGGCGGCGCCGGGCTGGCCGACACGATGCTGTTTTGCCGGCACAAGCTGTATCCGCTCGGCATGCCCAATGCCGTGGCCCATGCCCTCGCCCTGATCCTCGGCCTGCTGGCCGTGGCGATCGGGCGCAGCGTCAGCTTCCTGCCGCCGCGGCCGGAGCCGCTACGCGTATCGGTGCTCAAGCATGGGGAGCTGAGCGGCCGTTTCGCATTCCTAATGGTGACGACGCTGCAGCGCTTGTTGTTCAACTCGACCTTGCCGGGCGCGGGGCCGCGCACCGGCGCGATGCAGCTGCTGGTCATCGAACGCAGCATCTGGGCGCTGCTGCGCGCCTTTATCGCCGCGATCCGCGGCCGTCTCGGCGGGTCGCTGATGGCCGGCGTCCACCTGGAGCGCGGCGATGAGATCCGAATCGAAGGAGACCGCTCCCATGTCATCCTCGACGGCGAGATTTTCCAGGCCGCCCAGGGCGAAGCGATCATCCTCAAGCCGACCCGGCCGGTGCCCTTCCTCAGACTCGCCTCGTGAGCAGCCTTTCCCGCCCGGCGCGGCGCGCATGAGCCGCCTTCGGCGCCTTTTCCTCCATCTCGTGCTCACGCTCCCGGTGGCGGCGATAACGGCGGCGATGTGCGTGCCGCTGTTCGGCCTGGTGGAGGATGGTAACACCTGGCCCGTGCTCCGCCACGTCGCCGGGATCACCTTGGGCGGCCTGCTGCTTGTCACCCTTCCCGCAGCCCACGCGCTGCGCAAGCGCCCGCGGCTGGTCCGCATCGCGGCGCTGACGGCGCTCGGCGCGCTCGCCGGCGGGGTGGCGCCCTGGCTTCTCGACGCCCCGGCCAAGCTGTTGCTGCCGGCCGCCTTCTGCGGCGGCTTCGGGAGCCTTGCCTGGAGCAGCGCCGCCGCCTGGCTGGAGCGGCATTCGCACCGGGCCCGTTAACCCTGTTCCTGAAGCGCTTCTCCACCATCCGCCTTTATGGATTGCGCGGCATTCGATGGGGGGGAAACAGGATGAAGAAGTTGGTGGCGGCGTTGGTGTCGCTTTGTGTGGTTGCGGCACCGGCGCATGCCGCATCGCTGCGGTTCGACGCGGTGCCGCAGCAGGGCGTGTCCGCGGTGAAGTGGCTCGGCTCCACCAAGCTCGTTCAGCAACGCACCTTGGGGCGCGTCTCCGTCGTCCCGCGCGGGCTGGAGCGCGGCAAGCTCGCCTTCGATGTCGAGGTTCACAATTACAGCGACCGTTCCGCCTTCTTCGGGCAGGAAAGCGTCGATGTCAGCAGCGCCGACCAGTCGCTTGCCCCCGCCACCGCCTGGGATGCGGAGCGCGACGCCCGCCGCAAGGCGACCTGGACCAGGATCGGAGTAGCGGTGGCGATGGTCGCGCTCGTCGGCCTCGCCGTCGCGGCGGGTGGTGCGCCAACCGCCGGGCAGAGCCTTTATATTCCGTCGGCCCCGCGCCGCGCCGCGCCGGCCCCGGACGCCGCTTCCGGGACCGCAGTTCCCGAAACCACCAGCGTGCCCTCGCGCCACCTCTACAGCGGCCGCATCCTAGTGGAGCGTCCCAAAGGCGCGCTGCGCGGCCGCGATCTCAGCTTGATGGTGCGCTTCAACGGCGAGGATTATCCCTTCAGCTACACGCTCAGCGAAGCCTGAGCCGCGCGCCTCACAGCCCGTACAGGCCGCTGCCCGCCAGCTTGCGCTCGATCAGTGACCGGTGCGGCAGTGCGGCGAGCTGATAGTCTCCCACCATCTCCGCCTGCGCTTCGAGGCGGGACCCGGCGAAGGGCAGGTCGTCCTGCTCGTAGCGGTACATCGCCGCCGCGTCGCCGCGGCACGCAATGAGATCGCGGCCGTAGCGGGCGAGGAAGCGGATCACGCCCAGCCTCTTCCACTGCCAGACATGGGTCATTTCGTGGACGAACAGGCGCCGGCCCATGGCGTCGGCCTGTGAGAAGTCGCAGCACCAGCGCATTCCAAAGTAGATGGTGCGCCGCAGGGTGATCGCGGTGTTGCGGTTGCGAAAGGCGGCTTCGGCAAGATCGTTGACCCTTGGCCCGTCGATCAAGCGGACCTCCTCATAAGGGACCGGCCCGGGAAACACGCTGCGGCACAAGGCGATCTCGCCCGGCGTCAGGGTGCGCCACGCGTTGCTGAACAGCGCCGCGCTGGCCGATGTGTCGCGGCTCACCCTTCCAGCGCCAGCAAGGCAAAGGTCGCCAGCCAATGCTCGCCCATATAGTCGCCCGCGACATGGGGAAGGCTGGCGTCGAGATGGTCCCCGGCGGTGCGGCGGAACAGCTCGGCCAGCGCCGGCTCGGCTGCCCCGGCAAGGCCCCGCCAGCACCAGGCGCGGCTGAGGTTGAGGCCGTCCAGGTGCGCGATCTTGCCGTCGGAGCGGTCGGAAACGAAGGCGGGTGTGAAGAGGCTGCGCGGCTCCCCCACCGCCGCGTCGGGCAGGAAGACGTCGAACCAGGCCGCGAACTCCGCCGCGCTCAGCACCCGCCGCATCAGCAGCGCCTCGGCAAGCCCGCCCGACAGGAAGTCGTCCCCGCCCGGCTCCCAGCCATGGTAGCCGCAATCGCCGCCGAACCAGTGCCGCGCCCGTGTCGCGATCAGCGCCGCCAGGCCCGGATCGTTGGCGTCGGCCCATTCGTGCGCAAGGATCAGCGCGAAAGCGGTGTTGAAGTGGGTGCCGGTGCGGATCGGATAGGTGAGCTTGGGGAGAAAGGCGTGGAAGCGCTCGGCAAAAGCACTCGCGAGCGGGGCGAGCGTCTCCCCCCAGTCGCGGTCCTCGTGCCGCTGCGCCTCGCCGTGGAGAGCGAGCAGCCACCCCCAGCCGTAGGGCCGCTCGAACCCGCCCGAATAAGCGCGGTCGAGATAGGCCAGTTCGCCAGCCACTTTGTCGGGCGCCAGCATCTCACCGGCCAGCGTCCCGATCTCCCGCGCCTCCGCTGTACCCGGAAACAGCCGGCGCAGGCGCAGCATCAGCCACCAGCCGTGGACGCAGCTGTGCCAATCGAAGCTGCCGAAGAAGATCGGGTGAAGCGCGCGGGGCCCCAGCACATCTTCCGGTCCGTCCATGACATGGTCGAGCTTGTGCGGATATTCGCGGGTGACATGGCCAAGCGCGATCCGCGCGAAGCGGGCGGCGGTGTCGGGGGTGAGAATGTGGTGCGCCATTCCTCCCCCCTACGTCATTCCCGCGAAAGCGGGAAACCCGCTTCTTTGTTCTTCGGGAGCTGCGGGAAGGAGAAGGCAGAAAGAAGAACAAGAAGCGGGACCCCCGCTTTCGCGGGGGTGACGGGAGGGATTTGGGCTGCCTACCTCAAAACGCAAACCACCAGATAAACAGGATGTTGATCGCCAGCAGCGGCAGAGCCGTGCCGATCTGGGCCTTGATGACGGCGTTGCGATCCTTGAGCTCGAGGAGGGCGGCCGGGACGAGATTGAAATTGGCCGCCATCGGCGTCATCAACGTTCCGCAAAAGCCGGCCAGCATGCCGATCGCGCCGACCACCGCCGGATTGCCTCCATAGGCCTGGATGAGCAGCGGCACGCCGACCGCCGCGGCCATCACCGGGAAGGCGGCAAAGGCATTGCCCATGATCATGGTGAACACCGCCATGCCGATCCCGAACACGGCGACCGTAGCGAAAATGCTGCCTTTGGGGATCGCCGCCTGCGTCAGCTCCCCGATCACCGCGCCCACGCCCGCCGCGGCGAACAATGCGCCCAACGCCGCCAGCATCTGCGGCAGCACCGCCGCCCAGCCGATCGCATCGATCAGGCGCCGCCCTTCCTGGAGCGGCGCCAGCGCCGGCGGCCGCAGCCAGGCGAAGATGGCGGCGAGCGCGAGCAGCACGCCGAGGCCGAGCAGGACATAGGTCTCGCGCTTGGCCTCGAACAGGCCGGACTCGTGGAGCGGAGTGTAGGTATAGAGGAGCGTGCCCGCCAGCGCGACGGCCGGGATGATCAGCGCGGGCAGGAACAGCCGGTTGCCGAGCCGCTGCGACCAGGCCTCCCGCTCCGCGTCGCCGGTGGTCGGCGGCTGCGAGCGGCCGATGAAGCCGAAGCCGGCCAGCCCGGCGAGGCCGAGAACGAGGAGGCCGTTGCCGAAATCGCCGATCAGGTCGCCGGCCAGCAGGCTCGCCGCCATCAGCCCCCAAAAGGCTGCATTGCCAAGCCGCTTGGGATTGGTCGGATCGAGCGCGGAGAGCAAGGCAAAGGCGGCGAACATCGCACCGGCCAGGGCATAAAGATGCTGGAGGCCGATCACGCCCGATCCTCCCCGGGACGGGGAGGGGGACCATCCGCAGGATGGTGGAGGGGGCTCTCCATGGGCACCGTGGGGCTCGGGACCCCCTCCACCGGCTTCGCCGGTCCCCCTCCCCGTCCCGGGGAGGAATTGAGGCTGCGGTCCAGCATCAGCAGCCGCGCGCCGTGGACCAAAAAGGCGGCGATGGCGGTGGGGATCGCCCACACCGCCAGTTCGAGCGGCGCCAGCACCATGCCGTAGGCGGCCAGTGTCTGTTGGATGAGGACGATCGAGCCGATTGCGAAGAAGATGTCCTCGCCGAAGAACAGGCCGACATTGTCCGTCGCGGCCGACCACGCCCTGACCTTTTCCGACGAGGCTTCGTCGAGCGGCCCGTGCTGCTTTTCCGCCGCCGCCACCGCCATCGGCGCAACCAGCGGCCGCACCGTTTGCGGATGGCCG
Source organism: Allosphingosinicella sp. (assembly GCA_035644835.1). GTDB lineage: Bacteria > Pseudomonadota > Alphaproteobacteria > Sphingomonadales > Sphingomonadaceae > Allosphingosinicella. The sequence goes on along the minus strand of DASQNR010000020.1, from coordinate 110,002 downwards.
GCGGTGGAATGGAGGCCGATCGCAGAAATCACCTGCCGGTAGAGGAGGTAGAGGAGCAGCAGCCGCCCCGCCGTCGCCTTTTGGAAGCCCCGGATCACCGTCGCCGCCCGCTGCTGCAGGCCGTAGCGTTCGAGCAGGCCGATGACGGGCAGCACGATCCAGACGATGGCGATGATGCGGTTGTCGTTGAACGCCTTGCCGAAGGTGGCGATGACCTGGACGAAGTCCATCCCCGCCAGCAGCCCGGTGGCGATGGCCGCGGCCGTGACCACCAGCATCGGGTTGAGCTTCATCGCGAAGCCCAGCACGACGATCAGGATGCCGAGGAGCGGGAGGTAATTCACCTTACCCCCTCTCCCGCTCTTCGCGGGAGAGGGAGGGGCCCGCAAAGCGGGAGGGTGAGGGTCTGTACCGAGGAGTCAGCAAGACCCTCACCATGAGCCGCCTGGCTGTTTCCCCCGGAAGCAGCCTTAGCGGCGGCTCATCCTCTCCCGCGGAAAGCGGGAGAGGGTGTGCCCGGCACTTACTCCCCGCCATATCCCCCACCCCCCGGAGTCTCGATCACGAACATGTCCCCAGGTCGCATCTGCGCCGAGGCAGTCGCGCCCAGCGTCTCCACCGTCCCGTCCGCGCGCACCACCTGGTTGATCCCGCCTTTGGCATCGCCGCCGCCCTCGATCCCGCGCGGCGGCACTTCGCGGCGGTTGGAAAGGATGTTGGCGCGCATCCGCTCGCGAAAGCGGATGTGCCGCTCCACCCCGTCGCCGCCTTTGTGCCGCCCCGCCCCGCCGGAGCCGCGGCGGATGGCGAAGCGCTCCACCAGCACCGGATAGCGGGTTTCCAGCACTTCGGGATCGGTGAGGCGGCTGTTGGTCATGTGGGTCTGCACAGCGCTCGCCCCGTCGAAATCCGGCCCCGCGCCCGCACCGCCGGCGATGGTTTCATAATATTGCCGTGTCTCGTCGCCGAAGGTGAAGTTGTTCATCGTCCCCTGGCTCGGCGCGAGCGCGCGCGCGGCGGCGAACAGGCAGTCGGTGATCGCCTGGCTGGTCTCGACATTGCCCGCCACCACCGCGGCCGGGAAAGCGGGCTTCAGCATCGAGCCTTCGGGCACGATCAGGGTGATCGGGCGGAGGCACCCGTCGTTCATGGGAATGGCATCGTCCACCATGGTGCGGAAGGCGTAGAGCACGGCGGCGCGGCAGATGGCGAAGGGCGCGTTGAAGTTGTTGGGCTGCTGCGCGCTGGTGCCGGTGAAATCGACGGTGGCAGTGCGCGCCTCCCGGTCCACCGTGACTGCGACGCAAATCTCCGCGCCGTTGTCCATCGGATAGCGAAAGGCGCCGCTCTGCATCCGTCCGATCAGGCGGCGCACCGATTCCTCGGCATTGGCCTGGACATGGCCCATATAGGCGTCGACGACCTCGCGTCCGTAGTCGGCCGCCACCCGCCGCAGCTCGTTCGCGCCGCGCGCGCAGGCGGCGACCTGGGCCTTCAAGTCGGAAATGTTGCGGTCCGGCCGCCGTGCCGGCCACTCGCCCGAACCGAGCAGCGCCAGCATCTCCGCCTCGCAAAACCGGCCGGCGTCGACCAGCAGCACATTGTCGATCAGCACGCCCTCGTCATGCACCGTCTTGCTGTCGGGCGGCATCGACCCGGGGGCGATGCCGCCGATGTCGGCATGGTGGCCGCGCGCCGCGACATACCAGGCCGGCGCCGCGTCGCCGTCGAGGAAGACGGGCACGATCACCGTGATGTCGGGCAGGTGCGTGCCGCCGCGATAGGGGGCGTTGAGCGCATACGCATCGCCCGGCACCATGCCCCGCCCGTCGGCGCCGCCGCCCCGCGCCTCGATCACCGCGCGGATCGAATCCCCCATCGAGCCGAGATGGACCGGAATGTGCGGCGCATTGGCGATCAACGCCCCTTCGCAATCGAAGATCGCGCAGGAGAAATCGAGCCGCTCCTTGATGTTCACGGAAGTGGCGGTGTTGCGCAGCGCCACGCCCATCTCCTCGGCGATCGCCATGAACAGGTTGTTGAACACTTCCAGCGTCACCGGATCGGCCTCGGTTCCCGCGGCACGCCGCCCTTCGCGCGGCACCGCGCGCGTGAGGATGAGGTTGCCCAGTGCGTCCACCTCGGCCTGCCAGCCGGGCTCGACCACGGTGGTGGCGGACGGGTCGATGATGAGCGCAGGCCCGGCGATGCGGGCGCCGGGGGAGAGGGAGGCGCGGCCGAAGACCTCTTGATCCTCCCCCGGTTTTCTGGGGGAGGGGGACCAGCCGCAGGCTGGTGGAGGGGCGGCGGAGGCGAAGCCGGAGCCGTGGGCATCCTCGCTTCGCTCGGCCCCTCCACCATGCTGCGCATGGTCCCCCTCCCCTGCTAAGGCACGGGAGGATTTGCCCACCGCTTCGACCACCGCCGTCTCGACGACCACCGACGTGTCCTGCATGAGGAAGCCGAAGCGGGTGCGGTGAGCAGCCTCGAACGCCTGCCGCATGGTGGCGAAATCCGCGGCCTCGACCTCCAGCCCGGTGTCGCTGCCCTCGTAGCGCAGCACCGCGCGGCGGCGCAGCTCCGCCGCGTCCACGCCCTGCTGCCTGAGCGCCGCTTGCGCCTCGGCGCCGAGCGTTTCCAGTACCGCCTCGAGCGCCTCGCCGCCGAGGCTGCGCTGCCGCAGCTCCACCATCTCGGCGAGGCCCATGCCGTAAGCGGAAAGCACGCCTGCGAGCGGGTGGATCATCACTCGGTCCATGCCGAGCGCATCGGCCACCAGGCAGGCATGCTGGCCGCCCGCGCCGCCGAAACATTGCAAGGTGTAGCGGGTAACATCGTGGCCGCGCGCGATCGAGATCTGCTTGATGGCTCTGGCCGTGTTATCGACCGCGATCCGCACGAAGCCTTGCGCCACCGCCCGCGCGTCCATTCCCGCCCGCCCGCCGATCTCCTCGCACAAATCGAGCGAGGCGGCGGCGTCGATCGGCTGCCCACCGTCCTTCCCGAACACGGCCGGGAAATGTTGGGGCCGGATCTTGCCCAGCACGACATTGCAGTCGGTGATGGTGAGCGGCCCGCCGCGCCGGTAGCAGGCCGGCCCCGGTACCGCCCCGGCGCTGTCCGGCCCGACCCGGAAGCGCGCCCCGTCATAGTGGCACACAGAGCCGCCGCCCGCCGCCACCGTGTGGATTTCCAGCATCGGCGCCCGCACCCGCACGCCCGCCACCACCGTCTCGTTGGTGCGCTCATAGCTCCCGGCGAAGTGCGAGACGTCGGTGGAGGTCCCGCCCATGTCGAAGCCGATCACCCGCTCGAACCCCGCCTCCCGCGCCGTCCCCGCCATGCCGACGATGCCGCCGGCGGGGCCGGACAGGATCGCATCCTTGCCCTGGAAGGCGGCGGCGTCGGTGAGGCCGCCCGAGGATTGCATGAAGAACAGCCGCGCCTCCCCGCCAAGCGCCGCCACCACCTTGTCGACATAGCGCCGCAGCACGGGCGACAGATAGGCATCCACCACCGTCGTATCACCGCGCCCGATCAGCTTGATCAGCGGCCCGACCTTGTGGCTGACCGAGATCTGGGTGAAGCCGATGTCCCGCGCAATTTCCTCGAGCGCCACTTCATGCGCCGTCCAGCGCCAGCCGTGCATCAGCACGATGGCAACGGCGCGACAGCCGTTGTCCCACCCCGCCTGCAGGTCCGCCCGCGCCGCCTTCGCATCGAGCGGCCGCAGCACTTCGCCCTCGGCGGCGACCCGCTCGGCCACCTCGACGACGCGGCCGTAGAGCGCCTCGGGAAGCACGATGTGGCGGGCGAAGATGTCGGGCCGCGCCTGGTAGCCGATCCGCAGGGCATCGCCGAGGCCGTGGGTGATGGCGAGGACCACCGGCTCGCCCTTGCGCTCGAGAAGCGCGTTGGTGGCGACGGTGGTGCCCATCTTCACCGATGCGATCGGGCCTGGGCCGTGCGCGGCCATCAGGCGCCTGATCCCTTCAACGGCCGCATCCTCGTAGCGACCGGGATCGTCGGAAAGGAGCTTGTCGGTGAGCAGCCGCCCGTCGGGGGCGCGGGCGACGATATCGGTAAAGGTGCCGCCGCGGTCGATCGAGAAGGTCCAGCTTCCGGTCATCCGCGGCGGCGCCTTCGCTTATCCGCCGATATGCGCTTGGGCGACCATGCAGTAGAGCATGGGGATGGAGAGGATGAGGTTGGTGCGGCTCGCCATCATCGCCACCACGCCGGAACGGGCCTTCACATCGTCGGCCGCCGAAACGATGCCCAGGGCGCGCTTCTGGTTCGGCCAGATGATGAACCACACGTTGGCCGCCATGATCAGGCCCAGCCACATGCCGATGCCGATCGTGCGATAGCCTTCCTGCAAGGTGAGCGCGCGGGCGGTATAGCCGCCCTGCAGCATCTCGCCGAGCAACAGGCCGAGCACCACCGTCGCCAGCGCCGCCCAGCGGAACCAGAACAGGGCCGCCGGCGCGATATGCTTGGTGACGCCCGGCTTCAGCTCGGCCGGCACCTTGGGCATGGTCGGGATCTGCACGAAGTTGAAATAATAAAGCAGGCCGATCCACAGGATGCCGGCCAGCACATGCACATAGCGCAGCCACTGCGCCCAATAGCCGTCCTCGCCGATCTGCGCCCCGTGCAGCCCGACCATGGCGACCACCAGTAGCGCAAAGCCGATCAGCAGCGCGAGGTGGAAGTTGCCGAGTATCTTGGCCATGTTTGCCCCCTTGTTTTCGTCTTTATCGGGCCTTCCTACAGCAGCGGGCGCCGCTCAGTCGAGCCGCCACATGATGCTCTGCGACAGCGGAGTCCACCATCCCGTCTCCACCCCCGCCGCCCGCAGCGCCTCCCCCGTCCAGCTGTTGCAAGTGTAAAAGGCGCTGTACCCGCCATCTGCCTCGTAGAACATGTCGGACGCCCCATAGCCGCGGCCGAGCACCGGCATCGTCCATCCCCCGCCGTCCCGCTGGAACCGCGCCGCGATGAAGGCGGCGAGCCGGCGATATTCCTCCCGCCGCAGGATCAGCGGCCGCTGATACTCATTGGCCTGCGGATCGTGGTCATGGTCGGCGTGCATCAGCGTGCGGCCCTGCCCGAACAAGGCGAGGAAGGCGTTCTTCATGGTGAGGTCGCCCCAGGTCGGCGTCTCCAGGTAGAAGGTGCGGTTGCCGTAGCCGAAGGCGAGGTGGTTGCCCGCCCCCCAGCGCGGATCCCGAAGATGCTCCCCCGGCGCGAGCCCGCTCCAGTCCATCTCCGGCGTCACCTTGGGCACCACGATCCAGGTGTGGACACCGTTGGTGCGCAGGTAGATGGTCACCCCCTCCTCCGGCTCCTGCCAGCCGCGATTGGCCGGCACCGCGCCGAGGATCAGGGCCGCGAGCAGGTAAAGGAGCGGAATGGCGGCAAGCACCCCCAATGTCCGAAGGCCGATGCGGAGCGCGCGTCTGTTCACGGCTGTGAGGCTAGCCCAGCCGCGATGACGGCGGAAGCGGCCTCGGCATGTGAAAGCATCTGGCGCGCCGGCGTCGCCGCCTGCCTGCCCGAGCGGGTGGTGCCGCCGCACCTGCCACCGCCGCCGCCCGGCCGCACGATCCTCCTGGCGCTCGGCAAGGCGGCCGTGCCGATGGCGCGGGCAGTGGAGGCGCGCTGGCTTGGCCCCCTCTCCGGCCTCGCCGTCGCCCCGCACGGCGGCGCGGCGACGCTTGAGCGGATCGGCGTCATCACCGCCGCCCACCCTGTGCCCGACGAGGCCAGCGTCACGGCAGCCACCCACCTGCTTGCCCTCGCCCAAAACGCAGGCCCGGACGATCTCGTGCTGGTGCTGCTCAGCGGCGGCGCCTCCTCCCTCGCCTGCCTGCCGGGCGAACGCCTCACCCTCGCCGACAAGCAGCGGGTGACACGGGCGCTGCTCCGCTCCGGCGCCCCGATCGACGAGATCAACTGCGTCCGCCGCCACCTCTCCCGCTTCAAGGGCGGCCGCCTCGCCGCCGCCGCCGCGCCCGCCCGGCTCGTCACCCTCGCCATCTCCGACGTGCTCGGCGACGACTCCGCCGCCATCGGCTCCGGCCCCACCGTCGCCGATCCGACGACGGTGGCCCAGGCGCAGGCGATCCTCCGCCGCTGGCGCGTCCCCGCGCCCGCTTCAGGCTGGTCGGAAACTCGGAAGGCCGTTCAGGGCGACTACCGCATCATCGCCAGCGGCGCCGACGCCCTCGCCGCCGCCGCCGCGGAGGCGCGCCGCTTGGGCTACACCCCCCTCACCCTGGAAAGCACCGGCGAAGCGCGCGATGCAGGCCACGCACACGCAACCCGCGCCCTCGCCGCCCCGCCCGGCACCGCCCTCATTTCCGGCGGCGAGCTCACCGTCACCGTCCGCCGCAACGGACACGGCGGACCCAATTGCGAATACGCCCTCGCCGCCGCCCTCGCCCTGCGCGGCAGCGCCGTCGTAGGCCTCGCCGCCGACACGGACGGCCTCGACGGCAGCACCGGCGCCGCCGGCGCCTTCTTCGACGGCGCCACCGCCGCCGAAGCCGCCGAGGCCAAATCCGCGCTCATCACGAACGACAGCGCCGCCTTCTTCGCCCGCCGCGCCGCCTTGTTCGTCACCGGCCCGACCGGCACCAACGTGAACGACTTGCGCATCCTCCTCGTCCCACGCAAGAAAGGCGCATGAGCGAATGGACGATCGGCATCATCGGCGGCTCCGGCCTCTACGGGATGGACGCGCTGGAAGACGCGCAATGGATCGCGGTCGACACGCCCTGGGGGCCGCCGTCCGATAACCTGCTGATCGGCCGGCTGCACGGGGTGAAGTTCGTCTTCCTCCCCCGCCACGGCCGCGGCCACCGCATCCCGCCCTCCCATGTCAACTACCGCGCCAACATCGATGCGCTGAAGCGGGCGGGCTGCACCGATCTCGTCGCCATCTCCGCCGTCGGCTCGCTCCAGGAGGAGCTGGCGCCCGGCCGCTTCGTGGTGGTCGACCAGTTCATCGACCGCACCGTGGCGCGAGTATCGAGCTTCTTCGGCCCCGGCCTGGTCGCCCATGTCTCGATGGCCGATCCCGTCTGCCAGCGCCTGTCCGCCTTCGCCGCCGCCGCCGCCGAAGCGGCCGGCGCCGATGTCGCGCGCGGCGGCACCTACCTTGCCATGGAAGGCCCGCATTTCTCCTCGCGCGCCGAAAGCCACCTCTACCGCGCCTGGGGCTGCGACGCGATCGGCATGACCGCAATGCCCGAAGCCAAGCTCGCCCGAGAGGCGGAGCTGCCCTACGCGCTGGTCGGCATGGTCACCGATTACGACTGCTGGCGCGAAGGCGACGCGCCGGTGGAAGTCTCCGCAATCCTCGCCCAGCTCAACGCCAATGCCGACACCGGCCGCCTGACGGTGGAAGCCTTGGCCCGCCTGCTCCCCGACGAGCGCACCCCCTCCCCCATCGACACCGCACTCGACACCGCCCTCATCACCGCCCCCTCGGCCCGCGACCCGGCAATGCTGGCGAAGCTCGACGCGGTGTGCCGGCGGGTGCTGGGGCAGCGTTAAGAGAGGCTAAGGAGGCAAAATCCGTCACCCCGGACTTGATCCGGGGTCCACCTTCTTTCCCTTATCTCAACAAGAAGGTGGATGCCGGATCAGGGTTCCCATCAAAGTACCACTTTGATGGGGCCCTCCGTCCGGCATGACGAAGGGGCCTACCCCATCTCGCCCACAAACGGCCGCTGCCGGATCCACCGGCTTGCGATCAGCTTCTCCCCTGCCGTCACGGGCAGCCCGGCATGCGCCGAAAGCGGATCGCGCCGCCCGTCCTCGCCGGCATTGCGGAACAGCACCGCGTCGCCCGCCTGCCCCTTCAAGGCCAGCTTGGGCTCCGGAAACCACGTCTCCCCGCCCTCATACTCCTCGTTGAGCCAGACCAGCATCGTCAGCACCCGCTGGTTGGCGAAGCCGGGGATGGAATCGTAATGCGGCTTATACTCGCCGCCGACGGCGTAGCGCAGGATCTGCAGCGGCTCGCCCTGTTCCGCCGCCGTGCCGCTCGCCGCCGCGATGCGCCGGTTCAGGGCATGCACGGCCGGATTCTCCAGCGGCCAGGTGAAGCCGCAGCCGTCCGAAATCCGCACCGGATCGCGCTTCTGCGTCCCCGTCTTCACATCGACGATCAGCGCCGGCTCCAGCATCGGCGCCGCCGCCTCGACTAGGTAGCGGCACTCGGCGGCCGAGAAGAGGCCGCGAAACGCGACAATGTGCGGCGCCTCGCAAACCGGCTCGGCCGGCGGCACCGACACCGGGTCGCCCTCCGCGGTCAGCGCCATCCCCGCCAACAGCGCAAGCTCGCGCGCCGAGCGCCGGTTGACCTTGGCAAGAGCCCGCAGCATCGCCAGCCCATTCTGCCACTCCCGCGCCCCCCCGGTGCCGCTCGCCAGGAAATTGGCGTAGATCACCGCCGCATCGAGCCGCCCAAGCTCGCCCGCCCGGCGCATCATGTCCCGTGCGCCGCCATGGTCGCCGGCATGGAGCGCCGCCGCGCCGCGTTCGAACAGCTCGTCCGCCTCAGCCATAAAGCCGTCTCACCTTTTCCTCGCTCATCCCCATCCGGTGCAGCATTAGGCAGGCCAAATTTCGCGCCGAGCGCCGCGCCCAGCCGTCCCGCCGCCAGCGCGCCGCCGAAGTCACCGCCTCGGCCGGCAGCACGGCCAAGCGCCGCCGCCCGATGCGCCGGACGAGGTCGACATCCTCCATCAGCGGCAGCGGCCGATACCCCCCCACCTCCTCATACAGCGCCCGGGAGATCAGCAGTCCCTGATCGCCATAAGGCAGCGCCAGCAGCCTCACCCGCAGCCTCACGCCCCGCTCCACCATCCGCGCCTGCCAGGCCGGATCGTCGAGCCGGAAGCGAAAGCAGCCCGCTTTGCCCTTGTGCCCGGCCACATGCGCCTTGGCCGCCGCCCGCCAGCGATAGGAAAGCCGCGTATCGGCATGAAGGAAGAGCAGCCACTCCCCCGCCGCCGCATCCGCCCCGGCGGCAAGCTGCACCCCCCGCCCGCGCGGCGAATCCACCACCCGCGCCCCCGCGGCCCGCGCGATCTCCCGCGTCGCGTCGCGCGAGCCGCCGTCCACCAGAATGAGGTCCGGCACCTCGCCCAAGGCGGCCAGACAGCCCGGCAGCGTGGCGGCGGCATCCAGAGCCGGGATCACCACCGACAGCATGTCAGCCCGAGCAGCTCGCCCCGCCCAGCACGCAGAATGCGGCGCAATGCGGGTGGTTGAGCATCACCTTGGGCCGCGCCTCGGCAAGCGTCGCCCCCAGCGAGAACCGGTCGTCATAAGGAAGCAGGGTACACGCCACCACGCGGGCCCGCGCCTCGCCGCGGCGCTTCACCACCATCCGGCTCGACGCGCACATCATGGCGCCCGGCGACACGCCGGTAATCCCCCAGCACGCCTCGCTGATCTCCGGCACATCGGCCGCCGCATCCATCGGCGGAAACAGGACGAGGCCGCCCTCCACGGCGAGGCCAAGTTCGGCGAACAGCCGCTCATACCCCGCCTGCGCCTCGGCCATGCTCTCGCCGGGGAGCTGCCGCCCGGCAATGGCGATTCGGAACCCGTTCGCCGCCAGCCACCGGAGCCCGTCCAGCGCCTTGGCCCAGGCACCCGCGCCCCGCTCCGCCTCGTGCACGCCTTGCGTGTGATGGTCGAGGCTGACCCGCATGGTCAGCGCCGGCCCGGCCAGCGGCGCAAGCTGCGCCTCGAACCGCCGCATCGGCCGCATCGCATTGGTAAGCACCAGCACTTCGAAGCCCCGCCCCAGCGCCGCCGCGATCATCGCCGGCACCTCCCGGTTCATGAACGGCTCGCCGCCGGTGAAACCGATCTCCCGCGTGCCGAGCGCCTGCGCCTCGTCGAGAAACGCTTCCACCTCGGCCAAGGTCACGTAGACCAAAGCATCGTTGGTCGGGGAACTCTCGATATAGCAGCTTGCGCAGGCGAGATTGCACAGCGTCCCGGTGTTGATCCACAGCGTCTCGAGCCGCCCTAGCGTCACCGACGCCCGCGCCTCGCCTTTCGCCGTCACCAGCGGATCGCGAAACTTGGCAAGGTCGAGCGGCCGCGCCGCCGGATCGGCAAAGGGGGAAGCGGTGGCTAAACTCATCCGCCCACGTTAGGGGAAGGCTACGCGCTTGCTAACCCCTCTCCCGCTTTCCGCGGGAGAGGGAGGGGCCCGGATCAACCATCGAAGTGGACTTCGATGGGGGGAAGTAGAAATTGAGCAAGGCGGCTGTCCAGCCCCTCTCCCGCCCTTTGCGGGAGAGGGAGGGGCCCGCGAAGCGGGAGGGTGAGGGTCTTGTCCGAAGTGTCAGTAAGACCCTCACCCCAGCCCTCTCCCGCGAAAAGCGGGAGAGGGGGTACTAAAATCCTGCTCCTCCTCTTGCTCGCAGGCGCCATCGCCGCCTTCTTCCTGTTCGGCCTCCACAACTACCTCACGCTGGCGGAACTCAAATCCCGCCAGGCCGAACTCGCCGCCCTGGTCGAAGCCCGCCCGCTCGCTGCGCTGGCCGCATTCTTCCTCCTCTATGTCGCCGTCACCGCGCTCTCCCTCCCCGGCGCGGCGATCCTCACCCTCGCCGCCGGCGCCATCTTCGGCCTGTGGCAAGGCACCCTCGTCGCCTCCTTCGCGGCCACGATCGGCGCCAGCCTCGCCTTTCTCTCCTCGCGCTATTTGCTGCGCGACTGGGTGAAGGGCCGCTTCGGCGCCCGAGTCGCCGCCATCGACCGCGGCATCGCCCAGGACGGCGCCTTCTATCTCCTCACCCTGCGCCTCATCCCCGTCTTCCCCTTCTTCCTGATCAACCTCGCCATGGGCCTCACCGCCATGCGGCTCATCCCCTTCGCCCTGGTCAGCCAGATCGGCATGCTCCCCGGCACGCTCGTCTATGTGAATGCCGGCACCCAGCTCGCCCGGGTGGAGAGCACCGGCGACATCCTCTCGCCCGCCCTGATCGGCTCGTTCGTCCTGCTCGGCCTCTTCCCCCTCATCGCCAAATGGGCGGTCGGCTGGTGGCGCCGCCGCCGCATCTACAAGGGCTGGACCAGGCCCAGGCGCTTCGACCGCAACCTCATCGTCATCGGCGCCGGCGCCGGCGGGCTGGTCACCTCCCTCATCGCCGCCACCGTCCGCGCCAAGGTCACCCTGATTGAAGCCCGCGAAATGGGCGGCGACTGCCTCAACACCGGCTGCGTCCCCTCGAAAGCGCTGCTCGCCAGCGCCAAGGCCGCCCACACGATCGCCAAGGCGGAGAGCTACGGCCTCCAGGCCACCAGCACCGTCCGCTTCGACGCGGTGATGGAGCGCGTCTTCAAGGCCATCGAAGACATCGCCCCCGCCGACAGCGTCGAGCGCTACACGGGCCTCGGCGTCGCCGTCCGCAGAGGCTACGCAAAGCTGGTCGATCCCTGGACGGTGGAAATCGACGGCGGCGAACGCCTGACCGCCCGCTCGATCGTCATCGCGGCGGGCGGCGAGCCGCTGGTCCCCGACATTCCGGGGCTGAAAGGCTCCGGCTACCTCACCAGCGACACGATGTGGGACGCGCTGCGCGGCCGCCCCCAGGTCCCCGCCCGCATCGCCATCGTCGGCGGCGGCCCGATCGGCACCGAGCTTGCCCAGGCCTTCACCCGCCTGGGCTCGCACGTCACCCAGATCGAAGGCAGCCCCCGCATCCTCTCCAAGGAGGATGAGGACGTCTCCACCGTCATCGAAGCCGCCCTGCGCGCCGAGGGCGTCGACATCCGCACCGAAACGAAGGCGGTGCGGGTGGAAGGCAAGACGCTGATCCTGCGCCACGGCGGCGCCGAAGAAGCGCTGCCCTTCGATGAGCTGATCGTCGCCGTGGGCCGCAAAGCGCGCCTCACCGGCTACGGCCTGGAAGACCTCGGCATCGAGACGGAGCGCACCGTCACCACCGACGATTGGCTCCGCACCAAATTCCCCAACATCTTCGCCGTCGGCGACGTCGCCGGCCCGTTCCAGTTCACCCACTTCGCCGCCCACCAGGCCTGGTATGCCGCGGTCAACGCCCTGTTCGGCGCCTTGCGCACCTACCGCGCCGATTATTCCGTCCTCCCCTGGGTCACCTACACCGATCCCGAAGTCGCTCACCTCGGCCACAACGAACTTTCCGCCGCCGAGGCCCGCATTGCTTACGAGACGGTGCGCTACGACCTTTCCCACCTCGACCGCGCCGTGGCGGAAGGGGCCCGCGCCGGCTTCGTCAAATTGCTGGTCGCGCCCGGCAAGGACCGCATCCTCGGCGCCACGATCGTCGGCGCGGCAGCCGGCGAGCTCATCGCCGAGCTGACCCTGGCGATGAAGCACGGGCTCGGCCTCAACAAGATCCTCGGCACCATTCACGCTTATCCGACCATGGCCGAAGCCAACAAATATGCCGCCGGCGAATGGAAAAAGGCCCACAAGCCCGAGCGGCTCCTCGGCTGGGTGGAGCGCTACCACCGCTGGATGCGCGGGTGACGAGGATCGCCCTCTTCGCCAAGGCCCCCGTGCCCGGCCGCGTCAAAACCCGCCTCATCCCCGCCCTCGGCGCGGAAGGTGCGGCGCGCTTGGCGTCGGAGATGCTCGACCACACGGTGGAGGAAGCCCTGGCCAGCAGCCTCCCCGTCGAGCTGTGCGGCGAGCCCGATCCCGCCGGCTGGTATTCCGGCCCGCCCCTCCGCCTCAGTGCCCAGGGCGAAGGCGACCTCGGCCAGCGCCTCCACCGCGCCGCCGCCCGCGTGCTGGCAAAGGAGCCCGTCCTCCTGATCGGCGCCGACTGTCCCGCCTTGGACCGCCACCGCCTCCGCGCGGCCGCGCAGGCGCTGGAGCATCACGACGCCGTCCTCCACCCCGCCCAAGACGGCGGCTACGCCCTCCTCGGCCTCCGCCGGTTCGACGCCTCGCTCTTCCAAGCCGTCGCCTGGAGCACAAGCGCAGTCGCCGCCGAGACACTGGCACGGATCGAAGCCCTTGGCTGGACCGTCGACATTCGCGAAACCTTGACAGACATAGACGAACCCTCCGACCTCCCCCTCCCTCGTCACCCCCGCGAAAGCGGGGGTCCCGCTTCTTATTCCTTCGCTTCTTCCTCCTTCCTTTCTTCTCTCCCAGTCCCACCGAAGGAAGAAGAAGAACAAGAAGCGGGATTCCCGCTTTCGCGGGGATGACGGGGTGAGTAACGCCACCGCCATGACCACCGTCCTCCCCCCTTATGCCGAACTCCTCGGCCTCAGCACCCGCCGCGAGGGGGGCGTCCTGCTCTGGGTCATGCCGTTCCGCGAGGCCGTGGTCGGCCGCCCCGGCTTCCTCCACGGCGGCGCCATCGCCGGCCTGCTCGAATTCGCCGCGCTCGGCACCCTCTACGACGCGATCGGCGCCGAAAAGGCCGGCGCCGCCAAGCCGATCAACGTCAGCGTCGATTTCATGCGCGGCGGCACCGACGGCGAGACCTATGCCAGTGCCGTCATCACCCGCCTGGGCCGCCGCATCGCCAACGTCGAAGCCCGCGCCTGGCAGGAAGACCCGGCTAAACCCATCGCCGCCGCAAGAATGAACCTGCTGCTGAAGCGGGAGGGGTAACGCTGAAGCCCGGAAGCCCCTCTCCCGCCGTACGCGGGAGAGGGAGGGGCCCGCCGCCGAAGGCGGTGGGAGGGTGAGGGTCTGTACCGTAGACTCAGCAAGACCCTCACCCCAACCCTCTCCCGCGAAAAGCGGGAGAGGGAGTAAAGATCACCCGCCCCGCTTCAGCGTCTCCCTGGCGATCACCAGCTGCTGGATCTGGCTCGTCCCCTCATAAATCCGGAACAAACGCACATCGCGGTACAGCCGCTCGATCCCGTAATCCGCGATATAGCCCGCCCCGCCGAATATCTGCACCGCCCGGTCGGCCACCCGCCCCACCGTCTCGCTGGCAAAATATTTGGCCGCCGCCGCTTCCAGCACGATCGGAGCGCCCGCGTCCTTCAAGCCCGCCGCCTCCAGCACCAGCGCCCGCGCCGCCATCGTCTCCGTCTTGGAATCGGCGATCATCGCCTGCACCAACTGAAAGTCCGCGATCGGTTTGCCGAACTGCGTCCGCTCGCTGGCATAAGCCACCGCATCCCCGATCAGCCGCTCCGCCACGCCGACGCACACCGCCGCGATGTGCAGCCGACCGCGGTCGAGCACCCGCATCGCGATCTTGAAGCCCTCGCCCTCCTTGCCGAGCCGGTTGGCGGCCGGCACCGGCACCTCGTCGAAGGTGACATCGCAGACATGGGCGCCCTGCTGGCCCATCTTCTTTTCCGGCTTGCCGATGCTCAGCCCCGGCAGGTCCGCGGGCACCAGAAAGGCCGAAACCCCCTTCGCCCCCGCCTCGCCCGTTCGCGCCATCACGGTGAACAGCGACGCCTTGTCGGCATTGGTGATGTAGCGCTTGGTCCCGGAGAGGCGGTAGACGTCCCCGTCGCGGACGGCCCGGGTCTGAACCGAGGCGCTGTCGGAGCCAGCGCCGGGCTCTGTCAGCGCGAAGCTTGTTATGATCTCCCCGCTCGCGATCCGCGGCAGCCACTCACGCTTCTGCGCATCGCTCCCCGCCATCACCAGCCCCTGGCTGCCGATGCCGACATTGGTGCCGAACACCGAGCGAAAGGCCGGGCTGGTCCGGCCCAGCTCCAGCGCCACCCGCACTTCCTCCCCCATGGAGAGCCCGAGCCCGCCATATTCCTCCGGGATGGACAGCCCGAACAGCCCCATCTCCCTCATCTCGGCGACCAGCGCGTCCGGCACCTCATCCTCCTCCCCCACCTGCCCTTCCAGCGGCCGCAAGCGTTCGGCCACGAACCGCCGAAGCGTGGTGAGGAGGAGATCGAAGGACTCAGGATCAAGCGCCATGATAGCTCCCTCTCCCCTTCAGGGGAGAGGGCCGGGGAGAGGGGGAGTCAGCGACTCCCCGGCCGTTGAATGTTTGGAACCAAGGGACTCCCCCTCTCCCAACCCTCTCCCGCGGGTTCCCACGAAAGTACTACTTTCGTGGGGCCCCTGAAGGGGAGAGGGCTTTGCCTAATACCCCTTCAGCCGCGCCAGCCTGTCGGCATGATAATTGGCATCCCCGAACAGCTCGTTCAGCACCCGGTCGCGCTTCATGTAGAGGCCGATGTCGTACTCATCCGTCATGCCGATGCCGCCGTGCATCTGCACCCCTTCCTGCACCGCCAAAGTCGACACCCGCCCGGCCTTGGCCTTGGCGACCGACACCATCGCCTCCGCCTCGGCGCTGCCCTCATCCAGCATTTGCTGCGCCTTCAAGGCCGCGGACCGCGCAATCTCCAGCTCCGAATAGAGATGCGCCGCCCGGTGCTGCAGCACCTGGAACTCGCCGATCAGCTTGCCGAACTGCTTCCTCTGCCGAAGATACTCCACCGTCATCGCCATCGCGCCCGATCCGACGCCGACCATTTCCGACGCCGCCCCCGCCCGCGCCGCATTCAGCACCCGCCCCAGCACCGCCTCGCCGCCGCCGACTTCCCCGATCACCGCATCGGCATCCACCTCGACCCCATTGAAATCCACCCGCGCGCCGATGCTGGCATCCGCCAGCCGCACGCCTTCGATCTCCAGCCCCGCCGCCTCCTTTTCGACGGTGAACAGCGTCAGCCCCTCCTCCGCCCGCGCCGCGACCACGAACACATCCGCCGAAGCGCCTTGCACCACGAACCTCTTGGCGCCCGTCAGCTTGAAGCCATTCCCGGACCGCTCCGCCTGCATGGCGATCGCCTCGGGCCGGTGCTTGCGCCCCTCATCCACCGCCAGCGCCGCCACCGTCTCGCCGGCAAGAATGCCCGGCAGCCACCGCTCCCGCTGCGCCGTCCCCCGAAGCGCCTCCACCACCGCCACCGCCGTCATCAGGAATGGCGAGGGCGTAAGGTTTCGCCCCACCTCCTCCAGCACGATCCCTGCCTCGACATGGCCAAGCCCCATCCCGCCATCGGCCTCGTCGACCAGGATGCTGGTAAACCCGAGCTCCCCGAACTGCCGCCAGAGCGCATGGCCGAACCCGTCCTTGCACCGCATGTCGCGATACCGGCGCAGCTGCTTCCCGATCGCGCCTTCCGCGGCCATGAACTCCCGCGCGGTCTCCCGCAGCATCGCTTGGTCGTCGGTCAAATAAAGGGGCATGGTGATCCTTTCTCCCTCCCCCCTTCAGGGGAGAGGGCCGGGGAGAGGGGAAGTCCGAGCACACGCTGAATGGTCAAAAGCACACCGTCCATGTTTGTCATGATGTCGGAGTTGGTGAACCGGATCACCTTATATCCGCGCTCTTCCAGATGCCTGGAGCGGAGCGTGTCGTAAGCTTGAGTTCCGGCATGCGTCTCCCCATCCACCTCTACCACCATCATCTTTGGCGTCCGGCACGCAAAGTCCGCAATGTACGGTCCGATTACGACCTGCCGCCGAAACTTCGCACCCTCTAGCCGCCTTGCCCTCAGCGCATGCCAAAGTCGCCGCTCAGGCTCCGTCAGGTCCCGGCGCATCTGCCTGGCATGTTCGAGCAGCCTCTGGTCCCGCAACAACTCCCCCTCTCCCAAACCCTCTCCCCTGAAGGGGAGAGGGCTCCAGGTTAAGCCCCCGGCAGATCCAATATCCGCTTCGCCACGATCCCAAGCTGAACCTCGCTCGTACCGCCCTCGATCGAATTGGCCTTGGTCCTGAGCCACTCGCGCGCCGTCTTGCCGCCGCGGGAGCGCTCGCTCTCCCATTCCAGCGCGGAAGAGCCCCCCCCCGCCATCACCAGCTCGTGCCGGCGCTTGTTCAATTCCGTCCCGGCATATTTCATCATCGAAGGCTGGGCGGGATGCGCCTGCCCGGCCTTCAATTCATCCATGAACCGCTCCGACATCGCCCCGAACGCCATCGCATCGACATCGAAAAGCGCCACCTCGGCGCGCAGCAGCGGGTCCTCGGCGACGAGGTCCTTCATCGCCTCGCCGAGGCTCACCGACTGGCCGCCGCCAAGCCCCATGCCGCTGATCATCTCGCGCTCGTGGCCGAGGAGGTATTTGGCGACATCCCAGCCCTTGTTGAGCTCGCCGACGAGCTGGTCCTTGGGCACCTTCACATCGTCGAAGAACGTCTCGCAAAAGGGCGAAGAACCGGAGATCAGCAGGATCGGCTTGGTCGACACGCCCTCGCTCGCAGTGTCGAACAGGAGGAAGCTGATCCCCTTATGCTTGGCGGCGGTGAAGTCCGTGCGCACCAGGCAGAAGATCCAGTCCGCCTGGTCGGCATAGGAGGTCCACACCTTCTGGCCGTTGACCAGCCAGTGATCGCCTTGGTCCTCGCACTTGGTCTGCAGGCTCGCCAGATCGGAGCCCGCATTGGGCTCCGAATAGCCCTGGCACCAGCGTATCTCGCCGCGCGCGATCTCGGTCAGGAAGCGCTTCTTCTGCTCTTCCGTGCCATATTTCAGCAAGGCCGGCCCAAGCATCGAAATCCCGAAGCTGTAGAGCGGCGAGCGCGCCCCGATCCGCGCCAGCTCCTGCTTCACCACCTTGGCCTCGGCCGCCGACAGCCCGCCGCCGCCATATTCCGCGGGCCAGTCCGGCACCGTCCAGCCCCGCGCCGCCATCCGCTCCAGCCAAAGCTTCTGCGCCTCGTTCTTGAACTGGAACCCGCGCCCGCCCCAGCAGATATCCTCCTCGTCCCGCACCGGCGCGCGCATCTCGGCCGGACAATTCGCCTCCAGCCAGGCACGGGTTTCGAGGCGGAAGGTTTCGAGATCGGACATGCGGCGCTCTCCTTGCGCGGCAATGAGTGGCGGCACGCAACCGAAGCGTCAACCTCCTTGGCGGGCGGAAGCGGCCGACAGGGCGGACCCCGGTGTCCGCGCCTTCGCTGCTCCCGTCGACCTTGCCGGGTACACGATCCATCCGGCTACATGTCCGGGCGGCGCAACTGACGGCTACCGGCTGCGACCTTCCACGATGAGGTTCGGCGCGGCCAGGGTGACTGCCTTCGCGCGTCTGGTCACCCGAACCTCGCCGGCAAGCAGGCTCCTGTGCAGGCGCGGCTCCCACTGCTGCTCGGCCGGAATACCGCACGCGCCCGCGCCCGTGACGACGCCGCCCGCCACTGGATCGGATGCCCGGAACACGCCGTCTGCCACAACGCCCGAGACGCTGATATTACTGCAGCCAAGGGAGACGGAGATGCCGGTCTCCATCAGGATCACCTCATATGCGTTGCCACGGCCCACGGCCGGAGCAGGCGCCCGGCCGTTGATTGCAGTGACGCCATAAGTGCCGTTCATGGCGGCTCCGCTCTGGTTGGTACCCGCCGGCACCTTCTCCACGCACCCAGCAAGGAGAAGGAGCGCGGCCGGACCGATGGCGACCGGACTGGACCTCAGATTACGCATACTGATCTCCCCACAGCGTTACGAGCCTCCTCGGGTCCGAAATCAATGCCAGTCGGCATCCGCCGCCGGGGCGATTTCGCGGGCGGCGCGGACGATGTCCTCCAGGTCCACCGCCTGGTCGAACGGGTCGTCGTCCAGCCGCTCCACCCGGTTGAGCCGCCGCTGCCAGCGGTGCAGCGCCTCGACATAAGGCACATAAGGCAGGCGCATCAGCGTGCCGTTCGGCAGGCGCTCGACATCGGCGATGCCGTTGTTGAGCCACTCGCCATTGTGCCAGTCGGGCATGTCCACGGCGGGAAACAGGCAGATGCCGTGCAGGTCGACGCCGCGGTTCACTGCCGACAGGCATTCGCCCACCACATCGTTGAGCCAGTCCGGCCGACCGCCCTTCAGCCCCGATGTTTCGGCGACGATGCAGGGCCGGCGATATTTCAGCCACGCTTCCTCGATCAGGTCGCACAAGGGGCGGATACGCTCGTCGCCGGGCTCCAGCGCCGCATTGGGGCCTTCCTCGCGATATTCCATCTGGCCGAAGCTGTAATTGTTGAAGCCGATGATATCGAGGATCTCCGGGCTGCCGCCGAGCTCCGGAAAGCGAAAGCCGCCGATCGCGTCCCAGGCGAGATAGGCGTCCTCATAGCTTTCGCGATCCGCCGCTTCGGCAAGGTCCGGCCGGTCCCGCGGTGGCACCACCCAGACGAGCGGATCGATGTGCACCATCCGCGCATCGGGCACGATTCGGCGGATCGCCTTCACCCCGGCAATGTCCGCCTTGGCCATGGCCAGCGTCAGGCGGCGGCGCGTGTCGGCGTCCTTGCCGAACGGCGCCGCCCAGCCCCACTCTCCGGCCATATAGCCGAAAAAGGTCGGCTCGTTGGTCGGCGTGAAGAAAGGCGGGGCATGATGCGCCCGCTCCGTCACATAAAGCGCCGCGGCTTCGGCATAAGCGGCGAATCGCTCGGTGAACGCGTCGGAGAAGGGGTCCAGCCCTTCGGGATAGCCGTAATGGCAAAGGTCCCAGATGGGCTGGATCGCGTATCGCCGCTGCGCCTGCAGGAACGGGTCGATATAGGAAAAGTCGTAGCGCCCGCCGCCAAGGTCGACCATCGGCCAGGGTATCCCCTCCCGCGCCACGGCAATGCCGAGATCGCGCAGGAAGCGGTAATCCTCATCGGCATGCACCCGGTGCTGGGTTTCCTCGCACAAGTCTCGCCGCCCCTGCTCCTTCCAGAGGAAGGTGGAGCATTCGAAGCCGGACAGGAAGAAGGTGGGAAAGATCCCCTCGCGCGTCGCCATGGAGGGAGTACGCGTGGGCGGCCCCGTCGGGTCCGGCAGCCGCTGCCCGATTGCCGCGCCTTTGCCGCGCCCCTATGGCTGCGGCGCGACACAGGAGCGACATGTGACCGAGCCCGAATTCCTCGCCATCAGCCACGAACGCTTCCTCCAAGAGCTCGAAACCATCGCGCGGCTGGTGGAGGCGGACAGCTGGCGGCCCGATTTCCTGATCGGCATCGGCCGTGGCGGCCTCGTCCCCGCCGCCTATTTGTCGCACCGGCTCGGCCTGCCGCTGCTCACCGTCGATCACAGCACCGGCGAGCCGGGCTTCGGCGAGGAGCTGCTCGAGAAGCTCGCCGCCAAGATCAAGGCGGGCTCGAGGATGCTGATCGTCGACGACATCAACGACAGCGGCGGCACCATCACCCACCTGCGCGCCGCCATCGATGCCCGCACCGACGATCCGCCCCGCCTGCGCGTCGCCGTCCTCATCCACAACATCCGCTCGCGCGCGCTCGCCGAATATCACGGCTCCGAGATCGACCGCGACCGGGACAAGCGCTGGTATGTGTTTCCCTGGGAAGCGCTTGCGCCGCGCGCCACGCTGGCCGCCGATGCGGCCGCCGTGCCCGAACGGATCGGCTGAAGCGGGACTGGCGCAAATCCGCGCTTTCTGGCAGCGAGGGTGAAAGCGAGCAGCGAAGGAAAAGCACCGCATGGACTTCGACCTTACGGAACGGCAGGCTTTCTACCAGGGCAGGGTGCGCGAGTTCATCGAGACTCGGGTCCGCCCCCGCACCCCCGATTACAAGGCGCAGCTCGGCGACGGCGATCGCTGGCAGCCGATCCCGGTGATCGAAGAGCTTAAGCCGGAGGCACGCGCCGCGGGCCTCTGGAACCTGTTCATGCCACCGGGCCATGCGCTCAAGCACGTGGACGAAAGCTTCGCCTTCGAAGGCACCCAGCTCACCAATCTCGAATATGCGCTCTGCGCCGAGGAGATGGGCCGCGTCCCCTGGTCGAGCGAAGTGTTCAACTGCTCCGCCCCCGACACCGGCAATATGGAAGTCTTCCACCGCTACGGCACGCTGGAGCAGAAGGAACAGTGGCTCAGGCCGCTGATGAACGGCGAAATCCGCTCCGCTTTCCTGATGACCGAGCCCGGCGTCGCCTCGTCCGACGCCACCAACATAGAATGCGATATTCGCCGCGACGGCGAGAACTATGTGCTGAACGGCCGCAAATGGTGGTCGTCGGGCGCCGGCGATCCGCGTTGCAAGGTCGCCATCGTCATGGGCAAGACGGACAAAGGCGCGGACCGCCACCGCCAGCAGTCGATGGTCCTCGTGCCCCTCGACTCGCCGGGCATCACCGTCGAACGCGCGCTCACCGTCTACGGCTATGACGACGCGCCCCACGGCCACATGGAGATCGAGCTGAAGGACGTGCGAATCCCCGCGTCCAACATGCTCCTGGGCGAAGGCCGCGGCTTCGAGATCGCGCAGGGGCGCCTCGGGCCGGGCCGCATCCACCATTGCATGCGCACCATCGGCGCCGCCGAGGAAGCGCTCGCCGCCATGGTCAGGCGCCTCCAGTCCCGCACCGCCTTCGGCAAGAAGCTCGCCGAGCACTCGATCTGGCACGAGCGCGTGGCCCGCGCCCGCATCGACATCGACATGTCGCGCCTCCTGTGCCTCAAGGCCGCCGACCTGATGGACAAGGCCGGCAACAAGGCGGCCGCCGCCGAGATCGCGATGATCAAGGTCCAGGCCCCGCAAATGGCGCTGCGCATCATCGACGATGCGGTCCAGGCCCATGGCGGCGCCGGCGTCTCCCAGGATTTCGGCCTCGCCGCCTCCTGGGCCGGCATCCGCACCCTGCGCCTCGCCGACGGCCCGGACGAAGTCCACAACCGCGCCATCGCCCGGATCGAGTTTTCGAAACATGCCTAGCGTCATCCCCGCGAAAGCGGGGATCCCGCTTCTTCTTTGAATACGCAGCGGAAAAGCGGGATTCCCGCTTTCGCGGGAATGACGGGAGTTATCGCGTGACCAACCTTTTCGACCTTTCTGGCAAAGTCGCCATCATCACCGGCTCGTCCCGCGGCATCGGCCGCGCAATCGCCAAGGCGATGGCCGATCACGGCGCCAGGGTAGTCATCTCCTCCCGCAAGGCCGATGCCTGCGCCGAAGCCGCCGACGCGATCAACACGAAACACGGGACAGGCACCGCCATCGTCGTCCCCGCCAACATCTCGTCCAAGGAGGCGCTCCAGCACCTCGTCGACGAGACCCGCCGCCAGCTCGGCCGCATCGACATCCTGGTCTGCAACGCCGCCTCCAACCCTTATTACGGGCCGATGGCCGGCATCAGCGACGACCAGTTCCGCAAGATTCTCGACAACAACGTCCTTGCCAATCACTGGCTGACGCAGATGGTCGCCCCCGAGATGATCGAGCGCCGCGAGGGCTCGATCATCATCGTCTCCTCGATCGGGGGCTTGAAAGCCTCCACCGTGATCGGCGCCTACAATGTTTCCAAGGCCGCCGACTTCCAGTTGGCGCGCAATCTCGCCGCCGAATTCGGCCCCCACCAGGTCCGCGTCAACTGCATCGCCCCCGGCCTCGTCCGCACCGATTTCGCCAAGGCCCTGTGGGAAAATCCCGACACGCTCAAGATGGTGACCATGCACACGCCCCTGCAGCGCATCGGCGAGCCCCACGAAATCGCCGGCGCCGCCGTCTTCCTCGCCTCCCCCGCCTCCACCTTCGTCACCGGCCAGGCGATCGTCGTCGACGGCGGCAGCACCACCGGTGTCGGCCTTTGAGGGTTCACGCGGAGGCGCGGAGACGCGGAGGAGCGGCGCCCGCAACAGACCCTTGCAACAGCTCACCCGCGACAGCGGGTACTACCCTGAACAGAGCCGTCGGCAGAAGGCGCCGGAACCTCGACCCCTCCGCGTCTCCGCGCCTCCGCGTGAACCAACCGGCGCCGCGTACCCCAGGAGCGAACCGATGAAGCTTCAGAACAAGGTCGCAATCGTCACCGGCGCCGGCTCCGGCATCGGCCGCGCCGCCGCCCTGCGCTTCGCTGCAGAGGGCGCGAAGGTGGTCTGCGCCGACCTGAAGGGCCAGGACGAAACCGCCGCCCTGATCGGCGACGCCGCCCTCCCCGAACAGGCCGACGCGGGCCAGGACTGCGACGTCCAGGATCTCGTCCAGGCCGCCATCCGCCGCTTCGGCGGCCTCGACATCGTCTTCGCCAATGCCGGCATCTCGGGCGGCCTCGCCTCCCTGTTCGAGCAAACGAGCGAGGACTGGCAGCAGATCCTGCAGGTCAATCTCATCGGCCCCTTCCTCGCCATCAAGCACGCCGCCCCGGCGATGCGGGAGCGCGGCGGCGGCGCGATCGTCTGCACCGCGTCGGTCGCGGGCCTGCGCTCCGGCGCCGGCGGCCCGGCTTATTCCGCGTCCAAGGCCGGCGTGATCAGCCTGGTGCGCACCGCCGCCCAGCAGCTCTCGGGCTCGAACATCCGCGTCAACGCCATCTGCCCAGGCCTGATCGAGACCGGCATGACCGAGTTCGTCTACCAGCGCGCCCGCGAGAAAGGCGTCGCCGACAAGCTCGGCCGCCTCAATCCCCTGCGCCGCGGCGGCGAGCCCGACGAAATCGCGTCTGCCGCTTTGTTTCTCGCCTCCGACGAAAGCTCCTACGTCAACGGCCACGCCCTCGTCGTCGACGGCGGCCTCTCCTCGTCCCACCCCTATAACCGCCAGGATTACGGCCGCACCGCCATCTAAAGCCGCGGCGGCCCTCCTTACTTCTTCTCGATCATGTCGCGGATGCGCGTCGCCAGCGTCTCGATCGAAAAAGGCTTGGTAATCATCCGCATCCCGGGATCGAGAAAACCGCCGGCGATCGCCGCATTTTCGGCATAGCCGGTGATGAACAGCACGCCGAGATCCGGCCGTATTTCCCGCACCCTGGTTGCCAGGTCCCGCCCGTTCATGCCGGGCAGCCCGACGTCCGTCACCAACAGGTCGATCCGGGCATCGGATTGCGCGATCCGCAGCCCCGCCGCCCCGTCCGCCGCCTCGATCGCCCTGTAGCCAAGCTCCTCCAGCACATCCACCACCAGCGCCCGCACCGCATCCTCATCCTCCACCACCAGCACCGTCTCGCCGTGCAGCGAGCGATGCTCGTCGGTGATTTCCGGCTGCGCCTGCTCCGCCGCCTCCGACGGCCCATAGAAGCGCGGCAGGTAGAGCTTCACACTGGTCCCCCGCCCGGCTTCCGAATAAATCTTGGCATAGCCTTCGGACTGGCGCGCAAACCCATATACCATCGACAGGCCGAGCCCCGTCCCCTGCCCCACTTCCTTGGTGGTGAAGAACGGGTCGAACGCTTTCTCGATCACCTGGGCGGACATGCCCTCGCCGGTGTCGCTGACGCAGATGGAGATATATTGCCCGGGAGTCACATCCCGCTGCCGCGCGACATAGGCGTCGTCGAGATGGGCGTTGCACGTCTCGATGGTCAGCGTGCCGCCGTCCGGCATGGCGTCGCGCGCATTGATCGCCAGGTTGACGATCGCGCTTTCGAGCTGGTGCGGATCGCACAGCGTCTGCCACAGCCGGCCCGCCGTCACGATCTCCAGCCGCACCGTCTCGCCGATCGTGCGGCGCAGCAGCTCCTCGATCCCCGTGACCAGCCGGTTGGCATCGACCGGCTTGGGGTCGAGCGGCTGGCGGCGGGCAAAGGCGAGCAGGCGGTGGGTCAAGGCCGCCGCCCGGTTGGCCGAGGTCAGCGCCGCGGTGGCGTAGCGCTCGATCCGGTCGGTCTGCCCTTGTGCGATGCGCCGCTGCATCATGTCGAGCGATCCGATCACGCCGGTCAGCAGATTGTTGAAATCGTGCGCGATGCCGCCGGTAAGCTGGCCCACCGCCTCCATCTTCTGCGCCTGGCGCAGCGCCTCCTGGGCGGCGACGAGGTCGCGGGTGCGCTCTTCCACCCGGCTTTCCAGCGTCGCCGCAAGCCGCGCCAGCCCCTCGCGCGCCGCGATTTCGTCGGCGATGTTGCGCGCCTCGATCACCGTGCCGACCGGCTGGCCGTCCTGATCCAGCATCGGGCTGGCGGTGAAGCCGACGGGGTAGAAGCTGCCGTCCTTGTGGACGAACAATTCCTCGCCCCCCATTTGCGCGCGCTCGGGAAAGGCGCGGTCGATCGGGCATTCCTCGATCGGGTAATGCGATCCGTCCGGCTTCTTGTGGTGCACCACATCGTGCAGCGGCCGCTCGCTCATTTCGGCGAAGGCATAGCCGGTCAGACTCTCGGCGGCGGCGTTGGCGTAGACGCACTGCTGGCGGTGATCCATCAGGAACACCGCCTGGCGGGTGTTGTTGAGGATCGCGTCCAGCCGCCGGGTGGTTTCGTGCAGCGCCACTTCCGCCTCGCGCCGCCCTTCGATCTCGCGCTCCAGCCGCTCGGCGCGATGGTCGCGCTGGGTTATGGCGCGCCGGAATTCGAGCTGCGACATGACCTGCCGCGCCAGCACTTCCAGGGTCAGCCGCTGCCGCTCCGTGATCCCTTCCGGCCTCGGCTTGGTGTCGAGCACGCACACCGTGCCGATCGGCAGCCCGTCCGGCGTTTCCAGCAAGGCGCCGGCATAGAAGCGCAGGCCCGGCGCGCCGCTGACCAGCGGGTTGCAGATGAAGCGCGGGTCGACTGTGGTGTCCGGCACCACGAAGATGCCCTCCTGCAGAATGGCGTGGGCGCAGATCGAGACGTCGAGCGGCAGTTCGTCCGCGCCGATCCCCACTTCCGCCTTGAACCATTGCCGCCCCTCGGCGATCAGATTGACCACCGCGATGGGCGCTTCGAACACATCGGCTGCAAGCCGGGCCACGTCGTCGAACTGGGGCTCGCGCGGCGTGTCGAGGATTGCATAGCCGGCCAGGGCTTCCAGCCGGTCCGCCTCGTTCCAGCGCGGACGCGGCGCCGCCGACGCTTCGGCGCCGTCCTCTCCAATATCGTGATCACTGCCGGAACCGGACGTCTTCATGCACCTGCCTGCCGCAATTCGTGCGGATCGCCCCCGTCCCTGCCGCGCCTTGCCGTTAGACACCCCCGCCCCCGCCCGCAAGCCGCAGGTAACCGGTCGCCTACCGCCCTCATCAAAAACAACTTTCCTACATGCCGCCCGCTAGGGTTTATCCTCATGGATGGAACGCCAAGCCAACCCGTCCGCCCCCGAAGCGCCGACCGATGAGCACGCTTCTTCCTTCTCTCCTTGCGCACACGCCGCCGAAGCCGGGGCGCCGGATTTCGAGCCGGTGGCGCTACGCTACCGAAGCGACGGCTGGACCCCGCAGCGCCAGGTCGACTTCCTGGAAGCGCTCGCCGATTGCGGCATCGTCCGCCAGGCGGCGGCCGAAGTCGGCATGTCCGAAAAGAGCGTGTCGCGCCTGCGCCGCCGCCCCGAAGCCCGCGCCTTCGATCTCGCTTGCGAGGCGGCGCAGCGCGCCGGCGCCCGGCAGATGGTCTCCCTCGCCTGGCAGCGCGCCGTC
Source organism: Allosphingosinicella sp. (assembly GCA_035644835.1). Lineage (GTDB taxonomy): Bacteria > Pseudomonadota > Alphaproteobacteria > Sphingomonadales > Sphingomonadaceae > Allosphingosinicella. The sequence continues at coordinate 83,694 of DASQNR010000020.1, read as the reverse complement.
GAGGGCACGGTGCGCCGCCGCTATTATCATGGCGAGGTGGTCGGCGAGGAACGGGTCTACGACAACAAGCTGCTGATGTTCCTGATCGCCAAGCTTGGCTCGGCGCTGGAACCGCGCCGCGAGTCGCTGGCGGTGGAAGACCATTGGAGCACCTGGATGCGCGCCGTCGAGCAGGGCGCGCCGCCGCCCTGGCAGGAGAAACCGCAGGCGCCCGTCGAGGTGGAGACCCGGGAGGAATCGGACGGAACTGTGTGGACCAACGCGCCGCCGCCGCCGGGTTTCGACGGCGCCGAGAGATTCGCTCGCTCCTACCGCCGCACCCTCACCGCGCCCGAATCTGCCGAGCGCGAGGCTTCCGATGCGCGACGGCAAGCGGAGCTGGCGGCGCAGGCCGACCACGAACAGGAGCGGCGGGATGCCTTTGACGGCTCGGAAACCTGGAGCGACGATGACAACATCTGGTGGACCGGATTTCCGCCTCCGCCCGGCTTCTCCGGCGAGGAAGATCGCGACGACGAGGGCGCCTACATCCGCACCTTGACCGGCGAAGAACTGGCGGCAGTTCTCACCTACCTTGCCCACCAGGATGGTGAAAGGGAAGCGCAGGAGGCGGCGCGCCGCGACCGCTATTTCGGCTTTATTCCCCGGGATGATTCCGCCCGCATGGAAGCCGGACCTTCCGGACCTTCCGAACCTTGGGCGGACGAAATGCCGGTCTCCCCGCCGTCGGCGCACCCCACCGAGCCTCCCCGGGAGACGCCGGAGGTTGACGTTCACGTAAAGGCGGGGCAAGCGGAACTACCTTATTCAGCGGAGACCGAGATGAGCCCCATTTCCACCACGCGCCACGGCGACATCCTCATCGTCACTTCGAACAACCCGCCGGTCAACGCGCTGGGCATCGCCGTGCGCGAAGGCCTGGTGGCGGCGATGGAAGAGGCCGACGGGGACGAGAGCGTCAAGGCGGTGGTGATCATCTGCCAGGGCTCCACCTTCTTCGCCGGCGCCGACATCACCGAATTCGGCAAGCCGATGCAATTGCCGATGCTGCCCCAGGTGGTCGACCGGATCGAAGCCTGCACCAAGCCGGTGGTCGCCGCCATCCACGGCACCGCATTCGGCGGCGGCCTCGAAGTGGCGCTCGCCTCCCACTACCGTGTCGCACTGCCCTCGGCGAAGCTCGGCGTCCCCGAAGTGAAATTGGGCCTGCTCCCCGGCGCCGGCGGCACCCAGCGCCTGCCCCGCGTCGCGGGCGTCGGCAAGGCGCTGGAAATGGCCGCCACCGGCAATCCGATCGGCGCCAGGGAAGCCTACGAAGTCGGCCTCATTGACCGGCTGATCGAGGGCGACCTCCTCCAGCACGCCGTCGCTTATGCCGACGAGGTCAAGGACACCCGCCCGATCCGCAAGTCGAGCGAGCTTGACGACAAGCTCGCCGAGGCCCGCGACAACCCGGGCATCTTCGACGAATTCCGCAAAGCCAATGCCCGCAAGTTCCGCGGCTTCGACGCGCCCGAATATAATGTCCGCGCCATCGAGGCGGCGGTCTCCACGCCTTACAGCGAAGGCGTGATGACCGAACGCCAGCTCTTCATGGAGCTGATGACCGGCACCCAGGCCCGCGCCCAGCAATATTTCTTCTTCGCCGAGCGCAAGGCCGCCAAGATCGAGAACCTTCCCGAAGACACCAAGCCGCGCGACATCCGCAAGGTCGGCGTGATCGGCGCCGGCACGATGGGCGGCGGCATCTCGATGAACTTCCTCAACGCCGGCATTCCGGTGCGAATCATCGAGCAGCAGCAGGACGCACTGGACCGCGGCACCGGCGTCATCCGCAAGAATTACGAAGCCACCGCCGCCAAGGGCAAGATGACGGCCGAGCAGGTGGAGGGCGCCATGGGCCTCCTCACCCCGTCGCTCAGCCTCGACGACCTCTCCGATTGCGACCTCATCATCGAGGCCGTGTTCGAGAATATGGACGTAAAGAAGGAAGTGTTCGGCAAGCTCGACACGATCTGCAAGCCCGGCGCGATCCTCGCCACCAACACCTCTTACCTCAACGTCGATGAGATCGCCGCCTCCACTTCGCGCCCCGAGGACGTGGTCGGCCTGCACTTCTTCTCGCCGGCCAACATCATGAAGCTCCTGGAAGTCGTACGCGGCGCCAAGACTGCCCCCGACGTGCTCGTCACCGCCATGGGCCTCGCCAAGAAGATCAAGAAAGTCGCCGTGGTGGCGGGCGTCTGCTACGGCTTCATCGGCAACCGCATGCTGATCCCGCGCCAGACGCAGGCGATGCGCCTCCTCCTCGAAGGCGCCACGCCCGAGCAGGTCGACCGGGTCTACACCGATTTCGGTATGCCGATGGGCCCGTTCCAGATGGCCGACTTGGCCGGCGTCGACATCGGCTGGCACCGCGATCCCACCCGCATCGAGAATATCCGCGACGCGCTTTGCGCCATCGACCGCTGGGGCCAGAAGAAGGGCGCCGGCTTCTACGATTATGACGAGAAGCGCCGCCCCTCCCCCTCGCCCAAGGTGCAGGAGATCATTGAGCAGTTCCGTGCCCAGGAGGGCATCGAGGCCCGCGATATCTCCGACCAGGAGATCGTCGAACGCACCCTCTACACCATGGTCAACGAAGGGGCCCTGATCCTCGAAGGCGGCTACGCCCAGCGCGCGTCCGACATCGATGTGGTGTGGATCTACGGCTATGGCTGGCCGGTCTACCGCGGCGGCCCGATGTTCTGGGCCGACACCGAGGGCCTCCCCAAGATCGTCGAAGGCATCCGCCGCCAGCAGGAGCGGCTAGGCGCCGACTTCGAGCTTTCGGAGCTGCTCGTGAGCAAGGCCGAAGCCGGAGAGAAATTCACGCGGTAAACCCGCCAACTCCTCCCCCAGCCCGCTGGGGGAGGGGGACCGCGCGCGCCAGCGCGTGGTGGAGGGGCCGGCGCCCCCGGCGCCGGTTCACCGCAGGCTCTTTGAATTGGTGAAAGCCGCCGTCAGCCCTTGTCGGGCGCCTTCAAGTCGGTGAGGCTCAGCCGCTCGAAGCGCGCGGCCCAGGGCGAATCGGCCTGGGTCTCGGTCTCCAGATAAGCGGGCTTGAGCACATTCGACGCCACCTTCGGGGCATTCGCCGCCGCGGACGAAGGCGCGAGGCTGTCGAGGTCGAACTCGGCGGCGAAGCGCAGGCCGATCTGCCCGTCCTTGGCCCAGCGTACCTCGGCATATTGGAAGCCGGCCTCGCCGAGGTCGAGCTCCACTTCCACGCCGGGCCGCAGCGCCTGCTCGCTTTCGATGCGGGCGCCGGTGGTGGAAATGTTGCGAAGCCGGACGGGGATCGAAATCCCGCTCCAGTAGAGCGTCCCGCTGCGTAGCAGGGTGTGGCGCGGCTCGCGGTCCGTTACCTCGCGCAGTGACGAGCGCTCGTCATCGTCGCTCCGGAAGACAGGGCCGCTGGTTTGGGCCGAGTCCCAGAAGATCGTCTCGTTGAGGAATTCGACGCCCATCCGGCCTTCGCGAACCCAGCGCACGACGCAGCGCGTCTTGTTCTTGTCGGCGAACAGGAGGTCGATCTTTTCCCCGATCCGCGCTTCGACCTCCGCCTCGATCATCGCGCCCCGCGACGAAACATTGATCACCCGCGCGCCGACCTTCTTGCGCCGGAACACCATCACCGTCTCCTCGACGATGTCGCGCAGCCGATCCTCGGAGCGCTGGTTGGTGACACGGGTTTCCTGCCGCTTCACCGCGATCGCGGTGAGCCCGCCCAGGCCGCCGCTGCCCTTGGCCTTTTTCGCCGCGACCGGCGTCGCCGGCCGGTCGGCAGGGCCACTGAGGATCGAAGAGCGGAATTCGTGCATTGCATCCCCCGGAGAAAGGCGTCTTGCGGCGGAGCATGCACAGAAAATGATTACCGAACCTTTAGCCGCCCTCCCAAGCGCCCCATGACCCCCGCCCAGCTCGACCTGTTCGGCGCCGCCCCCGCCCCGCCCGATCTGCCGGAGGGCCTCGCTTACGCCCCCGCTTTGATCGACGAGGCGGAAGAGCAGGCGCTGGTTGCCGACCTGGCACAGCTCCCCTTCCGCGCCTTCGAGTTTCAGGGCTATCTCGGCCACCGCCGCACAATCTCGTTCGGCTGGCACTATGCCTTCGACGGCAGCGGCCTTGGCGAGACCGAGCCGATGCCGGACTGGCTCGTGCCCGTCCGCGGCCGCGCCGCCGCCTGGGCGGGCCTCCCCGGGGAGGCGCTGGAGCATGTTCTCCTCACCGAATATTCCCCTGGCGCCGGCATCGGCTGGCACCGCGACCGCCCAGTCTTCGGCGATGTCATCGGCCTCTCCCTCCTCGCCCCGGCGCGCCTGCGCTTCCGCCGCAAGGCGGGCGAGAAGTGGGAAAGGAAGGCGCTCGTCGCCGAACCCCGCTCCGTCTACCTGCTGCGTGGGCCCGCACGCGAGGAGTGGCAGCACAGCATCGCGCCCATGGAGGCGCTGCGCTACTCGATCACCTTCCGCTCGCTTCGGCCCGGCATCAGGCCAGCTTGATCTCGCGCAGCCGCTCCATCAGATATTCATGGCTCGAGATCGGCGGCCATTGCGCCGGCCGCTCCTCGCTCACGCACTGCGGCAGGGTCTCGATCATGAAGTCCGGCCGGAAGTGCAGGAAGAACGGCATGGAATAACGCGAATGCCCCCGCCGCTCGGGCGGCGGGTTGACCACCCGGTGGGTGGTGGAGCGCAGCACGCCGTTGGTCAGGCGCTGCAGCATGTCGCCGATATTGACGGCAAGCTCGCCCGGCTTGGGGCTGACCGGCAGCCAGTTGCCGTCCCGGTCGAGAAGCTGCAGCCCCGCTTCCTCGGCGCCGAGCAGCAGGGTGATGGTGTTGATATCCTCATGCGCCCCGGCGCGGACGTTCGGCCCATTGCCGTCAGTCGGTGGATAATGGAGCAGGCGCAGCACCGAATTGCCCTCCCGCACCGTGTCGGCGAAATAGTCCGGGGCTAGCTTCAGGTAGCGCGCGATCGCCTCCAGGATCCGCAGGCCCGCCGTGTCGAAGGCGGCGAACAGCTCCAGGAACGTGTCGCGGAAGGCGTGGACCTCCTCGGGCCAGACGTTGGGCGCCATCACCTCGTGGAACGGGTGGCCGGGCGGCAGCTCGCGCCCCACGTGCCAGAATTCCTTGAGGTCGTAGGCACTCGCGCCCTTGGCGGTCTCTATGCCGAACGGCGTATAGCCGCGCGCGCCGCCGCCGCCCTCCAGCTTGTAGCGCCGCTTCACCTCCTCGGGGAGCGCGAAGAAGGCCTTGGCCTTCTCCTCGGCGCGGCTGATGAGCTCGGCGGGAATGCCGTGCTCGGCGATGATCGCGAAGCCGTAGCGCTCGAACGAAGTGCCGAGCTCCTGGGCAAAGGCGTCGGGATCGCGCTCCGCCGCGCTCAGCGAGACGGATGCGACTGTGGAATGTGCAAGACTAGCCATGGCGCCCGCCTTACTCCCTCGCAGCGGGCGCGTCACCTAGGGGAGATCGCGTAGAACGTCATCTTACCTACTCTTCGTCACCCCCGCGAAAGCGGGGGTCCCGCTTCTTCCTCCATCCGGCGTCGGAAAGAGAAGAAGAAAAAAATCGGGATTCCCGCTTTCGCGGGAATGACGGTGGTGGTGGCGGTTACGGCAGCAGTAGCCCGGCCAGCGCGGCGCTCATGAGGTTGGCGAGCGAACCGGCGATCAGCGCCTTGATGCCGAGCCTGGCGATCACCGGCCGCTGGTTGGGCGCCAGGCCGCCGGTCACCGCCATCTGGATCGCGATGGAGCTGAAGTTGGCGAAGCCGCAGAGCGCGAAGGTGACGATGGCGATGCTGCGTGGGCTCAGTTGCCCCGCCTGCATGGCGCCGAGATCGATGAAGGCGACGAACTCGTTGAGCACGATCTTGGTGCCGAACAGCCCGCCCGCGGCGCCTGCCTCGTTCCACGGCACGCCGATCAGGAACATGATCGGCTTGAAGATGGTGCCGACGATCTGCTGGAAGCTGAGCTCCGGATAGCCGAACCAGCCGCCGACCCCGCCGAGCAGTCCGTTGGCGAGCGCCACCAGCGCCACGAAGGCCAGCACCATCGCGCCGACGGCGACGGCGAGCTTGACGCCGGTCTGCGCGCCCTGGGCCGCGGCCATGATGATGTTGGCCGGCTGCTCGCCCTCCTCGAACGTCTCCGCCACGTCGATCCGCTCCTCCGCCGGCGCCCCCGCCTCGAGCGGCAGCTCGTCCTTGCGGGGTTCGTCGGGCATGATGATCTTGGCCATCAGGATGCCGCCGGGCGCCGACATGAACGCGGCGGCCAGCAGATACGGAAGCGCCGCCGGGCCGAGCAGGGCGGCATAAGCCGCGAGGATGGTGCCGGCGACACCGGCCATGCCCACTGTCATCAGCGTGAAGAGTTGGGACGGCGTCAGCGCGGCGAGATAAGGGCGCACGACCAACGGCGATTCCGACTGGCCGACGAAGATGTTGGCGGCCGATCCCAGCGATTCGACCTTGCTGATCCCCGTCAGCCACCCGATCGCGCCGCCTACCCAGCGGACCACCCGCTGCATGACGCCGAGATAATAGAGGATCGCCACCAGGGCCGCGAAGAACACGATCACCGGCAAGGCGGCGATGGCGAATGTGTTGGCGAGCGGGTTGTTCGCTGCCGGCCCGAACAGGAATTCGGTGCCGCGATTGGCATAGCCGAGCAGGTTGGACACGCCCGTCGCCATGCCCTCGATCGCGCGGCGTCCCCACGGCGTGTAGAGCACCAGCACCGCAATGCCGGCCTGAAGCGCGAAGGCGGAAGCGACGACGCGAAGCCGGATCGCCCGCTTGTTGGAAGACAGAAGGAACGCGATCAGGAGGATCAGCGCGATCCCCGCGACGCCCAGCAGCTTGTCCATCGAAAATCCCGCCCCTTCTTTAGGTCCTTACCAGACCATCTTTCTTTCCGACGCCCCCGCGGCGCTGTCCAGCTTTTCAAGCGCTTCGCCGATATCCTGCGCCACCAGCAGCTGCGCCCGCCGCGCCGCCGACATGAAGCCGTGGGCGGTGACCTGATCGAGGAAGCCGATCATCGAGTCCCAAAAGCCGTTGACCTGCAGCAGGCAGAAGGGCTTGGCGTGGTAGCCGAGCGCGTTCCAGGTCCACGCCTCGAACAGCTCGTCGAACGTGCCGATGCCGCCGGGCAGCGCGACAAAGGCGTCGGTCAGTTCCGTCATCTTCGCCTTGCGCTCATGCATGGTGGTGACGGTGTGAAGCTCGGTGAGGCCCGGATGCGCGACCTCCAGATCGGTCAAGGCCTGGGGGATGACGCCGAAGACCTTGCCGCCGCCGCCCAGCACCGCGTCGGCGACCACGCCCATCAGCCCCAGCCGCCCGCCGCCATAGACGAGATCGACGCCGCGGCGTGCCATCTCCTCGCCGAGCGCACGCGCCGTCGCTTCAAAGGCAGGGTCCACGCCCATGGCGGAGCCGCAGTAGACCGCGAGGCGCTTCATGGCATCAATGCCTTCAGATCTGCTTCGGGACGCGCGCCGAAGTGGGAGATGATCTCGGCCGCCGCGGTGGCGCCCATGCGCAGGCTCTGCTCGACGGTGCGCCCCTGCGCCTGACCCGCGAGGAAGCCGGCCGCGAACAGGTCGCCCGCGCCGGTGGTGTCCACCACCTTCTCGACCGGTACGGCGGGGACGGAAATCCGCACGCCGTTCTCGACCGCGATCGCACCCTTCTCGGAGCAGGTGCAGACCAGCAGCGGCACCTTGGCGGTGAGCACAGCCACCGCGGCATCGAAGTCCCCTTCCCCCGCCAGCGCGAGCACCTCATTCTCGTTGGCGAAGAGGAGATCGACGGCACCCGCGTCGAGCAGCGACAGGAAGCTGTCGCGACGCCGGGCGATGCAGGCGATGTCGGAGAGGGTGAAGGCGACCTTCCGCCCAGCGCTATGCGCCACCTCGATCGCCCGCTCCATGGCGGCGCGCGGCGTGTCCGGCACCCACAGATAGGCTTCGAGATAGAGGATCGCCGCGTCGCGGATCTGCTGCTCGTCGAGCGCGTCGACCGACAGGCTGTGCGAGGCGCCGGGGCTGGTGTTCATGGTCCGCTGCCCGTCGGGCGTCACCAGGATGAGGCAGCGGCCCGTGGGCAGCTCGCTGTCCAGCGCAGGCGTGCTGAACTCCACGCCGAGCGCGCGAATGTCGTGTGCGAAGATCTCGCCCAACTGGTCCTTCGCGACCTGGCCGACGAAGCCGGCGCGGCCGCCCAGCGCTGCGACCCCCGCCATCGTGTTGGCCGCCGATCCCCCGCTCGTCTCGCGCGCCTGGCCCATCAGGCCGTAGAGGCGGGTCGCCTCGGCCGGATCGATCAGGCGCATCGATCCCTTCGGCAGCCCTTCGGCGACGAGGAACGGATCGTCGGTGGTGGCGATGACATCCACGATCGCATCGCCGATCGCCAGGACATCCAGTCTGGTCTCTGTCACGGCGATCCTGATGGCCCGGATGGGGCGCAACGGAAAGCTCTTTTTGCGGGAGGGGAAAGCGGTTAGGCATCGGCCATGACGACAGACACCGCCGCCGCCGCGCCCATTTCCCGCTCCCTGTTCAGCTTCGCCATCTTCTACGGCGGCATGGTGTGTATCGCCGGCGTGCTCGGCAACAAGCAGGTGGCATTGGGGCCCTTGGCGGTCGAAGCCGGCATCTTCGCCTTCCTGCTGCTGGTGATTACATCCAGCGCGGTGGCCGAGCTGCACGGCCGCTCGGTCGCCAACCGGCTGGTGGTGATCGGCTTCGTGCCGCTGATCGCCTCGCTACTCCTCACCCTCCTCGTCCTGGGCATCCCCGCCGCCGACGAGATGCCTGCCGAGCGACTGTCCGCCTTTGAGACGATCATGCTGGCGACGCCGCGCATCTGGATCGCGGGCATCATCGCCTACGGCATCTCGCAATTCCTCAACGTCACCATCTTCAGCGCGCTGCGCGGCCAAGGCGAAGGCCGCCTGCTCTGGCTCCGCGCCGGCGTCGCCAGCGTGCTCAGCCAGATCGTCGACACCCTGCTTTTCATCACCATCGCCTTTTACGGCGTCTTCCCCATCGCCAACCTGCTCGCCGGCCAGATGATCGCCAAGGTGGTGCTCTCCGCCGTCCTGGTACCGCCGCTCGTCTACCTGTTCGTGGCGATGGGTCGCAGGCTCGACGCCAAGGCCTGAAGCCCTGCCCTTGCCGAACAAACGGCGCCGCTGTACCTAGGAGGCAAGTCAAGGACGGCGGGGGCGCCGTTCGAACGAGAACAAGAGTTTTTACGCATGGCGCAGCAGGCCGCGACGGCTCCGCTCCCGCCGGCAACAGGCCCGGCGCAGGCGGACAGGGAACCGCTCCCCGAGAGGCGCCACGCCCCCCGCCACACCTACGGCGCGCTGGATCTCGGCACCAACAATTGCCGTCTGCTGATCGCACGCCCGGCTGAGGACGGGTTTGTGGTGATCGACGCCTTCTCCCGAGTCGTCCGCCTGGGCGAGGGCCTCGCCGCCAGCGGCCGGATCAGCGATGCGGCGCAGGATCGGGCGGTCGCCGCCCTCGCCGTCTGCGCCGAGAAACTGTGCCGCCGCCGAGTTACCCTCTCCCGATCAGTCGCCACCGAAGCCTGCCGCCGCGCCGCCAACGGGCGCCATTTCGTCGAGCGGGTGCGCCGCGAGACCGGCATTGCGCTGGAAGTCATCGCCCCCGAGGAGGAGGCGCGGCTTGCCATGCTGGGCTGCCACCGCCTGCTCGAGCCAGGCGACGGCCCTGCCCTGATCTTCGACATCGGCGGCGGCTCGACCGAGCTGGTGCTGGTGGATGCCGACGGCTACTCGACCCCGAGGATCAAATGCTGGTGGAGCGCGCCGTGGGGCGTCGTCTCCCTCACCGAAAGCGAGGGCCGGCACTTCAACGACCCGGACGAGCGGCTCGCGGCTTATGGCCGCATGAAGGAGAAGGTGAAGCACGCCTTCCGCCGCTTCGCCGAACTGCTGCCGTCGGACAAGAGCGACATCCGGCTGATGGGTACCAGCGGCACCGTCACCACCCTCGCCAGCGTCCACCTCGCCCTGCCGGCCTACGACCGGCGTGCCGTCGACGGTCTCAAGGTCCCCTCCTCCTCGATGCGTGCGGTGAGCCAGATGCTGTCGCGGATGAGCCCCGCCGAGCGGGCCGAACTCCCCTGCATCGGCGCCGAACGCTCCGACCTTGTGGTCGCCGGCTGCGCCATTCTCGAAGCGATCATGGACATCTGGCCGGCGGAAACGCTCGGCGTTGCCGACCGCGGGATACGCGAAGGCATATTGCGCTCGCTGATGGTGCGGGACGGCCTGGTACCGTGAAGCGCGTCAAGACGGCCAAGGGGCGCAAGGTCGGGTCTACCCTCTGGCTCGAGCGTCAGCTCAACGATCCTTATGTGAAACGCGCCAAGGCGGAAGGCTACCGCTCGCGCGCAGCCTATAAGCTGATCGAGCTGGATGAGCGCTTCCACTTTTTAAAGGGCGTCGAGCGCGTCGTGGATCTCGGCATCGCGCCGGGAGGCTGGACGCAAGTGGTGCGCCGTCTGCTGCCCAAGGCGGTGGTGGTCGGCATCGACCTTCTGCCCACCGATCCCATCGAGGGTGCCATGATCTTGCACATGGACTTCCTCGCCGAAGACGCGCCCGACCGGCTGCGCGAGGCGCTTGGCGGACAGGCGGACCTCGTCCTGTCCGACATGGCGGCCAACACCGTCGGCCACCCTCAAACCGACCACCTGCGCACCATGGCGCTGGTCGAGGCGGGGCTTGAATTCGCCGGCGAAGTGCTGAAGCCCGGCGGGGCCTATGTCGCCAAGGTACTGGCCGGCGGCGCTGACAACAGCCTCGTCGCCGAACTCAAGCGCCGGTTCACGGCGGTGAAGCACGCCAAGCCCCCGGCGAGCCGCAAGGGCTCATCGGAATGGTATGTGGTGGCGCAAGGCTTCAAGGGATGAAGGTGCGGCTGCGGCCCGCCGCAACCGCCGACATCCCGCATTTCCTGGACTTCCACAGCGAGGAGGAGGGGCGGCGGCTGGCGGCCTTCGCGAGCCATGGTTCGCCCGAGCCGGAGGCATTCGCCGCGCACTGGCGCGCCATCCTGGCAAATGATTCCTCGATCGAACGGACCATTGTCGTTGACGAGACGGTGGCCGGATATGTCGCCCATTTCGAGCAGCTCGGGCGGCCTTCGATCAGCTACTGGATCGGGCGAGCGTGGTGGGGCCGCGGCGTCGCCAGCGCGGCGGTCGCCGCCTTCCTGCCGCTGGTGGCGGTGCGGCCGCTGTTCGCGCGGGTGGCGAAAGACAACCAGGCGTCGCTGCGCGTGCTCGAGAAGAACGGGTTCGGGAAAGTGGGAGAAGACCAAGGCTTCGCCGCGGCGCGCGGATACGAGGTCGAAGAATGGATCCTGTCGCTGGGCTAGCCGCCCTTCACGCGCCGGACCGCGCCTCGGCGACCGCCTTCTTCAACGCATCATAGCCGACCGCGCCTTGCAGCACCTGATCGCCGACCACGAAAGTCGGCGTGCCGGTGGCGCCGATCGACTGGGCGAGCTGGTAGTTCCTGGTGAGCTCCGCGCGCGCTTCGGGCGAGGCCTGGAGCTGCGCCACCGCTTGCGGCGAGACGCCCACCGCTTGCTGGGCGCGCTGAAGGGCGGCCGGCGTTGGACGGCCGGCGGCGAACAATTGGTCGAAGAACTGGCGGTAGACGCCCTGCCTGGCGGCGGCGAGGCTGACCAATGCGGCGCGTTCGCTGTCCGGCCCCAGCACCGGCCAATCGCGCCACACCACCTTGAGCTTGGGATCCTCCCTGAGCAGCCGGTCGACATCGGCATTGCTCTTGCGACAATAGCCGCAGGCATAATCGAAAAACTCGACCAGGGTCACATCGCCATCCGCCGCGCCTGCCCAGGCCCCGGCGAAAGGCACTTCAAAGGCGGCGCGATTGGCTTCCACCGCGCGGCCGGATTCGCGCTGCTGCAGCCGCACGGAAGCTTCCTGGAGGATCTCGGGATGTTCGAGGATGTAGCCGCGAACGATCTGCTCGATCTCCCCCTTGCCGCGGTCGCCGCCTGCGCCTTCGCCGCCGGCCCACAGCGCCACGGCGCCACCGCCGATCAGGATGCCGAGCCCTCCCGCGACCAGTCCGTTGCGCATCGCCGGCCTATTTGCGTCCATCATGGCCGCGCTTGCGCGTGGTCACGGCGGTGCGCGACACCATCGCAATGTCCTGCGCGCGCAGCCAGTCACTGGTACCGGTGGGGATGGCACGCAAAGCCTGCTCGGCATTGGCGAGCGCCAGCGTCGGCTGGTTCTCGAGATTGTAGCGCTCCGCCGTCGCCAGCGCGGCCCGGCCCTGATCGCCCTCGCGGTCGTAGACGATGCCGAGCTGGTACCAGGCGAACGGATTGGTGTTGTCGCGGCCGATGGCGGAGCGCAGCACCTGCTTGGCCTCTTCAAAATTAGCCGGCTTCTCCGTCGCGATGAGCGCGTGGCCAAGCAGCGCGGAGATGAGCGGCTGATCCGGCGCAGCGCGAACGGCGTCGCGCAGCGACTCCAGCGCTTCCGCCGGCCGCCCGGATTCCAGCAGCACCTGGCCCTTCAGCTCCAGGAAGTACGGATCGCCCGGTACGGCGGTCAGCAGGCTTTCCACTTCACTCAAGGATTTTTCCGGATAGGCCGTCTTGTGCCATGCATAAGCGCGCGCATACCGTGCCGGAACTGTCTTGTTGCTCTCGGGAAACTGCTGAAGCGTCCGCTTGGGGTCGTTGACGAAGCCAGCGAGCTTCGCCTTTACACGCTGAAAGCGCGCTTCGAGCGTAGGGTCGGTAGGCTTGTCCCAGCTGGGGGAACTCTTCACCGACTGGTCCAGCGCAGCAATGCGCTCACCGTTCAGGGGATGTGTGCGCGCGTAACTGTCCTCTTGAGGAATGGCGTAGCGGAACTCCTGGTTCTGCAGCTTCTTGAAGAAAGAGATCAAACCCTTGCCGCTGATCCCAGCCTTGGCGAGGTAGCTTGCTCCGGCGGCATCGGTGGACGATTCCTGTGCTCGATTGAAGGCGAGGAAGCGGCCCATTGCCGCCTGCTGTCCAGCCGCGAGAATGCCTGCGCCGGCCTCGCCCGCACCCGCCGCCATCGCTGCGGCGCCGAGAATCAGCGACAGCAGCATGATACTGGTCGCAACCTTCGCGCCCTGTTGGATCGTCAGGACATGGCCACCGGTTATGTGCCCTACCTCATGCGCGATGACGCCCTGCACCTCGTTCGCATTATCGGCCGCAGTGATCAAACCGGAATGCAGGTAGACAGTCTGTCCGCCCGCAACGAACGCCTGGATTGTGGGATCGTGGATCAGAACCAGCTGCACATTTTCCGGCCTCAGCCCAGCTGCGGCGAGGATCGGCCGGGTCATGTCACGGAGAAGCGCCTCCGTCTCCGCGTCGCGCAGGATCGACTGTGCCGCCGCGGGCTGCGCAAGCGCAGCGAAGCTGAGCGACAGGAGCATCATCAGCCGGACGAGGAAATTTCCCCGGCTCCAGCCGGAACGAACGCGGATCGGTTCAGCCATGGCGCTTCCTATCGGTGCGAGGGGCTGAACCTGACATGAGCGCGCCTTGGCAAGCAAGGCGGCTCATGCCGGTTCAACCGGTTACTCAGGCGCCGAAGGTGCGCTGCCACCACCCGCGGCGCGGGGGACCCGCATCCGACGGCTGCTCATCGCCCGCGGCGGCTTCGGCCCGTTCGAGCACCGGCGCTTCCGGTGCCGCGCTTTCATGGTCGTTGGCCGCAGCCGGTGCCGGAGCCTCGGGCGCGGGTGCTTCAGCAGTGTCAGGCGCAGGTACATCTTCCGCAGCGCCGGCGGCGGCAACGGTTTCGGCCTCTTCGGCCTTCTTGCTGCGGCGACGGCGCTTGGGCTTGGCCGGCGCTTCCTCGTGCGCGGCAGGCGCGTCGGCGGCGACCGATTCCGGAGCCTGAGCGACTTCGGCCGCAGCCTCGGCAGCTTGCGCTGGCGGCGCATCGGCGGTCACAGCGTCCGACGCGTCGCCGCCCTTGCGCCGGGCGCGGGGACGGCGGCGAGCCTTGGGCTTCGCTTCCTCCTCCTCGGCCGCGGCCTCGGGCTGCGCAGCTTCGGCAACCGACTCGACTTCGGCAACGGGCACTGCGGCGACGGGCATTTCGGCGGCCGGTGCCGGCTCGCTGGCGTCCATTGGCGAACCTTCGTCAGCGCCGGTATCGTCCGCGTCCCGATCCTCGCGGGCGTCCTCGGCCCGCTGGGCCTCATAGCCTTCCTCACCGGGCCTGCGGCGACCGCCGCGGCGTCCACGGCGGCGGCGGCGCTTGCGACCGCGCTCCTCCTCGTCGGAGCGTTCGCGCCCCCCCTCCCGCTCTGCGCGCGGCTCACGAGGCTCGCGGGCTTCGCGCGGCTTGGCTTCGACCGCTTCTTCCTCTTCCTCTTCATCCTCCATCTCGTCGAGTGGAAGATCGTCCTCCTCCTCGTCGATCGGGGCCGCGATCGGCTCGAAGCGCGGACGCTGGAGCGGCGGCGGGCCGAAGGATTCGACGCTCATGCGCGCGCCTTCCAGCGAATCGTCGATCATCACCTCGATCTGCACGAAGTAGCGCGATTCAACCTCGGCGAGTTCGCCACGCTTGCGGTTGAGCACATAAACGGCCGCCTCCCGTCCGGCACGCAGGCAGATCTTGCTGCCGCGGCCGCGGGCGGCCTCTTCTTCGAGCATGCGCAACGCCGACAGGCCGGCCGAAGCAGCGGTGCGCATCAGGCCGGTGCCTTCGCAATGGGCACAAGGCCGCGTCGACGCTTCAAGCACGCCGGTGCGCAGGCGCTGGCGGCTCATCTCCATTAGACCGAACGAGGAGATGCGGCCGACCTGAATGCGGGCGCGATCGTTCTTGAGCGCCTCCTTCATGGTCTTCTCGACCTTCCGGATATGGCCGTTCGACTCCATGTCGATGAAATCGATCACGACCAGACCCGCCATGTCGCGCAGGCGAAGCTGCCGCGCAATTTCGTGCGCCGCCTCGATATTGGTCGCGTAGGCGGTCTGCTCGATATTGTGCTCACGGGTGGAGCGACCCGAGTTGATGTCGATCGACACCAGCGCTTCTGTCGGGTTGATCACCAGATAACCGCCGGACTTCAGCTGCACCACCGGCTGGTACATGGCCGAAAGCTGGTCCTCGACGCCGAAGCGCTGGAACAGCGGTACCGGATCCGCGTAATTCTTCACCCGCCGCACGTGGCTTGGCATCAGCAGCTTCATGAAGGAGCGGGCGGCGCGATAGCCGTCCTCGCCCTCGATGATCACCTCGTCAATGTCCCGATTGTAGATGTCACGAATGGCGCGCTTGATGAGATCGCTGTCGCCGTAGATCAGAGCAGGGGCCGAACTGCCGAGCGTGCGGTCGCGTATCTCGTCCCACAGGCGGGCGAGATAATCGAAATCCCGCTTGATCTCGGTCTTGGTGCGCGAAAGGCCTGCAGTGCGGACGATCAGGCCCATGGAATTGGGCAGGCTGAGATCCGCCATGATCTGCTTCAGGCGCTTCCGGTCTGCACCGTTGGAAATCTTGCGGGAGATGCCGCCGCCGTGGCTAGTGTTGGGCATAAGCACGCAATAGCGGCCGGCCAGGCTCAAATAGGAGGTGAGGGCCGCGCCCTTGTTGCCGCGCTCTTCCTTGACGACCTGGACGAGCAGCACCTGGCGGCGCCGGATAACGTCCTGTATCTTGTAGCGGCGGCGCAGGTTCTGACGCTTGCGGCGCAGCACTTCGGCGGCGCTTTCCTCCGTGGCACTTTCCGCCTCCTCCGGCTCGGCCGGGGCCTCATCGTCGTCCGCGTCCTCGGGAGCGGCGACATTGGCCTCCTCTTCCTCGAACGCTTCGTCGTCATGATCGTCGTAGTCGGCCGCGCGAAGCCGGGCTTCCTCTTCGGCATGCTCGGCTTCCTCGCGGAGCAGAGCTTCACGATCCTCCTTCGGGATCTGGTAATAATCGGGATGGATTTCGGAAAAAGCCAGGAAGCCGTGGCGGTTGCCGCCGTAATCGACGAACGCCGCCTGAAGCGAAGGTTCGACCCTGGTTACCTTGGCGAGGTAGATATTACCTTTGAGCTGCTTGTGCTCGGCCGACTCGAAATCAAATTCCTCGATCCGGCTTCCCTGGACGACCGCCACCCGGGTTTCTTCCCGGTGGCGCGCGTCGATCAACATGCGCATTGTCATTGAAATCACTCCACGCGCGCACCTTGGTCGTCAGGGACCGGCGGCACGCGCGTTCGAAAATGGACGAAGGCGCGGCGAAATCCGCACGCGCCCTCCATGTCCGGGTTGATAGGATGTTCGTGTCCGCTGCTCTTGCCGGGCCGTTATTGTAAGCCGGCCGCAATGCCCCCGCCGCAACGCCCGTCCCCTGAGACGGGCGATGCGAAGTGGGGGCGAAATGGCTCATGCAGCGTCAACCTTGGTGCCCGGTGCCCAAAGCAGGCGATCCGGCGCGAATTCTCCGCGGCTTGCACGCAGGACAGGGGCCCGCGACGCTTTGCCGACAAGGCCTGCTAGCATTGGTAGGAAGCAGCGGCAATGGCGAAGGCCGTGACCCGTGCGCGTTTTTGCTGGACCGGAGCCGCGGCGGCGCGGCACATACGCCCCTGTGGGGTTCCTGCTTTCCTTCCTTGCCGCGTTGATCGGCTTTTATCTTGCCCAGCCTCGATCGGAGGGGGAGGAAGGAGTCACCATCTCCCTCGACGATGCGCAGCCAGTGTCGACCGCCAAGGCACGGGATCTGCCCAAGATCTACGGCACCGCAGGCCAAGATCGTCCGCTGGTAATTTTGGATCCCGGCCATGGCGGTCACGATCCGGGAGCCGTGTCGCCTCACGGTGGCAGCCAGGAAAAGAACGTAACGCTCGCCCTCGCCGAGGCGGTGCGCGACACACTCGCTGCATCCGGCCGGGTTCGTGTGGCGATGACCAGGGAGGATGACCGCTTCATCGTTCTTCGCGACCGTTATGAGATCGCACGGCGAATGAAGGCGGACTTGTTCATCTCCATCCATGCCGACGCCGCTCCTAGCAATGACGATGCACGAGGGGCGACCATCTACACCCTGTCCGAAGTCGCTTCCGACCGCGAGGCCGCCTTGCTCGCCGCCCAGCAAAACGACTCCGACCGTATCGGGGGGGCGCCGCTCAGCAAGGACGAGGAGGTGAACCGGATCCTGATCGACCTCGCGCAGCGGGAAAGCATGAACATTTCGGCTGCTTTCGCTTCGCTGTTGAAGCGAGAAGCCCAGCGCTACTTTCCGTTCCGCCCCGATTACCACCGATTTGCGTCACTGATCGTGCTAAAGGCGCCCGACATCCCGTCCATCCTGCTTGAGACCGGATATCTCACCAACGCGATCGACAGCGCGTATATCCAGTCGGCGCAGGGCCGCCGCCAGATCGCGCTCGGCGTGACGAACGCCGTGGAGACGCACTTCGCCCGTCGCACTCGCATTGCCAGCCGTTAGACCATCCGAAACCGACATTTTCAAATCCGATCCGGATTAGGATGACGGCGCGCAAGACCTGAACGGCTGGCAGATGTCGTGGGGCTTTGGAAAATGCCGCCTCTGCCCCGGAACCCGTCTGCACGGCGGCGGACGCCGAAACTCTGCTCCGCCCGCTGCTCGCCCATGCGGAGAGGGAAGCCGTTTTCGTCCTGTACCTGGACTCGCATGGTGTCGTGCTTGGCATCGATGCGTTTCCCGGCGGCACCGACACCGCCGACCTTCCGTTGCGCGAAGTGATGCACGCGGCGCTGCGGCTCGATGCGCGGCGGCTCGTGCTCGCTCGCAATCATTCAAGCGGCGATCCTTTTCCCAGCCAGGGGGATCTCGAGACCACGCGCACGCTCGCCCTTGTTGCGCAGCGGCTTGGCATCAGGCTGGTTGACCACCTGATCTTCGCCGCCGGGCAGTGCACCAGTCTCAAGGGAGAGGGCCTGCTCTAGCGGTTCAGGCTGGGCAGCTGGGAATACTCCCGGGCTCGGGGCGAGGGCCGCGCGGCTCGAACTGGGCAAAGTAGGATTCGGTATCTGCCAGCCGCTCGAATCGGGTGAGCTGGTAGCCGATCGCCCCGAACTCACAGATGAGCAGCTTGGGCGGGGTGCCGTGCCGGTCGGTTGGCCGATCGGCATCCACTACCACCACACGGCCGTCTGGTTTGAGATCGGCGCGAACATGCCACAGGAATTCGCTCGGCAGCTCGATCTCGTGGTACATGTGGATCAGGAGAATGCGGTCGAACGATCCGTCGGGGAGATGCGGATTGTTCGGCTCGCCCAGCTTCACGGCCACGTTCTCGATGTTCTCGCGCTGAATTCGCTGGGCCAGCGCATTGCGAGTCTCCGGCACGATGTCCTGGGCCAGTACCCGGCCGCGCTTACCGACCAGCGGGGCGAGGCGCACCGTATAATAGCCTTCGCCCGCCCCGATGTCGGCGACATACATGCCTTCGCGAATGTCGGCGAGCTTCATCACCGTTTCCGCCTCGCCGACGCTGTCGCGGGCATCCTCATTGGAGTAACGCGGCGACACGATCGGCGCGACCGGGCGCTGGGGCTTGGGGAAGGCGGATTGCTCCGACGCCTGCTCGCACCCGCCCGCCAGGACGAGGAGAGCCAGGCCGAAAGGAGCGCCCCTACTCGACATCTTCCACTTCGACCTTCTCGCCGGTGACGCGCTGCGACAGGGCCGCGGCCATGAAGCGGTCGAGGTCGCCATCGAGCACATCGGCAGGCGCGGTGGAGGTGGCTCCGGTGCGCAAGTCCTTCACCAGCTGATAGGGCTGGAGCACATAGGAGCGGATCTGGTGGCCCCAGCCGATGTCTGTCTTGCTCGCGGCGGTAGCATTCGCCTCTGCCTCGCGGCGCTGCAGCTCGGCCTCGTAGAGGCGGGCACGCAGCTGGTTGAAGGCTTCGGCCTTGTTCTTGTGCTGCGAGCGCTGGTTCTGGCACTGAACCACGATGCCCGACGGCAAGTGGGTGATCCGGACCGCCGAATCAGTGGTGTTGATGTGCTGCCCACCCGCTCCCGACGCCCGGTAGGTGTCGATGCGCAATTCGCTCTCGTTGATCTCGATGTCGATAGCGTCATCTACGACCGGATAGACCCAGACGGACGCGAAGCTGGTGTGGCGGCGGGCCGAGCTGTCATATGGGCTGATCCGGACAAGGCGGTGGACCCCGCTTTCGGTTTTGGCATAGCCATAGGCATTCTCGCCCTTGAGGAGCAGGGTCGCCGACTTGATGCCGGCCTGCTCGCCGGCATGAAAGTCGATGAGTTCCACCTTCATGCCGCGCCGCTCGGCCCAGCGAGAATACATACGCTGCAGCATGCCGGCCCAATCGTTCGATTCCGTGCCCCCCGCGCCGGAGTTGATCTCCACATAGGTGTCGTTGGCGTCGGCCTCGCCCGCAAGGAGCGCCTTGACCTTGTCCTGCTCCGCTCGTTCGGCGAGTTGGGCAAGCGCCGCAACGGCGTCGTCGACCAGGCCGTCATCCCCTTCCGCCTCGGCCATTTCGCTCAATTCAACCGTGTCCGCGAGTTCGCGTTCGATCGCGCGGGTGGCGCTGATCGCTTCTTCCAGGCGGCGGCGTTCGCGCATCACATCCTGCGCGGCCTTTGGGTCGTTCCACAGCGCCTGATCCTCCACGCGCGCATTGAGTTCGTCGAGCCGCCGCAGCGCCCGGTCCCAGTCCAGAAAGCGGCGAAGCAGCGCGAGCGCCGAATTGATCTGGTCGACATAGGCTTGCGCTTCGGCGCGCATCGTAAATTCCTCAGCTCAACGGGAACAGGCGAAGGGGGCAGCGCAGCCCCTTCCGCAACCTGGGCACGGCCCTAATAAATGCCGCCCTGGCTTTGCAAGCCGTCGCTAGGCGGAGACGCGGCGGCGGCCGGGCGCGGCGCGGCCTTGGGGCGGGGGCGGGGCCGTGCCTTGGCAACCGGGGCCGCGCTGGCCAGCTCCTGGCGTTGAACGGTGCGGCGTGGCTCGCTTTCCGGTTTGAAGGCCTCCCAAATCACTCCGGCCTTGGGATCGTTCGACGGCCATTCCCCGAACACCTTGCGGCCCGAACGCCGGTCGATCCGCACCATCCGGACGCCTGATGGCGCTCGGAACGGCACCACCGGCATGTCCTTGAACGCCACTTGCGCGAATTGTTTGAAAATCGGCGCAGCCATCGTACCGCCCTGCGCATAGCCGCCCATCGGCCGGGGCTGATCGAAGCCCATATAAACGCCGGCGACAATGTCGGCCGATCCGCCGACGAACCAGACGTTGGTGGGGCCGGTGGTGGTGCCGGTCTTGCCGAAGATCGGCCGCCCGAGGTCGCGAAGCACTTGGGCGGTGCCGCGCTCCACCACGCCTTCCAGGATGTGGACCATCTGGTAGGCGGTCATCGGATCCATCAGCTGCTTGGTGCGCAGCGGCGGTCGCGGCATCGGCCGGCCGTTCCAGTCGGGCGCGTTGCACCCCTCGCAGGGGCGGGTGTCGGCGCGGAAGATCGCCTTGCCGTTGCGGTCTTGGATATAGTCGATCACCGTCGGATTGAGCGCCTTGCCCTGATTGGCCAGGATGGCGAAGGCGTTGGTCATCTTCACCACAGTGGTGTCGCCGGCCCCAAGCGCGATCGACAGGTAATTGGGATATTCGCCGACCCCTAGGATGCGGGACAGGCGGGTGACCTTCTCCATTCCGGTCTGGTTGGCGGCACGCACCGTCATCAGGTTGCGCGATTGCTCAAGGCCCCACCGCATGGTCTGCGGCCCGGCATTGCCGCCCGAGAAGTTGCGAAAGCATTTCTGCCCCAGCCCGGCGCCCTGCCAGACGCAAAAGGGACCGTCGATGATAATCGAGGCGGGCGTCATGCCGCTGTCCAGCGCCGCAGAATAAACGATGGGCTTGAAGGTGGAGCCCGGCTGGCGCTGCGCCTGCGTTGCCCGGTTGAAGTCGTCGCCGCGCGCATCCCAGCCGCCGTGCATGGCAAGGATGCGGCCGGTGGACACTTCCTCCACCACCATGCCGCCCTTGATCTCGGGGATGGAACGCAAGGTGTGGCTGCCATTCGCCTCCCGCTTGACGACCACGATCATGCCGCGGCGCAAGAAGTTGAAGGCGGGCGTGCCGGTGCCGCGCTTGGGCATGGCGGCCGCGGAGGCCGCAAGCGCGGCGGTGCTGCCGTCGGCAAAGCCCAGGGTGGCGCTGGCGGCGGCCTTTTCGAGCACCACGGCCGCGCGCCAATCGTCATAACCTGGGCCAACCGGCGCGCGGGCAAGCTGCCCCTGCCAGTCGCCGCTGGTCTCGATCGACAAGGCCGGATCGCGCCAGCCGCGGCCGCGGTCGTAGCGGACCAGCGCGTCGCGCAGCGCCGTTTCCGCCGCCTTCTGCTTGGGCGGGTCGATCGAGGATCGCACCCACAGGCCGCCCGTATAGACGCCGTTCGCCCCCTTCTCGGTCTCCTCGCCGTAGCGCTCCATCAGCTGGCGGCGCACCTCCTCCATATAATAGCCGCCGATGTTGCGCACCGTGTTGGACGCGCCGCGCCCGGTGCCGAGCGGCTGGGCCTGGGCGGCCGCACGCTGCTGCGGCGTCACGAAGCCGTTGCGCTCCATTTCGCCCAGGATCCAGTTGCGGCGTTCCAGCGCTCGCGCGGCGCGGCGATCCGGATCGTAATTGCTGGGGGCCTTGGGGAGAACGGCCAGATAGGCCGCCTCGTGCAGCTCCAGATTCTCGACATCCTTATCGAAATAAGCACGCGATGCGGCCTGCACGCCGTAGGCGTTGCGGCCGAGGAATATCTGGTTCAGGTAGAGTTCGAGGATCTGCTCCTTGGTCAGCACGCTTTCGATGCGCCGGGCCAGAAAGGCTTCCTTGACCTTGCGGGTGACGGAATATTCGTCGCCGAGCAGCAGGTTCTTGGCGACCTGCTGGGTAATGGTGGAGCCGCCGCGGGCACGCTCGCCGCTGCCGACCTTGGAAACATAATCGCCCACCGCTCCGACCAGGCCGGGATAATCGATGCCGCCATGTTCAAAGAAGGTGCGGTCCTCCGCGGCGAGAAAGGCGTTGACCAGGACCTTGGGATATTCCTCGAAGGCCAGTTCGACCCGGCGCTCGCGGGCAAAGGCCTGCACCGGCTCCCCGTTGATGTCGCGCACATTGGTGGGAAGCGGCGGCTGGTAGGTGAGCAGCGATTCGGCCGACGGCAAGTCGCGCGCGAACAACGCCCACAACAGGACATAGAGGATGATGGGAACCGCCGCGATAAGGGCGAGTATCCGCACCCAGCGTTTTCCCCAGGTGCGCCGCAGCCGCGCGCCGAAGCGGGTGCCGGCGTCGCGATACAGGGTGAAACGGGCGGGGGAAGTGGCTTTCGCGGTCATCCGATCCGGCTCTAGCCGATCAGGCGCGGCGGGTGAAGCGCCCAGCGCTTCCATTGGCCGCAGCCTGCCGCCATAGAAACAAAATGCACGCCTACCACCAGCTTCCCCAGCGAATCCTCGATGAGAGCGTTCCCCGGACCGACGGCACCGGTACCGGCACCCTGTCCGGTTTCGGTCACCAGATGCGCTTCAACCTTGCGGAGGGGTTTCCGCTCGTTACCGCCAAGAAGCTGCACCTTCCTTCGATCATAGTGGAGCTACTCTGGTTCCTCAAAGGCGACACCAATATTGGCTGGC
Source organism: Allosphingosinicella sp. (assembly GCA_035644835.1). Lineage (GTDB taxonomy): Bacteria > Pseudomonadota > Alphaproteobacteria > Sphingomonadales > Sphingomonadaceae > Allosphingosinicella. The sequence goes on along the minus strand of DASQNR010000020.1, from coordinate 60,898 downwards.
TCAAGGAGCATCGCGTCAGCATCTTGGACGAACGGGCGGACGAAAATGGCGATCTCGGCTCCGTCTACGGCAAGCAGGGGCGCAACTGGGTAGGGCCGAGCCGCATCCATATCGAGCTGATCGCGCTGATCAACCGCGATCCCACCTCGCGCAGCCATGTCGCGGCGCCGGTGGCGGAGTGACGGCGCGCGAAATCGTCTTCGTCATGGCGAGGTCGCGCAACGGGGTGATCGGCAAGGACGGGAAGCTCCCCTGGCACATCCCGGCCGACCTCAAGCATTTCAAGCGAGTCACGGCCGACGCGCCGATGATCGTGGGCCGGCGCACCTTCGAAAGCCTGCCGGGGCTGCTGCCCGGCCGGCGCCACATCGTCCTCACCCGCAACTCCTCGTGGCATGCGGATGGGGTAGAAGTCGCCCGAACACCCGCCGAAGCTCTGGCGCTGGCACGGGAGGAGCGCGTTTCGGTTATCGGCGGAGCGGAAATCTTCGCGCTCTTCGAGCCGCTCGCCACCACCATCGAACTTACAGAGGTACATTTCGACGCTGACGGCGACACCATTCTCCCCTCCCCCGATCCCGAGCAATGGCACGAAGCTTCGCGTCAGGAACTGCCCGCCGAAAACGGCCGCCCCGCCTGCAGCTTCGTGCGGCTGGAGCGGCACAGCGGCTAGGCACGCTCCCGCGCCTCTCCTATAGGGCAGCGATGGAGCGGCTGGACGGCGGCTCGGCGGTTCCGCAAGCGCTTCGCGGGGGCATCGTCGCGCTCGGCAATTTCGATGGATTTCACGAAGGGCACCAGGCCGTGGTTGGCCGGGCCGTGGCGCGCGCCCGCGCCGAAGGGCGGCCGGCGCTGGTGGCGACCTTCGATCCCCACCCGGTCCGCTACTTTCGCCCCGATGCCCCGCCCTTTCGGCTGACCACGCTGGATCAGCGCGAGCGGCTGTTTGCTCAAGCCGGTGCAGATGGCATGATCGTGTTCCGCTTCGAGCAAGAGCTTGCCGCGACCAGTGCGGTAGATTTCGTCTCACAGCAACTGCTCGGCCTGATCGGTATCGCCGGGGTAGTGACGGGTGAGGACTTCACCTTCGGCCGCGCACGGGGCGGCGATATCGCCGTGCTCAGCGAGCTTGGACAGATGCACGGGTTCACGGTCGATGCGGTAGGGCCGGTGGTGCGCGACGGTGCCGCGGTTTCGTCCAGCCGGATCCGCGAGGCACTGATGGCCGGAGATTGCGACACGGCAACGCGGCTGCTCACCCGCCCGTTCGCCATCGAAGGGGTGGTCGAGCATGGCGACAAGCGCGGCCGCACCCTGGGCTATCCGACCGCCAATCTCGGTCTCGGCGCCTATCTGCGTCCGCGCTTCGGCATTTATGCGGTGCGCGGCCGGCCGGCGGACGGAAGGGTGCTGGAGGGCGCCGCCAATCTCGGCATCCGCCCCACATTCGATCCGCCGCGCGAACTGCTTGAACCCTATTTCTTCGACTTTGCCGGCGATCTTTACGGTCAGCGGCTGGAAGTGGAGCTGATCGCCTTCTTGCGGCCCGAAGAACGGTTCAACAGCCTTGAAGCCCTGACGTCACAAATGGAGGCAGACTGCGCCGAGGCGCGGCGGCTGCTGGCATGAAGCTGCGCGGCTGGATCGGCGCCGGCATCGCGGCCGCGGCGGTATCCCTGTCGCTCTTCAACGCTTCCTGGATCGCGCCCAAGCCTTCGGGGCGCTTGATCGTGGTGGCGCAGCGCGGCATCGTGCAGCCGCTCCGCGCCGGGGCCGATCCCTCCGCCTGCGCCGCCACCCAGATCCAGCCGCCGGGTGACAATCTGTACATCGAGAACAGCCTGCGCTCGCTCTATAAGTCGAGCCGCATCGGCGCCGATGCCGTCGAGGTCGATGTACGCCGCAGCCGCGACGGCCACGCCGTGGTTTTCCGCGACGACACGCTCAACTGCCGCACAAACGGACAAGGTCTTCTCGCGGACCGCACCCTTGCGGAACTCAAGGCGCTCGACATCGGCTACGGCTACACCGCCGATGGCGGTGCCAGTTTTCCGTTGCGCGGCCGCGGCATCGCCGCGCTGCCCACCGTGGAGGAAACGCTGCGCGAGCTGCGCGGCGTTCAACTCGTATTTCACTTGCGCGGCCGCGACCCGGCCGATGCCGACGCGCTGGTGGCGGGCTTTGCCGGCGCCGGAGCGGAGATCGGCGAACATCACGCTTTCTATGGCGACCCTGCGGTGCTGGCGCGGCTGAAGCGGATCGCGCCCCGGGCCTGGACCTTCGACCCGGCCGGGCTGGGCAAGTGCCCCGAGGATTATCCGAAGCTCGGATGGTTGGGCGTGGTGCCGCAGAGCTGCCGTCACGCCACCGTCGGCGTTCCCATCGATGGCCAATGGACGATCTGGGGCTGGCCCTACCGGTTCCTCGCCCGCATCGCCGCCGCGGGCAGCCGCGTTCTCGTTTACCGCAGCCGCGACGCCGGCGGCATCCAGGGCCTCGACCGGCCGGAGCAATATGACCGGGTGCCGCGCGCCTTCAAAGGCCACCTGTTCGTGGACGATTTCGGCACGGTCGGGCCGAGCCTGCGCCGCTAAGGCTCGCCAAGCAGGTGTTCCCAAGCGCGGCACACCTGCGCTAAGGCCCCCGCGATGTCCGAAAAGAAAGATTATAGAGACACCGTCTTCCTGCCGAAGACGGACTTCCCGATGAAAGCGGGGCTGGCGGCCAAGGAGCCGGCCATCCTCGAACGTTGGGCGCAGGACGGCCTTTACCGGCGCCTGCGCGAGGCGCGCGCCGGGCGGGAGCGGTTCATTCTCCACGACGGCCCGCCTTACGCCAACGGCGACATTCACATGGGCCACGCGATGAACAAGGTGTTGAAGGACATCATCGTCCGCTCGCAGTCGCTGATGGGCAAGGACGCGCCCTACGTCCCCGGCTGGGACTGCCACGGCCTTCCCATCGAGTGGAAGATCGAGGAAGCCTACCGCAAGAAGAAGCTCGACAAGGACGCGGTGCCGCCGCGCGAATTCCGCGCCGAATGCCGCGCCTATGCGGAAAAATGGGTCGGCGTGCAGGCCGAGCAGTTCCAGCGCCTCGGCGTGATGGGCGAGTGGGACAATCCCTACCTCACCATGAAGTACGAGGCCGAGGCGAAGATCGTCGAGGAGCTCCTCCAGTTCGCCGAGAGCGGCCAGCTCTACCGCGGCGCCAAGCCGGTGATGTGGTCGCCCGTGGAGAAGACCGCGCTCGCCGAGGCCGAGGTGGAATATGAGGAGATCACGTCCACGCAGATCGACGTGGCGTTCGAGATCACCGAGAGCGCTGTCTCCGACTTGGTTGGGCATAAGGCCGCGATCTGGACGACCACGCCTTGGACAATTCCTGTCAACCAGGCGATCGCTTATGGTCCGGACATTGATTACGTCTGCGCGTGCTTCAGCCCGAGAATCATGGCCGCGTTCAATGCTCCCACGGCTCCGGCACCGGTCCTTGAGGACCACAGCATCTACATCGTCATAGCCACTGAGCTTATCGGCGCCGTCACAGAGCGCCTCGGCTGGGATTACAAAGGGATCATTTGGCAGGGCAAAGGCTCAGACCTCGCCGGCACCGTCGCCCGCCACCCGATGCACCATCTCGGAGGCTTCTATGCCAAGCCCCGACCGTTCCTCCCCGGGGGCTTCGTCACCACCGATGCCGGCACCGGGCTCGTCCACATGTCGCCCGATCATGGCGAGGACGATTTCCTGCTCTGCAAGGCGCACGGGCTTGATCCGGTGTTCGCCGTCACTGACGACGGCCGGTATCGCGACGACTGGGAGTGGCTCGGCGGCCAGGGCAGCGTCATCAACGCCAAGTTCAACGGTCCGGACGGGCCGATACTGCAGGATCTGAAAGCGGCGGGCGGACTCCTCGCTTTTGGGGACTTCCGGCACAGCTACCCGCATTCGTGGCGCTCCAAGGCCAAGATCATCTTCCGCTGCACCCCGCAATGGTTCATTCCGATGGACGCACCCCTCTCCCCTTCAGGGGAGAGGGAGGGGCCCGCTGCGGAGCAGCGGGAGGGAGAGGGGGAGTCGGCCGAACGGCCCCTCTCCCAACCCTCTCCCCTGAAGGGGAGAGGGCTTAGAAGCACCGCCCTCTTGGCCATCGACCAGACTCGCTGGGTCCCCGAAAAGTCGAAGAACCGCATCCGCGCCATGGTGGAAGGGCGCCCCGACTGGGTGATCAGTCGCCAGCGCGCCTGGGGCGTGCCGATCGCGCTTTATGTGAACCGCAAGACTGGCGATTATCTCAAGGACCCGGCCGTCAACAGCCGCATCATTCGCGCCTTTCACGAAGGCGGGGCCGACGCCTGGTTCGGGGCCGATCACCAGGCGCTGCTCGGCAATGGCTACAATCTTGACGAGTATGAGCCGGTCACCGACATCCTCGATGTCTGGTTCGACAGCGGTTCCACCCACAGCTACGTTGTCGAAGCCCGCTATGGCCAGGGGGTGCGCGCCGATCTTTATGTCGAAGGCTCGGACCAGCATCGCGGCTGGTTCCAGTCCTCCCTGCTCGAAAGCTGCGGCACCCGTGGCCGCGCGCCGTATGAGGCGGTGCTCACTCACGGCTTCGCGCTCGACCAGAACGGGCGCAAGATGTCCAAGAGCCTCGGCAATGTCGTCGATCCGCTCGCGATCATCCACGACAGCGGCGCCGACATCCTCCGCTTGTGGGTCGCCTCTACCGACTATTTCGAGGACGTACGAATCGGCAAGGAAGCGCTGGCCGGCAGCTCGGACGCCTATCGCAAGCTGCGCAACACCTTCCGATACCTGCTCGGTGCTCTCGAAGGCTTTGGCGCGGGCGAAAGCGTGGCCCCCGCCGAGATGCCGGAGCTGGAGCGCTGGGTGCTCCACCGGCTCGCCGAACTGGACGCCGAACTCAAGGCTGCGGCGAACGCGTTCGAGTTCAACCGCTATACGCGGCTCCTCACCGCCTTTGCCAATGACGATCTCAGCGCCTTCTTCTTCGATATCCGCAAAGACAGCCTCTATTGCGACGCGCCGTCCGACCCGAAGCGGCGCGCCTACCGGACGGTGCTCGACACCGTCTTCGAGGCCCTCGTGCGCTGGTTGGCACCGGTGCTGTGCTTCACCACCGAAGAAGTCTGGCTGACGCGCTATCAGGACGGCGGCTCGGTGCACCTGCTCGAGTGGCCGGATATCGACTCTGCATGGCGGAACCAAGCTTTGGGCGCCAAGTGGCAGGCGGTGAAGGCCGCGCGCCAGCAGGTCACCGAAGCGATCGAACCCTATCGGCGCGAGAAGACGATCGGCTCGAGTCTACAGGCCGAAGTGACAGCGCGGGTTAGCGACGAGGTGGTACGCAGCGCGCTCGCCTCCGTCGACTTCGCCGAAATTTGCATCGTCTCTTCGGCGGCCGTCGAAGCGGGCGACGACGGGATCGACGTCGCCAAGACGGCGCATGAGAAATGCGGCCGCTGCTGGCGGCATCTGCCGGAAGTTGGCGAAGAAGGCGCGCTGTGCGCCCGCTGCGAGGGGGTAGTGAATGGTTGAAGCGATTGACGCGACGCGGGTGAAGCGTAACCGGACGATCGGTTTATCCGTAGCAGCCGCAATCTTCGTGGCGGACCAGTTGGTGAAGTGGGTGGTGATCAACATCCTCCAGCTCCAGCAACGCCAGACCATTGAGTTGTTGCCGATCTTCGACCTGAAGTGGGTGGAGAATCGCGGCGTCTCGATGGGCCTGCTCACCGCGGGCAGCGATGCGGCGCGCTGGGGGCTGGTGGCGCTCACCGCCGCGATATCGATCTTTGTCGCCGCCTGGCTCTGGCGCGAAAAGCGCCGCGACGATGCCCTCGCCCTCAGCCTCGTACTCGGCGGCGCGCTCGGCAATATCGTCGATCGCGTGCGGTTCGGCTATGTCGTGGACTATGCCGATCTGCATTTCGGGGATATCAGCCCGTTTTTGGTCTTCAATGTCGCCGACGCAGCCATTACCATCGGCGTATTGCTCTTGCTGGTCCGCGCGCTCTTGACGCGCGAGAAGGCGCCCCCTCGGGAGGAAGTTGAAAATGCGTAACCCTAACATTGCCCTGGCCGTTGCCGCCGCCAGCCTGGCGCTTGCCGGCTGCGGATCGAGCGGCGTGCTCGGCCGCGACCGTCCCGACGAATTCGCGGTCGCCCGCAACGCGCCTCTGGTGATCCCGCCCGATTTCGCGCTGGAGCCGCCGCGGCCCGGCGAGCCGACGCCGACCGGCACCGATGCCCGCACCCAGGCGCTGGAAGCCCTGTTCGGCGGCCCCGCGCCGCGCAGTGCCGCGGAGCGTGCCATGCTGGACCAGACCGGCCGCGACCGCGCCGCGCTCGGCGCCCGCTCAGTTGCCGGCGACCTCGAGACTCAGGTGGTCGACAAGGGCGCCGTGACGCAGACGATCATCGCCGCGCCCGCTGGCCCCGGCCGCGAAGCGACAACCACCACGCCGCAATAAGCGGCTTTGCATTAGCCGTTCCTTAGCCCTCGCTCCCCTAGAGCGGGGGCGATGAGCCAGCAAAGCGCCCCCTTCGCCTACGGTATCGCCGACGCCGGCGGCGAGATCGCGCAACTGCGCCAGGTCCTCGCACTCGTCGAGGAGCTGGCCGGCGGGGGCGCGAGCAGCGATTCGCGGGCGCTCGACGAAGCGGCGCGGATCAGCGCGGCCTATGAGGCGGCGCTGCCGATCGTGCAGCGGCGCTTCGACACCGAAGCCGCCCGCACCGCGCGCTGGGCCGCGGCGGGCCTGGAGGCGCTCGTGACGCTGGAGGAACGCGGCTGGCCCGTGGCCGCGGCGGCCGGCAAGCTTGGCGAAGAGCTGCGCAAGGCACTGACGCTTCTGCGCGAGATCGTTTCCGCCTAAGCTTCGGCGCGGGGCGGCGCGGCGGGCCATTCCTTCACATGCAGGTCGCGCTGCGGGAAGGGTATCTCCACGCCATTCTCCTTGAACAGCACCCACAGCCGGTTGAGGATTTCGGACTGGACATTGCCGACGCCGCTTTCCGGATCGGCGATCCAGACGAGGATTTCATGATCCACCGAACTGTCGCCGAACGCGCGGAGCCAGACGCGCGGCGACGGAGCCTTGAGGACCCGCTTGGACGCCCCGGCGGCCTCGATCATCAATCGCTGGGCCAGTGCCAGATCCGCATTGTAGGAGACGCCGACGGGGATGTGCACGCGAACGTCCCGGCTTGAATAGGACCAGTTCTCCACCTCTTGCGTCATCAGATTCTCGTTGGGGATGAGATGCTCCTTGCCGTCGCGGGTAACGATGGAGACGGCGCGGACGCCGATCTTTGTGACATGTCCGAACGTGTCGCCGACCACGATGACGTCGCCCGGTTTGACCGAGCGGTCCATCAACAGGATGATGCCGGCGATGAGGTTTCCGAACGTCTTTTGAAGGCCGAAGCCGACGGCGAGCCCGAAGGCCCCGGAAAAGACTGCAAGCGCGGTGAGATCGATGCCGACAAGATCGATTCCGATAAAGAAGGCGGCGACCAGAATGACCACCCCGGCGAGCTTTTGGGCGAGGAGCTGCTGGGTGGCATCGAGGCCGCTGGCGTGCCTGATCGTCTGCCCCACGATGCGGTTGATCAGGATCACCACCGCATAGAGCGCCACCAAGGTCACTGCGATCTGGATCACCGCAAGCAGGGAGAAGCGGTGCGTGCCGACGTCGAATCCCACGCGGTTGAGCAGATCGGTGATCGGCTCCAGCCCGCCTACCGAGCGGGCGAGGATAGCGAGAAAGGCGGCTCCGCCGAGCAGCAAGGCCGCCCAACGCGGCATGTGCAGCCCGCGCACCACGCCCTTGATGAACAAAGCCGCGGCGGCGGCCAGCGACAGGCCGATGATCAGCGAACCGAGCGGCCGCCAGGTGTCGAGATTGAGCGCTATCCCGAGAAGGACCAGGGCGAAGAGGTGACGGGAAAGGGCGCACATCCGCTCGCCGAGACCTTCGGCACGGGCACCCGCGCGGCGTTCCCACATGGCGGCGAGCGCGGGCGAGAAGCGGCGCGAGAGGAGATGCGAGACGCCCCACGCGAACACCACCACCACAATCGCGGCGGCCGCCGAAACCCAATCCGCATAGCCGGGCCAGGGGAGTCCCAGCGCTTCAACCGCATTCCTCACGCCGCCGCTCCGTAGCAGCCGAGGCCCTGTGCCAGATCCTCGATCAAATCGTCCGCGTCCTCCAGGCCGATGTGGAGCCGCACCAGCGGTCCTTCCGCCTGCCAACGCGTTGCGGTGCGAATCCGCTCCGGATCGGCGGGAAGCGCCAGGCTCTCGAAGCCACCCCAACTATAGCCGATGCCGAAGTGCGACAGCCCGTCCACGAACGCGGCCCGCTCCGCCTCGCCTCCCCCTTGCAAGGTGAAGGCGAACAGCCCGGAGGCGCCGCGATAGCTCTGCGCCCAATGTTCGTGACCGGGGCAGGACGGCAAGGCCGGATGCAGCACCCGTGCCACCTGCGGCTGTTCGCCAAGCCAGCGCGCGACCTTGAGGCCACTTTCCTCATGCTGCCTGAGCCGCACGCCAAGCGTCCGCAAGCCACGCAGCGCCAGCCACGCGTCGTCCGGCGACACCGTCTGCCCGAAGGCGCGGCTGCGCCGCTCCAGCCGCCCGAGCCATTCTGGCCCCACCGTGACGGAGCCGAGCATCACATCGGCATGGCCGGCGATATATTTGGTGCAGGCAAGAATCGCAAAATCCACCCCCGCCTCCAGCGCGGGGAAGAGGATCGGGGTCGCCCAGGTGTTGTCGAGCAGAGTGACCAGCCCCCTCTCTTTCGCCACCGCACAAATGCCGGGCACGTCCTGCACCTCGAAGGTGAGCGAGCCGGGGCTCTCCAGGAACACGGCGCGCGTATTCGCGCCGAACAGCGCCTCGATGCCACGGCCGACCAGCGGATCGTAATAGCGTGTCACGATCCCCAATCCTGCGAGCACCTCGTCGCAGAAGATCCTCGTCGGGCCGTAGACGCTGTCGACCATCAGCAACTCGTCGCCAGACTTCAGCACCGTCATCAGCGCCATCGCCACCGCCGCCGCGCCGGAAGGAAACAGCTTCGTCCCGGCCGCACCGGCCTCCAATTCAGTCAGAGCCTCGGCAAGTGCCCAATGAGTCGGCGTGCCGTTGCGGCCGTAATGAAGGGTGCCGGACTGCGGCGGATTGGCTTGCTTCATCGCTTCGACGCTGTCGAACAGCACCGTGGAGGCGCGCCAGACCGCGGGATTGACGATGCCCTGCGTCCATTCCGGCCGCCGGCCACCCTGGACCAGTCTGGTATCGCGCCGGCCGCCGCCCCTTTTCTTCATGCCGGGCCAACCGCCTTTGGCATGGCGGGATCGGCGCCCCACTCGGACCAGCTGCCGTCGTAAAGCTGCGCGTCCCGCTTGCCCAGCAGATGCGCGCCGAACAGGAGCACACAGGCCGTGATGCCCGAGCCACAAGTCGCCACCAGCGGCTTGCCGAGATCAACGCCCGCTTCGTCGAACGCCGCCTTCAGCTCCTCGCCGCGCTTCATGCTGTTGTCGGGGTTGAAGAGCTTGTTCTGCGGCAAGCTCTTCGAGCCCAGGATGTGGCCTGAAGCCATGCCGGGGCGCGGCTCGCCTTCCTCTCCGGTGAAGCGTTCCGTGCCGCGTGCATCGACGATTTCGTGGCTGCCTGCGCCGACCAGGCTTCGCACCCGCGCCTTGTCCACCACCGCCTCCTTGTCGAACATCGGTGTGAAATGGCCGTGGCCGACTTCGGGCGTGCCGCGCTCCAGCGGGCGCCCTTCGGCCTTCCATTTGGCGAGGCCGCCGTCCAGGACCGCGACGCGGTGGGCGCCGAAGCGCTTCAACATCCACCAGGCCCGCGCCGCGCTGTGCAGCGGGCTGTTGTCGTAGACCACGAACCGGCTGCCGTCGCGCAGGCCGAGCGACCGCATGCGGCTGGCGAAGAGATGTTCGGGCGGCACCATGTGCGGCACCGGGTTTCCCGGATCCGCGACGTCCTTCAAATCCAGGAACACCGCGCCCGGAATATGCCCGGCCTCATATTCCGCGCGGGCGTCGCGCCGGTCGGTGGGAAGGAAGAAAGTGGCGTCGATCACCCGCAGATCGGGTGCCTCCACCTGTCCTTCGAGCCATTCGGTGGAGACCAGACCGTCCATCAAATCGCGCTCCGTTCGTTACGCGCCCGCGCGGTGCCGGGCTATGTAGAATTCGCTGTAATAAGCGGAAAAGAAGGCTGCAGCCGGCGTTGCCACGATGGCGCCGAGCATGCCGAAGGCCAAGGCAAAGGCGAGCGTGAAGAACAACAGCAGCACCGGGTGAATCTTCATCGTCTCGCCGCGGATGCGCGGGGCGACCAGATTGCCGAGCAGCTCGTTCATGGCGAGGTAGAAGATTGCGACCCATAAAGCGGTTGCGGGTCCGAGCGTCAGCGCCACCACCACTGGTGGAAAGGCCATGATATAGCCGCCGATGCGCGGAATGAACTCGGCGAAGAAGGCCAAAGCGGCCCAGATCAGCACTCCGGGCAAGCCCATGTAGGTGAGGACGCCGAACACCAGGACGAACTCGATTGCGCCGACGATCAGGCTTGCCTCGGTCCAGCCGATCACCGCCCGCGCGGCCCGCCGATAGGCGCGCACCCCTTGCCCCCGCCGCGCCAGCGGCAAGGTGCCGAGATAGCCCTTCAGGATCGGGCGCGGATCGAGCACCGTGTAGATGACCGCGCTCATGAAGATGATGGTCAGCGCCACCGCGCCGATCAGGGATAGCGAGAAATTGCCCACATTGCGGAAGATGTTGCCCACGTCCGGCGCAAGACCCTGCAGCCCCTGTGCCTCGCTGCTCGCCAGTGCCTGCAGCTCCGGGTGGCGGGCGAGGAGCTGCGCGATCTGGGCGTCGATCTTGCCGATCAGCTCGGGCAGGCTGGCGATCAGGATGGCGAGCTGTCGGGCAAGCTCGGGAAACACCATCCAGCCGATCAGGCCCACCGTGCCGAAAAAGCCGAGCAGGGTGATGCCCGCCGCCGCCTTTCGCGGCAATCCGCGCCGGCGCAGCCAGCCGAGCGGCGCCGACAAGGCGATTGCGACCACAAGAGCAAGGAAGAAGAGCAGGATCGCTGTGACGATCTTTTGCAGGAACCAGAGCGCCACCACCGCCGCGCCGGCCGCAAGCACGATCGCGGCCGCGTGAACGGGCCGGAACGAGGCGGGCGGGGCGGCGGCGGGCGTCGTCATCTGCCGATCCGCCGCGTGAAGTGAAGGTTCATGCTCACTCCTGGGCGAAGCGGCGGAAGAAGCTTTGGTTGCCCCAGGTCGGCCGCCCCGGCGCATTGGCAACGCGCCAGCCGAGTTCGGCGACGAAATCGTGGAGGCGAACCGCGTCGAGCTTCTCGACCGGCTGCGACAGGTCGTCCGACGGCGCATGGTAACGGGTCGAACGCCAGCTGCGTTCGATCTCCGCTTCGGCCGTACCCCGGGCGAAGCCGAACTTGAACGCAAGCGCCGGCACGCCTTCTCGGATGAAGCTGTACTGATCCGAGCGTACGAAGCTGTTGCGGTCGGGCCAGGGATCCGGGACCAGCGGCAGGCCCATCGCCTGGCCGACCTCCGCCGCGGTGGCGCCGAGGCTGCTTTCCTCCGCGCCCAGCGCGATGACGCTTTTCAAGGGAAAGATCGGCAGCGCCATGTCGAAGTTGAGGTTGGCGACCATGGAGCGCTTCGGCACCGTCGGGCGCAGCGCGAAGTAGCGTGAGCCGAGCAGGCCCTTCTCCTCGGCGGTGACCCACACGAACAGCATCGAGCGCCCGGATGCCTTGCCACGCGCCTTGTAGCTGCGCGCGATGTCGAGCAGGCCGGCTACACCCGCCGCATTGTCCATCGCGCCGTTGTAGAGCCCGTCGCCGTTGATCGGGGCGGAGACGCCGAGATGATCGAGATGGGCCGAGAAGACGACATGCTCGCCTTCCATCCTTGCGTCGCGGCCCGGCAGGCGCGCGACGATGTTCGACGAGACCACCGGCCGCTGGGTAGCGACGAAGCTGCCGCGCAGATTGGCCTTGAAGTCGATCCTGGGCAGCGGCCGGGACGCGTCCGCAAGTGCGGAAAGAGCGGCAAAGCTGGTCCCGGAGGCGGCGAACAGCTTTTGCGAGGTCTCGGGGTTGAAGCTTAGCGATACGAACGGCGTCTTCACATCGCGAAGCTCGGGATCGGCAAAGTACATGCCGCCCTGCCCAACCTGGGCGACCGCGCGGGACCAGGGCGTTTCGACCGCCTTCAATGTGGTGAGGGCGAGCACCCCGAGCGCGCCGCGTTCGGCCAGGAGACGGGTGCGGTCGCGGCGGGCATGGGCCTTCAAGGCGCCGGAGATATTCTCCGGACCGCCGCCGATGACGACCACGATCTTGCCCTTGAGGTCGAGGCCGGCGAAATCGTCATGCCCCGCCTCGGGAATGTGGAGGCCGTAGCCGGCGAACACCAGCGGGGCGTCGACCCGGGCCGGTACGCGCCCGCCGCCGCGGCCGACCGTGAGGTCGTTCGGCACGTCGAGCTTCACCTGGCGCCCGCCCGAAGCCAGCATGGCGGTGGAGGCGGCATGGTCGACGAATTGTTCCTCGAACGCGATGCGCTGGAAATAGCTGCCATTGTCGCCGGCCGGCTCCAGCCCGATCGCCTTCGCCTGGGCGACCACATAGTCGGCTGAGCGCTGGTAGCCGGGCGTGCCGGTCAGCCGTCCCTCCATCCCGTCGTCGGCGAGGGTGGCGACATCGCTCCACCACCGCTCGGCCCGTTCGGTCTGGCTGGGCGCCTGCTGCGTGGTCGCGCAGCCTGGCAGGACAACGAGGGGAAGGAGGGGGAGGAGGAATCGATACAAGGGGGATCTCCCATTGAAGGCGCCACGCTCATCAGAACCATCAGGCCCGTGAGAATGGGTCAGGCAATTCTCCCGAAAGCACGTCCGGGCGCGTCGTGCCAGCCTTAACCGCAAGCACCGCCTTGCGCGACCGGCCCGATCCCGCCACTCATGCACAGCCGCCTAGGGGCGGGAACAGGGAGTTGAACATGCTGCGCATCCTTTCTTGTTTCCTTGCCCTCGCCCTCGGCGCCGCCGTGCCGGTTGCCGCGCAGGAGAGCCAGACGCCCGCGGCACCCGGATATCAGTCACCGCCGGCGCCGATCGCCAAGATCCTCGACACGCCGCCGCCGCCCACGCCTCTGGTCAGCCCGAAGCGGGACCGCATCGCCTTGCTCGGCCGCTCCAGCCTCCCGCCGATCGCCGAGCTTGCCGAACCGGACCTGAAGCTCGCCGGCTACCGCATCAACCCGCGCAACAACGGCCCGGCCAACAGCCGCGCCGCCTGGCTGAACGCCCTTTCGTTCAAAACGGTCGGCAAGGGGGCCGCGCGCGAGGTCGCCCTCCCCGAAGGAACCCGCTTCCTCGCGCCGTCATGGTCGCCGGACGGCAGCCGGCTCGCCTTCCTGGTCGGCGCGGCCGATCGGCTCGAGCTGTGGGTTGCGGAGGCCGCGAGTGGCAGTGCCCGCCGGCTCGGCGCCGGCCCGGTCAACGCCGCCTTCGGCACGGGCTATGAGTGGCTGCCCGACAGCTCCGGGCTGCTCGTCCGGCTGGTGCCGGCCGCCCGGGGCGCCGCGCCGGAGGCGAGCCTAGTGCCGCAGGCACCGCTTGTTCAGGAGAATGCCGGCCGCACCGCGCCGGTCAGAACCTATCAGGACCTGCTGCGCAGCCCCGCCGACGAGGCCCTGTTCGAGCATTATTTCACCTCCCAGCCAACTATCGTGCCGATCGATGGCGGCCCGGTTCGGCCGATCGGCGCCGCCGGCCTTTATTGGGGCGCGAGCATTTCGCCCGGCGGCCAGCACCTGCTGCTCACCCGGGCCAAGCGGCCGTTCAGCTATGTTGTCCCCGCCGCGCTCTTCCCCACCGAGATCATCGTCACCGATCTTGCCGGCCGCGTCCTGCATCGCCTTGCCGACCTGCCGCTGCGCGACGATGTGCCGTCCCAGTTCGACGCGGTGGCGCCCGGGCCCCGCTCCGCCCATTGGCGGGCCGACCGGCCGGCCACTCTGATCTGGGTCGAGGCGCAGGACGGCGGCGATGCCCGGCGTGAGGCGGCGGTGCGCGACCGGGTGTTCATGCTCGACGCGCCGTTCAGCGGCGCCCCGCTGCGGCTCGCGGATCTCAAGGATCGCTACAGCGGCATCCTGTGGGGCCGCGACGATTATGCCATGCTGTTCTCGCAATGGTGGAATACCCGCCGGGAAACCCGCTACGCGGTTGATCCTTCGCGACCCGGCGAAACGCGCCTGCTGCTCGAGCGCAATTTCCAGGATCGCTACAACGATCCGGGCGAGCCGGTGATGCGGCCGAACGCTCAGGGGCGCCAGGTGATGCACTTTACCGAGGACGGCCGGGGCGTATTCATGACCGCACCGGGCGCTTCGCGCGAAGGCGAGTTCCCCTTCCTTGCCCGAATGGACCGCGCCACCGGCCAGACGCAGCGGCTGTGGCAGGCAAAGGCGCCACACTATGAGACGGTGGTGGCGCTGCTTGACGACACCGGGCGCCGCTTCCTGACCCGCCGCGAGAGCCGGATCCAGCCGCCCAACCTGTTCCTGCGCAGCCTGGGCGCCAGGAACCCGGTGCAGCTCACCGACTTTCCCGATCCCGCACCGCAGCTTGCGGGCGTCACCCAGCAACTGGTTGCGTACAAGCGTGCCGATGGCGTCGAGCTGAGCGGCACGCTCTATCTGCCTGCCGGCTACAACAAGGCAAAGGACGGCCCGCTGCCGCTCGTGATGTGGGCCTACCCGACGGAGTTCACGGATCCTGCCGTCGCCGGGCAGGTGGTCGACACCCAGAACCGCTTCACGCGCCCGGCCGGAATCAGCCACTTGTTCCTGCTCACCCAGGGCTATGCGATTCTTGATGATCCCAAGATGCCGATCGTCGGCGTGAACGGCGCCGAAGCGAACGATACTTATATCGAGCAACTCGTCGCCAGCGCCCAGGCGGCGGCGGACGCGGTGGTTGCGCTCGGCTTCGCCGACCGCTCGAGGATCGCCGTCGGCGGGCACAGCTACGGCGCGTTTATGACGGCCAATCTGCTCGCCCATAGCGACATCTTCCGGGCCGGCATCGCACGATCCGGCGCTTATAATCGCACCCTGACACCGTTCGGCTTTCAGGCTGAGCAGCGCACCTATTGGGAGGCGGTCGACACCTACACTCAGATGAGCCCGTTCACCCACGCCAACAAGATCAAGGAGCCGATCCTGCTCATCCACGGCGCTGCTGACGACAATAGCGGAACCTTCCCGGTTCAAAGCGAGCGCTTCTATGCGGCGCTCAAGGGCCATGGTGCGAACGTGCGCTATGTCGTCCTGCCGCTCGAGGCGCACGGCTACCGCGGGCGGGAGTCGGTCGGCCACACATTGTGGGAGATGACCCGCTGGCTCGACATGTACGTGAAGAAGGCGCCAACGGTGTCGGCCGCTCCGGGCGCCGACTGAGGCGGGTCACCGCCTGCCGATGAAGTCCCGGATGTCCCGGCTGAGCTTAACGCGGTCCTCATCGCGCACATACATCATGTGGCCAGAGCCGTAATATCGATAGTCGATCCGGTCGACGGGCGTGCCGGTGCGCGAGAGGGCATATTCGGCGCCAAAGAAGGGCGTGGCGAAATCGAACCAGCCTTGGGCGACGAACAAGCGCATGCCGCTATTCTCGCGCAGCGCCTTCGAGATAGGGCGCGACATTCTTGTAATATCTCGCATCGCCGGGCCCCAGGTTCCAGTCCCAGTCTCCGACCGGGCCGATGGTGGTATAGTGGCGCTCCGTTTTGTATTTGAGCCGGTCCCGCACCCAGGCGTTGAGAGCGGCGGTATAGCCCGCGTCGATGCCATAGAAGCTTGGATCGTTGTCCGGCTCCTCGCCAGCATTGTCCCGGTCGCGGCCGGTGTAGCGGGCGTCGAGGCGGCCGATGGTCAGGCCGCGGTCGCGGAGCAGCTCCTTGTAGAAGCGGCTGTCGGTGACCCGCAGGTCGGCCTGCTCCAGATATGTTTCGGAAAGGCCCGTGTAACGGGCAAGGCGGCGACGGATGCCTGCCCGCTCCTCGCCCTGCAGCGCCTGCCCTTTAAGCAGGGCGGTGGCATAATCGCCGATCGCGAAGCGCCGCGCCTCCTCGACAAAGGCTTCAATCGCACCTGAGTCGGCCGGTGCCTTGCCGTGGAAGTGGGCAGCGGCGGCCATGGAGGGGAGGAAAAGTACGTAAGGCATCTCGTTGCCCGGCACCTTCGCCTGCGCTCCGAAATCGAGAATGGTGGAGATCAGGAGGACACCGTTGAGCGCGACATCGTTGAACCGCCCCTCAAGCTCGTTCACCACCGCCGCGGAGCGGGTGGTGCCATAGCTCTCGCCACCGAGATATTTGGGCGAGTTCCAGCGGCCCTGGTCGTTGAGCCAGATGCGGATGAACTCGGCAACCGATTTGGCGTCCTGGGTGACGCCCCAATATTCCTTGGGGTCGGTTTTGCCGAGCGCATGGCTGAAGCCGGTGCCGACCGGATCGATGAACACGATGTCGGTGACATCGAGCAGGCTGTCGGGATTGTCGAGGATGGGGAAAGGCGCCGCGCCGTCGTCTTGGGCATTGGACGGGATCGCCACCCGCTTCGGGCCGAAGGCGCCCATGTGCAGCCACAAGGAGCCGGAGCCGGGGCCGCCGTTGAACAGGAAGGTGATGGGACGCTTCGGATCGCGCGGCTCTTTCACATAGGCGACGGAGAAGATGCTTGCCTTGGCTGTGCCGTCCTCCCCCTTGAGGTGAGTTTCGCCGGCGGTGGCGCTGTAGGCGATGCGAGCGCCGCCGAAGGTGCCGGTGTGGCGGGTCACCGAGATGTTGGGCGGCGGGATCGGCTTGTCGGCCTCCTTCTTGTCCGTGGGCGGCGCGGACTGGGCAAAAGCGGGCGGGCACAGGCCGGCGGCGCACAACATGAGGAGGAGCCTGATCATGCCGATGCTATGGCACGGGCGGCTCGCATGCTCAAAGGGTTCGGCTGTCCTGCTTCCGCTTCGCCGCCCGAGCGACTAGAGAGCCGGACATGGACCTTACTCACCTCGGCCGCGCCTCGGCGCTTCCCGCCTCGCCGGAGGAAGCGCGTCTCGATTATGTCCCTAATCCGCGGCCCGGAGCGCCGTATCTGGTGCGCTTTACCGCGCCGGAATTCACCTCCCTGTGCCCCGTCACCGGCCAGCCCGATTTCGCGCATATCGTGATTGATTATGCGCCGGGCTTTACTATCGTTGAGTCCAAGTCGCTGAAGCTGTTCCTCGGCGCGTTCCGCAACCATTGCGGGTTTCACGAGGATGTCACCGTAGGGATCGGCGCGCGGCTTGCCGAGGAGATGAAGCCGCTGTGGCTGCGGATCGGCGGCTATTGGTACCCGCGCGGCGGCATGCCGATCGATGTCTTCTACCAGACCGCCGAGCCGCCGCCCGGCCTGTGGGTGCCGGCGCAGGATGTGCCCGGCTATCGCGGGCGGGGCTAAGGTGGCGAAGGTGCCGCGCGTCGTCATATTGGGGGCGGGCTCGGTGGGCTGCTTCCTCGGCGGCGCCTGGGCGGCGGCGGGGGTACCGGTTTCCTTTATCGGGCGGGACAGCATCGGCGCCGCGATCGGCGAACACGGCCTTACCCTTACCGACCAGGCCGGCTGGCGCACGCGCCTGGAGCCGGGGGCGGTGGAGTTTGCGACCAAGCCTGGCGCGCTGGCCAAGGCGGACATCATCGCCCTGTGCGTCAAGAGCACCGGCACCGCCGCCGCGGCGCGGGAGATTGCCCGCCATGCGCGCAAGGGCGCGACGGTGCTGAGCTTCCAGAACGGCGTCAGCAACGCCCCGGCGCTTAAGTTGGCGCTCAAGGAAAGGTTGGCGGTGGCGCAGGCGGTGGTGCCGTTCAACATCGCCTATCTGGGCCAGGGCCGCTTCCACAAGGGCGTGGCCGGCGCGTTGGCGGTGGAGGATGTCCCGGCCGCGCGGCTGCTCGCCGACCTGGTCGGCAACGGCCCCGCGCGGCTCCGGCTGGAGCCGGACATGCCGGCACTCGCCTGGGGCAAGCTTTTGATAAACCTGAACAATGCGGTAAACGCCTTGTCCGGGCGCACGCTCCTGGAGCAGCTCAAGGAGCGCGACTATCGGCGCGTCGTCGCCGCCTCGATCGTGGAAGCGCTCGATGTGCTGGATGCGGCGGGTATCCAGCCGGCGCAGGCCGGACCGGTGCCGCCGCGCCTCCTGCCGCACGCCATCGGTGCCCCCGATTTCATCTTCAACAACCTGTTCATGAAGGTCCAGAAGATCGACGGCCACGCCCGCTCGTCGATGGCCGACGACCTGCGGGCGGGCCGCACCACCGAGGTCGATTACCTGAACGGCGAGGTGGTGAAGCTGGGAAGCAGATTGGGGCGCCCTACCCCCGTCAACGCCGCCATCGTCGGTTTGATCAAGCAGGCCGAAGCCGGAGTGGAGCATTTGTGGAGCCCGCAGGAGCTGCGCGCCTACATCCTCCAGGGGCACAAGGTGGCGGCCGGCTTCGGCTACTGAGGGCCGGCACCCACTCAGCGCCCCCGGAAAAGCCCGCCGAGCAGGCCGCGGACCAGCGAGCCGGCGATCCGGTTGACCGCCTGGCGCTGCACCGATTTGCCGAGCTGAATCGCCAACTCCTCGCCAAAGCCGCGGTCCGCCTTGCCGCGGCGCCGCGCCCGCGCTTCTTCCTTGTCGCGCGCATCCTCCGCCTTGACGGCATCGGCGACGGCCTTCTTCGCGGCGGCGGCCGACGCGGCGGCCGCGGCGCGCGCCTTCAGGATCTCCTCGGCGCTTTCGCGGTCCACCCGCTCCTCATATCTGCCGGCCAAGGGCGAGGTGGACAGGAGCAGCGCCCGCTCCTGCGCGCCGAGCGGGCCAAGGCGCGAGCGCGGCGGGCGAATCAGGGTACGCTCGACCGGCGAGGGTGCTCCGTCGGGCAGCAGCAACGACACCAGGGCCTCGCCGACCCTGAGCTCGGTGATGACCTTTGCTACATCCACACCGGGATTGGCGCGGAAGCTGTCGGCGGCGGCGCGGATCGCCTTTTGCTCCCTGGGGGTGAAGGCGCGCAGCGCGTGCTGGACGCGGTTGCCGAGCTGCCCGGCGACGGAATCGGGAATATCGGCCGGGTTCTGCGTGACGAAATAGACGCCGACGCCCCTGGAGCGGATCAGCCGCACCACCTGCTCCACCTTTTCCAGCAGCGCCTTGGGCGCGTCGGCGAACAGCAGGTGCGCCTCGTCGAAGAAGAAGACCAGCCTGGGCTTGTCGGTATCGCCGACCTCGGGAAGCTCCTCGAACAGCTCGGACAGCAGCCACAAGAGGAAGGTGGCGTAGAGGCGCGGGCTTGCCATCAATGTGTCGGCGGCAAGGATGTTGATCGCCCCGCGGCCGTCCTCGTCGACCGACAGGAAGTCGGAGATGTCGAGCGCGGGCTCACCGAAGAAATGGCCGCCGCCCTGCGAGTCGAGCTGCAGGAGCTGGCGCTGGATCGCGGCCACCGTCGCCTTTGCGACATTGCCATATTCGGCCGACAGCCGCGGCGCGTCCCCCGCGCAATAAGCGAGCAGCGCCTGGAGGTCGTCCAGATCGAGGAGCAGCAGGCCTTCCTCGTCGGCGACTCGAAAGGCGATGGAAAGCACGCCCTCCTGAGTGTCGTTCAAGTCCATCAGCCGGGCGAGGAGGAGCGGCCCCATCTCCGACACGGTGGTGCGGATCGGATGGCCCTGCCGGCCGAACAGATCCCACAGGACGGCCGGATTGCCGGCATAGCTATAGCCTTCCATGCCAAGCTCGGCGGCGCGGGCGGTAAGCGCGTCGTGGATCCTGGCGGTCGGGGACCCGGCCAGCGCGATGCCGGCGAGATCGCCCTTCACATCGGCGAGGAAGACGGGAACGCCCGCCGCCGAGAAGCCCTCGGCGAGGCCCTGCAGCGTCACCGTCTTGCCGGTGCCGGTGGCGCCCGCGATCAGGCCGTGGCGATTGGCGCGCGACAGCATGAGGCGCTGGGCGCCGCCCGGCCCCGCACCGATCAAAATAGAAGAATTGTCGTCCATCCGCTTCCCGCGAAAAAAAGGCCTGCCGCCCCTATCCGCGATGGCGGAAGGGGCGACAAGCCTTGGTTTCGAAGTCGCGGGACGGGGGCCTAGCGGCGCACCAGCTCCACGCCGACATAGACCGGCGGCGTATTGCCGCGCTTGACCAGCAGCAGCACCGTGTTGCGATTGGCGGCGCGCGCCGCGGCGACCGCGGCCGCCGCTTCTTCCGGCGTGCGGGTAACGCGCTGGTTGATCGACAGGATGATGTCGCCCTGCTGGAGCTTCTGCCCGGCGTCGCTGGACGGGTTGACGCCCGACACGACCAGGCCGCGCACGTTGGGATCGGTGATCCGCAGCGAGCGGGCGATTTCCGGAGTCAGCGCCTGAACGGTGACGCCAAGGCTTTCGCGGGCGGAACGCTGGCTGGTCGACTGCTCGTTCTCGCGCGGCTCGGCCATCGGCCGCTCCTCCTCGATGCCGTTGAGCCGCGCCAGCTCCTCCTCGCTCGGCCGTTCGCCGACCGTGACGGTGACGGTGCGGCGCGCGCCGTTACGGATCAGCTCCACCGGCACGCGGGTGCCCGGGCGGACGTTGGAGACGAGATAGGCCAGCGACTGATCGGGCGTGACCGGCTGGTTGTTGACGGTGATCACCACATCGCCCTGCTGGATTCCGGCGCGGGCCGCGCCCGCGCCCGGAGTGACATCGCGGATCAGCTCGCCGCGATTCTTCTCGAGCCCGAGCGACCCGGCGATATCCTCGGTGATGTTCTGGAGGCTGACCCCGATATAGCCGCGCTGCGGACGCTGGCCGCGGCGCAGGGCTTCCACGATCGGCTGGGCCTGATCGGCGGGAATCGCGAAGCCGATGCCGACATTGCCGCCGGTGGGCGAGATTAAAGCGGTGTTGATGCCGACGACATTGCCGTTCAAATCGAACATCGGGCCGCCGGAATTGCCCATGTTGATGGACGCATCGGTCTGGATATAGCGATCGTAGATGCCGGCGCCGATATTGCGGTGCAGCGCCGAGACGATCCCGGCGGTGACGGTGCCGCCCAGGCCGAACGGATTGCCGATCGCCACCACCCAGTCGCCGACCCGCACCTGCTCGCCCTGTGCGAAGCGCACGAACGGGAAGTTGTTGCCCTTGATCTTGAGCACGGCGAGATCGGAGGCGGGATCGCGTCCGACCAGTTCCGCCTCGAACTCGCGCCGGTCGGCGAAGGTGACGGTGATCTGGTCGACGGTCGCGCCGGTGCGCGACGGCGAGACGACATGGTTGTTGGTGACGATGAAGCCGTCGGCCGAAATCACGAAGCCCGAGCCGAGCGAGCCGCCGCGCTGGGTGGCGGGAGGCTCGTTGCTGTCCGGAACCGGCGCACCGAAACGGCGGAAGAATTCCTCGAAACCCGGCGGAAGCTGCCGATTCTGGCTGACCTGGACCGACTGCTTGGTGGAAATGTTGACCACCGCCGGCTGGAGGCGGGCCGAGAGGTCCGCAAAGCTCATCGGCGCGCCGGCCCGCGGGGTGGCGGCGGCGATCGAGCCCGGCTCGTTCTGCGCGGTCTGCGCGCCGACGGGGCCGACGGTGAGCGTGGCGGCGGCGCCGCCGATCAAAAGGGCGGCGGTGAGGCCGTAAATATAACGCACTATCGGATTCCTCCTCTTTCTTTCTCAACCCGGGCTGGCAGGACCCGGGGTCGGGAAACCTGTATGGGCCGCACGCTATCGGGTGCGGCTGAACCGGAATTGAATAGGCGCCGCCGGCTTACCGGCGGCCCCGGAATTCACGAAGATACTGGTTCTCCGGCGACAGGATGATGCTGGAGCGGCCCTGATCCTGGCCCGAGCCGTTGTTCACGAAGGTCGTCTCATAGGACTGCATCGCCCGGTAGAAATCGTAGAAGTCGGGATCCTTGCCGAACGCTTCGGCATAGATGTTGGACGCTTCGGCGTCGGCCTCGGCACGGATGATCTGCGCCTGCTTGAGACCTTGCGCCTGGATCGACCGCGCCTCCTGCTGGCGCGCGGTGCGCATCCGCTGAAAGGCGGAGTCGAGCGGCGTGCCTTCCGGCAGGTCCGCCCGCTTGATCCGGACATCGACGATTTCCGCGCCATATTGGCCGGCGACCCGATTGAGCGCGGTGCGGATATTCTCCATCAGCTGCCCACGCTCCGGGCTGAGCAGCGCCGCAAAGGGCCGCTTGCCGAGTTCGTTGCGAAGCGCCGAGCCGAGGATCGGCTTCAACTGATCGGAGACCCGCTCCTCCGTGCGGGCCGAGATGTACATGCGCAGCGGATCGACGATCCGGTAGCGCGCGAAGGCATCGACCTGCAGGCGAAGCTGATCGGTGGACAGGACCTGCTGGCGCTCCATGGGGATGGAAAGGATGCGCTTGTCGATCCAGTGGATCTGCTCAACGAACGGCACTCGGGCGACCAGGCCTGCGCCGGTGTTGCCGAACATTTCGCCGCTCTTGTACGGATTGACGATGCGCTGGGGCTCGCCGAACCGGACGATCACCGCCTGCCGGGTTTCCGGCACCACCGAGAAGGTGGCGCCCGCGACCACGAGCAGGAGAATGGCGAGAAAGGCGAGCGCGATCGGGTTGCGCAACACGCGGCTCATCGCGGCGCTCCTTCGGCCGGCGCGGGCGCGGCGGGCTGGGAGCGCTTCTGGATTTCGGGCAGCGCGAGATAGGGCGTGACGCCCGGCGTTTCGACGATCGTCTTGTCCACTCTTGAAAGCACTCTTTCCATGGTTTCGTAATACATGCGGCGGCGCGTCACTTCGGGGGCGAGGCGATACTGGCCGTAGACCTTGTCGAAGGCCGCGGCCTCACCCTGCGCCTTGGCGGTGAGCTGCAGCGCATAAGCGCGGGCGTCGTTCATGTAGGACTGGGCCTGCTGCTGCGCGGCCGACACTTCCTTGAACGCGTCGTTGACCGCGCCGGGCGGATCGGACTGCTTGATGGCAAGGCCGAGCACCCGCACGCCGGCGCCGTAGCCGTCGAGCAATTGCTGCATCAGGATCTGGACGCGCTGCTCGATGTCGCTGCGGCCCGCGCCGATCGCGTCGTCGAGCGACACTCCGGCCACCGCCTGGCGCATGGCGCTTTCGGCGACTTCCGAAATGGTCTCGTCCGGGCTGCGAATCTGGAACAGGTAAAGCTGCGGGTCCTTGATGTTCCAGCGCACCGAATAGGCCAGATCGATGATGTTCTGGTCGCCGGTGAGGATCAGATTCTCCTGCGACCGGTCGGTGGTGCCGATGTCGGCGGTGCGGACCTGTTCGATGTCGATCTTTTCCACAGCCTCGACCGGGGCGGGAAGCGTGAAGCCGATGCCGGGGCCGAGCGTGCGGCTATATTGGCCGAACAAGGTGACGACGCCGCGTTCCTGCGGGCCGATGCGGTGGAAGCTGGTGAAGATCAGCCACAGGACCAGAAAGGCGCCGAGGCCGTAGAGCCAATAAGGCTTGCCGTCGCCGCCGGTGGGGAAGCGGCCGCCGAAGCGGTCGCGGCTCTTTTTCAGAAAGTCGTCGAGCGAGGTGACATTGCCCGGCCCGCCGCCGCCGCCGCCGGGGCGACGTCCGCGCGGAGGCTGGCCCCACGGGCTGCGCGGGCCGCCGGAGCCGCCGCCGTCGCCGCCTCCCGATCCGCCGCCGGACGGACCCCAGGGTCCGCCCTTGTTCTCGTTCCACATGGCGCCAAGGCGCGCGCCCCACCCGATCGATTTCGTCATGAAGCCTTTATAGGAAGCTCGCGACGCGAAAAACAGTGGCAAGCGGCAATGCGGCGCCTATGTCCGCGCCATGAGCGACGATCCCGCCTTCATCCTCCAGGCCCTGATCCGGGTCGCCGACCCGTCGGGCAGCGGCAGCCTGACCGGCTCCGGCCGGCTCGCCCCGCCGCGGCTGTTCGGCGGCGTCGCCTCGCTGGTGGTGGACGCGACCGGGCTTTCCGCCGAGCAGCGAGGGACGCTGGAGCGGCAGATCCGGGCCGCGCTGGAGCCGGTGGAGGGCGTGCGCGAAGTGCGCGTGCTGATGAGCGCCGACAAGGTCTCGCGGCGGATCATCGCGGTCGGCTCCGGCAAGGGCGGCGTCGGCAAGTCCACAATTTCCGCCAATCTTGCGGTGGCGCTGGCGCGGGCCGGCAAGAAGGTCGGGCTGGTCGACGCCGACGTCTACGGCCCGTCGCAAACCCAGATCATGGGCAATAACAGCAAGCCCGACATGATCGACAAGCAGATCGTGCCGGTCGCGGCCCACGGCGTGAAGATGCTGTCGCTCGGCCAGATGGTCGAGCCGGGCAAGGCGCTGGCCTGGCGCGGGCCGATGGCGGCCACCGCGCTCGGCCAGCTGATCGAGGGCGATTGGGGCGACACGGAGATATTGGTCGCCGACCTGCCGCCCGGCACCGGCGACATCCAGCTATCGCTGATCCAGAAATGGAAGCCGGCCGGGGCGGTGATCGTGTCGACCCCCCAGGACCTGGCGCTGATCGACGCCACCCGGGCCATCGACCTGTTCCGCAAGATGGACGTCCCGATCGTGGGATTGATCGAAAACATGTCGGGCTATGCCTGCCCCAGCTGCGGCACCGTTTCCGACCCGTTCGGAGCCGGCGGCGCGGAGGCGGCGGCGGGCGTGCTTTCCATCCCGTTCCTCGGCCGGGTGCCGCTGGCCATGGCGATCCGCCAGGCTTCCGACGCCGGCACGCCGCCGGCCGCGGGCGAGGGCCCGGAAGGGCGGGTGTTTCGCGACATCGCCGAGCGGCTGCTGGAGCAGTTGAACCGTTAGGCCCGCGCCGAGTTGACCCGGGCGGAGGTAGCAACATGCCGCTCACGACCGATGCCGAAATCCACGATCTGCTCGCCAATACGCGCACCATCGCCCTGATCGGCGCGTCCGACCGCCCGACCCGGCCGAGCTGGGGCGTGATGCGGGCGCTTCAGGAATGGGGCTACCGAGTCATTCCGGTGAACCCGCAGATCACCGGCGAGCATGTCCACGGCGAATATGTCTGGCGCGAGCTGTCCCAGATCGGCGAGCCGATCGACATGGTCGACATCTTCCGGCGCCCGCAGGCGGCGGGAGAGGCGGTGGACGAAGCGATCGCGGCCGGCGCCAAATCGGTGTGGCTGCAGATCGGCGTGGTCAACGAGGAGGCGGCGGCGCGCGCCGAAGCGGCGGGCCTCAAGGTGGTGATGGACCGCTGCCCGGCGATCGACCTGCCGCGGCTGCGCGTGCCCAGGATCGGCGCCGCCGCCGGCTAGCCGCGCGGCGCGCCGGCCGCCGTGCGGGCGAGCAACTGGCCGTTCTGCAGGGCGGAGTGCGGCTTCGACAGCATCCGCACCCGGCGGTTGGCGAAATCCACGGAGACCCGGTCGAACAGCTTGAGCGCGTCCATGCCGAGCAGCAGCGCCGGCCGGTCGGCGAGGCCAAGCTTCCTGAACGGGTGGACATCGGCAAAGGCGATCGGCATTGCCCGTATGTCCATGCCGCCCAGCCTGAGCCGGCGGGCCACCGTCTGGTCGGCGACGCGCCGGCCGCCGGTGATGGAGAGCATCTCGATCTGCCGCACCGCCCCGAGCCGACCCTTGCGCTCCAGCTTCGCGCGCAGCGCGCTGTTGCCGACGGTCACCTCCGAACCGGTGTCGACGATCACCCACACCTTCTGCCCATCCACCGAGGCATCGACCAGCACCAGGTGGCCGTAGCGGCTTCGGCCGGTGACGACGATGGCACTGTCCCCCCAATTCTCCTCGGCGCGGTGGGCCGGGACCACCGTCATCTCCCGCTTGGCAAAGTCGAACGACACGCGCTGCGAGCGGAGGCTGTCGACGCCCAGCATGCCTTCGGCGCCGAGATGGTAGCGCGACAGGGCTGGCGCATGGATGCCGCGCACGGTCTTGCCGCCGACCTCCAGGCCCGGGATCACCACCGTCTCCATGGTGCTGACTTCGGTCATGCTGTGCACGCGTGCCGAAGTGCCGGCGCCGAGCGAGAGCTGGGCGGCGAGTTCGCGGGCGATCACCGTGCGCTCGGCGCCCGTGTCCACCACGAAGGCATAAGGGCCGCGGCCGTCGATGCTGACCGGCACCGTCATGCGGTCGCCGCGATCCTGGCCGAGCGCGATCACCACGCCCTCATCCAGCGGCAGGGACGCGGGCGCATCCTGTCCCGTCGCCGGCGCGGCGAGAAGAATGGAGGCAAGGAGCAGGCTGGTATGTCCCGGCAAACGCATGGCTGGCCCTTCCGCTGATCGTCTGGGCGAACCCTAGCATCCCCACGGGCAAAGACGAAGCGCGGTCAGACCAGCGCCAGGGCCCGCTCGCGCAGCCGCTCGGCGGCCGCGGCGTGGATGCCGGGCGCGGCGGCCAGCACGCCGAACGCTTCGCCCGCATAGGTGTTGAAGGCCAGCGGCTGGCCGAGCGCGCCGGTGACTCGGGCACCGGCCTCCTCGGCGATCAGGGCGGCGGCGGCGATGTCCCACTCATAGCCCCACTTCACCGTGGCGACGAGGTCCGCCTCCCCTGCCGCCACCAGGGCGATGCGCAGCGCGATCGAATTGGGCCTGGGCACCGCCGTGAGATCGGCGTCGGCCGCGGGCAGCTGGTCGACCGGCACGCGCGCTCCGGCAAGCGCGGTGCGGTCGCTGCAATGCAGCCGCAAGCCGTTGCGAAAAGCTCCCATCCCGGCCTGGGCGGTCCAATGCTCGCCGCGTGCCGGAGCATCGAGAACGCCGAGCACCGGCACCCGGTTTTCGACCAGCGCCACCGAGACGCACCAGCCCGGCCGGCCGCTTAGATAGTCGCGCGTGCCGTCGATCGGATCCACCACCCACAAACTCGAGCGTTCGATACGGTCGGAACGGTCGAGCGTTTCCTCCGACAGCCAGCCGGCTTGCGGATCGAGGCGGGACAGCCGCTCGCGCAAAAAGGCGTCCACCTCCAGATCCACCTCGCAGACCGGATTGTTGGGCGACTTTTCCCAACGGCGAAAGGCGCTGCCGGAGCGCGCGGCCGCGATCCGCCCCGCCTCCCGCGCAATCCCGGAAACCGCCTCAAGCACCGGCGATGGTCATCCCGTCGATGCGCAGTGTCGGCACATTCGACGCGCGGCGGAAGAAAAGGTCGTCGGCCGGCGTCAGCGCACGGAACATGTCGAGCAGATTGCCGGCAATGGTGAACTCGGCCACCGCCGGCCCGAGCTCGCCATTCTCGATCAGGAAGCCGGATGCGCCGCGGCTATAGTCGCCGGTGACCGGATTGACCCCCTGGCCGATCATTTCGGTGACATAGACGCCGCGGGTAATGCCGGAAAGCAGCTCCGCCCGGCTAAGACTGCCCGGCTCCATGTGGATGTTGGTGGCGCTCGCGCCCGGCGCTCCGCCCGCGCCGCGGGTGGCGTGGCCGCTCGGCGCCAGCCCGAGCTGACGCGCCGAGGCGCTTTCCATCAGCCAGCCGGTGAGGCGGCCATCGGCGACCAGGTCGCGCGGGCGGGTGGCGAGACCTTCGCCGTCGAAAGGCTTGGAGCGAAGCCCGCGCGGCCGATGCGGATCGTCGCGCACGACGATCCCCGGGGCGAAGATCTGCTCCTCTTCCCTGCCGAGCAGAAAGCTGGTGCGCCGGGCGATCGCGCCCCCGACGATTGCCGAGACGAGATGGCCGAGCAGACTGGCGCCGATCCGCGGATCGAACACCACCGGCATCGCTCCGCTCTGCACCCGAACCGGATCGAGCCGCGCCACCGCCCGCTCGCCCGCGAGGCGGCCGATCACCTGGGGCGCATCGAGATCGCGATAATGGCGGACGCTGTGCTGCGCGGAATCGCGCTGCATGCCGGCGCCGGCCCCGGCGATGACGCTGCCCGAGCTCGAATAGCCGCTGGTGGAATAGCCGCGGCAAAAGCCGTGGCTGGTGGCGAGCGCGATCACGCTGCGGCCGGCACTGAGGCCCGCGCCTTCGGAATTGGTCACTCCGGCGACGCTCCGCGCCGCCTCTTCGATCTCAAGTGCGCGAGCCTTGAGTTCGGTGGGTGCCGGATCGGCGCCGTCGTCGGCATCCACATCCGGTCCCGCGCCCTGGAGCAGCAGCGCCTCGGGAGCGAGGCCGGACCAGGGGTCCTCCGGCGCCTCGCGCGCCATCGCCGACGCCCGATCGACCAAAGCGGCAAGCGCCTCGTGCGAGAGATCGGACGAGGAAACGGTCGCTGAGCGGCGGCCGTGGAAGAAGCGCAGCCCGATCTCCTCGCCTTCGGAGCGCTCGATATCCTCTAGTTCTCCCAAGCGGACCTGCACGCCGGTGGAGGCGTCGCCGATATAGATGGCGTCGGCGGCGTCGGCGCCGGCCTTGCGGGCGCGCTCAACGAGGGCGGCAACGCGCTGTTCTGCTTCTGAAACGCTGAGCATGCCGCCCCGTTAAGGCGCGGCTTGCCTAAAGTCTAGGAAGTGCCGACCGCCAGGCAGGCCAGGAACAGCAACAGCCCGGCCACCCGATTGGAACGGAACTTGGCCAGCGCATCTGCCGGATCGGCGGGTCGCAAGGTCGCCACCTGCCACAGCAGGTGGGCGGCCATCGGCAGCAAGGCGAGCAGCGCCAGCCCGTCCGGCCGCTCGCGCCACAAGGCCGCCGCCCACAGGTCGATCGCCACGAAGTAACAGACCAGGATTCCTGCGCGGGCATGGCGGCCGAGCGCCAGCGCGGAGGAGCGCACTCCGACCAAAGCGTCGTCCTCGCGGTCCTGAAGGGCGTAGATGGTGTCGTATCCGATCACCCAGAACATTGTGCCGAGCCAGAGCAGGACGGCGGTGGTGGCGATCTCCCCGGTCACCGCCGGCCAGCCGACCAGCGCGCCCCAGGAGAAGACGAGGCCGAGCCAGGCCTGCGGCCACCAGGTGATGCGCTTCATGAATGGGTAAGCGGCGACCAGAGCGAGGCTGGCGAGCGCGACCAGCTGCGCGGTGCGGCCGAGCTGGAGGAGGACGAGAAGCCCGATCAGACTCAAGGCCCCGAGCAGAGCCCAGGCGCCGGCCAGTCCGATCCGCCCGCTGGCGAGCGGGCGCAGGCGAGTGCGCTCTACCCGGGCGTCGAGATCGCGGTCGACGATGTCGTTATACACGCAGCCCGCGCCGCGCATGGCGAAGGCGCCGAGCGCGAACAAGGCGAGGAGGGCGATGCCGTCGGGGCCGAGCCCCGCCAGCGCGATGGCCCAGGCGCCCGGCCAGAACAGCAGCCATGCGCCGATCGGCCGGTCCAGCCGCATCAGCGAGGCGTAAGGACGCGCGGCGGCCGGCAAAGCGCCGATCAGCCCCCGCCGCTCGCTGTCTGGAACGATGTCCTCCGGTGCCGCCGCCATGGTCCCCATTCCTAGTGCTTGCACGCATGATGTCGAGCCTCGCCCGACCTGCAAACCGTCTATGCAGTACGGTTGTTTGCCGCCACTATGGGCGACGAAAAGGGGTGCTCATGCTTTTACCGATCTTCTCGATCGCGGCCGCGGTGGCCGGCGCGGCGCCGGCGTCCGCCGAAAATCACAAGGTACAGCGCGCGCCCGTTCCCGACTGGGTGGCGCCCATGGCGCTGATGCCCGTTCCGGAAGGCGCCGGCGGACTGCTGTTCATCCGGCGTTCGGAAGCCCTCGTCCATCTCGATGCGCGGGGACAGTCCCAATATCTGGGCTACCACATCAGGATCCTCCATCCCAATGCGCTGCAGGCGGGCAATCTTTCGATCGCCTGGAGCCCTGCCGCGGGCGCGCCCGCCGTGCATGTGCTGCGCGTCCACCGCGACGGCAAGGCGATCGACGTGCTCAAGCAAACGGCGTTCGAGATCCTGCGCCGCGAGGACCAGCTGGAAGCCGCGAGCCTCGACGGTGTGCTGACGGCGGTTCTGCGCATCCCGGACCTCAGGGTCGGCGACGAGCTCGAGGTCGCCATCACCACCCCTTCGAGCGATCCGACCCTTCACCCGCTGGACTCCGGACTGCTTGCGCTTGCCCCCGCGCCGCCGCCGGGCCGCTTTCGCATCGGCGTGAGCTGGGACGAGGGGCACAAGCCCCACCTCAAGATGAGTCCGGACATGGCTGCCGCCGCCAAACAGGACGAGCGGCGGGTGACGCTTGATTTCGACAATCCGGCCATGCTCACGCCGCCGCAGGATGCGCCCGCCCGTTTTGCCTGGCAGCGCATCCTCGAGTTCAGCGACTTTTCGGACTGGGCCGCGGTCTCCCGGCGCTTCGCCCCCTTATACGCCAAGGCGGCAACCGTGGGGGCCAAGTCGCCGCTCAAGGAAGAGGCGCGGCGTATCGCAGCCGCCCATGCCGGGCCGCTCGACCGGGCGGGTGCCGCGCTCAAGCTGGTGCAGCAGGAGGTGCGCTATATCTATGTCGGGCTGGACGGCGGGAATCTGACGCCCGCCACGGCCGAGGAGACATGGCGGCGCCGCTATGGCGATTGCAAAGGCAAGACCGCCTTGCTGCTGGCGTTGCTGGCCGAACTGGGGATCGAGGCCGTTCCGGTGCTGGTCAGCAACAGCGGCAACGATGACGGCCTTGACGAGCGCCTGCCGGGCCCGCGGCTGTTCGACCACGTACTGGTGCGCGCGCGGATCGGCGGCGCCGATTACTGGCTGGACGGAACGCTTCCGCCGGTCGCCGTGCCGGGCACCGAGCCGGTAATACCCTATCGCTGGACCTTACCCGTGACGGCGCCGGGCAGCGGGATCGAGCGCCGCCAATGGCGTGCCCCCGACCGGCCCGATACCGTCTCATTGTACGAGATCGACGCACGGGCCGGGTTCGACCGGCCGGCGCGGATCACCACCACCGCCGTGGTCCGCGGCATCGACGGCCTGGCGCAATATGCGCAATTTTCGGCGATTGCGCCCGCGCAACTGCTGGACGCCCTGCGCGAACAAATGGTCGGCGAGATCTGGCAAACGGTGGAGGACGCGCAGTGGCGATACGATGCCAAGGCACAGGCAAGCGTATTGACGATCCGCGGAACGGGCACGATCGATTGGGACGACGATGGAGGCGGGGCGTGGTCGCTGACCCTGCCCGGCGGCGGATTCAGTCCTCCGCCCAAACGCGTGCGGGCTCCGGGGCCGGGGCAGGACGCCCCTTATTACAACAAGCCGGAATATAGTTGCCATGCCACCACCGTCCGCATCCCCGAAGCCGGCAGGGCGCAGCACTGGTCGTTCAACAAGGGCTTCAACACCCATATCTTCGGCCGGACCTATTATCGCGCCTTCGAGCTGCGTGACGGAGCGATCCGCATGGTCCGCGGGTCGCGGGTCGAAAAGGAGGAGATCGACGCTGCCTCGGCGGGCGCGGACAACGGGCGGATAGCGGCGTTCAACAATAGCATGGCGCAGATCATGTACGATCCCTCGGTAGCCAAGGCCGCCGCCAAGCCCGGCACGCCGATACCCGCCACTTACGAGATCGACTGGACGGCCGACGATGTCCCCTGCCTGGCTCCTGCCGCCGCCCGCTGAGCGCGCCGGTTGTTCCGCCTTGCGCTCCCGGCGGGCTTGGACGCCGGCGGCCATTGCAGCATGACGCGTGACGGCTTCGCCGCCTGCCGCTACCACGCCGTCCATGCCCGCCACCCCCGCCTGGCCCCCCTCCAGCCTGCCGCGCTTGTTCGTGGACCGGGAGCTGTACGAAGGGGCGGCGCTGGTGCTGGACGGTGCCCCGGCCAATTACCTTGCCAATGTGCTGCGCCTCCAGCCGGGCGCGCAGGTGAAGCTGTTCGACGATCGTACCGGCGAGTGGCTGGCCGAGATTGCCGAGGCGGGCAAGAAGCGCATCGCGCTGCGTCTCGCCGGGCATCTGCGGCCGCGTGAGGACGTGCCGGACCTGTGGCTGGTCTTCGCGCCGATCAAGAAGGGGCGGATCGACTGGGTGGTGGAGAAGGCCACGGAACTCGGCGCCGCCCGGCTGATGCCTGTCATCACGCAGCGCACGATCGTCGACCGGCTCAACCTGGAGCGGCTGCGCGCCCACGCCGTGGAAGCCGCCGAGCAATGCGAGCGCACCGCGCTGCCGGGGCTGGACGGGCCGGTCAAGCTCGCGGCGCTGCTGCGCGACTGGCCGACCGAGCGGACCTTGTTCTTCGCCGATGAGACCGGCGGCGAACCCTTCGCCGCCGCGGCGGCCGGGGTGGAACCGGGGCCGGCGGCCGTCCTGATCGGCCCCGAAGGGGGGTTTACCGCCGACGAAGCCGCCGCGATCCGAGCCTTGCCACAGGCGCGCGCGATCTCGCTCGGGCCGCGCATCCTCAGGGCGGAAACCGCGGCGGCGGCGGCGCTGGCGGTGTGGATGGCGGTGGCCGGCGACTGGCCGCGAACGGTAGCGCGATGAAACCGGCTGGCGGGGCATTCGCGCCGCCGCTAGAGGAAGCGCGATGACCACGCGCACCGAAACCGCCCGCCACGATCCCACCGTCGAGAGCCGTGACGACCTGCTCGCGCCCTTCATCAAGGGCGAGAAGCCGAAATCCGCGTGGCGGATCGGCACGGAGCATGAGAAATTCGTCTACCGCCGCGACGATCATCGCGCCCCTTCCTATGACGAGCCCGGCGGCATCCGCGACCTGCTGATGGCGCTGACCGAGTTCGGCTGGACGCCCGTGGAAGAGGGCGGCAATGTCATCGCGCTGGCGGGGCCGGACGGCGCCGTGAGCCTGGAGCCCGCCGGCCAGCTCGAACTGTCCGGAGCGCCGCTGGAGCATCTCCACGCAACCTGCGCGGAGGCCGGGCGGCATTTGAAACAGGTCAAGGCGGTCGGCGAGAAGCTCGGCCTTGGCTTTCTCGGCCTCGGCATGTGGCCCGACAAGGCCCGCGCCGAGCTGCCGGTGATGCCCAAGGGCCGGTATGCGATCATGCTTCGCCACATGCCGCGGGTCGGCAGCCTCGGCCTCGACATGATGCTTCGCACCTGTACCATACAGGTTAATCTCGATTATGAGAGCGAAGCCGATATGGCAAAGAAGTTCCGCGTGGGCCTTGCGCTCCAGCCACTCGCCACCGCCCTGTTCGCCAATTCGCCGTTCACCGAGGGCAAGCCAAACGGCCTCCTCTCCTTCCGCAGCCACATCTGGTCCGACACCGACGGCGCCCGCACCGGCATGCTGCCGTTCGTGTTCGAGGACGGCTTCGGCTACGAGCGCTATCTCGACTATGCGCTCGATGTGCCGATGTACTTCGTCTACCGGGGCGGCCGCTACATCGACGCCGCAGGCCTTTCCTTTCGGGACTTCATGAAAGGCGCGCTGCCGGTGCTTCCCGGCGAGAAGCCGCTTTTGTCCGACTGGGTCGACCATCTCTCCACGGCCTTTCCCGAAGTGCGGCTCAAGAGCTTCCTGGAAATGCGCGGCGCCGACGGCGGCCCCTGGAACCGGATCTGCGCGCTGCCCGCCTTGTGGGTCGGCCTGCTTTACGACCAGGGCGCGCTGGATGCCGCCTGGGACGAGGTCAAGCACTGGCCGATCGAGGAGCGCCAGCGGCTCCGCGACGAAGTGCCCCGGCTCGGCCTCGCCACCGCGACGCCCGGCGGAGGAACGCTGCGCGACCTGGCGCGGCGGGTGCTCGACATCGCCGGAAGCGGGCTGATGGCGCGCAACCGGTTGAACGGCGCGGGGGACAGCGAGGCGGGCTTTCTCGATCCGCTGCGCGAGATCGTGGCGCGGGGCACCACGCCGGCCGAGCGATTGCTGGAGCGGTTCAACGGCCCGTGGGGCGGCGATGTCGGCGGCGTTTATGAGGAGATGAGCTTTTGAATGCGCTCCGCAGCCTTTACCCGCCGATCGAGCCTTATCAGTCCGGCAGGCTCGATGTCGGCGACGGCCACAGCCTGTATTGGGAGAGGTGCGGCACGCCGGGGGGCAAGCCGGTCGTGTTCCTTCACGGCGGCCCGGGCGCCGGCTGCAGCCCCGCCCACCGCCGCCAGTTCGATCCGGCGGGCTACGACATCCTGCTGTTCGACCAGAGGGGCTGCGGCCGCTCCACCCCGCATGCCGGGCTTGAAGCGAACACCACCTGGCACCTCGTCGAGGATATCGAGCGGCTGCGGGCGATGGCGGGGATCGAACACTGGATGGTGTTCGGCGGCTCGTGGGGCTCGACGCTGGCGTTGGCCTATGCGCAGGCGCATCCGCGGCGGGTGGGCGAACTGGTGCTGCGCGGCATCTTCACCTTTCGGCAGAAGGAGGTCGACTGGCTCTACCGCTACGGCGCGTCCGAAGTGTTTCCCGACAAATGGGAGCAGTTCCTCGCGCCGATCCCCGATTGCGAGCGCGGCGATCTCGTCTCCGCCTACCGCCGGCGCCTGACCGGCGACGACCAGCCGACACGCCTCCTGGCGGCCAAGGCGTGGAGCCGGTGGGAGGCGGAAACCGTGACATTGCGCGAAAGCCCGGAGACGATCGGCGCCCACACCTCCGATGCCTTC
Source organism: Allosphingosinicella sp. (assembly GCA_035644835.1). GTDB lineage: Bacteria > Pseudomonadota > Alphaproteobacteria > Sphingomonadales > Sphingomonadaceae > Allosphingosinicella. The sequence goes on along the minus strand of DASQNR010000020.1, from coordinate 26,256 downwards.
GCGGTCGCAATCGCCCGGATCGAGAACCATTATATGGCGCATCGCGGCTGGCTCGACGAAGGGCAGCTGCTCGCCGCCGCGGAGCGCCTGCACGGCATTCCGGGCGTGATCGTCCAGGGCCGCTACGACATGTGCACGCCGCCCGCCGCCGCCTGGGACCTGCACCGCGCCTGGCCCGAGTCGGAGCTGCGCATCGTCCACGGCGGCCACCTGTTCAGCGAGCCCGCCGTGCTCGACGGCCTGATCCGCGCCACCGACGATTTCGCCGCCTCCTGAGGGGCTGCTTCCGAGGGACTGGCGCCCAGCTCCCGTGCCGCGCTAGACCTCGCGGCGAGGAAAGAGGGAGGCAGGGTTTTGGCCGAAACGGGGGAAAGAACGCCGCTGCGGCGGGTGGTGATGGCGAGCCTGATCGGCACCACCATCGAATGGTATGATTTCTTCCTCTACGGCTCGGCCGCGGCGCTGATCTTCAACAAGCTGTTCTTTCCGTCGTTCGATCCGTTCGTCGGCACGATCCTTGCTTTTGCCACCTATGCCGTCGGCTTCATTGCGCGGCCGCTGGGCGGCGTGGTGTTCGGCCATTATGGCGACCGCATCGGGCGCAAGCGCCTGCTGATGCTCAGCCTCATACTGATGGGCGTCGCCACCGTGCTGATCGGCCTGCTTCCAACCTACGCGCAGATCGGCGTCTGGGCGCCGATCGCGCTGGTGGCGCTGCGCCTCGTCCAGGGCTTTGCGGTCGGCGGCGAATGGGGCGGCGCGGTGCTGATGGCGGCCGAGCATGGCGACAGCGCGCGGCGCGGCTTCTGGGCAAGCTGGCCGCAGGCGGGCGTCGCCGCCGGCAGCCTGCTCTCCGCCGGAGTGCTGGCGCTGATGGCCGGGCTGCAGAACGAAGCGGACTTCCTGGCGTGGGGCTGGCGCGTGCCGTTCCTGCTCTCGGCGTTGTTGGTGGTGGTCGGCTGGTACATCCGCAACCGGGTGTCGGAGAGCCCGATGTTCGAGCAGGCGCTGGTCGAGTCCGAAACCCCGCCCAAGCTTCCCGCCATGGAAGTGATCCGCGAGCGGCCGCGGGCTATCCTGCTCGGCGCCGGCCTGCGGGTGGGCGAGAACATCTCCTACTACATCCTCACCGTCTTCTCGCTGACCTACCTGGTCGATGTTGCCGCCGAGACTCGCAGCCTGGCGCTCAACGCGCTGCTGATAGGCGCGGCGGTGCAGTTCTTCGCCATTCCGCTGTTCGCGCGCCTGTCCGATTCGATCGGCCGGCGGCCCGTATATGCCATAGGCGGCATCGGCCTTGCCGCTTTCGCCTTTGCCTTCTTTCCGATGCTCGGCAGCGGCGAGCCGGTCCTGATCGTCGCCGCGATCGTGCTCGGCCTGGTTCTCCACAGCGCTATGTACGGGCCGCAGGCCGCCTTCATCACCGAGCTGTTCCCCACCCGCATCCGCTATTCGGGCGTGTCGATCGCCTACCAGCTGACCTCGATCTTCGCCGGGTCGCTAGCGCCGATCATCGCCCTGTGGCTCTATCGGGAATATGATTCGGCGCTGCCGGTGGCGATCTATGTCGGCGTTACCTGCCTGATCAGCGGCGTCAGCGCACTGCTGGCACGCGAAACCAAGGGCATAGAATTGTCGGCGATCCGCTAAACGCTCAGCCCAGGGATCGAGCGGGGTCGAAACGCCGCCGCCTGACCCGCGGCCCTTCCTCGTCGTCGCTCGGCTGAGGGATCGGGCGCTGCTCGGCCTCATAGCCGGCGAGCACGCTGTCGAGGATTTCCGGCGCCCGCTCGAGCGCGGCGCGCTCCCCTTCCGCGCAGACCACCGCTTCCGGCACGTCGGGAAAGGTGACGAGCACGAGGCCTTCCTCGCCTTCGGTGATTTTGGCCGGGTAGCTGGGCATGAACGGCTCCGCCTGTTCCGCCCAGAGACGCACGAGCGGCGGCGGAGTTCCTGCTTAGCGTTGCGGGGCCGGAACTTAACTCAGATTAGCGGGTTCAACCCTGCGTACGAGCCCGAAACGAGGTCACGCGAAAGGCTCGTGTGAACGCCGCTCCCTTGGGACGCGGCGTTTCTGTGTGACGATTAACAGGGGTTTTTCAATGAAGACGATCACCAAAGCCGCGCTTGCCGCCGCCTTCCTGTCGCTCGCCGCCTGCGGCGGTGCCGGCGACGACGCCGCGGGCGACAATGTTGCCGACCGCGCCGACGCGGTCGCCGACAATATGGAAGACGCGGCCGACAACACCAGCAACGAAGCCCGTTCGGACGCGCTTGAAGACAATGCTTCGGCGATCCGCGAAGCCGGCGAAGAGCGCGAGGAAGCGATCGACGACGCCGACATCCAGGCTAACCAGCGCTAACGGCTGCAATTTACTCCCTTTGTTGCGGCCGATGCGCCCCGGAGCCATTGCTCCGGGGCGCTTTTTTGTTGGGCGCGGCGCTCCCGCGCATAGGTGCTGGATCGGCCGGCCGATTGCGCTAGAAGCGGGCGCAGTGGCCGATCTCTTCGCCAGCGACGCTCCTCCACCCACGCCGCCGCCTGCGCAGGGCGCGCCGCTCGCCGACCGGCTGCGGCCTCGCAGCCTGGAAGAGGTGGTCGGCCAGGATCACCTTGCCGGGCCGCAAGGCGCGATCGGGCGCATGGTGGCGGCGGGCAAGCTTTCCTCCATGGTGCTTTGGGGGCCGCCAGGCACCGGCAAGACCACCATCGCTCGCCTCCTCGCCGATGCGGTGAGTATGCGCTTTGTCGCCATTTCGGCGGTGTTCTCGGGCGTCGCCGATCTCAAGAAGGTTTTCGCCGAAGCGCGCGAGCACGACCGCGCCGGCCGCCGGACGCTGTTGTTCGTGGACGAGATCCACCGGTTCAATCGCGCCCAGCAGGACGGCTTCCTGCCCTATGTGGAGAACGGCACGGTGGTGCTGGTCGGCGCGACGACGGAAAATCCAAGCTTCGAGCTCAATGCCGCCTTGCTGTCGCGCGCGCAGGTGCTGATCCTCAGCCGGCTCGACGCGCGAGCCTTGTGCCTGCTCCTCGAGCGCGCCGAAGCCCTGCTGGAGCAGCCGCTGCCTCTCACGCCCGAGGCGCGCGACGCTCTTGTCGCGACCGCGGACGGCGACGGCCGCTTTCTTCTGAACCAGGCAGAGACCCTATTCTCGATCGGGCTTGCCGAGCCGCTCGATCCACCTGCCCTTTCGACCCTGCTCCACCGCCGCATGCCGGTCTACGACAAGGACCGGGAGGGGCATTACAACCTCATTTCGGCGCTGCATAAGTCGATCCGCGGCTCCGATCCGCAGGCGGCGCTTTACTACCTTGCCCGCATGCTGACTGCCGGTGAGCAGCCGCTATATCTGCTGCGGCGGCTGGTGCGAACGGCGGTGGAGGATATCGGCCTGGCCGATCCCAATGCGCTCACCCAGTGCCTTGCGGCCAAGGACGCCTATGACTTCCTGGGCTCTCCGGAGGGCGAGCTCGCCATCGTCCAGGCCTGCCTCTACCTCGCCACCGCACCCAAATCGAACGCGGTCTATGCTGCCCAGAAAGCCGCGTGGAAATCGGCGCGGGAGACGGGATCGCTGATGCCGCCGCAGAACATCCTGAACGCGCCGACCGGCCTTATGAAGGACATCGGCTACGGCAAGGGCTACCAATATGATCACGATTCCGAAGGCGGTTTTTCGGGGGCCGATTACTGGCCGGAGGAGATGGAGCGGCAGATCTTCTACCGCCCCACCGAACGCGGCTTCGAAAAGCGCGTGGCGGAGCGGCTTGCCTGGTGGGAGGAGCAACGTGCCAAGAAGGACGATTAGGCCAAGAAGGACGATTAGGGTCGGCACGGCGGTGCTGGCGCTGGCGTTGGCGGCGCTGCCCGGCACAGCCCAGGTCGGACGGCCGGAGCACCTGGCCGCCATTTCGGCAGGCTATAAGGCGTCGTTCGTCTGCTCCAACTGGTTCAACGCCGGCATCTCGCCCGAACGAACCGAGGCCGACGATCTGCGCGGCACCTATTCCGAGCTGAATCCGCTGTTCGCCCGGCTGCCGGCCGAGATTGACCAGGCCGCGCGGCGGGTCACGATACGCTATGCCCGGGACATGCCGCCGCGCGTGGCGGCCTGGCGCCCGTCGCTTGGCTGCACATTGCTGCCGATCGGCGCAGCATTGGAGAATACGCGCCTGCTGCCGGCGCTCAGCGGTGCTCCACCCGAGCTCGGCGCGTCCGACCGCCGCGACTGGCCGATGGGCGACCGCCGCGCGGCCGCGCCGCCAAAGGGCGACACCCGGGCATTGCAGCGCGCCATTACCGATGCCTTCGACCGCCGCACCTATGCGCAGGGCAGCGAGACGACGGCGGTGATCGTGGTGCAGGACGGACGCATCGTCGCCGAGCGTTACCGCGGCGACTTCGACATGCACAGGTCGCAGCGCACCTGGTCGGTCGCCAAGAGCATCGCCGGCAGCATGATCGGCGCAGCCGTGCAGCAAGGCGTGATCCGCACCGATCAGCCCGCGCCGGTGCCGGAATGGCAGCGGCCCGGCGATCCCCGCAGCACGATTACCTTCGACCATCTGCTGCGGATGGCGAGCGGGCTGCACAGCGACTTTGCCGGCAACCGCACGGACGATCTTTATTTCGGCGGAGTCGCGGTGGCCGACCAGATCGCTGCCTGGCCGCTGGTGGCGCCGCCCGGCACCCGCTTCCGCTACGCCAATAACGACACGCTGGCGGCGGTGCGCGCGCTCCAGCATGCGCTGGGCGACGGCGAGGAAAGCCGGTTGTTCCCGTTCCGCGCCTTGCTGTGGAAGATCGGCATGACCCGCACCGTGCCGGAGACCGACTGGCGGGGCCATTTCATCCTGTCGAGCCAGGTGTGGACCACCGCGCGCGACATGGCGCGGCTCGGTCTTTTGTACCAGAATGACGGGCTGTGGAACGGCGAGCGGATCCTGCCAAGCGGCTGGCGCGACTATGTCGGCCGGCTGGGGCCGGCCCAGCCGGCGAGCGGCGGCGGCTATGGCGCCGCCTGGTGGACCTTCCCCGAAGACAGCGGGATTCCGAAGGACGCGATCGTCGCGCGCGGCAATCGCGGCCAGTTCCTTGCGGTTGTTCCGTCGCGAAAGCTGGTGATCGTGCGCCGCGGCTTCGACGGCACCGGCATGAACTTCGACGCAGACGCCTTCGTTGAAGACGTTGTCGGCGCGTTGCGCTGACGGAACAAGCTGCCCTTTGTCTCATTGAACCGGCAGGCGGAAAACCCGCTGCGCTTTCACAAGGGGAAGATCGGCTATGTACGGCAGACGCGGAGACACGGATCACTGGCAAGCGGAATTGGTGACATGGTTGCCGCGAATACTCGGCGCCGTCGCCATCCTGGTTGTTGCATGGCTGATCGCAAGAGCCGCCAAATGGGCGATCTCCAAAGCGGTCGACAAGGTCCCGGCGCTGCGCAAGCATTATGAAACCGATCCCGGCAAGACCTTGGGAAGCCTGATCGGCGACATCGTCTTCTGGCTCATTCTCCTGATCGGCATCATGCTGGCCCTTCAGCCGCTCAACATGGGCGGCGTCCTGGAGCCGGTGCGACAGCTCACCACCAACGCGCTGTCCTTCATCCCCAATGTGATCGGCGCCGGCCTGATCTTCTTCATCGGCCTGATCGTCGCGCGGATCGTGCGGCGGCTGGTGGAGGGCGCACTGCTCGCCGCCAATGCCGATGGCTGGCTGCGCAAGAGCGGCATTTCGGAAGGTTCCGGAACCGCGCCGGCCGGAGCGGCGGGCGCACCGCCGTCGGTGGGCGGTTCCAAGACCTCGATCAGCCGCTCGGTGGGCATGGTCGTGTTCTTCCTGATCATGATCCCGGTCACCATCTCGGCGCTCGACGCGCTCAGGATCGAGGCGATCTCGCGTCCTGCGACGCAGATGCTGCAGACCATTCTCGACACCATTCCCAATGTACTCGGGGCGCTGATTCTGCTCGCCATCGGCTATTTCGTCGGCAAGCTGGCCAAGCAGGCGATCGAGCAGATCCTGCCCTCGATGGGCTTCGACCGCTCGGTCGGCGCGCTCGGCATCTCGTCGGCGACGGCGAGCCCCTCGCGTACCGTCGGCACGGTGGTGATGATCGCAATCCTGCTGTTCTTCGCGGTCAAGGCCGCCGAGCTGCTGCAGTCGCCGATCATCGCGGCAATGCTGGCGCAGATCCTGGAGCTTGGCAGCCGGGTGCTGTTCGGCGCGGTGATCATCCTTGCCGGCGTCGGCATCGCCCGCCTGGTCTCCAACCTGGTCAGCGGCGGCGGACGCGGCGGCTGGCTGCCGACCATCCTCAACTGGGCGATTATCGCTTTGTCGGTGGCGATCGGCCTGCGGTTCATGGGCTTGGCGAACGAGATCGTGATCATCGCCTTTGCCTCGATCATCGGCTCGGCCGCGGTGGCCTGCGCGCTGGCATTCGGCCTCGGCGGCCGTCCCACGGCGCATAAGCTGCTGGAGCGCTGGACCGATGCCAATCGCATGCCGGCACCGCCCGCTCCGCCGGCCCCGCCTGCGCCCCCTGCCCCGCCGGCTTCGGCGGCACCGATGCCCCAGGGCAGCCTCGGTGACCAGCCGCCTCTGGTCTGAACCAGGCAAAGTGGCCGCCCGTCCTATGACGGGCGGCCACTCCCGCCGCAGGTAGCGGCGGACATCGAGCTGCGGCCAGCCGGCCGTGTGCCCGCAACTGCAGTGAGCGAACATAGGACGCCTCGCGGCCGCGAAATCGTTAACGATGCCGCCGCTTCCGCCTTGCTCTTGCCGCTTTCAAGGCCCATCTGGCGACCATGCCTTTCAATTCGCTGCCGCCGCTTCTTTCCGAAGCGCTCTCCGCACGTGGCTATGCCACGCCCACGCCTGTCCAGGCCGCCGTTCTGGAAACCGAAGCGGAGGGACGCGACCTCGTCGTTTCCGCGCAGACCGGATCGGGCAAAACCGTCGCCTTCGGTCTCGCCATGGCGCCGCAGCTCCTGGAGCCGACCGGCACCCTGCCCTTTATCCGCGAACCGCTCGCCCTCGTCATCGCGCCGACCCGTGAGCTTGCGCTGCAGGTCAGCCGCGAGCTGGAGTGGCTTTATGCCAAGGTGGGCGGCCGGATCGCCACCTGCGTGGGCGGCATGGACGCCTCCAAGGAGCGCCGGGCGCTGAGCCAGGGCGCGCACATCGTCGTCGGCACCCCGGGGCGCCTGCGCGACCACCTGGAGCGCGGCGCCCTCGACCTGACCCAGCTCCGCGTCGCCGTCCTCGACGAGGCCGACGAAATGCTGGACATGGGCTTCCGCGAGGACCTCGAGGAAATCCTCGATGCCACTCCGGACGTCCGCCGCACGCTCCTTTTCTCGGCGACCATGCCCAAGCCGATCGTCGCGCTGGCCAAGCGCTACCAGAAGGATGCGCTGCGCATCTCCACGGTGGGCGAGACTCGCGGCCATGGCGACATCGCCTATCAGGCGGTGACGCTGGCGCCCGCCGACATCGAGAACGCGGTGGTGAACCTGCTGCGCCTCCACGAGGCCGAATCGGCGCTGTTGTTCTGCGCCACCCGCGAGAATGTCCGCCGGCTCCATTCCAGCCTGACGGAGCGCGGCTTCAGCGTCGTCGCCTTGTCCGGCGAGCACAGCCAGAACGAGCGGAACCATGCGCTGCAGGCGCTGCGCGACGGCCGCGCCCGCGTGCTTGTCGCGACCGACGTGGCGGCACGCGGCATCGACCTGCCCAACCTCACGCTCGTCATCCATGTCGAGCTGCCGCGCGACGCCGAAACCCTTCAGCACCGCTCCGGCCGCACCGGCCGCGCCGGCAAGAAGGGCACTGCGATCCTGCTCGTCCCCTACCCGCGCCGCAAGCGCGTCGAGATGGTGCTGCGCGGCGCGCGCATCGAAGCGGAGTGGATCAAGCCGCCGACGCCCGAGGACATCCGCAAGAGCGACCACGATCGCCTGCTCGCCGCCTTGCTTGAGCCGGTGGAAATGGACGAGGACGACCGCGCCCTCGCCCAGCGCCTGCTGGAGCAGAAGACTCCCGAGGAAATCGCCGGTGCGCTCGTGCAAGTTCACCGCGCCCGCATGCCTGCGCCTGAGGAAATGGTCGACGGCGGCTCATCCGACGGCGATCGCCCAGAGCGGCCGCAAGGCCCTCGCCAGGGCTTCGAGGACACGATCTGGTTCCGGATGAACATTGGGCGCCAGCACAATGCCGACCCTCGGTGGCTGCTGCCCTTGCTCTGCCGGCGCGGCCATATCACCAGGAACGACATCGGCGCGATCCGGATTGCCGCCAACGAGTCGATGTTCGAAATCCCGCGCGCCGCCGCCGCGCGCTTCGCCGCCTCGGTGAAGCGCACCGCCACCGATGACGACGGCGAAGGCGGTGTCCTCATCGAAGCGGTCGAAGGCAAGCCGCGCGACACCGCCCGCGAAAACCGCCGCCAGGGCCCATCCTCCGGCCCCCGAACCGGTGGCCCCGGCCCGCGTCCCGGCGGTGCCGGCCCCCGCCCCGCAAGCGCCGGCAAGCCCAGGGCTTTCCCGACCCCGTGGAAGGCAAAGCCCAAGCGCAACGGCTAAGGTGTGCTGCCGATGAGCCCGCGCATCCTGGTCGACGCCGACGCCTGCCCGGTCAAGGAGGAGATCTACAAAGTGGCCTTCCGCCACGAAGTGCCGGTGACGCTCGTCACCAACCAGCATCTGCGCGTGCCGCCCCACCCGCTGATCGCGCGGATCACGGTGGGCAGCGGCTTCGATGCGGCGGATGACTGGATCGCGGACAATACGGCCGCGGGCGCAGTGGTGGTCACCACCGACATCCTGCTCGCGGATCGCTGCCTCAAAGCCGGCGCCTCGGCGGTCATTTCGCCGACCGGCAAGCCGTTCACCAATTCCTCGATCGGCGCTGCTGTCGCCACGCGCGCCATCATGGCCGACCTGCGCGCCGGTGCGGGCGACGGCGTGGGCGGCCCCGCGCCGTTTTCGAAGCAGGACCGTTCGCGATTCCTGCAAGCGCTGGACGAAGCGCTGGTGCGCGCGAAACGCAGCTAGGCGGACACTACCCCCTCTCCCGCCTTTCGCGGGAGAGGGAGGGGCCCGAGCCGAAGGCTTGGGAGGGTGAGGGTCTTGCTGAGTCCACGGTACAGACCTTCACCCTCCCAAGCTGCGCTTGGCCCCCTCCCTCTCCCGTAATTACGGGAGTGGGGTAAAGCTGCGGTCAGCCCTGGTTGAGGATGTCTTCGATCGCCGCTTCGACTTCCGTGATCGGCGCCATGCCGTCGACCCGGCGGACGAGATCCTTTGCTTCATAATAAGGAAGGATCGGCGCGGTCTTGGCGCGGTATTCGGCCATGCGGTTACGCACGGTGGCTTCGTTGTCGTCGGGGCGGCGCTTGAAGGCGTCCGAGCCGCATTGGTCGCAGCGCTTGTCGATCAGCGGCAGCTTGTACCGGTCATGGTAGCTGGCGCCGCAGCTGGCGCAGCTGAAGCGGCCGATGATGCGGTCGACCAGCGCATCCTCGTCGACCTGCAGCTCGATGACATGATCGAGCTTCATCCCCTTTTCAGCGAGAATCTCGTCGAGCGAAACGGCCTGAGCCGCGGTGCGCGGATAGCCGTCGAAGATGAAGCCTGGCGGGTAGGTGCCTTGCGGGTAGTCGAGGCGGTCGCGGATCAGCGCGTTGACCAGGGCGTCGGGGACAAGATCGCCTGCCTCCATGATCGACTTCGCCTCGAGGCCGGCGGGGCTGCCGATCTTCATGGCATAACGGAGCATGTCGCCCGTCGAGAGCTGGACGAAACCGCGCTGGGCCATCAGCCGCTCGGCCTGGGTTCCTTTTCCGGCGCCCGGGGGGCCAAGCAGGATGATGTTCATGTGCCTTAGCTCTCCCCTGGTGCGCCGCGCCTCTTAACGGGCGCGTCCGCCCTTCAGCTTCGCCTTCTTGATGAGGTCGCCATATTGATGGGCGATAAGGTGGCTCTGGATCTGCGTCACCGTGTCCATGGTTACGTTGACGACGATGAGCAGGCTGGTTCCGCCGAGATAGAAGGGAATGCCCGCCCGGGCGATCAGGAACTCCGGCACCAGGCAGATGACGGTAAGGTAGATCGCGCCCACCACCGTGATCCGGGTCAGCACGTAATCCAGATATTCCTCGGTGCGCTTGCCGGGACGGATGCCGGGGATGAACCCGCCATAGCGCTTCAAATTCTCCGCCGTCTCTTCCGGGTTGAACACAACCGCGGTGTAGAAGAAGCAGAAGAAGATGATCCCGGCCGCATAGAGGAACATGTAGAGCGGCTGGCCGTGCTGGAGCGCGGTGGTGATGGTGATGAGGATATCGCCCCAGGTGCTCTCGCCCTCCGCCCGGTTGCCGGCGAACTGGGCGATGGTGAGCGGCATGAGGAGCAGCGACGAGGCGAAGATCGGCGGGATCACGCCCGCGGTGTTGATCTTCAGGGGAAGGTGCGAACGCTCCGCCTGCATCTGGCCGCGCGCCGTCTGGCGCTTGGGATATTGGATAAGCACGCGCCGCTGGGCCCGCTCCATGAAGCAGATGCCGAGCACCAGCACCACCACCAGCAGGATCACGCCCATGATCATCACCGGAGACATGGTGCCGGTGCGGCCGCCTTCGAACACCTGCGCGAGCGCGGTGGGAAGCTGGGCGACGATGCCGGCCATGATGATCAGCGAAATCCCGTTGCCGATGCCGCGGCTGGTGATCTGCTCGCCAAGCCACATCAGGAACATGGTGCCGCCGATCAGCGACACGACGGTGGTGATGCGGAACATCATGCCCGGATCGAGCACGGCCGATCCGGTCGAACCCGAGCCCCAGCCTTCAAGGCCGACGGCGATGAAATAGCCCTGGATCGCGCACAGGAAGACGGTGCCGTAGCGGGTGTACTGGTTGATCTTCTTGCGGCCCGATTCGCCCTCTTTCTTGAGGGCTGCGAGCTGGGGCGACATGGAGGAGGCGAGCTGCACCACGATCGACGCGGTGATGTAGGGCATGACGCCCAATGCGATGAGGCTCATCCGCTCCAGGCTGCCGCCCGAAAATGTATTGAAGAAATCAAGCACCGTGCCGCGCGTGGTCTCGAACAGGGTGCCCAGCGCACGCGGGTCGATGCCCGGCAGCGGCACGAACGACAACAGGCGGAAGATGATCAGCGCGCCGAGCGTGAACCACAGCCTCTTCTTGAGATCGGTCGCCTTGGCGAAACTCGCCATGGAGAGATTGGCTGCCATGTTATCGGCTGCGGATGCCATGAGTTTTCAATCCCGGGAAAAGAACAAGAGGCGGCGGAGATAGTGACCCCCGCCGCCCCGGGGACCCCATCGAAGTGGTACTTCGATGGGCTCCCTCATATAGTGACTGGTGCGGGCGTGTCAGCCCTTCACCGGCGCGGCGGCCTGGGAAGGCGCCGGAGCCAGGCTCCGGCAACCCCTTCAGGCGTTGGTGCGCTTTTTGACGCTGTTCTTCTTGGCAGCGGCTTTTTCGGCGGCGGAGACGACCTCGATCACCTCCACCGAACCGCCGGCGGCTTCTACCGCTTCACGGGCGCCCTTGGAGGCACCCGACACGCGCAGAGCGAGCTTGGACGTCAGGCTGCCCTTGCCGAGCAGGCGGACGCCGTCCTTGCCGCCGCGAGCAAGGCCGGCGGCCTTGAGCGCAGCGTGATCGATCGTGCCGTCGGCGGAAAGCTTGCCGGCGTCGATCACCTTCTGGATCGCGCCCAAATTCACCTCGGCATAATCCTTGGCGAAGATGTTGTTGAAGCCGCGCTTGGGCAGCCGCATGTGGAGCGGCATCTGGCCGCCTTCGAAGCCGAAGATCGACACGCCCGAACGGCTGGTCTGGCCCTTCTGGCCGCGCCCGGCGGTCTTGCCCAGGCCCGAGCCGATGCCGCGGCCGACGCGGACGCGGCTCTTGCGGGCGCCCTGATTGTCACGAAGGTCGTTGAGTTTGATGGTCATTGCACTCGCTTTCGCTTTTGTCGCGCTGGACATTTTACGCCCCTCCCCTTCAGGGGAGCGGTTTGGGGTGGGGCTTGTTTGCGAGAAGAAGCCAAGCCTCAACTTCAACCCACATTCCCCACCCCAACCCCTCCCCTGAAGGGGAGGGGCTAGAGAGGGCTTCTAGCCCTCGATGCTCACCATATGCTGCACCCGGCGGATCATGCCGCGCACCTCGGGTGTGTCGGTGAGTTCCACCGTCTTGTGCATCTTGTTGAGGCCGAGGCCGATCAGCGTCTTGCGCTGATCGGGGGTGCGCCGGATCGGCGAGCCCGTCTGGGTGATCTTGATGGTCGCCATGTGCTTACTCCGTCACTGCCAGGGCGTCGGCCTCGGCAGTCTGCGAGCCGCCGCGGCCGAGCAGGTCGGCGATCTTCTTGCCGCGACGCTGCGCCACCGACTTGGGGCTGGTCTGATCGGTGAGCGCCTCGAAAGTCGCCCGGATCATGTTGTAGGGGTTGGACGTGCCGACCGACTTGGTCACCACATCGGCAACGCCCAGGCTTTCGAACACGGCGCGCATCGGGCCGCCAGCAATGATGCCCGTACCGGCCGGAGCCGTACGAACCGTGACGCGGCCCGCGCCGAAATGGCCGTTGCCGTCATGGTGCAGAGTGCGGCCTTCCTTCAAGGGCACGCGGACCATGGCCTTCTTGGCCGCCGCGGTCGCCTTGGTGATGGCTTCCGGCACTTCGCGCGCCTTGCCCTTGCCGAAGCCCGCGCGGCCCTTGCCGTCGCCGACCACGACCAGAGCCGCAAAGCCGAAGCGCTTGCCGCCCTTCACGGTCTTGGAAACGCGATTGATGTGGACGAGCTTCTCGATCAGCTCTTCGCCGCCGTCGTCGTCGCGATTGCCGCCGCGGCCGCCGCGCTCGTCGCGCCGCCCACGATTGCCGCCGCCGGGACGACCGTCACGGCCGCCGCCGCCGCCGCCACCACGGCCGCCACGACCGCCACGGCCGCCAGGACCACCGCCCGGGCCACCCGGGCCGCGGCCCTCGGTGCGTGCCTCGGCCGGAGCCGCTGCCGCCGCATTCTCGGCCGGCTGAGTCGGCGTCTGCTGCGACGTCTCGATGTTGTTTTCGTCAGCCATTTAGAACTCCAATCCGCTTTCGCGGGCCGCATCGGCCAGCGCTTTCACGCGGCCGTGGAAAAGGAAACCGCCGCGGTCGAAGACCACCCGGGTGACGCCGGCGGCCTTGGCACGCTCGGCAACCCGGCGGCCCACGTCCCCGGCTCCATCGACGGTTGCGCCGGTGGTGCCCCGTACGTCCTTCTCCAGAGTGGAGGCGGAAGCAACGGTGCGGCCTTCGACATCGTCGATGACCTGGGCGTAGATGTGACGGCCCGAGCGATGGATGGAGAGCCGCGGACGGACTCCTCCACGCTTGCGGAGCGAGGTGCGGACGCGCTGACGGCGCCGTTCGAAGAGAGAGAGTTTCGCCATGGCTTACTTCTTCTTGCCTTCTTTGCGGAAGATGAACTCGCCGCGATATTTGATGCCCTTGCCCTTGTAGGGCTCCGGCTTGCGCCACTGGCGGATCTCAGCGGCGAGCTGACCGACCCGCTGGGAATCGCTGCCCGAAATCACGACGGTGGTCGGATCCGGAGTGGCAACGGTGAGATCGGCCGGAACCTCGACATTGACGTCGTGGCTGTAGCCGAGCTGGAGGCGCAGGTTCTTGCCCTGCATGGCCGCGCGGTAACCGACGCCGGTGATTTCCAGCGTCTTGGTGAAACCGTCGGTGACGCCGGTGACGAGGTTCTGCACCAAGGTGCGGTGCATGCCCCAGAAGGAGCGTGCGCGCTTGGTCTCGTTGGCCGGCTTGACGACAATGCGGCCGTCTTCGATGCCGTAGCTGATGTCGTCCAACATCTGCATGGTGAGGGTGCCCTTGGGTCCCTTCACCGACAGCACCGCGCCTTCGGCCGAAGCGGTCACGCCGCTCGGCAGAGCGACCGGCACTTTTCCGATGCGGCTCATATCAAAACACCTCCGCGAGCACTTCGCCGCCGACATTCTGTTCGCGCGCTTCCGCGTCCGAAAGAACGCCGCGCGGAGTCGAGACGATGGTGATGCCGAGGCCGTTGCGGACCCGCGGCAGTTCCTGGCTGCCCGAATAGACGCGGCGGCCAGGCTTCGACACGCGCGCAACATGCTGGATGGCCGGGCGGCCTTCGAAATATTTCAGCTCGATGCGCAGGCCGGCGTGGCGGCCCAGGGCCTCCTCGCTGTAGCCGCGGATATAGCCTTCGCGCTGAAGAACGTCGAGCACGCGGGACCTGAGCTTGGACGCGGGGGAAACCACGCTGTCCTTGCGGGCCTGCTGGCCGTTGCGGATGCGGGTGAGCATGTCACCCAGTGGATCGGTCAAGGGCATATTTTATACCTTACCAGCTGGACTTCGTGAGACCGGGAATCAGGCCCTTGTTGCCCAATTCACGGATCATGATGCGCGACAGCCCGAATTTGCGATAATTGGCACGCGGACGGCCGGTGATCTGGCAGCGGTTGCGAACCCGGGTGGGGTTACCGTTGCGCGGGATCTCCGCCATCTTGAGCCGGGCGATCAGACGCTCGGTGTCGTCCAGGGACTTGTCGTCCGCGATCGCCTTCAGCTTCGCATATTGGCCGGCATATTTCTTCACCAGCTTCTTGCGACGCTCATTCTTGTTGATGGAACTCAGTTTCGCCATGACTTAAGTTCTCGCCTTTCTTGTCTCTCCCTCTCCCCTTCGGAGGAGAGGGCTGGGGAGAGGGGCAGTCCCGTGGACCCCAACCTCTCCGATTTCATCGAGGAAGAGGGCTCTTCCCCTCTCCCAACCCTCTCCCCTGAAGGGGCGAGGGCTTAGCTCAAGCCGCCTGCTTTTCTTCTTCCACGCGCGGGAAGGGGAAGTTGAAGAGGCGCAGCAGCTCGCGCGCCTCGTCGTCCGTCTTCGCGGTGGTGGTGACGATGATGTCCATGCCGCGCACCTTTTCGATGCGGTCATAGTTGATCTCAGGGAACACGATCTGTTCCTTTAGACCCATCGCGTAATTGCCCCGCCCGTCGAAAGACTTCGGGTTGAGGCCGCGGAAATCGCGCACGCGGGGAAGCGCGATGGTGATCAGACGATCGAGGAATTCGTACATCCGCTCCCGGCGCAGCGTCACCTTGACGCCGATCGGCATGCCTTCGCGCAGCTTGAACTGGGCGATGGAGGTACGCGCCTTGGTGATCACCGGCTTCTGGCCGGCGATCAGCTGCATTTCGGCAGCGGCGGTTTCGACCTTCTTCTTGTCCTGGGTCGCCTCGCCGACGCCCATGTTGATGACGATCTTGTCGAGCCGCGGGACTTCCAGGCGGTTCTTGTAACCGAACTTTTCCGTCATCGCAGCGACGATGCGCTCATCATAGTCGCGCTTCAGACGCGCGATGTACTTGGCATCAGCCATTGATCAACTCCCCGGACCGCGCGGCGACGCGAACCTTCTTGCCGTCGCGCATTTCGAAGCGGACGCGGCTTGCCTGGCCGGTCTTGGGATCCGCGATCGCGACCTTGGATACGTGCATCGGCGCTTCGGTCCGCTCGAGGCCGCCCTGAGGGCTCGCCTGAGAGGGCTTGCGGTGACGCGTGATGATGTTGACGCCCGACACGAGCACCTTGCCGTCCTTCGGCATGGACTTCGTGACTTCGCCCGTCTTGCCCTTGTCCTTGCCGGACAGGATCACGACGGTGTCGCCCTTCTTGATCTTAGCAGCAGCCATGACCTTACAAGACCTCCGGCGCGAGAGAGATGATCTTCATGTGCTTCTTGGCGCGCAGCTCGCGAACCACGGGGCCGAAGATACGAGTGCCGATCGGCTCCGCATTGTTGTTGACCAGCACCGCCGCGTTCGAATCGAAGCGGATGGTGGAGCCGTCGGCGCGGTGGATGTCCTTGGCGGTCCGCACGATCACGGCCTTGTGGACATCGCCCTTCTTAACGCGGCCGCGCGGGGCCGCTTCCTTGATGGAAACGACGATGATGTCGCCGACGCCGGCAAAGCGCCGCTTCGATCCACCAAGAACCTTGATGCACTGGACGCGCTTGGCGCCGCTATTATCGGCAACCTCAAGGTTGGACTGCATCTGGATCATCGATCCAATTCCTTCTTCACTTCAACCGGGACAGATTGCCCGGCGATCAGTTGCAACAATCGGCCCGAAGGCGTCAGGCGATATCCGCCTTCTGCGGGGTCGCGTGGGTGTCCACGCGGTCGAGAACCCGCCAGGTCTTGAGCTTGGAGATCGGCCGCGTCTCTTCGATGCGGACGGTCTCGCCTTCGCGGAAGCTGTTGGCTTCGTCGTGGGCGTGATACTTCTTCGAACGCTTGATGATCTTGGCGTAGAGCGGGTGCTTCACCCGACGCTCGACCAGGACCACCACGGTCTTGTCGGTCTTGTCCGACACGATCCGGCCGGTGAGAACGCGCTTGGGCATTCGATAAACTCCTTATGCCTTTTGAGCGGCGCTGGAGCGCTCGCTCTGCAGCGTCTTGATACGGGCGATGGTGCGGCGCACCTCACGGATCCGGGATGGCTTTTCGAGCTGGTTGGTGGCGGACTGGAAGCGCAGGTTGAACTGCTCGCGCTTCAGCTCACCCAGCTGCTCGGAAAGCTGGTCGTCGGTACGGGTCTTGAGATCGTCGATCTGGGCCATTGTCTTAGGCTTCCTCAATCATCGTTTCGCCGAGGCGTGCGATGACCTTCGTCTTGATCGGCAGCTTTTCGGCGGCACGCTCGAACGCGGTCTTGGCGATGTGGCCGGGAACGCCGTCGAGCTCGAACAGGATCCGGCCGGGCTTGACTCGGGCGACCCAGAATTCGGGCGCGCCCTTGCCCTTGCCCATGCGCACTTCAGCCGGCTTGGACGAGACCGGCACATCCGGGAAGATGCGGATCCACAAACGCCCCTGACGCTTGATGTGGCGGGTGATCGCGCGGCGGGCCGCTTCGATCTGGCGCGCGGTGATCCGCTCCGGCTCCATGGCCTTGAGGCCGAAGGCGCCGAAGTTGAGCGCGGTGCCGCCCTTGGCTTCGCCATGGATGCGGCCCTTGAAGGCCTTGCGGAACTTGGTGCGTTTGGGTTGCAGCATTTCTTGTGTTCCTTAACGCGCCGGGCGGACGCCGGAAGTCTGCGCTTCCATCATCAGCCGGTCCTGGGCCAGCGGATCGTGGCCGAGAATCTCGCCCTTGAAGATCCAGACCTTGATGCCGCACACGCCGTAGGCGGTGTGGGCGGTCGCTTCGGCATAATCGACATTGGCGCGCAGCGTGTGGAGCGGCACGCGGCCTTCGCGATACCATTCCGTACGCGCGATCTCCGCGCCGCCGAGGCGGCCGGCGCAGGTGATGCGAATGCCTTCGGCACCGAGGCGCAGCGCCGACTGCACCGCGCGCTTCATGGCGCGGCGGAAGGCGATGCGGCGCTCGAGCTGGTCGGCGACGCCCTGGGCGACGAGCTTGGAGTCGATCTCCGGCTTGCGGATCTCGACGATGTTCAGCGACACATCGGACGAGGTCATCGCCGCGAGCTGCTTCCGCAGCTTCTCGATATCCGCGCCCTTCTTGCCGATGATCACGCCGGGGCGCGCGGCATAGATGGAGACGCGGCACAATTTGGCCGGACGCTCGATCACCACCTTGGAGATAGCGGCCTGCGGCACCGTCTTCATGATGAAGGTACGGATCTTCAGATCCTCGATCAGCAGCCGGCTGTAATCGGCGCCGTCGGCATACCAGCGGCTGTCCCAGGTGCGGTTGATCTGCAGCCGCATACCGATCGGATTGGATTTCTGACCCATGGTTTAGGCTTCCTGCTGCTCGCGGACGACGATGCGCACGCGGCTGAAAGGTTTGATGATCCGGCTCGAGCGCCCGCGGGCACGCGGCGTGAAACGCTTCATCGAGATGCTCTTGCCGACCGAGGCCTCGGCAACGACGAGCGCGTCGACATCGAGATTGTGGTTGTTCTCGGCATTGGCGATCGCGGATGCGAGCACCTTGCGCACCTCCACAGCCATCGCCTTCGGCGAGAACTGCAGGATGTTGAGCGCGTCTTCCGCCTTCCGGCCGCGGATCAGCGCCGCGACGAGATTGAGCTTCTGAGCCGAGCCGCGGATGGTCGTACCGACCGCGAGCGCTTCGTTGTCCGCCACGCGGCGGGGAGCTGCCTGCTTGCCCATGGCTTACCTCTTGCCCTTCTTGTCGGCGGCGTGGCCGGGGAAATAGCGGGTCGGCGCGAACTCGCCGAGCTTCATGCCCACCATTTCTTCATTCACCGAGACGGGAATGAATTTCCGGCCGTTGTAGACGTTGAAGGTGAGGCCGACGAATTGCGGCAGGATCGTCGAACGGCGCGACCAGGTCTTGATCGGCGAACGGTTGTTGGCGTCCTGCGCTGCTTCTGCCTTTTTCAGCAGAGACAATTCGACGAACGGACCTTTCCAGACGGAGCGGGCCATTATTACCTCTTCTTCTTAGCGTGGCGCGAACGGATGATCATCTTATCCGTCGACTTGTTGTTGCGGGTGCGGGCGCCCTTGGTCGGCTTGCCCCACGGCGTGACCGGGTGACGGCCGCCCGAGGTCCGGCCTTCACCACCGCCGTGCGGGTGGTCGACCGGGTTCTTGGCGACGCCGCGGGTCAGCGGACGGCGGCCCTGCCAGCGGGTGCGCCCGGCTTTGCCGAAGTTCTGGTTCTGGTTGTCCGGGTTCGAAACCGCACCCACCGTCGCCATGCAATCGGAGCGGATGTAGCGCTGCTCGCCCGAATTGAGCCTGACCATCACCATGCCGCGGTCGCGGCCGACGACCTGCACATAAGTGCCGGCCGAACGGGCAAGCTGGCCGCCCTTGCCCGGCTTCATCTCCACATTGTGGACGATGGTGCCGACCGGCATCGAGCCGAGCTCCATGGCGTTGCCGGGCTTTACGTCGGTCTTGCGACCGGCGACGACCGTGTCACCCGGAGCGAGACGCTGCGGCGCGACGATATAGGTAAGCTCGCCGTCCTCATATTTCACCAGCGCAATGAACGCGGTGCGGTTGGGATCATATTCCAGGCGTTCCACGGTCGCGGGCATGTCCCACTTGCGGCGCTTGAAATCGATGTAGCGATAACGCTGCTTGTGACCGCCTGCGATGCCGCGCGAGGTCACATGCCCCTTGTTGTTGCGGCCGCCGGTCTTGTGCTTGCCTTCGGTCAGCGCCTTGAGGGGCTTGCCCTTCCAAAGCGAAGACTTGTCGACGAGGATCAGGCCGCGCTGCGACGGGGTCGTCGGATTATAGGTTTTAAGTGCCATCGTCCCCGCCTCAGATACCGGTGGTGACGTCGATCGACTGGCCTTCGGCCAGCGTCACGATCGCCTTCTTCATGTCGGAGCGCGTGTAGGGACGGCCCTTCCAGCGCTTGGTCTTGCCCTTTTGGTTCAGGGTGTTCACGCCCGTCACATTGACGCCGAACAAAGCTTCCACCGCAGCCTTGATCTGCGGCTTGGAGGCATCGCTCGCGACCTTGAAGACGACCGCGTTGTGCTCGGAAAGCAGGGTGGTCTTCTCGGTGATGTGGGGCGCGATGACGACATCATAATGGTTGATGTCGACCTTGGCGGTTTTCGCCTTAGCCATGGAAACGGGCCTCCAGCTTCTCGACAGCGGCGCGGGTCAGCACCAAAGTCTCATGCTTCAAAATGTCGTACACGTTGGCACCTGCCGCCGGCATCAGATCGATCTGGCGCAGGTTGGACGAACCTTGGGCGAAGCCGACATTAAGCGCGTCGCCGTCGATCACCAGGGTGGTCCTGCCGAGGCCGAGACCCGAAAGCTGCTCGCGCACTGCCTTGGTCTTGGCTTCGGTCACGTCCAGGCTGTCGAGAACGATCAGCTGGCCGGCCGCGGCCTTGGAGCTCAGCGCCATGCGAAGCCCAAGCGCACGAACCTTCTTGTTCAGCGACGGATTGAAGTCGCGAACGCGCGGGCCGTGGGCCTTGCCGCCGCCGATAAAGATCGGAGCGCGGCGATCGCCGTGACGAGCGGTACCGCCGCCCTTCTGCTTGCCGTACTTCTTGCCGGTGCGGGCGACATCCGACCGCTCGCGGGCTCCGCGGGCGGTGCCGCGGCGCTTCTCGAGCTGCCAGGTGACGACGCGGTGCAGGATGTCCGCGCGGGGCTCGACGCCGAACACTTCGTCGTTGAGTTCGATCTCGCCGTTGTCCTCGGCGTTCAGGTTCCGGACCTGGATCTTCATGGCTTAGCCTTCCTGGCCTTCGGCGGCGTCCGCGGGAGCGGCAGCCGGAGTGGAATCGGCGGCCTGGCGGATGCCGGCCGGATACGGCGCGGTGTCCGGGCGGGCGATCTTGACGGCGTCCTTGACGAGCAGCCAGCCGCCCTTCGACCCGGGCACCGAGCCCTTGACGAAGATCAAGCCGCGCTCGACGTCGGTGCGCACGATCTCGAGGTTCTGCTGGGTGCGGTTCTTGGCACCCATGTGGCCGGCCATCTTCTTGTTCTTGAAGACGCGGCCCGGATCCTGGCGCTGACCGGTCGAACCGAGCGCACGGTGCGAGACCGAAACGCCGTGGGTGGCGCGCATGCCGCCGAAGCCCCAGCGCTTCATGCCGCCGGCAAAGCCTTTGCCCTGCGTCACGCCTTGAATGTCGATCATCTGGCCGATGGCGAAATGGTCGGCGGAGATTTCGGCGCCAACGTCGAGGAGCGCATCCTCGGCGACGCGGAACTCGGCCAGCTTCGCCTTGGGCTCAACCTGGGCCTTGCCGAAATGGCCGCGCTCCGGCTTGGAAAGGTTCTTGGCCTTGGCGGTGCCGGCACCGACCTGGACGGACACATAGCCGTCATTGTCGGCTTCCTTGCGGGCCACGACCTGGCAGCCGTCGAGCGACAGGACGGTGACCGGCACATGGCGGCCGTCGTCCTGAAACAAGCGGGTCATCCCCATTTTCTTAGCGATCACGCCAGTGCGCATGATCATGCTCCTTATACAGAGGCCCCCCGGACAATCCGAGGGGCGTGAGGGCTCCCATCAAAGTAGTGCCTTGATGGGGACCCTTGCGGCCCAAAAAAGATGCATGCCCCGCCTGGGCTCGTGCTCCGCGGTAAAGCGAAACGGCGGGGACGCAGACCCGGGCTAGCCCGGCGGTATCCTCGTCTATGCGAGAGGCTGGAAGCCCCTACCCCGTCATGCCGAACTTGATCCGGCATCCACCTTTTCTTGCTACCCGGAAGGGGAAGAAGGTGGACCCCGGATCATGGGAACCCATCAAAGTACTAGTTTGATGGGACCTCGTCCGGGGTGACGATTACTCGTTGTGCCCGCCCTTAAGCGAGTTTGATCTCAACATCAACACCCGCGGCAAGATCGAGCTTCATTAGTGCGTCCACCGTCTGCGGCGTCGGCTGAACGATGTCCAGCAGGCGCTTGTAGGTGCGCACCTCGAACTGCTCGCGCGACTTCTTGTCGACGTGGGGCGAACGGTTGACGGTGAACTTCTCGATGCGCGTCGGCAGGGGAATGGGTCCGCGGATGAGCGCACCGGTCCGCCGAGCGGTATCGGCGATGTCGCCCGTGGCCTGATCCAGCACACGATGATCGAACGCCTTCAGGCGAATGCGGATATTCTGCGTTTCCATGACCTGCTTACCGATTGCAAAGAGCGAGCCCCAAAAGCGGGGCACCTAACCAAATTTTACTCGTCATCCCGGCGGAAGCCGGGACCCAAGGACATCGAGGTCAGCGCGAGAGCACCAGGTTTCGTGTTCCTGGGTCCCGGCCTTCGCCGGGATGACGCTGTACCTGAAAAGCTGGGCCGCGCGAATCCCGTGGAAGCCGCGCGGCCCTGCCCTATATTACTTCGTGATCTCGGCGACAACCCCTGCGCCGACGGTCCGGCCGCCTTCGCGAATCGCGAAGCGCAGGCCCTGGTCCATGGCGATCGGCGCGATGAGCTTGACGCCCAGCTGCACATTGTCGCCCGGCATGACCATCTCGGTGCCCTCGGGAAGAACCACTTCGCCGGTCACGTCCGTGGTGCGGAAGTAGAATTGCGGGCGGTAGTTGGCGAAGAACGGCGTGTGACGGCCGCCTTCATCCTTCGAGAGCACATATACTTCCGCCTGGAAGTCGGTGTGCGGCTTGATCGAGCCCGGCTTGCACAGAACCTGCCCGCGCTCGACATCCTCACGGCCGACGCCGCGGATCAGCGCACCGATATTGTCGCCGGCCTGGCCCTGGTCGAGCAGCTTGCGGAACATCTCGACACCGGTGACGACGGTCTTGCGGGTGTCCTTGATGCCGACGATCTCGACTTCCTCGCCAACCTTGACGATGCCGGTCTCGACGCGGCCGGTGACGACGGTGCCGCGACCGGAAATCGAGAACACGTCCTCGATCGGCATCAGGAACGGCTTGTCGAGCGGACGCTCGGGCTGCGGGATGTAGCTGTCGACGGCGGCCATCAGCTCGATGATCGCGTCGTGGCCGGTGGTGCGGTTCGAATCTTCCAGCGCGGCAAGGGCCGAGCCCTTGACGATCGGAATGTCGTCGCCCGGGAAGTCGTAGGACGAGAGCAGCTCGCGGATTTCGAGCTCGACGAGCTCCAGAAGCTCCTCGTCGTCGACCTGGTCGACCTTGTTCATGAACACGACCAGCGCCGGAACGCCGACCTGACGGGCGAGCAGGATGTGCTCGCGAGTCTGCGGCATCGGGCCGTCGGCGGCCGAAACCACCAGAATGCCGCCATCCATCTGCGCGGCGCCGGTGATCATGTTCTTCACATAATCGGCGTGGCCCGGGCAATCGACGTGGGCATAGTGGCGCGCTTCGGTCTCATACTCGACGTGGGCCGTCGAGATGGTGATGCCGCGCTCGCGCTCTTCGGGCGCCTTGTCGATATTGTCGTAGGACGTAAACGTCGCGCCGCCGGTTTCGGCGAGGACCTTGGTGATCGCCGCGGTGAGCGACGTCTTGCCGTGGTCGACGTGACCGATGGTGCCGATGTTGCAGTGCGGCTTGTTCCGCTCGAACTTAGCTTTCGCCATTGTGCCTAACCCTCGTTTTCTCGGTTAAAATCTAATCGTGTGTTGCGCTTAGGCCAGCTTGGCCTTGACCTCGTCGGCCACATTCGATGGGACCTCGTCGTAATGCGAGAACTGCATCGTGTACTGCGCGCGGCCCTGGGTGAACGAGCGCAGCTCATTAACGTATCCGAACATATTGGCAAGCGGGACGATCGCCTCCACCGCCTGGGCATTGCCCCGGCTGTCGGTGCCCTGGATCTGACCGCGGCGGCTGTTGATGTCGCCGATTACGTCGCCCAGATAATCCTCCGGAGTCACCACCTCGACCTTCATGATCGGCTCGAGCAGCGTGATACCCGCCTTCTGAGCCGCTTCGCGCATCGCGCCGCGGGCACAGATTTCGAACGCCAGCGCCGATGAATCGACATCGTGGTACTTGCCGTCGATCAGCTGCACTTCGAAGTCGATGATCGGGAAGCCGATCAGCGATCCGCCCTCCGCCGTCTCGCGCATGCCCTTTTCGACCGAAGGGATATATTCCTTCGGCACGTTGCCGCCCTTGACGTTGTCGGTGAAGACGAAGCCGGAGCCGCGCTCGCCAGGCTGTAGCTTGACCTTCACCTCGGCGAACTGGCCGGAGCCGCCCGACTGCTTCTTGTGAGTGTAGGTCAGCTCGACCGGCTTCTTCAAATATTCGCGATAGGCGACCTGCGGCGCGCCGACATTGGCCTCGACCTTGAACTCGCGCTTCATACGGTCGACCAGGATCTCGAGGTGGAGCTCGCCCATCCCCTTGATGATGGTCTGGCCGCTCTCGATGTCCGAAGTCACTCGGAAGGACGGATCCTCGCGGGCGAGGCGGTTCAATGCGACGCCCATCTTCTCCTGATCGGCCTTGGTCCGGGGCTCCACCGCGACCTCGATGACCGGGTCCGGGAATTCCATCCGCTCGAGAATGATCGGCGCGTTGATGGCGCAAAGCGTG
Source organism: Allosphingosinicella sp. (assembly GCA_035644835.1). Lineage (GTDB taxonomy): Bacteria > Pseudomonadota > Alphaproteobacteria > Sphingomonadales > Sphingomonadaceae > Allosphingosinicella. The sequence continues at coordinate 2,179 of DASQNR010000020.1, read as the reverse complement.
TCGCCGGTGGTGGTGTCCTTAAGGCCGGCCAGGGCGACGATGTCGCCGGCATAGGCCACCTGGATGTCCTCGCGGTCATTGGCGTGCATGAGCAACATGCGGCCGACCTTTTCCTTCTTGTCCTTGACCGAATTGGTGACCTGCGAAGCGGTCTCCAGCTTGCCCGAATAGATGCGGGCAAAGGTCAGGGTGCCGACGAACGGATCGTTCATGATCTTGAACGCCAACGCGGAGAAAGGCGCCTCGTCGCTGGCGGGGCGCACTTCGGTGCCCTCGCCGACGATCTTGAGGCCCTCCACGGGGGGAATGTCGAGCGGGCTCGGCAGATAGTCGATCACCGCGTCGAGCAGGGGCTGGACGCCCTTGTTCTTGAAGGCGGAGCCGCACAGCACCGGCACGAACGAAAAGTTCAGCGTGCCCTTGCGGATCAGCTTCTTCAGCGTCGCGGCATCGGGCTCCTGGCCGCCGAGATAGGCTTCCATGACATCGTCGTCCTGCTCGACGGCCATCTCGATGAGTTCCATGCGCGCGGCTTCCGCGGCGTCCGTCATGTCCTCAGGGATGTCGCGATATTCGAACTTCGCGCCCAGCGACTCCTCGAGCCAGATGATCGCCCGGTTGTTGACCAGGTCGACAAGGCCCTTGAAGCTGCTTTCGATGCCGATCGGAAGATACAGCACGGCCGGACGCGCGCCGAGGCGGTCCTTGATCATGGCGACGCACATGTCGAAGTTGGCGCCGGTGCGGTCGAGCTTGTTGACGAAGCACATCCGCGGCACTTTGTACTTCTCGGCCTGGCGCCAGACGGTCTCGGACTGCGGCTCGACGCCCGCAACGCCGTCGAAGCAGGCGACCGCGCCGTCGAGCACGCGCAGCGAGCGTTCGACTTCGATGGTGAAGTCGACGTGGCCGGGCGTGTCGATGATGTTGATGCGGTGATCGGGGCCGTTGCCTTCCTCACCCTTCCAGAAGCAGGTGGTGGCGGCGCTGGTGATCGTGATCCCGCGCTCCTGCTCCTGCTCCATCCAGTCCATGGTGGCGGTGCCCTCATGGACTTCGCCGATCTTGTAGGACTTGCCGGTGTAGTAAAGGATGCGCTCGGTCGTCGTCGTCTTGCCGGCGTCGATGTGCGCCATGATGCCGATGTTACGATAGCGCTCGAGCGGATGGCTGCGGGCCATGATCTTAAACTCCAATGTCGGGAGCGGGGCCGAGGCCCCGCCCAGACGATATAGGGACGATTGTTACCAGCGGTAGTGCGAGAAGGCGCGGTTGGCTTCGGCCATGCGGTGCGTATCTTCGCGCTTTTTAACCGCGTTGCCGCGATTGTTGGCCGCGTCCATCAGCTCGCCCGAGAGGCGGCCCGCCATGGTGTTCTCCGAACGGCTGCGCGCCGCCGAGATCAGCCAGCGGATGGCCAGCGCCTGGGCGCGTTCCGTGCGGACTTCCACCGGCACCTGGTAGGTGGCGCCGCCGACGCGGCGGCTGCGGACCTCGATGCCGGGCTTGATGTTGTTCAAGGCGTCATGGAAGACGCCGAGGGGATCGCGCTTGGCACGCGTCTCGACCGTCTCGAAGGCGCCGTAGACGATGCCCTCGGCAACCGACTTCTTGCCATCGAGCATGACGGAATTCATGAACTTGGAAAGAACGATATCCCCGAACTTGGGATCGGGGAGGATTTCGCGCTTTTCCGGGCGACGACGACGGGACATAATCTTCTTCCTCTATGCTTCAGCCGGTTCCGGAACATGTCCGGGGCTTACTTCCTAATTCGTCATCCCGGACTTGATCCGGGATCCATCTTTTTCTCTAAGCCACCGTCCGAAGAAGGTGGACCCCGGATCATGGGACCCCATCAAAGTACTACTTTGATGAGAACCCCGTCCGGGGTGACTCCGCGCGGGGCCAAGGCCCCGCCGGGTCACTTGGGACGCTTGGCACCGTACTTGGAGCGGGACTGGCGGCGCTTGTCGATACCGAGGGTATCAAGAGCACCACGCACGATGTGGTAGCGAACACCTGGAAGGTCTTTCACCCGGCCGCCGCGAACGAGGACGATCGAGTGCTCCTGGAGGTTGTGGCCTTCACCACCGATGTAAGCGATAACTTCGAAACCGTTCGTAAGGCGCACCTTGGCGACTTTACGGAGAGCGGAGTTCGGCTTCTTCGGCGTCCG
>DASQNR010000019.1:0-163023 GCA_035644835.1 Allosphingosinicella sp. | reverse complement strand
GGACCACCCTCGAAGCCTAAATACTCGTGTATGACCGATAGTGAACAAGTACCGTGAGGGAAAGGTGAAAAGCACCCCGATGAGGGGAGTGAAACAGTACCTGAAACGGATTGCCTACAAGCAGTTGGAGCCTCCTAGAGGGGTGACAGCGTACCTCTTGTATAATGGGTCAGTGACTTAATGTGTCGAGCAAGCTTAAGCCGATAGGTGTAGGCGTAGCGAAAGCGAGTCTGAATAGGGCGAATGAGTTTGATGCATTAGACCCGAAACCCGGCGATCTAGGCATGACCAGAGTGAAGGTGCGGTAACACGCACTGGAGGCTCGAACCGATTAACGTTGAAAAGTTACCGGATGAGTTGTGTTTAGGGGTGAAAGGCCAATCAAGCCGGGAAATAGCTGGTTCTCCGCGAAAACTATTGAGGTAGTGCCTCGGACGAACACCGATGGGGGTAGAGCACTGGATGGGCTAGGGGGCCGCGAGGTCTACCAAACCTAACCAAACTCCGAATACCATCGAGTAATATCCGGGAGACAGACGGCGGGTGCTAAGGTCCGTCGTCAAAAGGGAAACAGCCCTAACCTACAGCTAAGGTCCCCAAGTCATGGCTAAGTGGGAAAGCATGTGGGAGTTCCAAAACAACCAGGAGGTTGGCTTAGAAGCAGCCATCCTTTAAAGAAAGCGTAACAGCTCACTGGTCTAAATAAGAACTCCTGCGGCGAAGATGTAACGGGGCTCAAGCCATGCACCGAAGCTTAGGGTGTGCGCATTTATGCGTACGCGGTAGCGGAGCGTTCCGTAAGCCGATGAAGCGATCTGGTAATGGGTCGTGGAGGTATCGGAAGTGCGAATGCAGACATGAGTAGCGATAAACAGTGTGAAATGCACTGTCGCCGAAAGACCAAGGGTTCCTGCTTAAAGCTAATCTGAGCAGGGTGAGCCGGCCCCTAAGACGAGCCCGAAGGGGGTAGTCGATGGGAACCATGTTAATATTCATGGGCCTGGTGGTGTGTGACGGATCTCTTATGTTGTTCTCTCTTATCGGATTGAGAGGGCTTCGACGAGGTTCCAGGAAATAGCCCCACCGTATAGACCGTACCCGAAACCGACACAGGTGGTCTGGTAGAGTATACCAAGGCGCTTGAGAGAAGGGTGTTGAAGGAACTCGGCAAATTGCCTCCGTACCTTCGGAAGAAGGAGGCCCTCATTTGGCGCAAGCTTTTTGAGGGGGCACAGGCCAGGGGGTAGCGACTGTTTAGCAAAAACACAGGACTCTGCTAAGTCGGCTTCAAGACGACGTATAGGGTCTGACGCCTGCCCGGTGCCTGAAGGTTAAGTGGAGATGTGCAAGCATCGAAATGAAGCCCAGGTAAACGGCGGCCGTAACTATAACGGTCCTAAGGTAGCGAAATTCCTTGTCGGGTAAGTTCCGACCTGCACGAATGGCGTAACGACTTCCCCACTGTCTCCAACACCTGCTCAGCGAAATTGAATTCTCCGTGAAGATGCGGAGTACCCGCGGTTAGACGGAAAGACCCCGTGCACCTTTACTGCAGCTTCAGAGTGGCATTAGGAAAGAACTGTGTAGAATAGGTGGGAGGCTTTGAAGCGTTGGCGCCAGCTGACGTGGAGCCGCAATGTGAAATACCACCCTGTTGTTTTCTGATGTCTAACCACGTGCCGTTAGCCGGCACTGGGACCCTCTGTGGCGGGTAGTTTGACTGGGGCGGTCGCCTCCTAAAGAGTAACGGAGGCGCGCGATGGTGGGCTCAGGACGGTTGGAAACCGTCTGTTAGAGTGCAATGGCATAAGCCCGCCTGACTGCGAGACTGACGAGTCGAGCAGAGACGAAAGTCGGTCATAGTGATCCGGTGGTCCCTCGTGGAAGGGCCATCGCTCAACGGATAAAAGGTACGCCGGGGATAACAGGCTGATAACCCCCAAGAGCTCATATCGACGGGGTTGTTTGGCACCTCGATGTCGGCTCATCACATCCTGGGGCTGGAGCAGGTCCCAAGGGTTTGGCTGTTCGCCAATTAAAGTGGTACGTGAGCTGGGTTCAGAACGTCGCGAGACAGTTTGGTCCCTATCTGCCGTGGGCGTCGATAATTGAGAGGAGTTGACCCTAGTACGAGAGGACCGGGTTGAACATACCTCTGGTGGACCTGTCATTCTGCCAAGAGTGCAGCAGGGTAGCTATGTATGGACGGGATAACCGCTGAAAGCATCTAAGCGGGAAGCCTCCCTCAAGATAAGTTATCACAGAGCCGTCGAAGACCACGACGTTGATAGGCCGGGTGTAGAAGTGCGGTAACGCATGGAGCTAACCGGTCCTAATTGCTCTATTCGCGCTTGAGAGTCCCACCATCAATGACAGCTTTGGCTGTCTGCGAAGGACACTCAGCTAGATGTATGCACGGTTTCTAGAACATTCCCTTGGGCTCCCTTCAGAGCATCGCTCTGTCGGGTTCCCCCTTGCGCAGGCCCCATAGCTTGGTGGTCATAGCGTCTGTGACCCACCCGATCCCATCCCGAACTCGGCCGTGAAACCAGACTGCGCCAATGGTACTATCGCTTAAGCGATGGAAGAGTAGGTCGCCGCCAGGCTTTGCGGCCTGCGCAAGGTCACAAAGGAATGAACCCATTCACAAATTGAGCCGCCTTGGCAGCACCTTCATCGGTGCAGCCGGGCGGCTCAGTCAGTTTCAGGCCGCCTTACGGGGGTCTGAATGTCGGTGGCGCGGGATGGAGCAGCCCGGTAGCTCGTCAGGCTCATAACCTGAAGGTCGTAGGTTCAAATCCTACTCCCGCAACCAACAAAAACGCCGCTGAGCCTTATGGTTCGGCGGCTTTTTTTATGCGCCGCGCTGGCTTTCCCTCTCCCGCGCGAACAGGCCGAGCGCCGCCAGAGCGCGCTCACGAGCGGCGCGGTGGCCGACGATGGGCTCGGGGTAGCTGGGGAGCAGGGACGCGCCCGGTTCATGGATCAGGTCGTCGCTCACCCCGCGCAGCTCCGGCACCCACTTGCGGATATACGCGCCGGCGCCGAACTTTCGCGACTGGACGGTGGGTGCCATGATCCGATTGAACGGTTGGCTGTCCACCCCTGTGCCGGCGATCCACTGCCAGTTCTGGCCGTTATTGCCGTAATCCGCGTCGACCAGCGTGTCCCAGAACCACTCCACGCCCCGCCGCCAGTCGATCAGCAGATGCTTCACCAGGAAGGAGGCGGTGATCATCCGCACGCGATTGTGCATCCATCCCGTGGCCCACAATTGCCGCATGCCCGCGTCGACGATCGGGTAGCCGGTCCGTCCTCGGCGCCAGGCCTCGAAATCCGCATCCGCGGCCGGCCCGGTGCGCCACGGGAACCGCTCAAAGCCTGGCCGCCCCGGTTTCTCGCCGACCGCCGGTTGGGCAAGCATCACATTGTGCGAGAAATCGCGCCATGCGAGCTCCTTGCGAAACTTGTCGCCGGACTCCTGCGGGAGCCGATGCCAGATGAGCCGCGGCGAAAGTTCACCGAAGTGGAGGTGCGGCGAGAAGCGGCTGGTGCCTTCCGTGCCGGGCAGATCGCGCCGCACGCCGTAATGCTCCGCCTGATCCGCAAACAGGCTCAGGCGCTCCAGCGCCGCCGCTTCGCCCGGTATCCAGTCGTCGCCGAAGCCGCTGGCCCAATCGGGCCGCTTCGGCAACAGATTCCAGGAGTGGAGATCCTCGCTCTGCGGCCACCGCTCCGGGCGCTCGAGCCTTTGGGGTGCCGTGACCGCTTCGGCGGGCGGCAGCAGCGCCTGAAGCGCGCGCCAATAGGGTGTGTAGATCTTGTAGGGCGCGCCGTTGCCCGTTCGAACATGTTCGGGCGGCACGAGCACGCCGCCGTCGTGGAAAACCAGGTCCAGCTGCTGTTCGACACGCCGCTCCAGATCGCGCCACCACGGCTCGTAATGGCGGGTGGCATGGACGCGGCACGCTCCGCACTCGGCTGCCAGCTGCTTCAGCACGACGTCGGCCCTGCCGCGCCGCAGGATCAACCCGGACCCCGATTGCTCCAGGGCTCCGCTGAGACGCTCGAGGCTGTGATGCAGCCACCAGCGCTGGGCGCCGCCGATCGCCCAGCGGCCGGGCGAGCCATCGTCCAGGATGTAGACGGGGATCACCGCTCCCTCGCCCGCGGCCGCGGCCAGGGCAGGCTGGTCATGAAGCCGCAGATCCTGACGCAGCCAGACGATGGAGGGAGCCGGCACGCCCGTGTCCCTCAGCTCGAGGAGGGGTTGGCGGCTGCAAGCGCGTCCACGTGCGCTCGCGTCTGGGGATGAATGCCGGACGCTTCTACCATGCTGATTTCGTCTCCACGCGACACAGCGACATGAACCGACCCAACCTGTTGACGGCCGGCCCGGTTCCTACCTGCTTTGTACCGTGGAGGGGCCGCAAGATCAGCGCAGGCACGATCTCCGTGCCAAGGGGAACCACGGTTGCTCATCACGACGAGGCGGTTCAAAGCAGCAACTGACGGTCGGTCGCAGCAGGAGGTGCCATGTTCAGCCATGTGATGTTGGGTGCCGAGGATCTCGATGCCTCGAAGAGCTTCTACGACGCGGTGCTCGCCACCCTTGGCATCCCGCCCGGCCGGAAGGACGACAGGGGCAGGGTCTTTTATATGACGCGCAGCGGCGTGTTCGCCTTGTCGAAGCCGATTGACGGCGCGCCGGCATCCTGTGGGAACGGGAGCACAGTGGGGTTTGCCGCGGACTCGCCCGAACAGGCCGACGCCTGGCACCAGGCCGGGCTCCGGCACGGCGGAACCGCGATCGAAGATCCGCCCGGAATACGGGAAGGCGCGATCGGCAAGCTTTACCTGGCCTATCTTCGGGACCCCGCCGGCAACAAGATCTGCGCCTTGCACCGCATGCCCCGGGAGTAAGAATCCGGAACGCGAGCATGAGGTCGGGAGCGCGCGGCCGCTCGGCCAACCGAAGGTCCCACGTGCGCTAAAGGTTCACGTGCTGAGTAGAAGCCGCTCGTGAAGGGCGATATTGTCCGGGTTCGCCGGTGCCAGCCTCTCGACGAGCACCGCGACGTTCGCGCGATAATCGTTCAGTCCTTCGTCGTGAGCCTTGAAGGCACGCAACAAGGCGCCGCCGGCGGCTTCCGCGGCGAAATCGGGGTAATAATAGCCGCAGTCGCGCAGCCACAGCGAGTTGTGGACCAGCGGGTAGCCGCCGTACAGAACCTCGTAATAAAGGTAGTTGAGGCCGTTCTCCCAATGGTGCGTCACCACCGCATCGCAATGATTGGCGAGGAAGTCGGCCGAAACGAAGCGCATCTCGAAGCTCATCACGCCGGTCTTCACGGTCTCCAGCGCGCCGGCGAAGCTGTTGAAGTGCGGGTGGTCCTTGTGCTGGAGGGTGTTCGAAACCAGCACCGCCTCGATCGCTTCGGGCTGCCGGCGCCATGCCGCTTCGCACGCGAGCATAGCGAGGTGCGAAGTCTTCATCACCGTGATGTTCGGCTCCAGGATCCCGATCCGCCACGCCGCGCGCCCGGGCTGGTAACCGAAACGGCCGCCGAGCGCCTTTTGCCGGTTGTCGATAAAGGTGGGCGCCCAGATCTGGGGCACCTCATGCACGGGTGCGCGGTACACGGTGCGGCACCAGCCCGCATAGGTATGCATATGCTGCGGCGTCATCCACAGGGCGTCGTAATGGCCGGAGTCGAAATATTGCTCGGCGTCCGGGCGGGGCGGCTTGGAGATCATCGCCTCGATCGAGATCACCGCCGCATTGCCGCCCTTGTAGCCGATGATCCGAACGCCCCTGTCGCGGAGCGCCTGCAGTTCGGCCGGGTCGACGGCGGCGCCGATGACGATCAGGTAATCGAGTTCGTCCAGGACGTCCCGGGTCCGCACCACCGGCACGCCGTCCATGCCGAGCCCGGCGGGCCAGCCCGAAAATTCTCCGTCGCCATGATTGAGCAGGTGGACCTGCGTGCAATTGGGGGCCGCCTGGAAGAGCTGCCACAGGAACAGGACGTTCTGCCGCAGCCCATTCTCGTAAAGGCCGAGATCTCCGTCGGCGCGGATGAAGATGGTGATGCCGACCGTATAGCTTTCCGGGCGGCGGGGAGGGGTCACCCGATCAGTTCCTTCTTCACCGACACGCACCCGCCGGTGCCCGCCGGCATGAGGTAGAGCTGCAACCCGGCGTTGAGCTCGCTCTGCCGGACTCGGGAATGAAGCGGCCGCTCATTGGCATAAGCCGCAAAGACCCGGGTCTTGAGCGCCGAACAGGGCTCCGGCCAGTAGATCACCTGCGTATAAAGGCCGGAGCAGGTGCCGGCCGGCGCCACGACCATCGTGGTCAGGCGGGTCTGCGGGGGCGCTGCCGGCTTGCCGGCGACCGCGTGGCTTCCCTCCATCGTCACCACGGTGGGCCAGCGATTGGTGTCGGGGCCCAGCGGCTGCACCACGAACTGGGCGGGCGCGTTTTCGAGCAGGAACGCCCCGGCCTGCTGCAGGACCGGGCCGCAGCGCACGATGCCGAGCTGCTGAACGGCCGCGTTCAACCGTTGCGTAGGCGTTTCGGCCGAGCGGAAGCCGCCGGCGACCTGGCCGAAGGCGAGCTGCGCTCCGAAGGTGAGGGCGATACCGGCGACGAGGCCGACTGGAATGCCGAAGCGGCGGGAAATCATGTGAAAAGCCCCTCTATCAGTTCCTCATGGGCGGCGAGAACCGACGGTGAGTCGATAGAGAAGCCCCTGAGAAAGTCGAGCGCTTCGCCCCGCGCCTCGCGGGCCCGATCGCGATGGCGACCCAGCGCGTCGGCCAGCACCCGCCCCCCGTCGGCAGGATCGAAGGCGGCATAATAATAGCCCACCTCCTTGGCGGAAGGGGAGTTGTGGACAAGCGGGTGGCCCGACCACAGGACGTCCCAGTAGAGGTAGTTGAGATCGTTCTCCCATTGGTGGACGATCACCGCATCGGCGTGGAGCGCGAGCACGTTGGGCGTGGCGAAGCGGCCTTCGGAGAAGAGCCGGCCAGCCTTGAAAAGATCCAGCGAGGTGGTAAGCCCGTCGAAATGCGGGACGCCGACCAGATGCTTGGTGTTGAACAACGTCACGTTCTCGAACTGCTCGGGCGCGCGGCGAAAGGCTTCTTCGGCGACCAGCAGCGGCAGGTGAAAGGTCTTGAGCACGTTGATGTTCGGCTCGAGGATGGCGACTCGCCATGGGCGCGGCGCCGCTTCGCGCTGGTAGAACGGGTCCAGCTTCCGCTCGCGTGCAAAGGCCGAAAAGAACAGCGGGTCCCAGATATGCGGCGCCCGCACCACCGTGTCGGAGCGTGTGATGCGGCAAAGGTCGCGGTTCATCAGCCAATGCTGCGGCGTGATCCAAACCGCATCGAAGCGCTCGGCCGACATGGTCTCGCCGTGCGGAAGGCCGCTGGAGAGCGATTCGAAGTTCATCGCCATGGCGTTGCCCGCCATATAGGAGACGAGCTTCCCGCCGCGCCCGCGAAACCTGCGCATTGCATCCGCCGGGGCCCGGCCGCCGATCTCGATCAGAATGTCGAGTGCGTCAACCGCACTTTCCGCGGACAGGGACGCGATGCCGGTCCATTCGGCGAGGGGGTGAGGACCGGGCTTGCCGGAGCAGTCCACCATAGCGACGGAGGCGACATCGGGGAGCCGCTGCATCAGCAAGGCAAGCAGCACGGCATTCTGGTTGATCCCCGAGGACCAGAGCAGGTTCGCCAGATCGTCGAACGGCCGTGACAAGGTAAGGCCGACGCGCAGGTTCGCCATCTCCCGTCCGGGCCGGGATCAGGTCGCCGCCGGCGTCCGGGCGGGCCGAAGCTCCGCCCGGGCGCCTTGGCGGAATCTGCTTACCACTTGAACCCGATGCCGGCGGAGGCGCCTACATCGCCGTGCCGCGGCGTGACGCCCACGGAGGCGCCGATCACCACATTGTTGCCGGGGCGCGCCTGATATTTGACGCTCATGCCGGTTTCACCGCGATAATAGCCGACGCTGCCGATCAGGCCCATTTCGCCAGGCTCGAGCGGCAGGTTCACCGTTGCCGCGCCAAGCGCCATCGCAACGCCGCCATAGGCCTGATCGAAGCCGCGGTTGACGGTTCCCTCGAGCGAGCGGAGCTGGTTCATGTTGACCGCATCGGTACCGTCCACGCCGGCCGCGACATTGGTCAGACGGCGTTCGTTGCCGGCCGTGCCGAAGGATACGGTGTTGGCGCCGTTCGCGACGGAGCCGGCGCCGATCGCCACCGAGTTCGGCGCGGAAGCAACCGCGTTCAGTCCGAATGCCGAGCTGTTCGAGCCGGTTGCGCGGGCGCCCGCGCCGAAGGCGGTGCCGCCCGTCGTCGCCGACGAACCGGTGCCGAGCGCAATCGCATTGGCCGCCGTGGTCTGGTTTGCCGAGAAATTGGCAAAGCGCGTGTCGATGCTGCTCGAAAACGCCTGAAGCTGCGATCCGTTGATGGCATCGGTGGAAGTGGCCGAGATGGTGCCGGCAGCAACATTGACGATCCGCCGCTGGGTTCCCGCCGCGGTTCCGCCGACCGCGAAGACGCCGGTGCGGCCGCCGTCGGTGGATCCGGAGCCGATTGCCACCGATCCGGCGACGCTGGCGTTCGCGCCTGCACCGATGGCGACTGCATTGGCCGCCCCCGCATTTGCCGCGTCGCCGATCGCCACGGCGGAATTGCCGTTGGCGACGCTGACATTGCCAAGCGCAACCGCGCCCTGGCCGGTGGCGGTGTTGTCGGCGCCGATGGCGACCGCGCCGGTTCCGGTGGCAAGGTTGGGATCGCCGATCGCCACCGCGCCATTGCCGCTGGCGGTATTGCCCGAGCCCAGCGACACGGCGCGTCCGTTCTGCGCGATGGCATTGCGGCCGATGGCGAGCGATTCGGGCCCGGACGCGATCGCTCCGGCGCCGCCGGCAAAGGAGCCGGTGCCGCTGGCGGTGGAGCCGGCCCCTACCGCGACCGAATCGGCGCCCGACGGGTTGGCCGGCGCGAAGCCGGAGGTGTTGTTCTGGCGGGCCGTTCCGGCAGTGTCCTGAAGGGTCGACACGGACGAGGAAAGGTTGGTCACCGAAATCGAGATGTTGGTGATCGAGCTGCCGTTGTTGGCGGTGTTCGTCTCGTTGGCGCTGATCCGCGAGGTCAATGAAGTCGACGCGCTCGCCAGGTTCGCATCGGTGGTGTTGGCACGCGTCGTCAAGGAGTTGGAGGCCGCCGTGAGGTTGGTCTCATTGGTCCCGATCCGCGAAGTGAGCGAGGTCGACGCCGCTGCGAGATTGGCATCGGTGGTGTTGGCCCTGGAGGTGAGCGAATTGGACGCCGCCGCCAGGTTTGCGTCGGTCGTGTTGGCGCGCGTCGTCAGCGAAGTGGACGCCGCCGCCAAATTGCCATCGGTGGTGTTGACCCGCGAAGTCAGCGAGGTGGAGGCCGCCGCCAGGTTGGCATCGGTGGTGTTGGCGCGCGAGGTGAGCGAGGTCGACGCCGCCGCCAGGTTCGAGTCGGTGGTGTTGACCCGCGAGGTGAGCGAGGTGGATGCCGCCGCCAAATTCCCGTCCGTGGTGTTGACTCGCGAGGTGAGGGAGGTGGACGCCGCCGCCAGATTTGCATCGGTGGTGTTGGCACGCGAGGTCAGCGATGTGGACGCGGCCGCAAGGTTTGCATCGGTGGTGTCGGCGCGTGAGGTGAGCGAAGTCGACGCCGCCGCCAGGTTGGAGTCCGTCGTGTCCACCCTGGAGGTGAGCGAGGTCGACGCGGTCGCCAGGTTTGCGTCGGTGGTGTCGGCGCGCGAAGTCAGCGACGTCGACGCGGCCGCAAGGTTGGAGTCGGTGGTGTCCACCCTTGAGGTGAGCGAAGTCGACGCGGTCGCCAGATTGGCGTCAGTGGTGTCGACGCGCGAGGTGAGCGAGGTCGAAGCCGTCGCAAGGTTGGCGTCCGTCGTGTCCACCCTCGAAGTCAGCGACGTCGACGCGGCCGCAAGGTTCGAGTCGGTGGTGTCCACCCTTGAGGTGAGCGAGGTCGACGCGGTCGCCAGATTGGCGTCGGTGGTGTCGACGCGCGAGGTGAGCGAGGTCGAAGCCGTCGCAAGGTTGGCGTCCGTCGTATCCACCCTCGAGGTGAGCGACGTCGACGCGGTCGCCAGATTGGCATCGGTGGTGTCGACGCGCGAGGTCAGCGAGGTCGAAGCCGTCGCCAGGTTGGCGTCCGTCGTGTCCACCCGCGAGGTTAGCGAGGTCGAGGCCGCTGCCAGGTTCGAGTCGGTGGTATCGACCCGCGAGGTCAGCGAAGTCGATGCGGCCGCCAGGTTGAAGTCGGTGGTGTCCACCCGCGAGGTGAGGGAGGTCGAGGCGGTCGCCAGGTTCGCGTCGGTGGTGTCGACGCGGGAGGTCAGCGAAGTCGATGCGGCCGCCAGGTTGGAGTCGGTGGTGTCCACCCGCGAGGTGAGGGAGGTCGAGGCGGTCGCCAGATTTGCGTCGGTGGTGTCGACACGCGAGGTCAGCGAAGTCGACGCGGTCGCCAGGTTGGCGTCCGTCGTGTCCACCCGCGAAGTGAGGGAGGTCGACGCGGTGGCCAGGTTTGCGTCGGTGGTGTCGACGCGCGAAGTCAGCGAGGTCGAGGCCGCTGCGAGATTGGCGTCCGTGGTATCCACGCGCGATGTGAGCGAGGTGGAGGCGGCGGCCAGGTTCGAGTCGGTGGTGTTGATGCGCGAGGTCAGGGACGTCGATGCGGTGGCAAGGTTTGCATCCGTCGTATCGACGCGCGAGGTGAGCGAAGTGGACGCCGCGGCAAGCGAATTGCTGATCGTCACTTGCGAGGAGGAGATGTTGACGATCGAGGTGGACGCCTCGGCCAGCTCGTTATTGGTGGCATTGGCGATGGCGAACAGCTGCGAGCCGTTGACCGCGTCGGTCGAGGTCGCGGTGACCCGGCCCGCCGCGACATTCAGGATCCGGCGGGGATCGGCCACCGTGCCGACCGACACGCCCGAATTGGCGGTCGGCGACGCGAAGGTGACAGTGCCGAGCTGGTTGGTGCCCGTCGGCGTAAAGGTCGCCGTGGTGGCGACCCTGGCATCTTCGGAAGCGCCGTAAGTGGAATTGGCGCCAAGCGCGACGCCGCCGGTCCCTGCCGTCACGGACGCGCCGTTGCCGAGCGCAGTGCCGTCGTTGGTGGCGACATTCGCAAAGGTGCCGACCGACACGCTGTTCTCGCCGCTCGCCCGCGCGCTGCCGCCAAGCGCGAGCGCGCTATCGTTGGACGACGAAGCGCCGCTGCCGATCGCGATCGAGTTCTCGGGCCCGGTGGCAAGCGAGAAGCTGCCCAGCGCAATGCCGTTCAAGGTGGTTGCGCCGCTGGCGTTGCCGATCGCGATCGCGCCGGTGTTGAGGGATCCGGCGCCGGTGCCGATGGCGATCGCATTGTCGCCGTTGCTGGAATTGCCGCCGGTGCCAAGGCTGATCGCGCCGATGCCCGCGGCCTGAGTGCCGTTGCCGATCGCGATCGAGTCAATGTCGAATGAAGTCGAACCGGAGCCGAGCGAAATCGATCCTGTGGCGACCGAATTGGAATTGAAGCCGACGGCGACGCCGCCCGCGCCGGACGCGACGGACAAGGTTCCAACGGCCGTGGTTTGGTTGGCAAGCGCGGAACTGTCCTGGCCAAGTGCCGTCGAGTCGGTTCCGGTGGCGGCGGACGATTGGCCTACCGCGGTGGAGTCGGTGCCCGTGGCGTTGCTTCCCTGGCCGATCGCGGTCGAGTTCGGCCCGCTTGCACCGGCTGCCCCGCCGACGGCGGTTGAATTGGTGCCAGTGGCGGATGCGCCCGTTCCCGCCTGGTAAGTCTGCGCCGCGGCCACGGCCGGAAGGCCGATGCCGATCGCGACCGATGAGACACCGGCAAGCATGGACAGCCGGATCAGGCCCGTGGAACGATTAGCCATTATTAGATTCCCCCCGTTGCGTCCGGGCCGCTCCTTTGCGGTTCCGGCCCCTGACGCGAATCCATCTGTTATGGATCATAAGCACGCTTTGTCAAACCACTTTGCCCCTCCCAAGCTGGGACACTGCTCAGGAAACGGGAGAAATCCTTGGTTTTCTGACACTTGCGTATTTACACTTGTGATAATTAGCGGCGGTGTATATTCGTCCGGAATGGGTTAAAGCGCCTGCTCGTGAAGCAAGGTGTGGGCGGGTTTTCGCCGCTTTGATCCGATGTGAGCGCGTATCGGCTGGTCGGGGGATGGCCCGGCGACTCGCGTGAAGGGGGACTGGTTTACATGACAGGCGTATTGCATCTGGGATCCGCCGGACGTGTTCGGCGGCGTTTGCTCATGGGGGGCGTCAGCGCCGCCGCCCTCGCGCTTGGCGGCCCCGCCGTGCGAGCGCAGGTCGTGTCGGGCAGCAGCCACACGATCGTAACTCCCGCAGGCCAGGCGACCACCGTCACCACCACCAACGTCAACGCGGCGTCCAAGACCGGTTTCAACCGGTTCACCAAGTTCGATGTCGCCCAGCCCAATGTCGTCAACCTGGTCCTGCCGACCGGCACCCACAATCTCGTCAATGTCGTCGCCGGAGACGTGCGGATCGACGGCACCGTGTTCAGCCGCCTGGCCAGCGCGTCCGGCGACATCGGCGGCAACCTCTACTTCATCAGTTCGGGCGGCTTCCTGATCGGCGAGACGGGCTCGATCAACACCGGCCGCCTGATCGTTCGCGGCAACGATGCCAACGGCAACCTGCTCGATACGGACGCGCTTTTCGGCCAGGCCTCGGCATTCTCGACCAGCAGTCTGCTCGATTACGCGCCGGTATCCTCGCTGACGGTGAACGGCCGGATCAACGCGCCCGGCGGCATCGACATCAAGGGCCGGACGGTGACGATCGGCGCCGGCGGCGTGCTGAGCACCGGCATCGCCGGCACGGCCGGAGTGCAGGCTGCCGCGCCTGCCGCCGTGGTGTCCACGGCCGGGCTCGTTGAAGGCGCGGCGCTGGTCAAGATCAACGGCGGCATCGCGATCGTCGGCGCCGACTCCGTCGCCATCGCCGGGGCGGCCGGCGGCAAGAACGCGGCGCTTCTGGACGCGCGCTCCGCATCCGATTCGAACGCGCCGGGCGGCATCGACATCACCTCGGCGGGCCAGATCAATCTCGCCGGCACCCTGACCGCCTGGGACGGCACGGCTCAGGGGCGGGCTTCCGACATCAATGTCGGATCCGCCAAGAAGGTGACGATCGACGACAGCTTTGCCAACATGACGCTTGGCAATTACTTCCTGGCGAGCACCGCCAAGGTCGGCGTCGATGTCACCGGCACGATCACCGGCGGCAAGGTCTCCATCACCGCCGATGCCGATGCCTCCACCGCCAGCGACTTCAATCCGGTCAAGACAACCGTTCAGTTCCTCGAAAACTACGCCGCCGCCAAGCTGCTCGGGACGATCGGCAGCGCGCTTGACGTGTTCTACACCCGCAGCGAAGCCGAATCCAAGATCAATGTCGGCGCGGCGGCCTCCGTGCATGCCAAGGGCGACCTCGCCCTCAAGGCCAACAGCATTTCCCATGCGGAAGGCGCCGCGGAAGCCGAGGCCGAGGGCAAGAATGCGCTCAGCCTTGCCGTTGCCGCGGGCGTCGCGCAGGTCTCCTCGACCGCGGCCGTGACGGTGGACGGAAAGCTGCGGGCCGGCGGTGTGCTCACCGTCGCAGCCAACAACCAGGCGACCAGCGAACTCGAAGTCCAGGCGGTGTCCACCGCAGACGCCAAGGCCGCGGCCGTGGCGTATACCGACATCAAGGCAAGGGCACTGCTCAGCGTCGGTTCCGCCGCCACGCTCGACGGCAGCTCGGTTGTGCTCAGCGCAACCAACGCGCAAGCCGACAGCGACCAGTTCAAGAACGTCGCCAAAACCATTTCCAAGGACGAAAGCCCCGGCGGCGGCGCTGCCGCCGTGATGAACCTCGATCTCGCGGCGACGCTGACCATGGCGGGAACGATCGGCTCGATCGCCGCGCCGGGCAGCGTGACGATCGATTCCAAGACCGTCACCAATCAGGTTCTCAACGCCGCCGGTGCCGGCACCGGGAGCGGCATCGTCACCGACGCCAAAGCCACCCTCGCCGCCTTTCAGGGTGACCGCGACGGGCTGATGCAAACCCTGCTGGGCGGTGCTGCCGACAAGTTCGGCGAGCTGAT
Source organism: Allosphingosinicella sp. (assembly GCA_035644835.1). GTDB lineage: Bacteria > Pseudomonadota > Alphaproteobacteria > Sphingomonadales > Sphingomonadaceae > Allosphingosinicella. The sequence continues at coordinate 148,795 of DASQNR010000019.1, read as the reverse complement.
CTTCGGTTCGGAAAAGACCGACGAGGAAGAGCCCGATCCCGATCGCAAGTCGAAGCGGTTCGGCGCGGCCGTGTCGGTATTGTTCAACACCCAGGCCGCAAGCGCGCAGGTGACGGGCAACATCACCAGCACCGGGCAGGTCCAGGTCAACAGCCTGGTGCAGGACAAGACCGTCCGCAACAACGCCAAGGCGTCGGTTGCCGCAGAGCAGAAGAAAGACGGACAGGCGACCAGCATCGCCGGCGCGGCCGCATGGTCCACCGTCAACTACGACAGCAAGGCGACCCTGGGCGGCACTGTCACGTCCGGGGGCCTTGCCGTCAACGCAACCACCGACCGTCCGCGCGGCGGCGAATACGATCTCGACTTCACCGGCGAGGAAGGCGGCGCGGCCAGTGACGTCACCGCGTTTTACAATTCAATCAAGGACAAGATCACGCCGACGCTGGGCGTTGAAAAGGGCTTCTTCGCCTCGGCCGCGGGCGCGACCGCGAAAACCGACAGCGCCAAGAACGCGGCGATCTCCGGCACCGTCAGCTACACCGACATCACCGCCAACACCCGCGCCTGGATCGATCCGCTTACCCGCCTGACGCTGAGCGGCGACCTGGCGGTGAAGGCGGATAGCACCGTCACCGTCCTCAACCTGGCCGGCGCATTGCCGGTCAAGTCCGGCGGTTTCGCCACCGCCGGCGGGGACGCGGCGGGCATTGCGGTCGGCTATACCGGGGTCAATCCCACCACCGTGGCCGGCATCGGCAAGGGCGTCGTGCTTGAGCGCACGGCGGGCAGCGCGGCCGTCAATGTCGATGTCGCCGCCACCTCGCGGGTCAACACCATCACCCTAGCGCCGCAGGGCGGCAAATCGACCGGCAAGACCGGCTCCGGCACCTTTGCGACCAATTTCGTCGACGGCGATACCCGCGCCGTCATCAGCAAGGACGCGCGGCTCGATCTCGGCACCGGCAAGCTCGGGCTCGATGCGCTCACCAAGCTGGAACTCTGGGCGGTGGGCGGCTCGATCGCGGTCACCAAGGCCGACGGCACCGGAGACTCGGCAACGGCAGGTTCCGTCGGCGTTGCGGGTGCGCTGAACGATGTCGAGTTCGACACCGTCGCACGCGTCGGCGACGCTTCGCAAGACGATGCGGGCTCCGCGTCGGGAGCGGCGGCCGCCAGCAATGCAGGCATCACCGCCAAGGATGTCGCCATCACCGCCACCGACACCGGCAGCATCAATGCGATCTCCGTTGCCGGCACCGCCACCAGCACCACGCCTGCCACTCCCGCCGCTCCGGGAAGCGGCAGCAGCAGCGGCACGCAAACCGACGACAAGCCCAAAGGCCTGGATCCGAAAACCAAGGCCAAGCTGACCCTTGCCGCAGGGCTGATCGGGTTGCCGCTGGACAAGACTCTCGAGAAATATTCCGAATATGCGAACAGCTTCGCTTCGGGTGTGGACAAGGCTGAAGAAGCCGCGGCTCAGGACCAGACGAAGAAAGGCACTCCGGTCACCAAAGGCTTCGGCCTGGCGGGATCGGCGAGCATCAACCTGTCGGACCTCACCACCCGGGTGGAGACCACGAGCGCGACCTTCCGCAAGGCCGACAGCGCCGCGGCGGCCGATTCGAGCTTCAAGGCGCGCGCCGTCGAAGGGGTGGACATGCTCGCCGTTACCGGCGGCGCGGCGATCACCACCGGCACCGCCAAGCTTCCCGACGGCAACACGCTGATTTCCGGCGCCTACGGCCTGTCTTATTCCACCAACGAGACGGCGTCGGCTTTAACCGGCACCACCATCTCCGGCTTCGGGAATGTGGCGATTGAAGCCGCTGCCAACGGCAGCCGCATCGGCGCCGGCATGGCCTTGTCCGCGGACACCACCAAGAGCGACAAGGGAACCACCGCCGCGGCGTCCGTGTCGCACCTGATCGCCCGCGACGGCGCGGCCGCCACCGTTACCGGCGGCAGCATCACCGGCGGCGGTGCCGCGAACGGCGCGGTGTCGATCCTCGCCTATAACGGTCTCACCATGGGCGCCGGAGCCGGCGGCCTTTCGTGGAGCAGCAACAACGCCGCAGGCGGCGCGGTGACCGTGATCGACGTCGCTTCGCCGACCGGCGGGGCCGCCAATGCCCGCCTGGTGGGGACTCCGGTCAGCGGCTTTGCCGACCTCAGCGTCCGCGGCCTGACCGCCGCGCGTATCGCCGGCATCGCGGCCGCGGGCGCCGTCAATGTCAGCGGCGACTCCACCAAGAGCGCACTTACCGTCGGCATGTCGATCAACATGGTGTCGCTGGATTCGACCGCGCTGATCGACACCGGCGCGACCGGCATCGGCACCATCGACGTCACCCGCGCCGTCAATGTCTTTGCCGGCGACATGTCGCAGGGCCAGACCGAGGCGCTTGCCTCCTCGGGCAAGACCAGCGGCACCGCCGGCGCCAGCCTGCTCGGCAATTTCAACCTCGGCGCCAACGACTTTTCGGGCGACGACCCGATTCGCGCCAGCGATCTCAAGGGCGGCACGCAGATCCTGTCGATCGCCGTTCCGATTTCCGCCTCGCGCGGCAAGGCGCTCGGCGTCGGCTTTGCCTGGAATACGATCGACAACGATCGCACCGCGGCGATCATCGGCGGGTCGGCGAACGGCACCACGCCCACCATCACCGCCGGCTCCCTGTCCGTGCAGGCGATCGACCGTTCGGACATCATGTCGCTTGCCGTCGGTATCGGCGGTTCCACCGAAGGCATGGGCCTCATGGGCTCCGTTTCACGCAACCTGATCGAGGGTTCCTCATCGGCGGCGGTGGGGCGCTCCTCGGCCGCGGCCCACAACCTCGTCATCAATGTCACCGGCGCCCCTTCCGCCACGCCCAACGTGTCGATCGGCGCCTCGGGCGACGGCGGCATCTTCGCGCTGGCCGGGGCGATTGCATACGGCCAGAAATCGGCTGGCGGTATCGCGGTCGGCGTCAACGACATCATCCGGACGACCGCAGCCGGCTCCGGCGGAGTCGACACGGCGCCGTCCAGCGCGGGCCTTCACGCCACCCTCGACGGCGTCAGCTTCAAGGGAACCCCGGATGTCGATCTGCTCGCCAATTCGCGCGGGCGGATCATCGGCAGCGCGGTAGCGATCGCCGGCAGCGCCAACGGTGCGTCGGTGGCCGGCGCCGCCACCGCCAACAGCCTCGCCCCGACCATTGCGGCCAATGCCGCGCGTCTCAACTATCTGGACGCCACTCCCGGCGATCTCAAGATCCGTGCCCGCGACGAATCCTCGATCCTGTCCAACGCCCTGGTGATCGGCATCAGCGGCGCCAAGGGGGCACTGGCCGCCGGCGTCTCCGTCAACCGCATCGACGCCGATGTCTCGGCGTCCCTCACGGTGGCGGCGGGCAACGCCATCCGTGTGCGCAACCTCCTGGTCGATACGGTCTCCACCGCCGCGACCACCGCTTTCGGCCTCGGCGCCGGAGGTGGGTCCAAGTTCGGCGGCGCGGGCTCGATCGTCGTAAACCTCAGCGACAGCGACACCAGTTCGCTGCTCACCTTCACCGGCGGCGAGATCAGCACGACCGGGTCGATCGGCGTCGTCGCCAGGCGTGACGCCACGATCGACGTGGGCGCGGGCGCGCTTGCATTCGGCGCGCAGGGCGCGGCCATCGGCGCCTCGGTGATCGTCAACGAACTCAGCGGCAGTACCGATGCGAAGATCGTCGGCTCGGCCGCCAATGCGGGCACCATCAACGCCTTCACCGGCAGCGGCGACGAGGCCGGGCGCTCGCTCGCCGGCCTGCGCACCGGCGGATTGGTCTCCCCTCTGCCGCAGTTCGATGCGCTGAGCAGCTTCGGCAATTTGGCGCTCAACGGCGTCGTCAAGTCCGAGACCGCCGCCTTCAAGGGCGTTGCCGTCAATGCCTCGTCCACGGCCGCCACCCGCACCATTGCCATCACCGGCGCCATCTCGGGCCAGGGTGCGGCGGTGGGCGTTACCGGCGTGGTCAACAACATCACGGGCAATACCAATGCTGCCATCACCGACACCAAGGTGAGCGTCGGCTCGGCGAATACGGCCCAAGCCGGCGTGTCCCTCGACGTTCGCGCGTCCAGCCAGCAGGTGGGAATGACCTTTGCCGGCGCGGTTGCCGGCAGCGGCGGCGGCGTCGCTGCTGCGGCACCGGTGATCAGCGACGGTTATGCCGGCACGACCTCGGCCCTCATCAAGGGCGGATCGCTGGCGAGCAGCGGAACCATCGGTGTGAAAGCCGTCGGCAACCAATCGTCCACCACGCTTGCGGCCGCAGGGGCGGTTGCAAGCTCGGTTGGCGCCGCCGTGGCCGGGGTGTCGCCGCGTTTCCAGTCGACTACCAGTGCCGTGCTGAGCACGCCCGCCTCGGTCAAGGCGCTGGGCGCGGAGGGCGTTGCGATCACCGCCGACAGTTCGGCCCGGGCGCTGGCGACATTCGGCAATGTCGCGATCGGCGGCAGCGGCGCGGGCGCCGGTGCCGTGATCGTCGCGACCAACGAAAACAGGACCAAGGCAGCCTATGAAGGCACCGCCGGAAGCAATGGCCTTGGCACTGTGGAAGTCGACGCGGCGAAGGTCGCGATCGCGGCGGACGGAAAGTTCGATGCCACGGTGGCGGGCGCCTCGGTCGCGGGTTCGGCGGGCATCTCGCTGGTCGGCAACGGCGTGGGCGTCGTTCACCGCGGCGAAGTCACCGCGTCGGCCGACGCCTTGCGGTACAACCGGGCAAGCGGCAGCGTCTCGGTGAGGGCAGCCGAGGCGGTAAGCATCGTTCCGGTTGTCGGCCAGGTCGCGATCGGCGCATCGCCGACCGGCGCCGGCGCCTCGCTCGGCGTCATTGCGGTTCTTGCCCAAAGCAAGGTCGATGCGACGCTGTCGCGGCCGACGGTGACCGCCAATTCGGTCGCCGTTCAAGCCACCGGATACAACCAGATCGACGCCGTGCAGCTCGGCCTCGCCATCGGCGGTGTCGGCATCGGCGCCAATGTCACCTATCTCGGTATCGGCAAGGTGACCGACACCGGCGCGTTGACCGCGCCAAGCAATTCCGGCGGCACCGATGGCAAGGTCGCGGAGTCGACCGGCTCCACCGGCAGCGGCAACAAGAACATGTCGCAGCTCGCCGCGGGCGGCAGCAGGAGCGGCAGCCAGATCGCGGACCAGACCGCCGGCGCGACCACTGCCGAAGAGCGCAGCAGTTCCGCGGGCGACGCCGGTGCCCGGTCGGCCTTTACCGGAGTCTCGGCGCCCGGCGATGCTTCGGAGGCGCGGGTGCGGGCTCAGGTGACCGGCGGAGCCGGCAGCGGCCTTGCCACCGTGGCGGCGGGCACGCTGACCATCGACAGCGACGCCAACCTGCGTTCAAAATCCACCAACATCCAGGGCACGGCAGGCATTGGCGCCGGATCCGCCACCGTCGCCATCACCCGCAACGCCGCCCAGAGCATCGCCTTTCTCGGCGATGTCGGCGCGTCGGGCGGAACCCTGTCTTTGACCGCCACCACCGGGGAAGCCAAAGCGCCCGGGGCGCCCGGGACGATCAACAATCCCACCAACGCCGCGGATGCCGAAATCTATTCCGGCACCGTAGGCGTGGGGGCGCTCGCCGTCGGGGTTGCCGATGTGAAGCTGCAAAGCGCAGCCGTGGCGAGCTCGGCAGGGCGCCTTGCCTTCAACTCCGCGACGATCAAGGCTGAGGACCTGACCACCGCTCGCGCCTACGCCGTGGGCGCGGTCGCCGGGGGCGGAGCGATCAATGTCACGGTCGCTCAGGCCAGCAAGGACGGCACCGTGTCGGCGCAGGTCGCCAACCGGTCGACATCGGCCGCGCTCAATGTGATCGCGGACGCGCGGGGCGGAGCGAAGGCTGAAGCTTATGCCGGCGCAGGCGGCCTGATCTTCGCCGGCAATGCCGCGGTCGCCAACGCCACCGACACTCGAACAGTCAGCGCGATCGTTGCCGAGGGCACGACCATCACCGGCACCAACCTGTTGGTGCACGCCAAATCCACTCCTCTGGTGACCGCAAATTCTTTCGGCGTCGCCATCTCCGGCGGCGTCGCGGCAGGAGCGAGCGTCGCCAATGCAACCGCCTCCGGCACCGTTTCGGCCCAGGTGGGCGAAGCTTCGGTGCTGAGCTGCCCGGACGCGAACAGCTGCCTGCTCGGCGGGATCACCGTTCTGGCGGAAGTCGCCAAGCCGGCGACGGGCGACAACGTCACCTCGTCCGCCAAGGGAAGCGCGGGCGGATACCTCGCCGCCGTCAACGGCTCGTCGGCGATCAGCAAGACCGATATCACCACCACCGCTGCGATCGGTGTCGACCTCAACCGGTCGGCGGGAGCCGCGCTGGTGCTGCCGGCCACGGTGCTCAAGGTTCAGGCAGTGCGCGCCTTGTCGCAATTCTCCGAGTCCTCGGGTGTCACCGCCGCCGGTATCCTCGCCGTCGGCGTGCAGCGCGCGGAGAGCACCTCGGGCGGCACGACGCGCGCCGCGCTCCAGAATGTCGATGGGTCGGGACGAGGCATTGCCGGCGCCGCGATCGAGTCGGCCGTGCTCGACGAGAACAAGGCCAAGGTGAAGGCCGGCGCCGGCGGCCTCGGGGCCGGATTGGCCGCAATGGCGTACACCAACAGCAATGGATCCGCGGTGACGGATCTAACGCCGGCCAATGGCAAGATTTTCCGGGCGGGAGTGCTTACTGCCTCCGCCTATTCGGCCGCGGACTATAACGCCCAGAGCGATTCCATGCTGGCAACGGCGGTAGGCGCGTCGGGTACGACCTCCGAAAACCGCGTCAACACCGCCGCCACGGTCAACGTCGGGCGGGATATCGCGGGGGCCGGGGTGGGAGCCGGCAGCCGTTTCGAGGCAGCCGAATTCCGGATCGCCGCCACCAACGTCGTCGGCCAGAACGGAAATGACGGCGGCTCGGTCGCCGGCGCGGGCGGCGGCATCGCGACCGGCGCCGCGGCGCTGGTCGACACCGTTCTCAACCAGGCCGCGACGGTGAACCTGCGCGACGGGCTGACGCTGCGCCAATATGGCGGGGACGCCACCCAGAACACCCGCGCCACCTTTATCGATGCAACGGTCAAGACCAACCGCAAGCAGGGGGCGACGCTTGAAGTCGGCGGGGCGATGCAATTGCCGTTCGCCGAGGTGAACAGCACCTACAACGCCAATACCAACGTCAACATCGGCAACAACATCCTGATCCGTGCCGATCAGGGCATCGGCATCGGCACCAACGTTCAGCAAACCACCGTCGATACCGCCGGCGTCCAGGTCTACGGCCTCGCCGGCCTGGGCGGCGGCAAGACCAACGCGACCAGCAACGTCAACGGCCTGATCTCGGTCGGCGACGGCACCATGATCGAATCGATGATGGACATCCGGCTTTCCACCGGAACCCGTTCCGACGGAGTGTTGTCCGACAATTATTCGGTCGTCACCCAGACCGACACGTTCAACTGGACGGCCCTGCCGCTCTCCACAGAGGCGAAGGCGAAATCCACCGTCAACGCCGATAATCGCCTGGTGCTCGGCGCGTCGACGATCCGCTCGGCACGCGACCTCATCCTTCAAGGACAGGCGGGTACCGCATCGCCGACCGCATCGGGAACCGGCCACAATCCGTATCTTGAACTGTTCAGCATCACCAACGGCAGCGGCGACACGGCCACCGCCGCCACCGGGTCGATCAAGCTCGACGGCACCAACCTGATCGCCGGCTTCCTCAACAACCGCACGGTCACCGTGGAAAGCAATGGCGGCGCGCCGAGCACCCGCGATGGCGTTGCGATTCCAGGATCGACCGGCTTCAGGGTCACCACCAACGATGTCGGCGATTCGGACCGTTTGGGTCAGTTCTCCGTCACCGCGGGCTCCTTCAATACGCTGAGCTATGTCAGCCAGCAGATTGCCGATCTCAAGGCGGAGATCACGAGGCGCGGCCTCGCCATCCCGGCCGATCCGGCCGACGCCCCAGACGGCTCACAGCAGCGTCAGGACCTGCGCGACGCGCTCAACCTGGCGGCGTCCCAGTCTGAGTTGCTGGCGACGCTTGCCGGCCTGTACGAGACGCGCCTGGCGCTGGACGGCACCACGACGCGCAACGCCGTGGTGGTCGGCGGAGCGCTGGTCAGCACAACCGATCCGCAGAACGTCGCGCGATACGGCATCGCCGCCAATGGCGGCATCTTCGCAGCCGGCGGGCGGGTCACCTTCACCTCCGACAAGATCCTCGGCGGCAGGGCGGCGAGTGTGGCGGCGAATTCGGGGGGCGTTGTTAACGTCGTCAACAAGACCGGCCTCGACACCATCGTCGGCAACGTCTTCGTGCCGTTCAAGGTCAACGGCGCGATCAGCTACACGGGCAAGGTTCAGACGCTGCCCGGCAGTGTCACGACGCGTCTGCCGACCGGCAGCACCGACGGGGCCGTGACGGTCACCAGCGGCGATGCATCGACCCGCTCCGACATCATCGTGCTGGGCAACGTGCAGAACATCTCGGGTGCCTTCAAGGCCGCGACTCCGGCCGGCAATTATGTGCAGTTCGGCGCGGTCAACGTGGCGACCTTCGCGGCGGAGGCGCCGTCGGGCCTCTTCACCGTCTCGGCGCCGGGAGGCACCTTCTCGCAAGGCCTGCCGCTGTCGTTCTTCTACGGCGCTTATGGCATGTCGATGTTCGATGTGACGGGCCGATCCGCCACCATGAGCGCCATCCAGGCCAGCGAGTATCTCGCCTCCTACATCGCCGCCAAGCGGGTGGGCGTGGACGGGATGACCGGCGGCCTCGCCACCGTGAGCAACGCCTATCTCGGGACCTTCGGCACGCCGGTCACCAGCGCCGGTCTGATGTACGACATGTTCCTGCGCACCAGCTACAACAACCAGCATTTCGGCACCGGCTTCATTCATCGTTCCAACGCTTCGGGAGGCCCCGGCGCCATCGTGGGCAACGGCCCCGACGGGTATGGCGGCGGCTACACGGCGTGGCTGCCTTGCACGGTCACCTGCGAATGGGCGAGCAACGACGGCAATCTGGGCAACAACGTAACCAACACCTCCGCGCTGTTCGTGTGGGACGGCGAAAGCGGCACCGCCTATCGCGACGACCACATCTGGCAGGTGGTTCCGACCTATCGCAACGGCGTCGTGGTGGCGAACCCGGCCAGATCGCAGCTGCCGGGGGCCTATCCGGCCCAGGCGACCGAATTCAAGCCGGCGATCACCGCCCAGCAGGTGCTGATCACCGCCAGATATATCGATGTGTCCGGCACCATCACGGCCGGCCCGATCAAGCAGCGCAGCCTGACGATCAACGACGCCGTGGAGAATCTGTCGAAACCGATCACGCGGGAGATCTTCGGAATTCCCCAGGTGATCGGGTATGAGACGACGTCGTTTGGAAGCGCGATGGCCTCGGCCGGCGCCAGCATCGATCTCCTCAAGGGAGTGAGCGGGTACCGCGGCCTGACCGGATCGGGCAACAACATCGGTGCCCAGTTCATCGCCACCGGCGGAACCAACGCCGATGGAACGGCCAGGGGTTACATCAAGGTCGACGACATCGCCGCCGCGGGCGGCGGTTCGATCACGCTCAGCGGCAAGATCCTCAACACCAACCCGCTCGGCGGCGGCAAGCTCAAGGTCCTGAACGGCTTCGGCAACATCAACATCGACAACAAGACGCCGTACGAGATCCAGATCGGAACCATCAACGCAGGACTGTCGGCCGAAGGCCGCATCACGCTGCGCGACGGCAACACGGTCACCGAGTTCACCAACTCGGTGGGCGGACAGGTCGTCAAGTCGGTGATTCAGAACGGCCAGGTGCAGGCGCCGGTAACCTTTTCCAACTCGATCGGATTGTCGGATGCCAATCCCCTGATCTACCAGCCGACGGGAAGATTCTATTACGCCTGGACGGACAGGCGCAGCATCAAGCGCGACACCCCGATCAGCACCGGCGACATCTGGCTGCGGACCGTGTCGCCATGGGCGTGGGACGAATCGATCAACAACCAGGCCCCGCAGGGAGGCAGCTTCGTAGACCTCGACAACGATTTCACAACCGAGGCTTTCTGGGTCAGGCGCGCGCTTGCCGGCGGCAACGCCGATTTCGTGCAGGTCTTGAGCGGCAATGTGACCTCGAGCCTGGAGGGCAGGATCACGCCGGGCCAGGACGGACGCCTCGGCGTCCGCTACGAAGTCCCGCTCTCCGCCAATATCTCGATCGTCAGCGCGGCCAAGGCCACCTATCCGATCGCCATCGTGTTCGATCAGGGCACAACCGGCGGCGGCATCAACGTAACCTCCAACGCCGGCGGTCAGATCAAGTTGGGCGGCACGCTGACCTTCGGTGGCGGCACCGTCGCTCTTTCGGCAAGCCAGAGCGGCATCGCCAGCACCGGCGACGGGCTGGTGGTGAGCCGCAACCTGTCGGTCACCGCCAGGGATTCCATCGGTGTGATCGGCAACGCAGCGCTCAATCGCGCGGACACTCCGTTCCGGGTCAATCTGATGGGCGGCGCGGTTTACGCATCCTCCTCGGCCGGAGACATCAACCTGGCGCTCAATTCGGTCGCGGCAAGCGGCGGCGGTGCCGCGCCGACCTATGTCGGGGCGGCCTTTGCGCCCAACGGCAGCGTCAAGATCGATAGCAACACCAGCCTGGTCGGCCAGCCGATCCAGGTGGCGCAGGGCGTATTCCTGCCCAGCATCGTCTCGGGCGGCGATGTAACGCTCAGTGCCAGGGGCTCGATCACCGGCGCGGCCTATTTCGGCGCTTCGAACCTGGCATCGCAAGGCCTCAGCATCGACATCCGCGACAGCGGCGTCCTCACCGCCACGGCCGGCCGCGACATCGCCATCGAGCAAGTCTCGAACACCGGCGACATGGGTCCGGACCGCAAGCTGCGGATCGGCGAGATCGCCACCAACGGCAATGTGATGCTCAAGGCGCCCGGCTCGATCGTCGCGGCCGACGCGACGGCCACCGTGGATCAGGAGAAGCTCGCGCGCTTCCTTGCCGCGGCCAAGGCGCTGCAGCTGGCGCCCGAGTGCGCAAGCAATTGCGGCACGCAGGACGCGGCCACCGCCGGCACTCTCGACCAGACCATCCGCGCCGATGCGCGGGCGGTGTTCGGCAAGCACCTGTCCAGCGACCCGCGCGAGGCGGCTGCGGCCGAAAAGCTGCTCATCGACCTGTTCGGCTTCGTGCCGGCCAGCCTCGACTCGATCGCAACCCTTGCGATCAAGCGCGAAGCGAAGATCGGCTACCAGCTGCGCAACCAGGGGCGCGAGGCGTTCGACCGCTACGCCCTGTTCGATCCGGCGGCGACGGCGGAAAGCAGCCGCGGCCTTGCGGTGACGCAGGCGCTCGAAACCATCGGCAAGGTCACCAGCTTCGGCTCCAAGGCGGGCATTGCGCTGTCCACCGACAGCAAGGCCGTGATCATCACCGACCCATCCGCCGCGTCGCTGGCGCCGGGCGGGGAACTCTACCAGATCGCACTGTCCTCGCTCGCCTTGAACGGCCAGGGGCCTGGCGCGGGCGCGACGGCCAGCGCCGAAGAGCTCCAGCGCGGGCTCCAGCTCTACCTCGACGGGCTGCGTGCGCCGATGGCGATCCTGCTCCCGGGCGCGCTGCCGGATCTTGCCGGCCTCGATCCGGCCGCTCAGGCGGCAACCGTGTCGATCCAGATCGCCGGCGGCGCCCTCACCGAATGGGTAACGGCGCAAAGCCTGATCGCCCAGCGCAACCGCGCCACCTCCGAAGCGGTCGGCAAGGTGATGGAGATCCAGGCCTTCCGGTCCAATCCGGGGCTCGCTTTGTCGGCCGACGGAAGCAAGGTCACCGTGGCGAGCTGGAGCCATCCGTCGCTGCAGCCGGGGGGAGCGCTGTATCAGCTCGGCCTTGCCACCTTGCGCAGCCAGGTCAATGAGAGCGGCCTGCGCGACACCATTCCGCTGCCCACCAATGCCCATGTGGAGCGCGGCTTGCAGGTCTATCTGAACGGCCTTCGCGGGCCGATCCTCGACCTGCTCCCAGGCGCGCTGCCGACCTTGGACGGCACCGATTTCGCCGCCCACCGCACCACCATTTCGGCCGCGATCAGCAACGCCGGCCTCGCCTCCTGGGCGGCCAAGCAGCAAAGCGCCGCGGTGGCGGAACTGACCAGCCTGTTCGGGGCGGTACCGACCAGCAAGGACGCGATCGCAACCGCGTCGCTGCTCGACATGAGCGCCCGGACCAGGGGCTCGGTCTGGACCGACACCATGCTTGCGGTGGCATTCCCGTCGACTGCTTTCGTGCCGGTCGCCGACACGCAGTTCGAGACTCGCAAGCCGGTTATCCGCGCCCAGGGCGTGACGCTGATCGCCGGCAATTCGATCGGCGCCTTCGATGCGCAGCGTACCTTCACCTACGACGCCAGCGGCTTCGTGGGCGCTCCGGCCGACAAGGACCTCGCGACCGCCTATCTCGCGTCCGCGGGTCCGGGCGATCTTGTCGTCACCCCGGTACGCGGCGGCGACGGAAAGGTGGTGAGCGTCAGTTTCACCACCCGCCGCGACCAGCCGCTTCAGCTCAACGCCAACGGCGTCGTCAACGCCATTGCGGCGACCGATTACGCCACGCTGGCGCCCAAGATGAGCTCCGCCGCCTCGACGGTGCTGGGCAACATCTTCATCAACAACAGCGACACGCTGACGCTTGGCACGATCGTGTCGGAGAAATGGCGCGTCGGCACTTCAAGCCAGGGCTGTGCGCTGGGTCTTGCCGCCCCCGCCAATTGCGAAAGCCGGATCCGGCTGGTCGCGCCGGACATCGTCGGCACCACCAGCGGCGCGGCGGCGCTTCAATATACGCTGAACGGCACCACGCGCCGCCTCGACAGCGGCGACGGCAGCGCCTTGGTGATGGGCGGCCTGGTCCGGATGGAAGCATCGAACGGATCGATTGTCTCCGCCGACTACGGCACTGCGGACGCCAAGCGGCGCGGCGCGATCCTGGTCGACACCGGCGCGCTTGAAGTGCTTCGGGCGGCGGGCGACATCGCGCTGATCCGCCGCAGCAATGTTCCCATCCTTCATCGCACGGACGGCGGCTTCGGCTCCTACGCCGTAAGCAACGACCTGATCGTCGGCGATGTGTTCGCGGGCGGCAAGCTCCAGCTCGACAACCCGTTCGGTTCGATGTTCGTCGGCCGGATAGAATCTCCGCTCGAAAGCGAGCGGCGCAACTCCCGGATTGTCGCAAGCGTCCTCGCCCTGCGTGCGGCTGGCGACATCGGCTCGCCCGATGTTGGCTCGACCGGCATCGTCGGCCAGTTCGACATCCAGGCGCCGATCATCCAGGAGTTCGTCGCCGGAATGGATTATGCCACCGGGCTGCCGGGCGTCGGACCCGCTCCGCAGGGCCTCGGCACCGGCAGCGGTTTCTTTGCGCTTCGCGGCGTGTCGCAGATCGGCGGCCTCCCCAATTCGCTGCTGGGAGCCCGTGACAGCATCACTATCGGAACGCTCAACAACAACATCGGCGTGGCGCAGGAGATCAAGTCTTCGGTCAAGTTCCTGTCCGACATCTTGGTCGGCGGAATGCTGAACCTCACCACCGATGGCGATGTCGCCTTCCCCGATCCCGAAGTGCGGATCACCGGCATCGGCCTCGTCCAGGATCCCAACGTGGTCGACCTGTCGCGGCTGGCGCTCAACCTCAAGGGCAAGTTCGACTATTTCAACACGCGCAGCATCATCCTGGGCTCGCTGACCGCCGGCGGCGGCACCATCGAGTCCTCGCTGGGCCGCGTGACGGTGAACGGCACGCTGTACGGCAATGGCGGACCCGAGACTCCGTTCACGCTGATGGGCAAGACCGGCGTGACGATCGGTTCCACCGGCCAGGGCGCGGTCGCCTTGCTGTCGAGCCACGGCGATGTGCGGGTGACCGGCCAGAGCCGCGCGTCGGACCTCAGGGTCGAGGGGCAGAATGCGTATATCGCCGGGGGCCTGTTCGGCCGCTCCGCGAGCCTCACGGCATCGCCCAACGGCGTGATCAGCATCGGCGGATCGGTGATGCTCCAGCGTGATGCGCTGCGGCCCGATGTTGCTTCAACCTTCCGCATGAGCGGCGGCGACCTGACGCTCAACGACATCATCTCCGCGCAGGACAGCGTCCTCATCGAGGGGCGGTCGATCACTGGCACCTCAAGGGCGATGTTCGTCAACACCGGCAGCCTCACGCTTGCGGCGACGCAGGCGCTGCGGCTCGATCCCACCACCCGGCTGGCCGGCATCGGGACCGCGCATCTTTCCTCGGGCACCGCTGCGGCGGGCGGGTCGGCCGTCACTTTGTCGGGCTTCAATGGAGGCGCGTTGACCATCGATGCGCCGGTCGGCATCGCGATCGGCTCGACTACGGTGACAGGCGATCTGTCGCTGACCACCGCAGGTTCCCTCGCGCTCAATGGAAGCATCACCGCGGGAGGAGCGGTGAATGCCGCCGCCCTGACGATCAGCTTCGCCCCGGTCGCCTCCATTCGCGACGCCGCGTCGATCGCGCTGGTCGCGACCGACTCGATCAATGCGACATCGGCGACGAACCTGGTCTCCCGAGGCGCGCTGGCGATCAACACGCGCGACAGCCTCGTTCTGGGGTCGGTGACGGCCAGGAGCGGCTCGATCGACCTTGCCAACGGCAGCTTGACGCTGAGCAGGCTGACCACCACCGGCGGCGGCGCTTTCCGGATCGGCACCGGCGGGTCGGCGACCTTTACCGGTGCGCTGTCCCTGGGCGGGAACTTCGATGTGCTTGCCGGCGGCGACTATGTTCAACAGGGCGTGCTGACGCTGAACGGCGGCAACGGATCGGCTGTTGCCGATCTCAAATCGGCGGGTTCCCTGATCCTCGGCCGCAACGCGCGTATCTCCGCCACGGCCGCCACCGCGCATGTGCGGATCGGTGCCATTTCGGTAGCGATGGACCCGGCGTCGAGCATCACCGGCGCTGCGGTGACCATGAACACCCGGGACTTCGCAACGGTTGGCAACATCTACGCCAATCCCGACCAGGCGGTTTCCATCAGATCGTCGCTGTCCGGGGTCAGTGTCGGCGGGGTCACCGCAGGCACGACGACGCTGGCCGCCAACGGCGGAAGCGCAACGGTGCGCTCGCCGCTCACCGTGGGGGCGTTGACCGTGTCCGCGCGCGACAATGTCTCGCTCGGCCGCATCGCGGCGACCCAGGCGACGATCATCGCCAGCACCGGCACCGTGGCACTCAACAGCACGGTACGCGTGAGGCGCCCCGATTCTCCCTCGGCGGCGCGCCTGACCGTCACGGCGGGCAAGGCGATCACGATCGGTGATGGCACCGGTGCGACCGGCGGCATGAACTTCACCGCCCCGTCGGTCACCACGGTGGGTGCCGGCTACCTGTCCGACCAGGATTTGCCCGGCGCGCTGACCACGCTTCGCGCCGACTTTATCGATGTTGCATTCAGCACCGCGGATCAGGCGGGCCGGACGCCGATCCGCATCGATGCGCGCGGCCGCACCACCACCAACGTCAACGACGCGACCTTCCGCTTCAACACGCTGCGGCCGATCCAGTTCGACGCCTTGTTCGTGAACCGGGGCGTATTGTCCGCCAACACGGTAATCAGCTTGCCGCGCTTCAACATGCGCGATTACCTGCTCTTCTACACGCCCAGCGGTTCGGTGGCGCTGCAGGGGCAAACGGCTGCGCCGGCGGCAACGCGGACGGTGGTCACGGGGTCGGTCAGCGGCGCCACGCTGGTTCTGACGCCCGAGGCGGGATCACCCAAGGTCACCTTGAACGGTATCGAGAAGTAGAAATGAGATCATTGATGAACGGAACGGTGGTTGCCGTTCTGACGGTGCTGGCTGCGCCGGTGGCAGCCCAGACACTCCCGCCGGCCGATGTGCTGAGGCGGACGCCCACGGCCAATCCGGACCGCATCAACGAGGAGCAGCGCCAGCGCCTTCAGGAGCGGGCGGTTCCCGAAAATCCGCCGCCGCGGCAGCCGCAGGTCGAGGCGCCGCCGCCTGCCGACGCGAGTGCAAGCGGCGAGCCTGAAACCCGTTTCACGCTCACCTCGATCGAGTTTGAACCGTCCAACTACCTTGCCGCATCCGAACTCGACGCCTTCGCCAAGCCGCTGATCGGCACGGAGGTTTCGCTGGGAGATCTTCAGCGCCTCGTCGACCGCATCAATGCGCTCTATGCGCAAAAGGGCCTTACCACCGCCAGGGCGGCGCTTCCGGCGCAGCAGATCGAGGGAGGCGTGGTGCGCGTGGCGCTCATCGAGGGCCGCGTCGGCACGATCGGGGTGGAGGGCGGGTCGGCTCCAACGCGCCGCCAGGCGGAACGCCAGGCCGCGCCGCCGAAGGGCAGCCTGGCCGCGCCGCGGGCTCTGGAAGACCGGCTTCGGCTGTTCAACGCCAATAACGATGCCCAGGCGCGCGCCCGGCTGGCCCCCGGAACCGAATATGGCACCACCGATGTGACGCTGACGCTGGCCGAGCCGGCGCGTTACTCGGGTGACCTGTTCATCGACAATAACGGTTTCGAGTCGACCGGCGCGCTGGAAGTGGGCGCGGTGCTTCGTGCCTATCGCGTCTTCAGCGATGCCGACCGCCTCTCGGCCGTGATCGTCGCGTCACGCGGCGTCGTCAGCTCCAGCCTGTCGCTGAGCACACCGATCGGGGATCGTTTTCGAGTAGGCGCTTCCGGCTCCTACGGGCGAACCCGCGTGCTGTTCGGGCCGTTGGCGTCGCTTGGGATTACCGGCACCTCCTTGTCCTTCGGGGGCGATGCGGCGGCGCTGGTGCTGATCAACACCAAGGCGAGCGTGACCGCCACCGCCTCGATCCAGACCACCCTGTCCCGTACGGAGATCGCCGGTGAGCGGGTGGTTGAAAACGATGCGGTTAATGCTTCCGCGGGAGCCTTGGCCACTTACGCCGTGCCAGGCCTGTCCGCCACGCTCCAGGCGCAGGTGACTCGCGCCCATGTTCGCGAGCGCCTGTCGGACGAGACGGTGAAGCCGCTGCTGCTCCAGGGCTCCGCCGCGCTGGCCAAGGTGCTTGGCAAGGACCTGCAAGGGCGGCTGCGGGGGGATTGGCAGCTGGCGACGCGCGACAATCTGCCCGGTATCCTGCAATATCAGATCGGCGGCACACGCTCGGCCCGGTCGCTCACGCCCGGTGCCGGGGCCGGCGACAGCGGCTTTTCAACCGCCGCCGAACTCGCCTACGCGACCGTTCTGGATGGCGTGGCGATCGAGCCCTACGCCTTTGTGGATCACGCCCAGGCCAGCCTTCCCGGCCAGCGCCTGTCGGCCGAGAGCGCCGGCGTCGGGTTGAACCTCTCATTTGGAGCAAAGGTGTTCCTGCGGGGAACGCTTGCAACCACCATCCGTCATAGCGCCGGCCTCGAAGGTTCGACACGCGGCTACATCTCCGCGACAGCCCGATTCTAGTGATCTAGAACGGGCCGGCTTGGTAGCGCGGCGTCCTCACTCTTTTGCGATGGCTAAAGACTGGCGGAAGCCGGGGCGCTGAGGATTTGCTCCACCAGCTCGAGATCCGACGGCTTGTCGACATCGATCGCCGCCTCTGCGAAGGGCAGGCGCACGGCTTTGAGAGCCAGGCGCAGATCGCTTCCGGCCTTGTCGGCGGCGCCATCGAGGGAGATGGTCCGGGTAAGCGCCCGCAGAAAGATCAGCGGTCCGAAGAACAGCAGCAGCTTGAGCGCTTTCTTGCGGTCCCGCTCGGCTCGCGCCCAGAAGCTCAAGGCCGCCTGCGCCTTGTGCGAGGTCAAGGCGAACAAATTGGCGCCGCTATAATGGCCGTCGCTGAATTTGAGCCAGGTGCGCCTGGTGGTGGGATAGGCGCGTTCAACCACCGAGCGCTCCACCACCGCGAAGGCGGCGTCGGCGTCCGCAGCCCTCGTGATAAAGGTTTGTACCATTTCCGGGCGCAGCAAGGCGTGGTCGGCGGTCACCACCAGCACCGGCCAGGGCGCCTGGGCTCCGCCCGCGACTGTCAGGATGCTGTTCGATATACCCTCCCCGGCCGTGGCCGTGGAAATCCGGGGTTCGGCCTCGATCCAGGCGAGGTCACCCTCCAGAAGCCGCTCCGGCACCTGGGCAAGGATCACGATGCGGCCGACGGAGGGGCATTGCAGCAAGGCTCGCACCACCCGCCCGAGCATCGGTTCGCCGCTAACCGGGATCAGCGCCTTCGCGGCGACGCCGTGGCTTTCCGCGAAAGCATTTTCTCCCGGCCGGTTTCCCGCCAGGACGATTGCCGTCCAATCCCCCATGGCGAGGCTTGTGAAACGGATTGCAGGCAAACGGCCACAAAAAAGTCACGCACCACGTTCACGAGTGACCGGCGTTGCACGGGGGCAACGCTGGGCATCAGGTGCGGGACAGGCGAGCATGGCCATCGACAAGGCGATCATTCTCAGCGCGGGCAAAGGCTCGCGCCTTCTGCCGCTGACCGCCCGGCGGCCGAAATGCCTTATCGAATTGTCGGGCAAGAGCCTGCTCGAATGGCAGCTCGATGCGCTGCAGGGCGCCGGCATTGCCGACATTCTGGTGGTGACCGGCTTTGCCGACCATCGCGTGGATGCCGTCTGCGCCGACCGTCAAGGCGTGCGCACCTTGTTCAACCCTTTCTACCATGTCGCCGACAATCTCGGCTCGGTGTGGATGGCCAGTGCGGAGCTCGACCGCGACACCCTGCTCCTCAACGGCGACACATTGATTGCGCCGTCGCTGCTGCGCCGCGTGCTGGACGCGCAAACCGGCCCGATCGCCGTCACCGTCGATGAAAAGGACAGCTACGATAGCGACGACATGAAGGTGCTGCGCGATGGCGAGCGCCTGCTGCGCATCGGCAAGGCGCTCGAGCCGGGCGGCTACAACGCCGAGTCGATCGGCCTGCTTGCCTTTCGGGGCGAGGGGCCCGGGATATTCGCGGGTGAGGTCGACCGAATGATGCGCCACCCCGACGGCACCAGGCGCTGGTATCTTCAGGCGATCGACAGCCTTGCCCAGAGTGGCGCCGATGTCCGCACCGTCTCGATCCGCGGCGAAGCCTGGCAGGAGGTCGATTTCCCCGAGGATGTCGAGGCGGCGCGGGCGCTTACCGCGGGCTGGGCCAACGGCTTCTGAGCCAGCCGCTAAGCGCTTCGACCTGATCGGGGGAGAGTTCCACCGCCTCCCCGAGCGCCGGGGCCTTGGGCCAGCCGGCGTCCGGCACCGTCACTCCGCACGCGCTGCGTTCGCCTTCGTAGCGGGGGATGACGTGGAAATGGACATGGCGGTCCACCATCATCAGCATCAGATAGTTGATCTTTTCGTAATCGACGGCGCCGGTGAGCACGTCCTCGACGTCGCCGATCGCCGCCTGCAGCTCGGCGAAGGCTTCGGCGGGAAGCGCCGAAAAGGCGGTGGCATCGCTCTTGGCGGCGAGAATGAGGCTCCCCAGGGTCGGCTGTTCGGGCCGGAGCAGGACCAGCCAGTTTTCGTACTCGGCGATTAGGGTGGCGGGATAGCCGAAGCGGGCGATGGTTTCGTTCATTCCACTCTCCTCACGCGAGCCAGGATATTACCGCCCGCCCTTGTGAACGCGCGAGCAGCGCCTGGACGAGCTGGACCAGGTGGACGAGCAAGGATGCGATCGTCCAGGCCGCGACCGCGATCAGCCCCCAGTCGGGCCGCCCGGCGGCCAGGAAGGCGAGAAGGATCACCATGTTCGGGTTGCGGCGGGCCGTGATCAGGCGGAACCAGCTGTCGAACGGCCGCCAGACATGGATGTGGATCTTGAACCGGGCGATAAATGCTCCCTCGATCAGCCGCTGGACCACATAGCCGCCGACGATCGCGGCCAGCGCCCACCAGAAGATGTCCTGCTCTAGCGGCCGGCCATAAGCGTAAAGGCCGGCACCCCATGCCCACCACCAGAAGGGCGGGTGGACGAGGTCGATGCCGTGATCGAAGAAATTGCCCCACCAGGAGGAGGTGATGGTGCAGCGGGCGAGCTTTCCGTCCACCGTGTCGAGCACCATGAAGCCGAGGCCGGCGGCGAGGCCGGTCCAGTACCAGCCGTAGGCGAACAGGATCGTAGCCGCGACGCAGAGCAAGGCGCCGACCGCGGTGACCTGGTTGGGGGAGATGCCGAACCGGGCGGCCCAGCGGGTCAGCACTAGCGCCCATTCCGGCCACAGATATTTGGTGAGCACGTCGGTGACGCCCTTGTAAGCGCCGAAATAGCTTTCCCGCTCCAGCGCGCGCACCGTCTCGGGCGCCAGGCGGCCCATGAACGGGCGCTCGCGCTTTCGCAGCTCCTCATTCGCCAGGCTGTCGCTGTCTTCGAAGGCGGTCACCGTCAGCCCCGCTCCGTCCGGGCTGCGGCCTTCCCGCATCGCCAGGGTGACGCCCAGACGGGCGTCGAGATCGGAAATGTTGGCGAGCACCGGCACGCCGCCCTGCGTGACGACATGGCCGGGCTTCCCCGCGATCAGCCGGAGCCAGGCCGGGTCGAAGACGAAATCGAGATTGGCGACCAGCGGCCCGCCGCCGGGGCCGGAGGCGAAATCCATGCCCTGCCGCGCCGCCATCCGCGCCAGCCGCTCGCGCGGAGTGAGGCCCCACAGGCGCGTATGGTTCGATCCAGCGGGAAGGATGGCGGTCAACGTGCAAGCTCCCGGTCGATCTGGTCGGCGCTGCGCAGCGCCAGCGCGGCGATGGTCAAGGTGGGATTGGCCCAGCTTCCCGTCGGAAACAGCGACGATCCCGCCACCCAGAGGTTCCCGACGCCGTGCACGCGGCCTTGCCGGTCGGTGACGCTGGTTTTCGGGTCTGTGCCCATGCGGGTGGTGCCCATATGGTGGTAGCCGCCGATCGGGTGGGAGGAGATGAGGGGATCGGTGCGCCAGCGGCCGGTCGCCATCCAGTCGGCGGGCTCCACCCGTCCAAGCCGGAGGCGCTCCAACTCCCGTCCCAGCGTTTCGACCAACACGGCGACCGATCGTACGTCGATCTCCGACAGGCGCCAGTCGAGCGTCACCCGCGGCACGCCGGCGGCATCCTTGTCGCCGCTGAGGGTGACGCGGCTGTCCGGGTTGGGCGCCTGCTCGGCCCGCACCAGAAGCGCGACTTCAAGGCTGCCGACCTTGTGGAGCAGCCACGGCCGCGCCGGATCCACGTGGCGCTGCGCCCAGCCCGCCGCCTTCTTGGTCGCCATCCACAAGGCGCGGCCTTTTCTGGTCGGGGCCATGCTGTGCTTGAGACCGGAATAAGCCTTCATGCCGACGAACTGCCGCCGCCCCTCCGGCTGCCGGGCGACGATGGTGAGCGAAGTGTTGAGAATGCCCTCGCGGCGCTGCAGCGCTTCGCCCGGCGCGATCAGGGCAGCAAGATCCTGGCCGGCGATACGGTGCCGGCGGCCGAATGCCCTGAGGAGTTGCCATGCGCTGCCATCGACAATCCGGCCGCCGCGCGCGTGAGGGTGCTCCATAAAGTAGCGGCCGACCTGATCGTGGCCGTTGCCGATATCCGAAGCAAGAAGGAGCCGCGGATTTTCGATGCCGCCGGCGGCGAGCACGAAGGCCCTCGCCCGCACCGTCAGCCGGCCGGAGCCGAGCGCGCGCGCCTCCACCTGCTCGACGCCGCCTTCCGTGTGGACAATGTTTGTGACGTTAGCGTGAGTTACGATCTGGCATTTGGGATCGGCTTCGATGTCCGTGCAGCTTGTCCAGGCGAAGCGGTTGAAACGCCGGTCGAATGTCCACAGCGGGGTTTCGAGCGACTCGAACTGCGGCAGCGGCACCCCGTTGCGGCGGAAGATGTCGGCACTGGGCCGTTCCAGAGGCAGGCCGAATAGCGGCCGTGCCTCGCGATACCAGCGCTCCAGCTCGGAATAACCGATCGGCCAGCCGCTGTGCGGCAGGTAGTCGCGCTTCTCGAGATCGATCGGATCAAGCTCGGCGCAGCGGCCGCCCCAGATCGCAGTGGTGCCGCCGAAGAAGCGGAGGCGGCTGTGTTCGAGGGCGTAGTAGGCTTCGCCGACGTTATCGCCGACGTTGAGGGCCGCGACCGGCGCCCCATAGTCGAGGCCGCCGCTTTCGAGCAGCGTCACGGTGCGGCCGGCGGCGAGCAGGCGGCGGGTGAGCGTGATGCCCGCCGCGCCCGCGCCGATCACGCAGACTTCGCTTTCCAGCGCGATCGCGCCATCCGCCTGGTTGAGATCGATCAGAAGAGCAAACCTTCCACCTGCTCCGACAAGCCGCCCATCAGCACGATCGTCTTCGCCCATTCGAGTTCGTCGGCAAGATACCGGTCGGCATCATAATGCGGGACATTGCGGCGAATTTCCGACCGCGCCGCCTCGATCGCCGGGGAGCTCTTCAGTGGCGTGTGGAAATCGAGGCCCTGTGCGGCGGCGAGCAGTTCGACGCCGATCACGCCCGCGGCATTGCCGGCGACGCGGCCGGCCTTGGCGGCGGCGTGGGTGGCCATCGAGACATGGTCCTCCTGCCCCGCCGAGGTAGGAATGGTGTCGACGCTGGCGGGCCAGGCGAGGCTCTTATTCTCGGACACCAAAGCCGCCGCCGTCACCTGCGCAATCATGAAACCCGAATTGACGCCGCTGTCGCGCACCAGGAAGGGCGGCAGGCCGCTCATCTTGGGATCGATCAGCACGGCAGTGCGCCGCTCCGAGATCGAGCCGACCTCGCACAAAGCCATGGTCAGCATGTCGGCGGCAAAGGCCACCGGCTGGGCGTGGAAGTTGCCGCCCGACACACTCTCGCCGCCGTCGGGAAAGACCAAGGGGTTGTCCGTAACCGCATTGGCCTCCACCTCCAGCGTGCCCGAAACATGGCGCATGAGATCAAGGGCGGCGCCCATCACCTGCGGCTGGCAGCGGAAGCTGTAGGGATCCTGCACGCGCGGACAGTCTTCGTGGCTGTGGCGGATGTCGCTTTTGTCCAGTAAATGCCGCAGGACTCCAGCGACGACGATCTGCCCCGGCTGGCCGCGCAAGGCGTGGAGGCGCGGATCGAAGGCGGCGTCGGTGCCCTTCAAGGCATCCAGCGACATGGCGCCCGCGATCAGCGCCGTGGCGAACACCCGCTCGCCGGTGAACAGGGCATCGAGCGCGATCGCGGTGGAGATCTGGGTGCCGTTGATCAGGGCCAGGCCTTCCTTGGGCCCGAGCACCAGAGGTTCGAGGCCGAGGCGGGCCAGCACGTCGCGGGCGGGCAGGTTCTCGCCGCCCAGCAGGATGCGGCCTTCGCCGATCAGCGGCGCGGCGAGGTGGGCGAGCGGTGCGAGATCCCCGGAGGCGCCCACCGAGCCCTGCGACGGGATGAGCGGCAGCGCATCGGCCTCAATCAAGGCGAGCAACCGCTCCACCACCAGCGGCCGCACGCCCGAATGGCCGCGCCCGAGCCCGATCGCCTTCAGCGCTAAAGCAAGCCTCACAACGCGCGGCGACAGCGCTTCGCCGAGCCCGCAGCTGTGCGAAAGGATGAGGTTGCGCTGCAGCTCCTCCAGCCGGTCGGGCGCGATCCTGGTCTGGGCGAGGAGGCCGAAGCCGGTATTGACCCCGTAAACGGTGCCGCCGCTCGCCAGGATGCGCTCGACGCAGGCGGCCGCCTCACCGAGCGCCTGCCATGCGTGCGGCGCGAGCTCGCAACCCGCGCCGTTCCAGAGCTGGCGCAACTCGGCGAGGGTGACGGAGCCGGGATCGAGGGTGATGCACTCCATCAGCGGATCATCGGCAGATCGAGGCCCTGCTCGCGGGCGCAGTCGATGGCGATGCCGTAGCCGGCATCGGCGTGGCGCATGACGCCGGTGCCGGGGTCGTTCCAAAGCACCCGCTCCAGCCGCCGCGCGGCATCGGCCGTTCCGTCGGCGACGATCACCATGCCGCTATGCTGGGAATAGCCCATGCCGACCCCGCCACCATGGTGGAGCGAGACCCAGGTCGCGCCCGAGGCGGTGTTGAGGAGGGCGTTGAGCAAGGGCCAATCGGACACCGCGTCGGATCCGTCCTTCATCGCCTCCGTCTCGCGATTGGGGCTGGCGACGGAGCCGCTGTCGAGATGGTCGCGGCCGATCACGATCGGAGCCTTGAGTTCGCCGCGTGCCACCATCTCGTTGAACGCCATGCCGAGCCGATGGCGCTGGCCGAGCCCGACCCAGCAGATCCGCGCCGGCAAGCCCTGAAAGGCGATGCGCTCGCGCGCCATGTCGAGCCAGCGATGGAGGTGGGGATCGTCGGGGATCAGCTCCTTCACCTTCGCGTCGGTGCGGTAGATATCCTCGGGGTCCCCCGACAGCGCCACCCAGCGGAACGGGCCGATGCCGCGGCAGAAGAGCGGGCGGACATAGGCCGGCACGAAGCCGGGAAAATCGAAGGCGTGGGCGACGCCTTCGTCCTTGGCGACCTGGCGGATGTTGTTGCCATAATCGAAGGTGGGAATGCCCATGGCGCGGAAGCCAAGCATGGCCTCCACATGCACCGCCATGGATGATCTTGCAGCAGCCTCCACGGCGGCCGGGTCCCGCTCGCGCATATCGATCCATTTTTCGACGGACCAGCCGGCGGGCAGATAGCCGTTGACCGGATCGTGGGCGGAGGTCTGGTCGGTGACGGCGTCCGGGCGGATGCCGCGCCTCACCATCTCGGGCAGGATCTCGGCGGCGTTGCCGAGCAGGCCGACGGAAGTCGGCACCTCGGCGGTGCGGATGATTTCCAGCGCTTCTTCAAGGGTGCCGGCGCGGCGGTCGAGATAGCGCGTCTCGAGCCGTTTCTCGATCCGGCTCTCCTGGCATTCGATGGCGAGGCAGTGCGCTCCCGCCATTACCGCGGCCAGCGGCTGCGCGCCGCCCATGCCGCCCAGGCCCGCGGTGAGCACCCAGCGGCCCTTAAGATCGCCGCCATAATGCTGGCGGCCCATTTCCGCGAAGGTCTCGTATGTGCCCTGCACGATGCCCTGGGTGCCGATGTAGATCCACGATCCGGCGGTCATCTGGCCGTACATCATCAGCCCGGCGCGATCCAATTCATGGAAATGCTCCCACGTCGCCCATTTCGGCACCAGGTTGGAATTGGCGAGCAGCACGCGCGGCGCATCCGCGTGGGTCCGGAACACGCCGACCGGCTTGCCGGACTGGACGAGCAGCGTCTCGTCCTCCTCCAGCCGCTCCAGCGTCTCGATGATCTTGTCGAAGCTCTCCCAGTCCCGCGCCGCCCGGCCGATGCCGCCATAGACGACCAGCTCCTCCGGCGCCTCGGCGACGTCGGCATCGAGATTGTTCTGCAGCATCCGCACCGCCGCTTCGGTGGTCCAGTGCTTGGCGACCTTAGTGGAGCCGGTGCGCGCCCGGATGGAGCGGCTGTTGTCGCGTCTGTTGAGCATGGCTTCATGCGTAGGAAAAGGCGCCGCCCGAAACAAGCGCCGCGCGGTTGCCGACGCCGCTTCAATCCGGCCGCATCCCCCTCTATGCAGGCGGCGGGGGTGCGATTTGTCCGATTCCGCTTACTTCATCGCCGGCAGCCTGTTCACGACCGACTATCTGAGCGAGGCGATCAAGGGTACCGACGCTTACCTCTCGGTTGACCTCTCGGCCCTGCGCCAGCGCCTGGCCGACATCGCCGACGCTTTTCCCCAGTCCGACCGCACCAACGAGAGCCAGACCGAGGACGATTTCATCTGGCCGGTGCTTGGCGCGCTTGGCTGGACCGATACGCTCCGCCAGCAGAACCTCACCGTCGCCGGCCGCGACGACGTGCCCGACGGCCTGCTGTTCGCCGACGCGGCCGCCAAGGCGGCTGCGAATGGCGAAGGGGATCAGTGGCGCCGCTACGGGCACGGCCTGGCGGTGGTGGAGAGCAAGCGCTGGGCCCGGCCGCTCGACCGCGCATCCGGCCGCAACGAAGTAACCGCGCCTTCGACCCAGATGCTGCGCTACCTGCGCCGCATCGACGATCTCACCGCCGGGCGGCTGCGCTGGGGCATCCTCACCAATGGCTCGAAGTGGCGGCTCTACTGGGCCGGCGCGCGTTCGGTTTCCGAGGAATTCCTGGAAATCGACCTCGGCCGCGCTCTCGGCCTGGACGGCGGCGGCGACCTGTTCGCCGACGATGCCGACCGCGACCATTGGCTGCGGGTGTTCGCGGCGATGTTCGGCCGCAATGCGTTTCTCAAGAGCGGCACCGACTCCAAAAGCTTCCACGAGCGCGCCCGGGCCGCGGCGGCGTTTTACGAAGAGCGGGTCGCCGCCAGCCTGTCGAAGCTGGTGTTCGAGCAGGTCTTCCCCAGCCTCGCCGCCGCGATTGCCGAGGCCGCGCCGCAGGCGCCGCTGGCCGATGTTCGACAGGCCTCGCTGGTGCTGCTCTATCGCCTGCTCTTCCTGCTTTACGCCGAGGATCGCGACCTGCTGCCGGTCAGCGACCGCAGATATGACGATTATGCGCTGCGGCCGCTGCGCCTCGATGTCGGCAAGCGGCTTTCGGCGGGGGATGCGCTGTCGTCGTCTGCGTCGCGTATCTGGTCCCACATCGCCGATCTTTCCCGGATCATCGACAAGGGCGACGCGTCGGTGGGGATTCCCCCCTACAATGGCGGGCTGTTCGCGCCGGACGGCGCGGCGTTGCTGGAGACGGTGCGGATCCCCGACAACGTCATGGCCCCCGCGCTCGATGCATTGTCTTACGAGCGGTCGACCGGCGAGCGGCGCTACATCAACTATCGAGATCTGTCGGTGCAGCAGCTCGGATCGATCTACGAGCGCCTGCTCGAATTCGAGATCGTCACCGACGAAGCGGGTGCGCTGGCGGTGCGGCCCAACCTGTTCGCCCGCAAGAACAGCGGCAGTTATTATACCCCGGACGAGCTGGTCGGGCTGATCCTCGACGAGACGCTGGAGCCGCTGATCGCGGAGCGGCTGGAGGCGTTCCGCGCCGCGCTTGGGAAGCTCAACCCGAAGGACAGCGAGGATTACCGGCGCCGCGAGCTGGGCGTGGCCGATCCGGCCGGTGCGATCCTGTCGCTCAAGGTTTGCGATCCGGCGATGGGATCGGGGCATTTCCTCGTCAGCCTGGTGGACACGCTGGCGGACCATGTCCTCGATGCCATGGCCGAGGCCGCCGTGCTTGCCGCCGATCTCGATTATGTCTCGCCGCTCGCCGCCAAGATCGAGGAGATCCGCACCACCATCCTGCGCAATGCGCGCGCCGCCCATTGGGCGATCGACGAGGCGCAGCTCGACGACCGGCATATCGTGCGGCGCATGGTGCTCAAGCGCTGCGTCTACGGCGTCGACAAGAATCCGATGGCGGTGGAGCTCGCCAAGGTCGCGCTGTGGCTCCACACCTTCACCGTCGGCGCGCCTTTGTCCTTCATCGACCACCATCTGCGCGCCGGCGACAGCCTGTTCGGCCTGTGGGTGCGCGACGCCATCGATAAGGCGTCGGCCAAGGGGGGCGAGCTGCTGTGGAACGAGGCGTTGCGCAACGCCCAGCGCTCCGCCGAGGCGATGAAGACGATCGAGGCGCTGACCGACGCGGAGATCGGCGAGGCGCACCGCTCGGCCGCGATGTACCAGGATGTGGAGCTGATGACCGGCGAGCTCGACGGCTTCGTCAGCTTCATGCACGCGCTCGACTGGCTCGTCCTCGACAAGCCGGCGCGGGCGCTGGTGAGCCTGTGGCTGGACGGCCGGTTCGGCGATCCCATCCCCATCGCGCGCGGCCGCAAGGCTCCCGAGGGCGGCAAGGCCAGACCCGAGGAGGTGGAAGCCTTCGCCGCGATCTGGGAGCGCGCCCGCGCCCTCATCGAAGAGGAGCGCTTCCTCAACTGGCAGATCGCCTTTCCGGGCGTGTGGGAGAATTGGGCGAGCAAGGACCGGCAGGGCGGCTTCGACGCGGTGGTGGGCAATCCGCCGTGGGACCGGATCAAGCTGCAGCAGGTCGAATGGTTCGCGGCGCGTCGTCCCGAGATCGCGCTGGCGCAGCGAGCTTCGGATCGTGCGCGGATGATTGCGGGGCTGAAGGTGAATGGCGATCCGCTGTGGGAGGATTATTCGCATGCCGACGCGCGGGCCGCCGCGACGGCGCGGATCGCGCGCGCTTCAGGACATTATCCGCTGCTCAGCCGCGGGGACATCAACCTCTACAGCCTGTTCGTCGAGCGTGCGCATGCACTGGTGAAGCCGCAGGGGATGGTCGGGCTGCTGACGCCGAGCGGTATCGCGTCCGATTTGTCGGCGAGCGTCTTCTTCCGCGGCATAGCTACCGGAGGTCGCCTCAAGGCCCTCTATGACTTCGAGAACAGGCGAACACGCTATCGCTTGGCCCCGTTTTTTCCAGACGTGGACAGCCGATTCAAATTTGCCGTGATGGTTGCAAGCCCCCGGCGGACCTTTGATGCTGCGCGCTGCGCCTTCTTTCTTCAAGCCGCAGGCGAGGTCACAAATCCGGAGCGGAGCTTTGCTATGGCAGCTACGGACTTCGCCACCGTTAACCCAAATACTGGCACCGCCCCGATTTTCCGATCCCGGCGTGACATGACACTTACTGCTGCAGTTTATGACCATTTGCCGGTGCTTGTTGATCGGTCAGGCGGCGAGCCGATTGCCGCCTTATCGGTCAAGTACGTCCGCATGTTTGACATGACGAATGACAGCCACTTGTTCCGCACCAAGGTTGAGCTGGAGGAGCAGGAGGGGGCATGGCCAGCGGGGTCCAGTTGCTTCCAATCGCAGGCGGGCAAATGGGTGCCGCTCTATACAGGCAGGATGATACACCAATTCGACCATCGTGCCGCATCAGTGGGAATGAACGCTGGGAACGTACACAATGCAGCCGTCAGTGACGACATCCCCTCCAGCCTTAAAGCCGATCCAGCGTTCGCAGCAGAGCCACAGTTTTGGGTGCTTGCGACCGGCGACCGCGCAGCATCTCCGACGATAGCATTCAGAGATATCGCAAGAGCCACGGATGCTCGTACTATGATCGCGACCCTTCTGCCTCACCGGGCGGCGGGTAACACCGCACCGCTGATCCTCAGCGATGCTCAGCCGATTGATCAGGCGTTGCTTCTTGCGAACCTCAACGCGGTGGCGCTGGATTACGTGGCGCGGCAAAAGGCCCAAAGCACACACCTCAACTGGTACATCGTCGAACAGCTCCCCGTCATCCCTCCCTCCGGCTACGCCCGCATGTTCGGCTCCGAATCCGCCGCCGAGATCGTCCGCGAGGCGGTGCTGGAGCTAAGCTATACGGCGCATGATCTGGCGCCGTTCGCGCGGGACATGGGCTATGTGGATGACCAAGGGGAGGTTCTGCCGCCGTTCGTGTGGGACGAGGAGCGGCGGCTGCGGCTGCGGGCCAGGCTCGATGCGCTCTATTTCATCCTCTACGGCGTGTTCGATCCCGCCGATCCGGCGCAGGGGCGCGACGACATACGCTACATCTACTCCACCTTCCCGATCGTGGAGCGCGAGGAGACGGCGCGCTGGGGCAGCTACCGCAGCCGCGACCTGTGCCTTGCCTGGGTCAACGCGCTGGCGGCGGGGCAGCCGGATGCCGACATCGCCTGAAGGCGCTCAGGCGTCGAGGCCGGCGACGATGCGCCGCTCGGGGCCGGGATGGCCGATCCAGTAGCAAAGCTCGGCGGGGCGGGCGATGCGCCAGATGCACAGGTCCGCGGCCTTGCCGGGGCTGACGGTGCCGATCTCCTTCTCCAGCCCCAGCGCCTTTGCGGCATGGATGGTCATGCCGGCCAGCGCCTCTTCGGGCGTCAGGCGGAACAGGGTGCAGGCCATCGACAGCATCAGGGTGGGCGACAGGATCGGCGAGGTGCCGGGGTTGCAGTCGGTCGCCACCGCCATCGGCACCTTGTAGCGGCGGAGCAGCTCCACCGGCGGCTTTCGCTCCTCGCGGAGGGCGTAGAACGCGCCGGGGAGGAGCACGGCGACCATGCCTGCCTTGGTCATGGCCGCGACGCCGGCTTCGTCGGCATGTTCGAGATGGTCGGCGGAGAGGGCGCCGAACTCGGCCGCCAGCGCCGCGCCTTCCAGGTTTGAGAGTTGCTCGGCGTGGAGCTTGACGCGCAGGCCGTGCTGGGCGGCGGCCTGGAAGAGGGCGCGGACTTCCTCCGGGGTGAAGCCGATGCCTTCGCAGAAGGCGTCGACCGCGTTGGCGAGGCTCGCTTCGGAGGCGGCGGGGATCATCTCTTCTATCGCCATCTCGACATAGTCTGCGCGGCGGCCTTCATATTCGGGCGGCAGCGCGTGGAGGGCCAGCAGGGTGGGAGACACCCGCACCGCCTCGCTCTCGCCCAGCGCCCGCGCTGCCTCCAGCATCTTGGTCTCGGTTCGGGTGTCGAGGCCGTAGCCCGATTTGATCTCCACAGTGGTGACTCCGCCCCGCATCAGCGCCCGGAGGCGCGGCCGGGATTGCTCCACCAGCTCCTCGAGCGAGGCCAGACGGGTGGCCTTGACGGAGGACAGGATACCGCCGCCGGCGCGGGCGATCTCTTGGTAGCTGGCGCCGTTCAAGCGCTGCTCGAACTCGCCGGCGCGGTTTTCGGCGAAGACGAGGTGGGTGTGGCAGTCGACGAGGCCGGGGGTTACCCAGGCGCCGCCGAGATGCTCCACGCTCCTGGCGCGGTAGCCAAGCAGGTCGATGCGGCGGCCGACGCGGACGATCCGCCCGTCCTGGATGCCCACCGCCCCGTCCTCGATCGCACCAAAGGCACCGGGCACGGCCGGATCCATGGTCGCGATGTTGCAGTTGGTGAGGAGGCGGTCCCACATGGCTCGCTTCCTAGCGTTTCCCCGGTGTAGAGGCCACCTCATGAGCTGGAAATCGATAGCCGACCTGTTTGGGGGCGAGGGCGAAGTGGCGCTGCTCGGCGCGCCGATGGAGGCGGGTTCGGTGACGCCCGGCCGCTGCGACCTTGCGCCGGAGACGGTGCGGCGTACCGCCAAACGCTTCAGCACCTACAATGTGGAAACCGGCGAGGAGCTGGAGGTCGCGGTGCGCGACGGCGGCGATGTGGCGGTGCAGGGGATGAGCCCGGCCGAGGGCTTTGCGCCGATCAGGGACGCGGTGGCGGAATGCACGGCCAAACATCCGCTCACCCTGCTGATCGGCGGCAACAATGCGGTGACGCGGCCGGCGGCGCACGGGCTCGGCCTGCCGCTCGAGAAAATCGGGCTGATCACGCTGGATGCGCATTTCGACATGCGGGACACGGATGGGGGGCCGATGAACGGCAATCCGGTGCGCTGCCTGCTGGAGGACGGGCTGCCCGGCGCCAATATCTGCCAGATCGGCCTCGCGCCCTGGGCCAATACGAGGAAGATGCACGACGATGCGCTGGCGGCGGGGGCGGGCGTCTATTCGATCGGCGACTGCCTGCGCCTCGGCATACTCGCGGTGCTCGACGATGCGCTGGGGCGGCTGCTCCACACGGAGGCGCTGTTCGTCGACTTCGACATCGATGTAATCGCGCGCGGCGACATGCCCGGAGCGCCCGGTGCCCGGCCCGGGGGAATGCCGCCCGACATGTTCTTCCGCGCCGCCCGCCAGCTTGCCGCCCAGCCGAAGCTGCGGTTGGTGGACCTGACCGAGTTCGACCCGAGCCTGGATGTCAGCGACATCAGCGCGCTCACCGCCGGGCGCTGGCTGTGCGAGATATTGGCCGGCTATTCGGCGCGCTAGCGCTCAGCCGAGCGGCATCAGGGCGGCGGCGATCCAGCGTTCCTCGGCGCGCAGCAGGCCCCAGGTGCGGGCGGCGGCGCGGCTGTCCATCACTTCCACGCCGATGCCGCGTGCTTCCAGGGCGCGGATGAAGGCGCGCGGCGGAAAGGCGAGGCCGGGACCGGTGCCCAGCAGCAGGAATTCCGGCGGCGGCGTGATCGCCAGCGCGCTCTCCACATCCTCCAGCGTCAGAGCGGCGAGCGCCGGCGGCACCCAGTGCGCCGCCCGCTCCGGCGTCAGCAGCAGCGCCGCGTAGGTCTGGCCTTCCACCACGAAAGCGCCCTCGGAGGAAAAGCCGCGGACCAGCGGCCCCGGCGGAAGCTCGTCCGGCAAGACCCGCGGCACTTAATAGCCTTCGTTGTGGGTGGCGACCCGCTCGCCGGAGCCGCTCCCGGCGGTTTTCGGCACGAAACTGTCGGAATTGACCTTGAGCCAGATCAGCCAGGGCGCGGCGATATAGACGGTGGAATAGGTGCCGACGATCACGCTGATCAGGAGGGCGATGGTGAAGCTCTGGATCACGTCGGGCCCAAGCAGCATCAGCGAGCCGAGCGCCAGCAGCATCGAGAAATTGGTGGCGACGGTGCGCGACAGCGTCTCGTTCATCGTCAGGTTGAGGAGGTTGACGATCTCCATCTTTCGGAACTTCCGCAAATTCTCGCGCACGCGATCGTAGATCACGATCGTGTCGTTCAGCGAATAGCCGATCAGGGTGAGGAGGGCCGCCACGACGTTGAGGTCGAATTCGAGCTGGGTAAGCGCGAAAAAGCCCAGCGTCACCGTTACGTCGTGGAGCAGTGAGAACAGGGCGCCGACGCCGAATTGCCACTCGAAGCGCAGCCAGATGTAGATGACGATGCCGATCGCCGCGAAGAGCAGAGCGAGCCCTCCGTCCCACATCAGCTCCTCCGAGACCTTGCCCGATACGGTATCGACGGCGTCGATGCGAACGCCCGGATAATTTTTCTCCAGCGCCTGGCGGACCTGGGAGGCGGCGCGGTTGGCGCCTTCCTCGCCGCCTTCGGGCAGCGGCATGCGGATCGAGATTTCGCGCGGGCTGCCGAATTCCTGGATGCTGGGCTCGCCCAGGTTGAGGCCGCTGACTTCCGTCCGGAGCCGGTCCAGCGACGGCGCCTCCACGAAGGTGGTGCGAATCACCTGGCCGCCGACAAAATCGACTCCGAAATTGAGGCCTTTGACCGCGATCAGCGAGATGGAGGCGATCAGCAGCAGGCTCGAGATCGCGATCGCGATGGTGCGCCAGCGCAGGAAATCGATGTTGGTGTTATCGGGGACGAGTTTCAGCAGGCGCATGAGACGGCCCCTTAGATATTGAGTACGGTCGGGCGCTTGCGCAGCCAGAGCGAGACGAACATGCGGGTGACGGTGACCGCGGTGAAGACGGAGGTGGCGATGCCGATCATCATCACCACCGCAAAGCCGCGCACCGGGCCGGAGCCGAAGTAGAAGAGCAGCATGCCGGCGATGACGTTGGTGATGTTGGCGTCGAAGATGGCGGTGCGCGCTTCGTTATAGCCATGCTCCACCGCGTCCATGATCCGCCGCCCGCGCCTCTGCTCCTCGCGGATGCGCTCGTTGATGATCACGTTGGCGTCGACCGCCGCGCCGATGGTGAGGACGAAGCCGGCGATGCCGGGCAACGTCAGGGTCGCGAACGGCGCCATGATGCCCAGGATGATAAGCACGTTCAGCACGAGGGCGGTGTTGGCATAGATGCCGAACCGCCCGTAGGTGACGAACATGAAGAGGAGCACGGCGGCGGTGCCGACGATGCCGGCGATGACCCCCTTGCGGATCGAGTCGCGGCCGAGATCGGGGCCGACGCTGCGCTCCTCGATCACCTTCAGATCCACCGGCAATTTGCCGGAGCGAAGCTGCACGGCGAGTTCGTTGGCGGTTTCCACCGTGAAGCTGCCCGAAATCTGCGCCTGACCGCCCAGGATCGGCTCGTTGATATTGGGCGCGGAGAGGACGACATTGTCGAGAATGATGGCGAACGGCTTGCCGGTATTCTCGCGCGTGACGCGGGCAAAGGCCTTGGCACCGGTGGAGTTGAAGTTGATGCTGACCGCCGGCTGGTTGGTGGTGGAATCGAAAGTCTGGTTGGCGTCGATCAGCTGATCGCCGGTGACGATGGAGCGCCGCTTCACCGCAATCGCGCCGCCGCCCTGCATCGGCAGAATCTGGCTGCCGACCGGCGCGCGGCCCTGGGCGACCTGGGCGGGATCGGCGGTGAGGTCGACCAGCTTGAAGTCCAGCCGGGCGGTCTTGCCGAGGAGCTGCTTCAGGCCTTCCGGATCGTCGAGCCCCGGCACCTGGACGAGGATGCGCTCGTTGCCCTGGCGGATCACGGTGATCTCGCGGGTGCCTTCGGGATCGATGCGGTTGTAGACGACTTCGCGCGCGGTCTTCATCGCGGTGTCGAGCGCGCTGGCGAGGCCGGCCTGGGTCGGCGTCATGACGATCCGGTTCTGATCGATCACGCCTACGTTCCAGTCGCGCGGGCCAAGGCCGACCGGCTGGGTCTGGCGGCGGGCGAAATCCACCGCGGCATCGACCTGGGCCGGATTGGGCACGGTGAAGGTGACTCGGTTGCCGGAGGTGGACACGTCCGAGATCTGGATGGGGGTGGATTCCCGCGCCACGCCGACTCGGACCGTTTCTTCCATCTGCTCCAGCCGCAAGGCCGCGACCTGACTGGTGTCCGCCTCCAGCAGCAGGTGGCTGCCGCCGGCGAGATCGAGGCCGAGATTGACCTGCGTCTTCGGCACGAACGACGGCCATTTGGCGACCGTGCTTTCCGAAAAGAAGCTGGGAATGGCGAAGGCGATGCCGATCAGGCAGAGGAGGCTGACGCTCCAGACCTTCCAGCGGGGGAAATCCAGCATATTGTCAGTCGTTCGCCGGCTTGGTGCCGTGCGGGCGTACATCGCTCAGCATCGACTTGATCACCCGGACGCGCACGCCGGTGGCGACTTCGAGCTCGATTTCCGTTTCATCGACGCGGGTGACCTTGCCGACCAGGCCGCCGCTGGTCACGGCCGTGTCGTTCTTCTTCACCGCACCGACCATGTCGCGATGCTGCTTCATCCTTTTTTGCTGCGGACGGATCAGCAGGAACCAGAAGATGACGAAGATGAGCAGAAGCGGCGCGAACGACACGAACGCGCCCGCCGCTCCCGAAGGTGCGGCGCCGGCGGATGCAAAGGCGGGAGATGAGAACATGGATCTATTACCTGGTGAGAGGCCGGCGCATAGGCAAGCGCCCGGATAGGCGGGCGGTTAACATGGCGCTGCCCGCTTGCGCAAGCGAAGGGGGCCAGGCCGCGTTCGCGCTTGCCATGGCGAACGCGCGGGCCTACATCGCGCGGCTTCGGGCCAGCCCTTTGCGGAGGCCCGCCGGTCGGGGCGTAGCGCAGCCTGGTAGCGCATCACACTGGGGGTGTGGGGGTCGGAGGTTCGAATCCTCTCGCCCCGACCATTTCTTTTCAAAGACTTAGGCGGCATTGGGGCGGGGCTGACGATCCGCATGTTCCGCCGCAGCAAGCACATAGCAAGCGCGGGAGCGGCTTTCGCGGTCAAGGCCACCGTGCCCGAAAAGCCTCAGCCGCACATGCACCTCGTGGGGGCACCAAGCACCACGCTGGAGATCAGCGGCAGGTTCGGAGGAGTGACACCAGCCATGCGCCGGCTAGGGGTTGGGGGGGAGAGGCCCTGCCATTGGCTGCGCCACGGCGGTGCTCCGTGCGCGGCCTTCAAAGATCTTTAGGTAGCCGTCCCGGCGAGTGTCGTAATCATACATGGTGTAAAGGAGCCATATCCTTTGCCAGATAGGATCATCCGCCGGTAGAGTTGCTACCTTCAGCCCGAGGCTTGCAGCTTCCCCATGATCAATTGTCGATCCATGAGAAAAATAAGTGTCACGGGTCGCAAGTGAGTTGACGACCACCTCAATCTGCTGGTCACCTAAGCCGGACAGCATCCCAGACCGTAAGAGTCGGGTAGCGAGTTTCCGGGTTTGCTTGAGACCCAGCTCCGCAAGCTGCTGTAGCGGAAAATTGCTAACCGCCACTTGGGGCTGAGACAGTACGGTGCAGGGGATGCCGTTAAGGTGGGGATCGATAGGCCCCAGCTCAGACGACGGACCCATAAGTATTTCACTGGCCACGAGGCATATCAGGGTGCCGTTGCTCTTGGCTGCGTTCGCCACCACCACCCGAAGGTCTGAAACTCGGTTCTGTAAGATCGAAATAATCGCTTCGGTGGAGTCCGTTTTTCCGCCGTTCGTTTCGATCATGAGGTCTACGGCGTCTGTCGCGCTGATATCACTCAGCAGTTCGGTGACATAGATTGGATCATCATCATTGATGTCAGAGCCAGGAGTGAAGCGGTTCGCAAAATAAACGATGAGCCGCCGCCCGGTCATCGCCTCAATGTCACGGATAAGCTGCTGCCGTAGATACCGATCTTTCTGGCCCACCCAGTAGATTGGCGATTGCAGAGGCAGCTCAGCTGTGCGCGGAAAGTGCGCGTCTCCCACGGAAGTGCGAAGCCGTCTACGCAGCAGGCGCGGATTGGTCGCGATGGACCAACTCGCGCATCCGCTCAAAATCGGGTGTGCGCATAACCCGGCCCGGCACGACATGATGGTTCGTGGGCCTACCCGTAGACTTAGGCTTGGTAAGATCGTCGATTCTGGACGATGCGATCACATCCCAGTCCATATCGTATGCTCCTCTGTCGCCAGCTCCCCCCGGAGGAGGCGATTTTGTATTGATGCGCCCACCGAATCGCGATTGCAAGCGGGGGGTTCTGCGGACTTCACCATAGATGGGTAACGAATGAGTCAATTTTGAGTCGCTCGGCTCAGCCGGTTTGAGGCGCCGCCTAGTCGTATTAGTCGCGCCGCTAGCAGCGCGCGTTGAGGCCGTCCATCGCAAAGAACCTTGCGGGGCACTCGGCCGCCACGCCTATTCCAATCTTTCCGAAGGATGTAACGAAGAGAGCCGTACCGAGCGGCAATTTGGAGCTTGAGGAAGATGGCGGATCCTGACGGTGAACCACTGAAGCTCAGAGTGGCGGCCTCACAGAGCGATGCTCAACTTGCCGCCAGTGACGTGCTTGCCGCGCTGAAGTGGCCGCTAAGGGAGATGGCGGCCAACCTGCTCCGCGTGGTTCGAGGTGCGGGAAAGCCGTACGAGATCGGCAGCAACGCTGCGACTGTGCTTCGTGCCTTTCAGGATTACCGCGCGGTTGTCGGACACTACCCCTCTAGCGACGAGATCGCTGCCCTGCTCGACATCAAGCCCGATCCCGCGCGGTACGAAGGCGCGTCAGACGACTATATCAGCCAAGGGTTTGCCATGCAGCAGGTCATGCGAGGGGGGCTCCAGCTGGCCGCGTCAACCTTGCTGGACCAATCCACGCAGAAGGCTGCAGCTCGATCAGAGATACTCGACGGGGTTGATGCGTTTGAGCGAGCTTTCGAACGACTGCGTGGAGAGGTCAAACCCTCCTTCACGAAGCGCAAATCAGGCAAGAGCCGCAGCGCGCGCACCTCGCCTGCGGATGGAATTAAGCGGTGAGTGTTTAGGAGAATGCTAGGGTCAGCCTCTGAGTTGAAGCGGTAGGTTCAATGCGAAGGCCGCCGCGTTCCACACGAGGATGCCGGCCCCAAGCATGCCGGCGCCGAGGGACACCAGAAAGGCGGGGCGCCAATATCGAATCAGCGTCACCCAGGACGCCTCATAGCGCAGCCGTATTGCTTCCCATTCGGCTAGAAACGCTGGAGGGTCTTTGTGAAGATCAAACGCAGCGGCCCGCTCTCCCTCAAACCTTTGCCGGTTGAGCATTTGCGCAACATGCCAGACGATGTACGCCATGAGCGAAATACCCATCAGCGCTGCCGTTGCCGCACGACATACGGGGGTCAGCTCTCCCGACAGCCCCGCCCAAAGCCCAAAGAACGCAGCATACCCGCCGAGGATGATTGCGTTGTCGTAGGCGGCAGCGAAGCCATAAACCTCGCCCGCGTGTTGGACCTTCAGCTCCACCAGCTTGCGCTGATATTCGAGGTCGCTTGCTTTCATGAC
Organism: Allosphingosinicella sp.; assembly: GCA_035644835.1. GTDB lineage: Bacteria > Pseudomonadota > Alphaproteobacteria > Sphingomonadales > Sphingomonadaceae > Allosphingosinicella. The sequence goes on along the minus strand of DASQNR010000019.1, from coordinate 110,830 downwards.
CGATCGAGTCCCACCGGCGCCAGCGCACCAACCAGAGCGCCACCATCGATGAATTGAACGCCTTGCGCCTCATACGCCTGGCGAACCGTCGCCACCGTGGATGCGGCAACCGGCTCCCCGTTTTCGAACCGGATTACAGTGCGAGAGCTAACGCCCGCAGCCTTCGCCAGGTCGCTAATTGACCACCGAAGTCCGGCACGCGCCATAAGGGCTTGTGTGATGTTCATGGTGTCACATTAGGTGAAGGTGAGGGGTTGACGCAAGGGCTAATCACTGTCAGTCTATGTGACAGCTAGAGGGAAAACCTGCTAGCGGCCCGCCCCGGTGCTACCAACACCAAAGGCGAGCCTGACCACAACCCGAACCTCAGGAGTTTCGGACCATGGCTACTAAGCCCACTACCACGACGCACGGCGCGTCGAAACTGCCAGCATGGCAGGTTGCCGCCGTCATCCTCACCCCGGCCTGGATCATCCTCGCCACCCTCTTGAACGGTGTCCTCACCGGGGAGGTGGCGCTGTGAGCCGCCAGCCCGAGATGAGCCGCCGCGCCGCCCTCACCGGCATTGCGCTTGCTGGCGCCACCTCCCTTGTGCCGATTGCCGGGGCGAGCATGGCGAAGGCTGGCACCGCCGACCGCGCCGCGTGGAATCGAGCCTTTGCCGCCTATGAGCGCGCGAAGGCCGAGGACGCAGCTTTCTACCGCGCCTACAAAGAACTGGACGCACGCTGCGAAGGCGAGATCAACAAGCTTCCACACATCACCTTCGGCCCTGACCCGTTTTACGGGCCAGAGATCATCACCACGGAAAGCCGTTTCTATGTCGCCGCGGCTCGGCGGATGGTGAAGGACTTGGCAGCGGGCAAGCGCAGCCACGACCCGCACCCAAACCTTATGGCGCACGAGGAGTTCGGCCGGCGGGTTGTCGCCGCCGCAGACGAACGGGACGCGAAGGTGAAGGCGATCCGAGATCGGTTCGGGATGGGTGCGGCCGAGGACAAGTGGGAGAGGCTGAGCAACGCCACCTACGACGCTCAGTGGGCGCTAATGGCCGTTCCCGCGCCGGATGGCGAGGCGCTCCTTTGGAAGCTGAACATCCTGATGGGTGACGATGCTGTCACATGGGACTCGGAGAAGGTCGTAGACCCATTCATGGCCGACGCCCGCCGTCTCCTCTCGCACGGGAGGGCATAAGCATGGCGCAAGACCTTCTGGTTGCCGCTGGCTGCGAACGCGGCTGCTCGAGCTGCTATCGTTCGTGTGCGGTTGCGCAAATCGGGCTCGCTTGGTGGAGCGACAAGCTGCGCGACCTGATTAGCCAGCCCCGGCCAGCCGGCGTTGATCGTTCCCTCTCGCGGAGGCGGATCGCGGAAGCCCAAGGGCATGTCGCCCGGCTTCAGGCTAAGACGGTCCCGCTTCGTGCGCCACAGTCAAAGCAGCGCCCCGCGCTTCGTCTGATCCAGGGAGGGCGCGCATGAACGCTCACCACAAGCAGGGGGGCGCTTCGGCGCTCCCCACCCTTCCCCCGATCAAACGCGGCAGGGTCCGCAGGGCTAGCTATTGGTTTTCCGGCGGTGGCGAGATCAGCCTCAATGCGCTTTTGGTGCGCGGGGAGGAGGCCCCGAGCAATGTTGTCCGGTTCAAGCCGCTGCCTGAGCCGGTACCGATCGAACGCTCACCCGAATTGCTGTTGCTCGCTCACCTGTTCGCGGAGCTTCCGAAGGAGAGGCGGGAGGCCATTTGGAAGCAAGTCGCGGTGAAGGCTTACGATCTCCGCTGCCCTCACGCGGCTGGGCTCCTTGAAGTGATGCAGCCGCCGGCAGTGAGGAGGGAGGCCCAATGAGCGCCCACCGCGCACAGGGAGGGGCTGCCTGTGCCTACGGCCCGTCAGCCCCAGGCATCGCACCGAGCCCGGCTGGCAGGCTTAGGGAGGAAGATCGGCCACTGTCAGCAGCCGAGCGCCGACTTCCTCACCTTTGAGCTGATGAAGCCCTAGCCGCAGCCGCGCCCACGAGGGGCGGGTCTGGTGTATAGATATCGGAACACCAGCACCGCCCTTCCCGCCGCGCCTGTGCGGAGAAGGAGACACCCAATGAGAGCTGCCACAACACCCCGCCGGGCCGCGATCCATGCGGCAGCCGTGCGATCTGCCCGGGCTAAGGCTTGCCACTACCTGCTCGCCCGCCAATTGGACCGCTTGCGGCGGCGAACCGCGCAAGTTCGAAAGCGCCGCGCGAGGCTCGATCGATGAGCGCCGGCCGCACCGCCTTCGTGGCGCTGGCAGGCATTGCCGCTCTGGCAGCAGCCAAGGGCCTTCGCCACGCCGACCAGGCCCGCTTAGCGATCGGCCCGGCGAGCCGCCTTGCTGTCCATGAGATCGAGGACGGCCACGCGGCGGACGCCTGGACCGCCGCCGAGGTGTGGGCCGAGCAGAAGGAGAAGCGCCGGCAGCACTGAGGCTCGCCCCCTCGCACTCCTGAACTAGGCCGCGCGCTTACCCTCCTGGCGAGCCGCGGCCTCTTTTCGTGCGCGGACCAGATGCGCGGCGCCCCGGGCTGTGATATCTGCTCGCGCCATGAACTGGACGCTCCCCGCGCTGTGGCGCAATGTCGCTGAGGCTTGGTCGGCCGAGAATTGGCCCTACACCTTGGCATTCTGGATCGCTGTCGCCGCTGTCGGATGGTGGGCAACCCGCCGCTCGCCCGGCAAGAAAGATGAAACGCTCTAGGGCTGGCAGACGACGCCCCAGCCTTTGCCGAAAGGAAGTCTCCCATGCCGCAGACCATCACCATCCAAGTGCCGACCGATGAAGAGCACGCCGCAGAGCAAATGGCCTATGCGCAACGCGTTCATGGGAGCCAGTACGCGCCCGACGCCGCACCCGACCGCTTGGAGCAGCTAATAGCCCAGGCTCAGCACCGAGAGGAGCAGGAGCGGGAACGGCGGCTTCTTCTAGAGGCGCTGCGGGACGACCCGGATTGGCGGCTTGGCCTTCTCGTCGCCGGCGTTGAAATGGTGCCCCTCGAAGAACTGAGAACCCTCGGCGGCCCCAATCTTTGGGAAGGCATCGACCAAGAGCAGGGCCGGGCCGTGCTGCGTCGAGCATCTGCCAAGGTGAAGCACGCAGGAGGCCCCGAGATCAGGTTCCCGGCCGCCGCCTTGAGCCCGCTCGCCACTCAGCAGTGGCCCCCGGCGCCGCTATTCAGCACCGAGGGATAGCGCACTCCTTCAGTAGACCTGCCGAAGCTCGATGTTGTCCATCCAACCGGCTGCCTCTTGGTCCGGATCACGGAAAAGAAGCTCGGTTAGGCCGGAGCTGTCTACGGTGAAGTCTACCTCGATAAGGCCCGTCCCCGCCGCAAGCATTTTGAAGCCCGAACCCCGGTTGAGCGTGGCGCGAATGGGATTATCAAAGGACCGGTTGAGGATGCGCAGGCGATAGGTCGCGCCCGCTTCCACAGTCAGGTTGGTGTACCTAGCGATCGTGAGATTGCCCGAGAACTCGATCTGGTCGGCAGGCGTGATACCGCCGATCCAGTTGCCGCCGCCGCCGAAGGTGCACTCGCCATTGACCAGCATGTTATCGCCCAGCACTCCGGGAGGCGGCGGAGGTGGGGGAGGTGGAGCTGGAGCGAGGAACATCAGGCTTGCTGAGTTCAGGACCACCTCACCCGACCCGTTGGACGATGCGAGCCACAGCAGTCCGCCCGTCCCGGGGGTCGTAAACTCGCAGATGTTGACGCCCACGCTCAAAGGAAAAGTCGCGATCCCGCCGCCGGTGTTCCACCGGCGCACCGCTAGAGTAAAGCCGGGACTTAGAGACGCGACATCCACGGTGAGGCGGAACAAGTCGCCAATATCGTTCGGGATCATTGAGGTGGTGACGATCTCCCACATGCCACCGGGCCCTGCCCCATAGATGGCCTGCCCTCCGCTTATCAGCCACTGCGACAGTGCTATTCCCGGCCCACCATTCCACGCCGCAGGGTTGTTGAACTCGGGATCGGCCAGCAGCTCAGTGTTGAGCGGGTTGCCGGTTTCCCCGGCGTCAAGGGGGGCGGAAGACAGCACTCCGCTCCAGTTATCGAAGCCGAGCCCCATGCCGAGGGTGCCGAACGCCATCAGGAGCCCGCCCCAATTACCGCAAGCTTCTGATGCGACCCAACCTCGAAATCCACAAGCACCTTGGCCGGGAGCAACATGCCGTTGGGAGATGCCTCAGGAGCGGGGGCGCCGGGTCCGGCGCCACTGAACACCACATGGCAATCAACATCCGCCTGGAGGGTGACAAGCGCCGACGCACCTCCCTGATAGAGGACGCCCGAGGCAGCAGAGGCGTTGCCGATTTCCATTGTCTGCGCTGGCGCTCCAAGCGCGCGCCGGACAGCCCCGTTGAACCCGGTGCCGGTGGCGGTGAAGATGCGGAGGATAGGCATTAGGTTGGACTCCCGTCAGTGGTTTGCGTGTTGTTGAGGTTGAGCGTGACGACCTTCATCAGCGGCGCCCCGCAAATTCGCATTGGAGCCGCCGACCGCGCCGGTACTCCTCAGGTGTGTTGAACTTGAACCCGAAGGCGCCGCGGCCCGCCTGGCGAGCCTCAGCTTCCGCCGCCGTGTAGCGCCGCAGCCGGTCAGGATCGCCCGACAGGTATTTCGGCTCTGCCACCGCCCAACCGTGCCGGATCATCTCCTCGCCTATATCCTTACCGTCGATCGAGGCCGTCGCCACCGGGCGCCCATAGGTTGTATCCCCGGTGAAGCTCACCTTGAGCCCGTTGCGGCCCTTCTTCCCCTCCACACCTTCGAACATCTGCCCCATGAACTGGCGTGCACCTTGCCCGCAGGCGGTGCAGCTACCGTCCGGCTTCTGGCATTGCTGCTTGACCTCGAAAGCGTCGGTGCCGAGCAGGCGAATATCCACTGCGAAGGTGTCGCCGTCCTTGACCCGCGCCTTAACCCGCTGAGCCTTCTTCGCGCTTTGCAGCTCGGGGAACATGTCGCGAAGTTGGCCGCGCGCCGTGGCGCGGAACCCCTCAAGCTTCTTCTTCATAAACTCGCGGCGATGCTCGTCGTCCATGCGCTTCCAGCGGCGGGTGTCTATCATCTCCTCGAAATACTTTTTTGCAGGCTTGCCGGAGAGCTGGACGAAGTAGGAATATTGCTCCGGCGTCAGTTCGACCCGCTTGCCGTCCACCGTGATAGTGCGCTGCGGCATCGACAGCGGAGCCTTCAGCCTCGCCACTTCCTGCATCAACGGCGAGGCGTCGGCCTTTGAGGTATAGATCGGCGAGAGGAAGTCCGGCCCGAAGCTATCCCCCTTCTTCATCTCCTCGCCCCACACATTGCGCCGAGCTTCGATGTTGCGCGACATGCCGGGCACGCGCTGCTTGATCTTGTCGAGGAGCGTTCGCGCCTCCCGCATCTCAGGGTCCATTGCGCCGGCCGCATGAGCGACGATGGCCGGCACGGCGCCACTGGCAGCGAGCCGGGACGCCCAGGATGCAGCATGCCGCTCGGGATCGGAAAGCGCGTCGAAGAAATCGGAGGCCCCCGACAGCCAGGTTTTGGAGGTGACATTCTTCGCCACCGATTCAACCAGCGCCATGGCGATAGAGTCGGCTTCGTCCTCCGTGGCGAACCTGCCCACTTCCGCAAAGTCGGCCGCGACACCTATCAGCATCGAGAGCGGTTCGAAGCGCTGATAGGACACCCAGCGATCCCCCACCCGCATGCTGTATTCCTGCCACCCGCTGTTCTTCAGTGCCGCCCGTTCCCCCATATCGGCGGGGCCGCCGCCCGACAGCCGACCATCGAGCGCGTACACGACCGCCGCGGCGGACAGACCCGATCCGAGGATGATCTTTGCCATGGCTTCGTCGCGCTTCTGCCCGCCGGCGCGGATCGTCTTGAAGACGGGCGTTCCGGGGATGAGCGCGAAGGGGGAGCGCTCGCCTGCAAACTTGATGATGTTGATGGGCGTGCGGATGAAGGGAATGACCAGCTTGGCGAGAGGGGCTTCGTTTACCGCCGTCTGGATCGAGCGGCCGACCTTACCAAGCGGCTTTTGGAATGTGAGGTAGCGCGCCTCCTCGTCCGCGAACTTGCGGATCGCCTCATCAGGATTGTCCCGGAGCTCGGCAAAGCGGGCTGCCCGCTCCTCCGTCGTACGGGCTTCCGTCATGGCGCGGCGATAGGCCATGGCATTGGTGGCAGCACGCCGGTTCACCGACTTGAAGAACTCGTCGGCAGCCGTCAGCGCCCGGGTAGGCAGGCGGATCACCTCGCCCAGTTTCCCCGGGATCGCGTGGTAATTCGTTGCCTCTACCTTGGACACCGCGTCCGCGGGCTCGCCCGTCTTGAAGGCATGCTTTGCCAGCGCCAGACCTTCGCGCGCACCTTGGATCAACCCGGCGGCTCGATAGCCGACCTCCTGCACATAGGCTCGATCCGTGGTGCCCAACAGTCGGCCGATGCTGGCGCCGAGCGCCTGTTCGGGCAGGGTCCAGAGCGCAATGAAGGCATTGGAAACGCCGTTGACGATGTGAGTCCGAGGGCCGCTCAACAGGCTGTTGATCCACAGTTCGTTGAGCATGTCGCGCTTGCGGACGCGGCCTGCATCCCGGATGAAGCGGCCGGCGGCTGCGGGATCCTCCGCAAGGTCGATCAGCTTCTCAGCCATCTCCTCAACCGTTTCGCGATCACCCGCTCCCTTGAGGTACGCCTTTATGGCCTGGTCGCGCAGATCGCCGGCCTTTGCGATCATGTTGAACTGTTGGAGAGCGCGGCCCGTCTGGGCTGCCATGCCGGCAAGCTGGCGCTCAATCTGCGACTGTGCCGCCACCATATTGTGGAAGCGGGCAATCTCCTCATCGGAGGCACCACGCGCGGCCTTCGCGAGTGCAACAATCTTCTGCCGTCCCTGATGGACGATGACGCGGGTGGCATACAGCTCAGCCGCGCTGGGGATGTTGCCCTGCTTCCACTTCAGGATGCGCTCAGGCGTCACGGCAAGCTCGGAAGCGAGCGCCTTCAGCTCCTCGTTACCGACGCGGACCAGCGCCTTGTTATCGACGCGCACCATGTCGGCAATCCGCTGGACGAGTCGCGTCACATCCTCAGGCTTCTCCACCCGCTCAAGGTTGAGGTTGCCGACCTTGCCGACCAGCCGCGGCGCATCCTCATAGGCAGACAGTGGAGGCGTCAGCGCGTCGAGGTCGGCAGGGCTGACAGGCTCGCCACGGCGCTCAACCGGAGGCTCGTCGCCGTAGCGCCCCGCGAACTCAGCCGCTTCCTCAGCCTTGGCCTGGTGCGCCATCCACTCGTCGTAAGCACCGCCCCGCTGTAGCGCCGTCGCATCGCCTTCCAGATCGCGCCGCAGCAGCCCGCCAATGTCCTCGGGATCGAGCTGGCCACCAGCCAGGTTGTCGAAGCCCCATTCAACCGGGTCGAGATCGTCCATGTCGAGCGATCGGAGCTGTTGCTGCCTGCCCGTCATGGCGCCGTAGCGAGTGCCGAACACGGAAGGCTGGAGCAGGCGCAGCTTAGATTTGTCGGCCACCGTAGGGCTGGCATAGATCAACTCGGCCGGTACGCCCTTGTCTATCGCGTCCTCCGCATCGATCCGCACCCGCAGGCCCCGTGCCGAGCTTTCCTGCCTCAGCTTCTCGCGCAGCACCTCAGTGAAGCGGGCGGGCCGCTTTGGCGCACGGCCAGCTTGGGGCGCCTCAAGAGGAACGATGGAGGTGGGCAACTCATCCGGCGTCTCCACCCGATTGCTTGGGATCGGAACGACTTCATCAGGCCGCACAGGGCGCGCAGGGAGACCGCCGACAGCCTCAGGGGCACCGTCACCCAGCCGCACCACGCGCGCGCCCTCAGGGAGGCCGTCAGCAGTTTCATCAGCAGCAGCGACAGGGGAAGATACCACCCTCTTGGCGGGGGCGCCGTTCGGAAGCTCGATCTCCACCCGCGCCCGGTCGCCGGGCCGGGGCTGGAGGATCGGCGCAGCGCCCCATGCCTGCCCGTCTTCGTCCACCATGCCCTTGCCGACGATCCGGCGCGGCTTGCCCTCGATGTAGAGCGTGACCGTGCCGCCAGCGTCCAATGCTTCGTCGGCAGCGGAACGCATAGCCTCGCCAGCCCGCGCCATGTCCACCGCGCCGTCAGCCCCCGTAGCGACTTCACGCAGCTTGGCGGCGTCCAACACAGCCTTGGCAGCCTGCCCCTTGCCACCGCCGCCCAGGAAGTCGAGCGAGCCAAGCGCCATCATGCCAGCACCAGCGAGGACATTGCCCTTGCCGATCTCACGCGAGCCCTCATCCAGCGCAAAGGCGCCGCCGATGATAGGCGCCCACTCCGCTTCGTCGGCAAGGCGATCGGGCGCGGAATGCTCGAGCTGATCGGCCAGCCCCCGCAGCTTGTCCTTGGTGGAGACACCTTCGCCGCGTGCAATTTGCCCGAGCATGCCACCTTGGCGCAGATCCTGCTTCGGCAGATGTGCTTCCAGCGTGTCGCGGTTCATCGCTTCGCGCGTTGCTGCGTCCGTGGGAATCGCGGTGCCGCTGAAGTTCTGTTCGATGTTGATGGCGCCGGTGTAGGGCTGGCGCGTCTCCTTGCGCCACTGAACTGCCTGGCTGATTTGCGGCAGCAGCGCCCGCCATTCGGCTTCGGGAAGGTCGGGATAGGAGCGCTTCGCCGCCGCCACGATTGCGGTCGTGCCGCTCCCGGCATTGATGAGCCCGCGCACCTTGTCATTCAGGCCGCGAAGGCGTGGATCAAGCGAGACGCCCGCCTCCAGCGGCTTGGGCCGGGATTGTGCCTCAGTCGGCACCACGGGCGCCCCAGCCCGGATCGTGGACAGGGAGGCCCCTTGCGGCCCCTCTTGCAGATCGAGCAGCGCCAAGCCGTTGTCGGCCACCCGCTGAAGATCCTCGTCCCCGATATTCAGGCCCGCTTCCCCGGCGAGCTGCTTGAGCGCTTTGAAGCGCGCGGCAGGCGCCAGGCTCTTGTCGCTGGCGATCGTACCAGCCCGGCGCTTGAACTCGTCGCCGCCCTTACCGAGCGTCAGACCGTCCGGCGCGGGGGCTTCCAGACCCGAGCCGAGCTTCACGGCGGGCGGCGACGCAGGAGAGGCACGAGCAGACGAACCGGCGCCAGGGGCGGACACAGAGGGCGCACGCTCCGTCGCGCCGCCGTCGCCCATCCGCACGATCTTGGCGCCCGCCGGCAGTCCCTGCCCATCGCCCAGCGCGACATGCCAGTGAGGCCCGGTCGCATGGCTGCTCGGATTGCTCACTTCGTCCCGAGCTTCGAGAACTTCCAGCCCCGCCTGCTTGAAGCCGTCCACGAAACGGCTGAACGACATGCCGCGGATCGGCCTCACATCAACGGGGATGATGCCCGGCGTGTCGTTGGCCTGCACATGGTAGGAGCCCGGGTTCTTCCGGCCGAGGGCGCTGTTCGGATCACGCAGGGTTTGAGTGATATGGGCCTCGGGATAAACCGACCTCACTAGATATTCGGCGTGTGTCAGCCCTTCCCCGAACGGACGCGATTCCTTAGACCCTGCTGGTAGCGGGCCAGGTCCCATGCTGAGGACGCGAGCGCCGGGGGGAAGGCCGTCGCTCACTCGCTCACCAGCCGGCCGTTGCGAACAACCTTCGTGTCTCCGTTCGGCATCTCCACAACCGTGCCGTCAGGGTACTTTACCCCGCCATGTTGATCGAGAACGCCCTGCTCGGAAGGCGAAAGCCTTTCGCCGCGGGCCTGCTTCGCCAGGATGCCACCAACGACGGAGGACTTGCTTGGCGGACGCTCGCGAGCTGCGGCGGGCTGGCGAACAGGCTTCTCCCGCGCGATGCGCGTCCGCTCCCGACGATCGTCCAGCGAAGCGCTGCGATAGGTGATACGAGAATCCGTCTCCCGATCCGCGCGCCGGTTGTCGTGTTCGTCGTCCTCGATATCCCAGTCGAGCTTGCGGTTATTCCGCAGCGCGTCCACCCGTTCCTTGGCGCCGAGGGCAGAGAGGCGGACGCTTTCCACGAACTGCGGGGAATAGACTTCCGGCAGATCATCCACATCATCAGGGTCAATCCCGAAGCGCTGAGCGAGCCGCGCCTGTGCCGCGCGGGCCGCATCCCAAGTCGCTTGGTCGGTAACGCCACCGAGGATCTGCAACTGTTCGTCGTTGATGTCGGAATGACGCTGAATCTCCTCGCGGCTCAACTTCACATCGCCATGCCGCTCCTCACGCTCATAGCGCCGCGCCTTCATGGCGCCCTCAGGGTCGATGCGCGCATATCGGGCGAACGCTTCATCGCGTGGCGAGGTGGCCGCTATCCCAAGCTCCACCAGTCCAGGGAGGGCACCGCCGGCCAAGGGTCCGGCATTGGGGAGTCCTTGAGCCTGACCAGCGCCACCTTGAACCGGCGTGGGAGTGGCGGCGGTAGCGGTATCGACAAGCTGCGCCGCGGTGCTGCGCCCAGGTCCAGCCCCGGGCACTGCCCTTGCTCCGGGCGCTGTCATCCAGTCCGACAGGGCGCCACGCGCCGCCTCTCCCCGCTCATATTGCTGATCGGCCCGCTGTGCCTGCCGGCGCTGGAGGGTGGCAGCCTGCCCCGCGCCGAACGCCTGTAAGGCCTGAAGGGAATTGAACATGGCGGTGGCTCCTAGTGGGTGGTGACGGGGACAGGAGGTACGGCAGACGCCGCCTCCTGCCCGATGATCCCGCGCGCGATGCGACCGCCAAGCGTGGCCCAGCCACCAGGGCTGTCGAGAAGCATCAGGCTGCGTTCCTCGTCTCGCCAGAACTCGGTAGCGACAGCGGCCATGGGCAAGTCGTAGTGTCGGGCAATCGCCGTCAGCGCGTGAGGAGACGCCATGCCACGGCAAATCCAGCGGTCGGCATAGGGATCAGAGGGGAGCATCGGCACCACCAAGCCCCCATTGTCATCGGCCACAAAAGGAAGACGGTGGCCGAACAGTCCGGCGAGAAGCGAGCCCATCAGGCGTCCTCCAGCACTTCGCGGCGCACCGCGTGTCGAAGCATTTCTGCCAGCGACATTCCCCTGTCGCGGGCCTTGCGCTCAGCTCGCGCTAGAAGCTCCTGACTGAGCCGAAACCTGGCAGTGGCATTGTGGACGGGCACGCGCATCAAAGCCTCCAAAGCGTGGTATTTAGATACCACTTCCAGAGCGACAAAGGTAGCCTTTTTACCACCACCGCAAGCTCCTCCGGCTGTGCAAAGTGGCTCCGCATGCACCCCCTTTAGGGAGTGACAAAACTTGGTGCGCTGTTCCCTCGCGCGCGCGCGCGTACGCGGAATTGTCCGGTAGCAGGGCAAGCTTCCCTCGCGCGCACTGCGGAATTGTGCGGCCGACCCCCTCAATCCACATCCCGCACGAGCCGGGCGATCATGGCCAGATAGGCGTCGGGGCGAGTCTCCCGAACACGCCGGATCGCAGCCGGGCCATTCGCTTCGAACTGCTGCACCGCCTCAGCCTCAGCAGCCTCAGCGTCCTCGCGCGCGCGTGCGATACTGGCCGCATCCCTTGGTTCATCCGTCATTGCCCTCACTCCTCAGGTTGATGCATCATTTGAAACCTCACGGCGCCGTGAGGTTCTAAGTTTCACAGGCCCAGCGTCAGCCGGACCATCTCGCGCAGGTAGCGCGCCGCCTGCTGCGTCCCGGCTGATCGAGCCCCATGCTTCCAGGCGTTGCGGTTCTCTTTCGGGGCACCCGGCGACTTGCCGCCGTGCAGCCGGCAGCGGGCCTTCCCCCGCATGGCCGGCGCTTGGCAGGGATCCCCGGCACGGTTGCGAGCTAGGCACCGCGGCGCGGCATGAGCGCTGTTCATGGGGTTTTCCGTCATTTTCGGCCCCCCGCTCGCCCGCGCTCATTGATTTTCGTTGTTACGCCCTTGCTAACAAGGGGGGCGCTCGATCTATTTCGCCGTCCCAGGGGGTGCGTGTGCCACCCCTTTCCCCCTCCTCCCGTGCACCGCGTCACCACCCCCCACCCCCCTAAAGGGGGGTGGTGGTGACGCAGGTTGCGCATCGGCGGTTCTGCGTCACCTGCGTCACCTTGCGTCACCGCGACTTCGAAGGGTGACGCGCTCATAGCTCGACGGGCCCACCGGCTTCTACAAACGGTTTTTCCCGGCGGGCCTTCGGGCAGTGCTTCGTGACCTTCACGAGTAACTTGCTCGCCTTCCACGCCTTCACGAGCTTCTTAACTCGGAGCGCGTCCGCCGACTTCCTGTCGCTCACATCAAGATCTAAGACGCTGGCGACGGCCTCACCCACCCAATCTTCAGACTGATCACTGTCCCGCCACTCGCCGGCTCGCACCGCCTCTTGGACCCTCGCCAGGTGCCCCGAGGTAATGCCGGTGAAGGCGTCAGGGCATGTCCAAGGAAGCACCACCGGGAGGCTGTCACCGTGACCCCCCACCGGCCCATTGCCAAGGTCTACAGAGGCAAGCTGATACCAGTCGGACTTGTCGGCCGGCGGCGTGCGGTTGTTCTTATCATCATAGGCCCGGAAGAAGCGCCGCCGCTCCTCCCCCTCAACCCCAAAGCTATTGGCTTCTTCAGGAGTCATCTTGTTGAGAGCCACGACCGAGCGCGCTGCGCCAACGAGCGCCACGGCACCGCGGGCACCCTCAGCAGTCGCCTCGCCGCCCCCTAGCTTGCGGGTGTGGTGGACCAGGACGACCGAGCAATTAGCCTTCACGCCGACGCGCGCCCACTCCTTGGCGATCGCATCTATGGCGCCGTTGTCGTTCTCCGAGCAACTGTGGGAGGAGACGAACGGATCCACGATCAGAACATCAATCTGGCGCGCAATCAGCTCCTCCACCAGCGCGTCAATGACGGGGCGGACGATGCGGAAGCCGTCGCGATCCTCAACCGCCATCTTAAGGTCGGCGCCATCCAACGCGCTATCAACGAACAGGCGACCGCCTATGTCATCGGCGCTAATCCCCCAGTGCAGCCGCGCGGCCTCGATCAGCCGCGACAGCTCGCCCAGGCTGTCTTCAAGGTTCCACAGCCACACGCGCTTGGGGCCGTCCCACACCGTCTTGTCGAGCAGGGGCCGCCCGGTAGTAAGCGCCAAGGCCGTGCCGGCGAGGAGCGCAGTCTTGCCCGTCGCACCTGGCGCCACCACTAGAGACAGCGAGCCGCGCAGGAACTGCCGCCCGTAGACCCAGGGCCTAAGCGGGATGGTACGCGGATCAACGCAGGCATAGGGCGTTGCCTTAATCGTGGGCGGCGCTGGCGTCCTATCAGCTCTTTGGCTGGCATCGCCGCCGTATCGGCTATCCCATTCGCGCGCGTCGAAAACTGTAGCCATCATACGGCCTCCTCAATGGCTACGCGAACGGCATCGAGCCCCGCGGCTTGAGCGAGATCAGCAAAATCTCCGGGCGGTGGCTTGGCGACCAGGCCACGGACGGCGGCAGCCGCTGCCGCTGCGTATTCAAGCCCTAGGTTGCGCCCGATGTTCGGGCGCTCAACAAGGTGCGCGTCATTGTCGCCGCAGATGATCAGCCCCAACCCGGGCCAGCGGCGGCGCATCGAGCGCGCTACGGGCTCGAGGTTTTCGCCCGAGAAGGCAGCGGCCACCGGGAAGCCCGTCGCCATGCGAACCGCCTTCATGGTGCCGACGCCTTCACCCAGGCAGCAGCGCGACCCACCCCCGCCGATCAGGCAGAACAGGCCTTTGGTGCGCGCATCCTTGAGGAACAGCTTCACGCCATCCGGCCTGATGCGTTGGAGGTTCCAGAGCCGCCCCCGAATGTCGAGCATGGGCGCCAAGAGCGTGTCGCCGGCTTGACGCAATCCTTCCGCGTCGAGCGCCTTGCGGACGAGGTACGGATGAGAGGGCGAAGCCTCGCCCGCCGCCGTCCACATTGCTTCAGCCTCACGGGCCGCGCCTTCTTCAGCCTCAACCTTGGCCCGATCCCGCTCCTCAGCCTTGCGCCGCCATTCCTCGCGCTGCGCGCGGAGCTCGGAAGGCGAGAGGTCCGGCGCGCTGCCCGACTTCCAGAGCTGACGGGCACCGAGGCGGTAATTGCCGAACGCGCCAGCCGGTCGCCCGTCGAGGTGCAGCAAGGCCCATCCGTTGCGCCGCCCTGGCTTGTCACCCTCGCAGCGAAAGCGGATCAGCGACTCGCCTTGAAGCGCCTGTGCGATCGGCTCCACCGGGCGGACGCCGGCAGCTTCCATGGCCGAGAGAAATTCAGAGACAACCTGCCCCGTCATGCCGCGTCTCCCCCGGTGGGGAAGTTCGCAAACGGATCCGGTCGCTTGGCTCGGGGGTGCGCAGAGCGGTTGAATGCCGCAACCTCGCTCGCCTCTATCCGGCGCAACTCCTCGCCCCAAAGCGGCAGTCCGGTATTGCGTTGGAGATCGGCCGCATCCTGAGACGCATTGAAGACGCTGGCGCGCGCCGGCTGCTCTGGAAAGGCGGCATCAAGGCTCCCATCCGCGAGCATCACCGCCGCGCGCCAGGCGGCGCCCACGCGAACCACCGTCACCCGGCGCCGCGGTATCGTCTTCCAGGGTGGGCTCACTTCCCACCCCCTTGCCGCTTGGCTGGGCCGGTGCAGATCGCCTCGCCCATGTTGGCGCCCGCTGCTTCAAGCGCGGCCCTGGCGTCCGCTTCCGACTTGAAGGGCGCCAGCGTGGCAGAGAATTTGAACTCGCAGACTTGGGCAGAGACATAGGTTGCGGCCTCATCGACGCAGGCGACAAGCCGGAGGCGCGTCGGGTGCGGGGCTTCGATGAAGAAGGGCGCGCTCATACCGCCAACTCCCCGGGCCGGAACCAGTGAGTGGCGAGGATGCGAGGGACCGAAGGCGAGGACACCAGCGACAGCAGAGGCCGTTGCGCGGTTCGCTCATTTTCGGTATGGAACAGGCATCCGCTGCAATGGATACCGGGGCCAGCCTTAGCGCTGGCCTCGCTTGTTTCGAGGGCCATGGCCGATCACGCCGCCCGCGCCTGAGACGTGGATTCCACCACTCGCTCCGCAAGGTACGCTTCCAGATCGACAATCCGGTAGCGAACCGCGCGACCCGCCTTCACATAACGCGGCCCGCCGCCGGTAACGCGAAGCTTTTCCAGGGTGGAGACGGCCATCCCAAGACACGCCGCGGCTCCCTCTGTATCGACTGCAAGAACAGTCATGTTCTCTCTCCTCACCAGTGCCGGGCTCAGTGCCTGGCTGATGTGAGAAGAATAGAGGGCGAGGGCGCTGCCGCATACCGCACGGACTGTGCAAAACTCCTACACAGCGCAACAGCAGCAACAGCAGGACAAGTCAGGGCAACGCCGCGCCCTTAGGAAAAGAGGGGTTTTAGGGGCCGTCAACTAGGTCGAAAGTTTTGCACAATTTGAGGCAGAGTCAGCCCGTCTTCCTCTTAGGCAGCTCCACCACATTCGTTGTCTTGGCGCCCGACAGCAACCGCTCGACATGCGCCGCCCAGGCGTTCAGCGCGTCTCGCTTCTCCTCCCGCCAATCGTGCCGCTGGTAGACGCCGGCCACCCCCGACTTGGAGCCCGAGACATGGTTCAACACAGCTTCCGTAACCTCGAAGCGAACGCCGAGGCGTTGGAGGCCGGTTGCCAGCGTCCGCCGCAGATCGTGCAGCCGCCAGTCGCCCACTTCTTCTTCCCCGGCTCGCTTCGCTACCAGTTCGTCCAGGCGCCGCTTGGCACGGGAGAAGCCCGAAACCGGCGTTGTGCCTGTGGTGGTGAACACCAGCCCCTTGCGCGGCCATTGCCCGCCTCGGGCCACCTCATTGATGATGGATACTGCCAGCGCACTTAGCGGCACCACATGAGCCTTGCCGTTCTTTGCGCGCTCGGCTGGGATCACCCACTCCCCGGCTTGCGCGCTCAACTCCCGCCAGTCCATCGCCGCGGCTTCGTCCCGCCGCTGCCCGGTGACGAGCAGGAGCCGCGTCAGCGCACCGAAGGGAATTCCCAAGTCGATTGCGGCCGACCAGATGAGCTTTAATTCGTCGTCCGTGAGAACCCGATCGCGCGAAGCGACATTCGGCGGTCCCTTGAAGCCCTCCAGCGGCGAGCGCTCCAGATCCCCGCGCTCGACAGCCCACCCAAGCAGCTTGCGTACCAGCGCGAACACATTGCGCGGCAACGCCGGCTTCCCGGAAGGCAGCGCGTCGAATATCGCCACCATGTCCGAGCGCCGCAGATCGGGCAGGGGCTTCTTCTTCAGAACCGGCGCCACATAGAGCCGCAGGTTGCGCTTCGCGTTGTCCAGGGTGCCGGGACGCCACGACTTGGCCCCGTACTCGGCAATGAACTTGTCGGCATAGCTTGCGAACGCGAGATCAGTGGCAACCCGCCGCCGCTCAACCTTGTCCGCCGCAGGATCGACACCCTGCTTGACGAGGATCAGCAGGCGCTCAGCCTCCCGCCTGGCGCTCAGTGGCGTCCAAGGGTTGCCGTGCGCGCCGATGGTATAGCGCTGCGTCCGTACGCCGCGCCCGCCTAGCCGATACTGGATCAGATAGACCTTGCCGCCGGCCGGCGTCACCTTGAGCCCGAAGCCTCGCAACTCGTCGTCCCAAAGAAACTGATCCTTCGCGGCGGACTGCAGCGCATCCACAACTCGCTTTGTCACCTTGCCCGTTGCCATGCCCGTGCTTTCTAGCCGTCGCTGTAGCAAGCACGGTAACAGAAAGCCTGAGCAACACAAAGCAAGAACAGGCAGGAGCGGCCCTCCGGGCTAGGGTCGCGGACGACTCGGCTTCCCTCTCAATGAGCCCAAGGGAGCATCACACTGGGGGTGTGGGGGTCGGAGGTTCGAATCCTCTCGCCCCGACCATTTTCTTCCGCCTATGTCTCTCCCCTAACGCTCGCGGATGCCGCCCAGCAGCGCCGCCGCGCCTGTTCGGTACTTTCGGCTGAGCCGGAGTTGCGTGCCGTCGCGCAGGCGGATGGATGCGTCGCCGTTCGACAGCGGGGCAACCTCCTGGACGCGGTCGTTCGCGACCAGCGTCGTGCGGTGGATCCGTACAAAGCGATCGGGATCGAGGCCGCTTTCGAAACTGGCCAGAGTTTCGCGGATGAGGTGGGTGGCCGGTCCGACATGCAGCGCCAGATAATTGCCCTGGGTTTCCACCCAGTCGATGTCGGAGACCGCCACGAGCAGCGTTCGTCCGCGCGATTTCACCGGCACCGTTACCAGATAGTCCTTGGGAGCGCCGGGTTCCGCGGCTTGCAGTACCTGATGCCGAGCCTGGGCGAGGAGAAGGCTCTCCTGCTCCGCCCGCTTCCAGAATATGACGGCATGCGCGCCCGCCACGAGCGAGGACATGCACAAGATCAATAGCGGGCCGTTGGCGACGATCTGGCGATCCAGCGGCGCCTGCAAGCGAGGATTCCGGTCTGTCAGCAGCCACGCAGCAAGGATCTGAGCAAGGCCGATCAGGAGCAATGAAAGGCACAGGATAGTGACCGCGTGAACGAGCGCGTGCCGCCAGCGGCGCGATCCCTCAACGGGGAAGCGCCGCGTCAACCCGAGGAGGAAGGGCGTGACGGCCGCGCCCAGTGCGCTGGCACCCAATATGCGCAGGAGCTCCTCGAAAAAGGGCAGCGGGATGTCTGCCTTCGCGGCCTGGAAGATATTGCCGGGCTGCAGGATCAGCAGGAAGCCGGCCCAGTATCCGAAGCCCAGCGCCAGTTCACGACCCCATCTCCAGTCTCGCCTACCGCCCGTCGCGCCGGCCGCCGTCGCATCGGTAATCACGCCCTGATCGTCGCTCATGCGGCAAGCCCATAGCAGCCATTCGCCCCGCGGGGCAGGCGAGCGGCACCCGGTGGCGCCTCAGAGGGAACCTGCTCGCCCCAGCGAGGAACCTCCTCGTCACAGAAGCGGATCACCGAGGCGACGCTGAGCCTAGGCTCGAGTTCAAGCGGCGCTGAGGGTCGTCTCCAACCGGCGAAGGTCAAAAGGAACGGCACTTCCCCGCTCAATCGTCACTTCACAAGGATTGCAAATGCGTCACCTCCTTTGCGCGCTGTTCTTTATCGCGATACCCACCGGTGCTCTGCACGCGCAAACGATGCCGGTTGCGACCTTTCTTGCAAAGGCCGATGCCCTGAAGAAGAAGGGCCCGCTGGCGTTTTTCTCCAGCGACTACCATAAGCTGAAGGCCGAGGTGGACAATTCCGCCAGGGCTCTTGGAGCAGAGCAGCTCGCCGCGCAAAAGGCGGGCCGAAAGCCCGCCACCTGCATGCCGAAAAAAGTCTCGATCGGTACGGACGAGCTTCTCAACCATTTCCGGGCGATCCCCCAAGCGCAGCGGGGTGCAAGCGTGAAGGCCGCCTTCGCGTCGTTCGCCAACAAGAAATATCCCTGCCCCTCATAAGCCGGAACAGGCAGGAGCATCACATTGGAGGCGTGGGGATCGGGATGTTCGAATCCTCCCGCTCTGACCGTTTTTCCTTCTTCAGCTCGGTGACGGCGTACGCTGCGCCGGTGCCGCCTCGGCGCGCAGCACGGCGGCGTAGAGCTTGCCGATGCCGATCAGAGCGATTCCGAGGCCGAGGAAGGAGAGAATACGCAGCAGCCCGTCGAGCCCCGCCGCATCGAGCAGGAACGCCTTGAGGATGGTCGCGGTGAGCAGCAGCAGGCCGGCGAGGCGCAGCGCCTTGTCGGGCAGGCGGATCCCGGCGAGCAGCAAGGCGATCGAGAGCAACAGCCCGGCCAGCGAATAGCCGTAGGATTCGGTCTGCAGCACCGGCGGCCCGGCGAGGATGGGGCCGTGGAAGCCCTGGCGCACCATCAGGATCGTGCCGATCACCAAAGCGGCGAGGAACAGGCTGAGCCAGAAGCTCGACCGGCTTTCGCTGCCCGACGCCCGCCGCGCCTTGTAGAGCCAGAAGGCGCTGAGGAAGAAGGCCGGGAGGATCAGGTTCAGCACCGGCATCCCGCCGACGGACTGGTCGGTGAGCAGCGGGTTGTGGAGCAGCATGTCGAACCACAGCAGGCGTGAGGCGGCGAGCGCGGTGAGGATGAGCCCAAGGAGGTGGCGCTGCGCCTGGTCCAGGCCGGGAATGGGGAGGCGCCCGCTGCAGATCGCCCAGCCAGCGGCGAACAGCGCCTGGTTGACCAAGGTGCGCTCGGCAAGGCCGCGGGCGACGAAGTCGGCGTCCGACGACAGGTGGAAGACCTGCTTGAACAGCACATAGAGGCAGGCGCCGCCGAACAGGCCGGCAATCGCCAGCGGCGCCGGGCGAATCGACGGGCCTGCGGGTGCGGTGCGCCAGAGGAGGACCAGCAGCGGCACTGGCAGGCCGAGCACGAGCAGGGTCTCGGCGACGGAGGGGAGCGCGGAGGCAAGCGCGGGCGTGCCGGCGAAGGAGAGCAGCAGCGTCGCCCACAATTGCGGCACTATCGCCGACGCCCACATCGCCGCCGCCACGGCCGCGCCGAGCGCGAGGCCGGCAACGGCGCGGTCGGCCCAGCGGCGGGCGGCGAGCGCGGCAAGAAATGCGAGCAGCAGCCAGGCGCTGCCGACGAGGTTGCGGGGCGCAAGGTCCCAGGCGGCGGCGCCGAGCAGCAGCAAGGTGGCACCTGAGGCAAGAGCGAGCATTCCGTCTCTCTCCTCCCGGCCATTTTCGTGTCCGCGCCGCCAAGCGAGGAAGGCGGGACCAAGCGCGGCGGCGATGAACAGCAGGCCCCAGCCGGCCCGATCGAGCAGCAGCGGCTCGGCGGTGCGCAGAATCAGCGCCGGCCCAGCAAAGGCGGCGGCGACGATGGCGAAGCCGAGCAGCCGCGCCGGGCCGCGCATGGCGCCCGGCAGTCCGGCGGCGGCGAAGAGGAGGGTGATGCCGGCCGCGATCCAGGGTAGCAGCGGCTCGGGCTCAGGCGGGGCGGCCTTGAGGAACAGAAGCAGGAGCGCCATCGCCAAGGCCAGCGCGGGGAGCGGCCGGTATTCCGGCTTGCGCGGCGCAAGGAAGAAGGTGGCCGCGGCAAGGGCGGCGAACAGGGCCCAGGCGGGGAGGCCAAGGTCGGTGCGGCCGACCAGGATGGCGAGCTGAACGAGCCCAATTCCCGCGGGCCGGAGGAACTCCAGGTGCCAGCCGCCACCGGCCCTAAGCAGCGATCCGGCGAGCGCGAGCGCGAGGATGAAAATTCCGGCCGGCAGCGCATGGGCGGGGGCAAGGAAGACGAGCAGGCCGGTCCACCCAAAGCTCAGCACCACCGCGCTTGCCGCCAGCCACGTCCAGCCGCGCCGCGTGGCAAGCGCGAACAAGGCGGCGTTGAGCAAAGCGAGGTAGGTGAGCAGCGGCACCGAGGTCTCGCTTGGGTTGCCGACCAGGAGGGGGGTGAGGAAGCCACCCACCAGTCCCATCACCGCCGCCGGGGCGCCGTGGCGCAGCGCCAGCGCCAGCGCCGCAACCGTGACCGCCAGCATCAGCACGGATGCCGTCTGCATGCCTACCATGCCGTAGAGGACATGCGCGCCGTAGGCGGCGGCGTAGAGAATGAGGATACCCGCGCCGACCAGAGCCTGGCCTGTGCGAGGATCGATGCCGCCGCCGTCGCGTCGCCGGGCGACCTCGCCCGCACCGATCAGCAGCAGGCCGAACGCCGCCGCCATCGCGATGCGCAAAGTGGGGGTGATCAGCCCGATCTGGATTGAATAACGGACCAGGAACAGGCCGGCCAGGGCAAGCGCGATACCGCCGATCCAGATCAGCAGCCGCCCGCCAACCAATTGCTCGAACAGGCCGCCCAGCGTCTGCCGCGGCTCCTGCGCGCGCTGAACAGCCGCGACTGCGGGCGGGGCGCCGAGCACCGCCGTGCGGGTCGGGCGTGTCGGCTCAGGCCGTTCTTCCGGCAGGGCGGTCAGGATGGTTGCGCTACGCACCACCCGTGCCGGCGGAGGCGCCCGCTCCGCTTTTTCCTCCGACCTCGGCGGGGCCAGCTCCGCCTCGCCCAACGCTGCTTCTAGCGCTTCGACGCGCCGGGCCAGCCTCCAGACGAAGATGGCCATTGCGGCCAAAGCGGCGAGGAAGAGGAACTCCATTGCGCCCGTAGCTAGCGGTGCGGGCCGCCCGTGTCAGTGCAAATGCGCCGGTCAGATGCGGGCGAGCGGCACCTGGGTGATCTCGCCGGCCCACCCCGCCTCGGCGCGGCGCAGACGGTCGGCCGCGGTGGCGCGATTGCCGAGCGCTTCCTCGGCTCGGCCGAGCAAGTAAAGGCCGAGCGGGTCGCGCGGCCATGCCTCGAGCGATGCTACGAGCTGCCGTTTCGCGCCCTCGGCGTCACCGCCGGCGAGCAAAGCGGCGGCAAGGCTGCGGCGCACGGGGTACCAGAAAGGCGGCGGATCGGAGCCGAAGCCGGCGCCTTCCTGGAGCGTCATCGCCTTGCGATAGGCGATCTGCGCCGCGGCGTGGTCGCCGGCGATCATTGCGGCGCGGCCGAGCAGGATCTGTTCGGTCATCTCGACCAGCGACTCGACCGACTTGGCACCGAGCGCACGGCCGTCGGGCCCGGCGCGAAAAGCCGCCAGCGCGGCCGCTTCGGCCCGCACCCCAGCGACATTGCCGGCGCGGGCCTGCGCCTCGCCGCGGGCATAAAGCCGCATCGCCTTCAGTATCGCCCCTTCGGGTGCCTCCATCTTCAGCACGCTCTCCACCGGCGCATGGAGGCCGGCGGCATACCAAGAGGCGGCGCGGATGATGGCGCGGAAGCCGCGGTCTTCGGAGGCCGGATAACGGGCGGCATAATCATCGGCGCTCTTGAGGGCGGTGGCGCCGTCGCCGCGCATCAGCGCCGACTGGATCGCGAAGTGGTTGTTATGGGCGTAGAGCGCGGTGCGGTAGCCCGACTGGACCGGCTTCACCGCGGCGACGAAGGCGCGGTCCGCCTCCATCGCCTTCACATTGGCCGCCGCCGCATCGCCGTAGCGCCCGACGCCGAAGAAGGTGTGGGACGGCATGTGAACGAGGTGGCTCGCGCCCGGCGCGAGGCGGCCGAGGCGGTCGGCATAAGGCTCGGCAAGCTTCTGCTGATCGGTGAAGTCGGTGAGGTGGATGTAGAGGTGGATGGCGCCGCTATGGTCCGGATGGCGCCGGAGCACCGTTTCCAGCCACTTCTGGGCATCGGTGCCCGGCTTGATCCCCTTTTCGGCCCCTACGATGATCTGCGCATCGGCGGCCATCACCAGCACGGCATCGTCGGCCGGAAACCGCTTGGCCAGCCGCGCCATCGCCTTGCGGTAGCCCTTGCCGTTGAAATCCTGCTTGCCCGAAACGCGCAGCCGCATCGCTTCCACCAGCGCCTTGTCGCGCGGGCCGAGCTTGCCGCCCAGCGCCGCCGCCTTGGCCACCGCCGCCGAAGCGGCCCCATATTCTTCGGTGCGGGGCTGGAGATTGAGCGTCGGCCCCCGTGCCCAGGCTTCTCCCCAGAAGCACATCGCGCATTCCGGATCGAGCGCCTGCGCCGCCTGGAAGGCGCGCACCGCTTCCACTTCGTCATAGGCCCAGATCAGCCGCACGCCCTGCTCGAACCAGCGCCGTGCCACGGCATTCTGCGTATCGGGCACGATGCCGGCATAGCCCAGACCCTCATAGAAAGTCGGCGGCCCCGCCGCCTCTTCCTCCACCTTTGGCGCAGCGGCGGGCGCCTTGCACGATGCGGCGGGAGGCGCGGCGACCGTGCTGCGCTCGCTATTCTGCCCCGCCTGCGCGGGGAGGGAGAGTGCGGCAAGCGCTGCTCCCGCAATCAGGCTGAGCCGGTGTGTGCGCATAGCCATTCCCTAGTCTTGCCGCTGCGACCGGCACAGTAGCGCCTGGAGCGTAACACGCAACGCTCCGCCGCGCTTTGAGCAAGGAGGGTCATGTCTAGCCGCGCCATAGCGCGGGTCTTCTGCGGAAAGCATTTTCCTACATGATCCTGTTCCACCTATGTTCTCTGCGACTCGGAGGAACGGTTATGGATGTGGACAAGCTCATCGACGAAGTGATCGGTCGCGAAGGTGGGTTCTCGGACCATCCGGCGGATCGCGGCGGTGCGACTCGCTGGGGAGTCACCGAACAGGTGGCGCGGGCGCATGGCTGGAAAGGCAGCATGCGGCACTATCCGCGCGAGGAGGCGGTGCGGGTCTACCGCCGGCTCTACTGGGTGGAGCCCGGCTTCAACAGGATCGCGGAGCACGCTCCGGCTATCGCGGCCGAGATGTTCGACACCGGCGTCAACATGGGCCCGGCCTTGGCCACCGGGTTCCTGCAGCGCGCGCTGAACGCGCTCAATCGCGGCGCGTCCGATTACCCGGATATCGCGGTGGACCGGCGGATCGGCGCGGCCACGATCGGCGCGCTCCAGGGCTTCCTCGCCCGGCGCGGCAAGGGCGGCGAGATGGTGCTGCGCAAGGCGATCGAGGCGCTGCAGGGCGAACGCTACCTGCGCCTCGCGGAGGAGCGTCCGGCCAATGAGGCCTTTCTCTACGGCTGGCTCGCCAATCGGCTCGGCTGACGAGCGGCTTAAAAACAGTATGGAAAGGAGGTGAAGAAGATGGGACTGAAATTGGCATTGAAGCTTGTGGTGAAGGCGCTGCCGGTGATCCTCGCCCACGCGCCGGCGATTGTCGACGCGGTGCAGGCGGTCAGAAGGGCGATGAAGTCGCCCGAGGATCCACCGGTGCCGGCGATCTAGCAGCCCGGCCCCTCCCGCCAGGCGGCGCGGGAGGGGCCGGCCATGTTGCGCACGCGCCATGCTCCTCCCACATTACCCGCCTGCGAAGAGGAGCGGGAGCGACATGGAAAGCTGGCACGGAACAACCATTCTGGCGGTGCGCAAGAACGGCAAGGCGGTGATTGCCGGAGACGGCCAGGTCTCGCTCCAGCACACCGTCATCAAGCCCAACGCCCGCAAGGTGCGGCGGCTGGGCGATGGATCGGTGATCGCCGGCTTCGCCGGTGCCACGGCCGACGCTTTCACCCTGTTCGAGCGGCTGGAGCGCAAGCTCGAACAGCATCACGGTCAGTTGATGCGGGCGGCGGTGGAGCTCGCCAAGGATTGGCGCACCGACAAATATCTGCGCAACCTGGAAGCGATGATGATCGTCGCCGACAGCAAGGTGACCTTGATCCTGACCGGCAACGGCGATGTGCTCGAACCGGCCAACGGGGTGGCGGCAATCGGGTCCGGCGGCAATTTCGCGCTGGCCGCCGCAACCGCCTTGTTCGACTATGAGGAGGAGGCCGAGACGGTCGCCCGCAAGGGCATGGCGATCGCCGCGGAGATCTGCGTCTACACCAACGGCAACCTGACCGTTGAGACCGTCGACGCTTCAGCCTGACGCGGATTCTCGCTCGGTTGGTCGCAAAATCTCCAATTAAATCAACGCTTGGCTTCTTCAGCTGGAACTCAGAAGCTCACGCGGGGTTTATCCCGGGTTCGTCCGCCATCTCGGCAGGCGTCAAAACGGGGGTGAAGATTTGGGTCCTTACGCTGCCGGCAATCTGATTGCCGAGACGAGACCCGAACTGCATCTTCCGCGCGGCCTGCGCGGGTTTCCCGTCCCCTGTGTATCCGTCCGGCGCCGCTGCGCGCCCCCCTGTGCGTTCCCATTCGATCGGCCGGCCTCAGCATTCTGAGGGCCGGCTTCTCCCCGTTCTAACTTCGTCAGGAGCCAAAGCTCATGTGCTGGATTTGCGACAAGGATGCCAAAGCCGAATTCGTTACCAACTTCTGGGCCCAGAAGAGCGGCATGTCCGCGCTTCACTTCGCCGCGGCCTCGGCGGGCGGCGGCAAATATTATGACGCCGTCGGCCCCGACGGCGTAGGTGGGGAGCTTCGCATCCTGAACCAGCCGGTGGGCCTGGTCGTGACTGCCGACGAGGCCGGCGACGGCATCGGCGTTGCACCGGGCAATCCGGTGATCACGGTCGGCGCGCCCGCCGGCGTCGCCAGCATCAACATCATCGGCGATCGGGATTTCTTCCAGGTCACGCTCGAAGCGGGCAAGACCTATGAGATCGGCCAATATGCCAAGACGAACGGGCCAAACGGCGTGCCGCTGTCCGACGCGTATCTCGAGCTGTACGATGCGGCAGGCAATCTGATCGTCAGCGCCGACGGCGGCGGCCCCAACACCCCGTCGGGGCTGGATGCGCTGCTTACCTACACCGCGCTAACCAGCGGCACCTATTACATCAACTTCCGCGCCTACGATAATGTGGCCGAGGATGGGCCGAACGGCGATCTGGTCGGCGACTACGAATATTTCGTCCGCGAGGCCGATTCGAGCGCCTACAAGCCTTATTACGGCACCGACAATCCGCTCTACGCGCTCGATTGGGGCAGCCAGGTCGACGGCACCGTGCGCAATCCCGACGGCAATGAGGGCACGCGCAGCACCGGCAACGCGCAAGGCACCCCCGACAATAAGGGCGAGACGGTCGGCTATTTCGGGCAGTCCACCGAAGGCAAGAACGTCATCAAGATCTACTTTGCCAAAGCGGGCGACGTTTACACGCCGGAAGATCCGACAAGCCCGGGCATCCCGCCGGCGATCGTTGCCGTCGGTGCCAAGGATTTCGAGATCACCGCGGTGATGATCTCGCTTCGCGAATTCGAGAAGGTTGCCGACCTCGTCTATGTCGTCACCGAAAATCGCGCGGAAGCGGATTTCCATTATGTCACCTATTCCGGCACGCCCGGGCCAGGCGTGTCGCTGCTCGGATCGATGAGCCCGCCCAACGAGTCGGATGAAGGGCTTGCCCAGTTCAATTCGGGCGACGCTCGCTGGAACGCCACTAACCTCCAGCAGGGCGGCTTCTCGTTCGTCACCCTGATTCACGAATTCGGTCACGGTCACGGTATGTCGCACCCGCACGACAATGGCGGCCGCTCGGGCGTGATGCGCGGCGTTGTCGCGGATGGTCCGGCTTTCGACTACACGACCGGCGACTTCGACCTCAACCAGGGCGTCTTCACCATGATGTCCTATGAGGACGGCTGGCAGGCCTCGCCTTATGGCAATGCGCCGACCAATGTCGGCTACGGCTATCTTGGCGGCCTGATGGCGTTCGACATTGCCGTCATCCAAGACAAATACGGCGTCAACGAAGATTATAATACGGGCGACGACACCTACATCCTCAAGGATGAGAATGCGGCCGGCACTTTCTATTATTCGATCTGGGATGCCGGCGGCAACGACACGATCGAGTATCAAGGAACGCGCAACACGACGATTGATCTGCGCGAGGCGACGCTCAAGTACGAGGTCGGCGGCGGCGGCTTCATGTCCTACGCCTTCGGCATCTTCGGCGGCTTCACCATCGCCAATGGCGTGACGATCGAAAACGCCACCACCGGCGACGGCGACGATACGCTGACCGGCAACGCCGCCAACAATGTGATGCGTAGCGGCGGCGGCAAGGATCTCATCGTCCTCGATGCAGGCGGTGACGACACCGTGTTCGCCGGCGCCGGCAACGACTTCATCTATTTCGGCGCGGCGATGACCTCGGCGGACAAGGTCGATGGCGGCGAGGGAACTGATACGGTTGGCCTGATCGGCACCTATGACGGGCTCGTCTTCAGCGCGACGAGCCTGGTCGGTGTCGAGCGGCTCGCCCTGTACAGCACCTCCAGGATCGGCGGTTCGGATCCGGCGAGCTACAACATCACCATGAACAATGCCAATGTCCTGCAGGGTCAGGAGTTCTTCGTTGGGGCAGCCTCGCTGCAGGCCAATGAAAAGCTCACCTTCAACGGCACGGCCGAGACCGACGGCAGGTTCACCGTGCTCGGCGGCGCCGGAGGTGACATCATTGCCGGCGGCGCAACCGGCGATTACCTGGCCGGCAATGCCGGCGACGACCAGCTGTTCGGCATGGGCGGCAACGACACCCTGGTCGGCGGCGCCGGCGCGGATCAGCTCCGGGGCGGCTTCGGCAACGACACCTTCCGCTTCCTTTCGGCCTCTGACTCCGCAGTCGGGGCGCCGGATCGGATCGTGGATTTCAATGCCGGTGGTGGCAGCGACAAGATCGATCTGGCGGGTATCGACGCGAACAGCGGCGTCGACGGCGATCAGGCCTTTACATTCATCGGCTCAGCCGCCTTCACCGGCGCCGGGCAGCTGCGTGCAGCCTATGATGCCTCAACCAAGCTGTGGAGCGTGGAGGGCGACATCGACGGCGACGGCAATGCCGACTTCGCGATCCTCGTGACGAACATGGGCACGCAGCCGCTCGTCATGACGGACTTCATCCTTTAAGTCCGAGCCCAGCTCAAAAAGCCGGGCGGTTCGCCCCGGGAGCATTGATAAGCTCCCGGGGCGGGCCGCCCGCTCTTTTTTTGCCTTACGCACGGTGGACGCAGGTGAGCGCGGCGGCTTAGGCTGCCATCGTGGCCCGCTGCCTGCTCGACCGTCGCCTCTTCCTCGGCTCCGCCGCCCTCGGCGCGGGGGCCCTTGCCTTGCCGGGCTGCGCCACGCCGACGCGGCGGCCGCTACGCGCCTCCGCCGCTTCTCCGCCGTGCCTGGAGCCGGTGCTTGTTGACGAAAGTCGAGTGATCCGCAGCGTGGCGGGCTTGCGCCCCTATCGCGCCTCGGGCTTCGTCGTCCGCGCCGAGGCGCTCGGCGACAAGCGGCTGGTGCACAATTACGGGCACGGGGGAGCCGGCATCACCTTGAGCTGGGGAACATCGCGACTTGCCGCGGACCTCGGGCTGCCGGGGCACAAAGGGCCTGCGGCGGTGATCGGCGCGGGTGTGATGGGCCTTACCACCGCCCGGCTGGTCCAGGAGGCAGGCTTCGCCGTCACCCTCTACGCGGCGGCGCTGCCGCCGCATACCACCTCCAACATCGCCGGCGGACAGTGGAGCCCGTTCGGCCATTTTCGAAACAGCCAGGTCACGCCCGAATGGCGCGCGCAATTCGCTGCCGCTCTCGACTATAGCTGGCGCCGGTTCCAGATCCTCGTCGGCGAGGATTACGGCGTGCGGTGGCTGACCACCTATACCCAGGGCGCCGCTCCTGATCCGTCGAGCCCGCTCAGCCGCTACCACCCGGCGGCGAGGACGCTGAGCCGGGCGGAGCATCCGTTCCCGGTGGAGCAGCTCAACCGCTTCGACACCATGTATGTCGAGACCGGCCGGTTCCTGCGCCGGCTCCTGCACGATTTCCAGATTGCCGGCGGCCGCATCGATGTGCGCAGCTTCGCCTCGCCAAACGACATTGCCGCGCTGCCTGAGCGACTGGTGTTCAATTGCACCGGCCTTGGCGCCCGCGCCTTGTTCGGGGATGAGGAGATGGAGCCGGTGCGCGGCCAGCTCGCCATCCTGCTCCCCCAGCCAAAGGTCGATTATGCCTTTACAGGGGCGGCCGGCTACATGTTCCCGCGCCCCGACGGCATCGTGCTGGGCGGCACCTTTGAGCATGGTATCTGGTCGACGGAGCCGGAGCCGGACGCCATCCGCCGCATCGTCGCGTCCCACAAGTCGCTGTTCGCTGGGTTTGGCTGCGGCGCTTGAAACAGGGGCCGGCGCCGCCACGTAGCATGCCAAGAGCGTAAACCACGGGCAACAAGCATGAACGACAGTCTTACCCCCAAGGCGGTGGTTGCCGCCCTCGACGCGCACATCGTCGGCCAGACCGAGGCCAAGCGTGCCGTCGCGGTGGCGCTGCGCAACCGCTGGCGGCGGCAGCGCCTGCCGGACAATCTGCGCGACGAGGTGACGCCCAAGAACATCCTCATGATCGGCCCCACCGGCTGCGGAAAGACCGAGATTTCGCGCCGCCTCGCGCGGCTCGCCGACGCGCCGTTCGTCAAGGTGGAGGCGACCAAGTTCACCGAGGTCGGCTATGTCGGTCGCGACGTGGAGCAGATCGCGCGCGACCTCGTCGAAGAAGCGGTCCGGCTGGAAAAGGAAAGGCGCCGCATCGCCGTCAAGGAAGCGGCCGAGCAGGCGGCGCTGGAGCGGCTGCTCGACGCTCTGACCGGCAAGGGCGCCAGCGAAGCCACGCGGGAGAGCTTCCGTGCCCGCTTTCAGGAGGGGCATCTCGATAAGAGCGAGGTAGAGATTGAAGTCACCGAAGCGCCCAACATGCCGTTCGACGTGCCGGGCATGGGTGGCCAGGTCGGAATGATCAACCTGTCGGACATGATGTCGAAGGCGCTCGGGCAGCAGCCCAAGAAGCGCCGCCGACTCAAGGTTCGCGAAGCCTGGGCACGGCTGGTGGAGGAGGAGGCGGACAAGCGCCTGGACCAGGAGGATGTCACCCGCACCGCGCTTGCCGATGCCGAAGCCAACGGCATCGTCTTCCTCGATGAGATCGACAAGATCGCGGTGTCGGACGTGCGCGGCGGCTCGGTGAGCCGCGAAGGAGTGCAGCGCGACCTGCTGCCGCTGATCGAAGGCACGACGGTTGCCACCAAATACGGGCCGATGAAGACCGACCACATCCTCTTCATCGCCTCGGGGGCTTTCCATATCGCCAAGCCGTCGGACCTGTTGCCCGAGCTGCAGGGGCGTTTGCCGATCCGCGTGGAACTGAAGGCGCTGACCGAGGAGGATTTCGTACGCATCCTCTCTGAAACGGAGGCGAGCCTGACCGAGCAATATCGCGCGCTGATCGCAACCGAAGGGGTGGAGGTGCACTTCACCGACGATGGTATCCGCGCCATCGCCCGTATTGCCGCCGAGGTGAACGGGCAGATCGAGAATATCGGTGCGCGGCGCCTGTCGACGGTGCTCGAGAAGCTGCTGGAGGATGTCAGCTACGAAGCCGAGGAGCGCAGCGGCGAAACGGTGACCGTCGACGCCGCTTATGTCGAAGCGCAGATTTCCGAGATCGCGCGCGACACCGATCTCAGCAAGTACGTCCTGTAGGCCGCGCGGGGCCGGGGCCCCGCGCCGTTCTAGTGATCGCGGCCGAGCTCCGGATTGATGCCGCCGGCCATGCCGCCGTCATTCTCGGTGTCGCCCTCCACCGTATTCTCACCTTCGATCAGGTCGGCGTCCTTGCCGCTGGTGCGGGCGAACAGGCCGGCCGACTGGCCGATTCCGGGGTTGCGCTCAAGATCGTCCTGGAGCTTGACCGGCTGCTCGTCGGGACGCGGATGCTTGTTGCTCATGATAAGTCTCCTTGCCCGCTTGTAACGCCGGCCGGGCGGCCGTGTTCTCGGGCTCGCGACGAGTCGCCGCTCAGCTGCTGCAGGATGAACCGGTTGTTGTTTTAGGTTCATGCAACCTGGCTCAAGAAGGGGGCGTTGAGCTTCACGAGTTTACAACCAAGAGGACAGTTTCATGCGTAAAGTCACTCTCGCTCTCCTGGCTGCCACCTTGGCAATGCCGGTGATTCCCGCCGCTCCGGCCTTCGCGCACGACAACGGCTATAGCGGCAAGACCTGGCGCGATTCTCAGGGCCGCCTGCGCTGCAAGCGCAGCAACGGCACCACCGGCCTGATCGTCGGCGGCGCAGCAGGCGCCCTGGCCGGTCGCGCCATCGATACTCGCGGGGAGCGGACCACCGGCACCGTGCTCGGCGCCGCTGCCGGCGCGTTGCTTGGTCGCAATGTCGACCGCAATCGTGGTGGCCGCCGCTGCCGCTAATCCGGTAGCGATCAACACCCACTCGGCAGCGGGGCGTCCTTCGGGGCGCCCCGCTTCTTTTTTGACGCCGTCGGGAGCCTCCCGCGCATCGGCTGCGTTTGCGGTGGATCAGGAGGCGAGCAATGCGGATCCACCACCTTAATTGCGGCACCGATTGCCCGTTCGGCGGCGCCCTGTTCGACGGCCGCAGCAAGGGCCTGACCGGCCACCTCGTCTGTCACTGCCTCTTGATCGAGACGGACGCCGGCCTGGTGCTGGTCGACACCGGCTATGGGCTGCGCGATGTCGACCACCCGCATCGCAACCCGGAGCCGCGCATTACCCGGACGATGCGCAGCCTGCTCAACATCAAGCTGCGAGAGGAGGAGACGGCAATCCGCCAGATCGAGCGGCTCGGCTTCTCACCCGGGGACGTGCGCCACATCCTCCTCACTCACCTCGATTTCGATCATGCCGGCGGGCTGGAGGATTTCCCCCACGCCACGATCCACCTGATGGACGCCGAATTCAGCGCCGCCACCGGCCCGCGCAACGGCTTCGTGCCGCGCAACCGCTATCGCCCGAAGCAGTTCGACGAAGTCGCCAACTGGCGCCGGTATAGCGGGCAGGGTGAGGGTTGGTACGGCTTTCCCGCCGTGCGCCAGCTCGAAGGCTTGCCCCCCGAAATCCTGCTGGTGCCGCTGCCCGGCCACACGTGGGGCCACGCCGGTGTGGCGGTGGATACCGGCAGCGGGTGGCTGCTCCACGCCGGCGACGCCTATTTCTACCGCGGCGAGATGCGCTGCGGGCAGCGCAAGTGCACTCCGGGCCTGCGTGCCTACCAGACGATGATGGAGGTCGATCGCGCCCAGCGTCTGGCCAACCAGGAAAAGCTTCGCCGTCTCTCGGTGGAAAAATCCGGCGAGGTGCGGATCCTGTGCGGGCACGATGTGGTGGAATTCGAAGCGGCAGCCGCGGGGCAATTGCTTTAGCGCCGGTGGTGGAGGCGGCCCGCCGCTTACAGGCTGGACCGCCCTCCTCCTCACTCGCGCAAGAGGCGCCGCCGTGGTTCAAGGACAAGCACTGACAAGCAGCGTCTGCGTTCACGAGTGATCGAATGCGCCGCGGCGTCGCTCCGACCTTTGCGCCTCTCGGCCTCAGCTTTTGCTGGCGCCGCCATCCCCGCCGCCGCTGCTGCCCTCTGAGGCCGAGGCGCCGGCATCCGTCGCCTTTCGCCGCCCGCCGCTGCTTTTCGTGCCGCCACCGCTCGACGCGCTGCCGCCGCTCTTGGCGGTTCGGCCGCTGCTGCCGGTCGAGCCGCTGGCGCCGGAGCGGCCCTTGCCACCGCTCGTCGACGCGGCCGCGGCCGTCTTGGTGGGCGTGCCACCCGCGCTGGTGGCCTTGGTGCGCGTGCTCGCGCTTTTGGCCTTCGGAGCTTCAGCCGATTTGGTCCCTGGGCTCCCGGCAGCCTTGCGCGCGGTGTTCGTCTTTGCCTTGGGAGCCGCCGGCTTAGCCTTGCCGGAAGCGCCGCCGGTCTCCCCGCTGCCGCTGGATGCAGACGAGTCGTGCGCCTCGGCATCGCCGCCGCCGCCGCCACCAAGTACGCGCCGTACGGCATCGGTCGCCGCCGAGACGATCGCCGCGCCGACCTTGCTGGCGCTGTCGGCGGCGGCGCTGGCGGTGTCGATCGCATCATGGCCGGCATCGCGCACGCTTTTGCGGACACGGGCATTGGCAGTCAGCGCGGCCGCGGCGGCGACGAGGCCTGCCGCCATCATGCTGCGTGCCACCGGGTTTTGCGCAAGCTCGGCGGCGCGCTGGCCCGCTTCCTTGAGCGCATCGGGAAAAGCTCCGGCGAAACCGTTGTCGTCCTGCCCGCCGGATGTCTTGTCGTCGTCGGATTTCGCCATCGCAAAAAGCCCTCCAGTGTTTGTAACTGCTGCGTAACAGACGTGCGGCACCGCGAACAGTGGGCGGTGCCCGCGACACAAGCGTGGCGCGGCCGCTCGGCGTGTCCTAGCCCTCGTTTTCGTCGCGCTCGAAATCGACCGCTTCGCTTTGCCCGCGATCCTGGTGGCTCTGCTGGTCCTCCGCCATCTCGCTCACTCCACCGGAACCATCGAACATCACGCCGCGGCCGCCGCCTTGTTCCTCGTCGAACCGCTCCCCGCGCGACTGGCCCGACATCTGGCCGCCGCCGCTGCCGCCGCCAGCGCCCGCGTCGCCTTCGGCAAGGCCGGACGGGCTGCCCTGGGCGTCCTGCTGGTCGCGCTGGTTGACGACATTCTGGGAGCTGCTGTAACCCCCCGTGCCGCTGCTGCCACCGGCTTGGCTCATGTCGCTCTGGGTGGCGCCGCCGCCTTGGGGCTGGGCCTGCTGCTGAGCCCGATTGCCGCCGAACTTGCCGCTGCCGCCGCCCGACTGTGAGCTTTGCAGGTCGCTGCCGGTGCGGCCTTCATCCTGTGCATTCGCCATAGTCATTCTCCTTCTACATTTTCGGCCCGGCCGAGATCGTCGTAACGGTAGCGCTCGCCGTCAGGATTGACCGCGTCTCGTCCAGGCTGAACGACGCCCTGCGCATCCTCGCCGCGGCCCTTTTCCTCTTCGAGGCTTTCGGGGATTTCGTGGTGCCGGGCTTCATCGCTGCCCGGTGTGGGGTGACCCTTGCCGCCGCTCATATCTTAGGTCCCCTCGTCCGGATCGATCGTGCGCTCGACCGCCCGGTTGATCAGCCGGGCATCGCCCGCCGGCTCGTGCCCCGCGCCGGCCATCGGATCGCCGTCATGGTCCTCCCGCGGATTGCCGCCGCCGCCAGCGCCGGAGCCGCTGCCGTGGACTTCGCCCGATTTGGGGTCATAAGTGGCGCGGCGGCCGTGCTCGACATCGTCCGGCCCTTTATCGTGCGTGGCGCGGCTGCCGCCGCCCACCTGCCGTTCCTGGTCAATCATGGCTAAAGCTCCTTTACGGGTGAACGATCCGCCCCGTCGGGCCGTTCCCCTCCTTAAGGTTTGGGCGCCGCCCGACCTGAAACAATGGAGTGTCCGGATGACGCCTGGGACCGAACGCCGCCTGCTCCAGATCGCGATCGCCTTGGCCTGCCTGGTACCGTTGTTCGCTGGCGGCGCCGGCGTGCTCGGCGGCCCCGCCATGGTGAAAGGGATCGCGCCAGGCGAAGCGGGCATCGATCTCGACAGCCACTTTCGCTACCTTTCGGGGCTGCTGCTCGGCATTGGAATCGGGTTCGCGGCCTGCATTCCGGCAATCGAGCATCGCACCGCCATCTTTCGCACCCTGGGGTTGATCGTCATTCTGGGGGGGCTTGCGCGGCTCTCCTTGGTGCCGAGTGTGGGCCTGCCTGGGCCGGGCCATGTTTTCGGGCTGGCGATGGAGCTCGGCACGGTGCCGCTGCTGGTGCTCTGGCAGGGGCGGGTGGCGCGCCGCTTCAGGGCCAGAGGGCGCCAGACGCGTTGAAGGGCCGCCGGGCACTTGCCCGACGGCCCTCCAGACATGGTCAGCGGCCGGATGCCCCAGCCCGGAAGACCTTGAAAGGCTTAGCCTTTCTTCTCCCGAACGAGCAGAACCGACCTCACTGCTGAACCATGAGACATCGGATCACCTCCTTTCGCTTTGTTGATGGCAAGGCGAAGATGAATCATCCCGATTCGCGGGACAAGACTTGTTTTCAACTTTTTTGACGCTAGTCTTTTCGCTTCGCGCCCGCTCTGGCGGCAGCGCCTCCCTTCAGCCGCGGCATTCGTCCACCACCCGCGCCGGCTCCGGCCAGGCGGGGATGACGAGTCGCGCCTGGCCTTGCGCCTCCACGGCGAAGCGTCCGCGGCTGAACACGATCGCATCAAGGAACGGATCGGCTGCCGACAGCGCCGCGCCGTCGGGGCCCGCGGGAAGCGAGCGGTCGCCGTGGGAGGTTCGGACGATCAGCGGCCCGGCGTATCCGGCGCGCGCCAGCAGGAGGCGCCGCGAAGCGATCTCACACCGGATTGTGAAGAGCGGCTGGGCATTGCTGCCATAAGCGGCCGCGGGACCTTGCGGGCTGTAGCTCCAGGCACCTGGCGCGAGCGCGGCGTCCTCCCATCCGGGTGCCGGCGCGGCGGGGGCGGTTTGCACCGGCGGGAGAGGCTGGGGCTGCGCCTGCGGCGGCGCAGGCTCCGGCGAAGGGGCGCGGCGCGGCGCGCAGGAAGCAAGCGCCACCATCGCAATCAACGCAATCATGCCTCTGGCCGCAATGCCGCTCGTGTCGCTCTTTGACTTCATCATCGGGCGTCACAAGCATGGCCGGAGCCGCGATCCAAGCGAAAAGCCGACCGCCGGTGCATAAACGGGGGCGACGCGGCGGGGAAGGCATTCACGGCCTGTTCAATACCCGCCTCCTATGCCAAGCCCCAAGCCCCAAGCCGCAAAGCAGACGAGTTTTTCCATGGTGTTCCGTAGCGTTCTCACCCTTGCCCTGGCGGCTACCGCCTTTGCCGCGCCGCCCGCGGACGCCCGCCCGCGCGACCGCGAGCAGGACGAAGCTTTCCGCGCGACCCGCGAGGGGCGGTTCGTCCCGCTACGGCAGATCGAGAACCGGATCCTGCCCCAGATGCGCGGTTTTACCTATATCGGCCCGGAGCTCGACCCCGGCGCCGGCCGTTATCGCCTCAAATTCATGCGCGGCCCGCAGATGGTGTGGATCGATGTCGATGCGCGCACCGGAGAGGTGACTGGCCGCACCGGCTTCTAGCGCCCTTCTACCTGCAACCGTCGCGGCTATCTGCGTGCTTACGGCCATGAAACCAATTGGCAGGCGCACCGGTTTGGCTCGATAACGCGAAATGCCACGGCAGCCGAAGGGGAGTAAACATGCGGGTTCTGATCGTCGAGGACGAGCCAAATCTCGGCCGCCAGCTGCGCGCCACGCTGGAAGGCGCCGGCTATGCCGTCGATCTCGCCACCGACGGCGAGGACGGCCATTATCTTGGCTCCACGGAAAGCTATGATGCGATCATTCTCGATCTCGGCCTGCCCGAAGTCGACGGCCTCACCGTACTCGATCGCTGGCGCAAGGATGGAATGGCGGTGCCGGTGCTGGTGCTCACCGCCCGCGACAGCTGGTCGGACAAGGTCGCCGGGCTCGATGCCGGCGCCGACGATTACCTGGCCAAGCCATTCCAGACCGAGGAGCTGATTGCCCGCCTGCGCGCGCTGATCCGCCGCGCATCGGGCAACAGCTCGTCGGAACTCACCGCCGGCGATGTCCGGCTCGACACCCGCTCGGGCAAGGTGACGCTGAACGGCGAGCCGGTGAAGCTCACCGCCCAGGAATATAAGCTCCTCTCCTACCTGATGCACCACAAGGGCAAGGTGGTCTCCCGCACCGAACTGATCGAACATATTTACGACCAGGATTTCGACCGCGATTCGAACACCATCGAAGTGTTCGTGACTCGTATCCGCAAGAAGCTCGGCCCCGACGTGATCACCACCATCCGCGGCCTCGGCTACTCGCTGGAAGAGCCGGCCGGTTGAAGGACCGGCGCGGCCCTGCCGGCTGAGCGGCGGACCGGGGTCCAGCAAGGATGAAGCTCGCCCGCCTGTTCGTGCGCTCCACCCGGGTCACGGGATCGCTGACGCGGCGCATGATCGTCGTCTCGGCGGTCTGGATCGCGGTGCTGCTCGGCGGCGGCGGTTATGCGCTTGACCGGGTACTGACCGGCGCCATCACCCGCAATTTCGACAGCGGCCTCGAATATGTGATGACCGCGCTGATTTCCTCGGCGGAAATCGGCCCGGAAGGAGAGGCCTATCTGAATCGTCCGCCCGCCGACCAGCGCTTCCTGGAGCCCAATTCCGGCCTTTATTTCCAGATCAGCGCGGTGGGCGGCCCACGGCCGCCGGCCGCGACCCCCAGCGCCCTCGATTTCCCGTCGCGCTCCTTGTGGGACCGCCGGCTGCGGATCCGTGAAAATCACAACGACTTCAACCTCCATGTCTACGACAGCACGGAATTTCCGAGTGAGCCGCTGCGAGTGGTGGAGCGCGACATCCGGATCCCCGGATCGAAGCTGCGCTGGCGGTTTCAGGTGGCGCAGAGCCGCGAGTCGCTCGACGATCAGATTTCGGTGCTGCGCTCGACGCTGATCCGCTCCTTCGCGATCCTCGGCCTCGGCCTTGTCATCCTTGCCGCACTGCAGGCGGTCTATGGCTTGTGGCCGCTGCGCCGGGTGCAAAAGGCGATCGCCTCCATTCGCTCGGGCGAACGCTCGCGTATCGACGAAAGCTTCCCGCTCGAAATCGAGCCGTTGAAGGAGGAGCTCAACGCGCTGCTCGCCCACAACGAGAACCAGGCGGAGGAAGCGCGGCGCCATGCCGGCAATCTTGCCCACGCACTCAAGACACCGCTGACCGTCATCACCAATGCGGCCACCGCCAAGGATCCCGCGCTGTCCGAGACGGTGTGCCGCGAGGCGACCACCATGCGCCGGCAGGTCGATCACCACCTCGCCCGCGCCAGGGCAATCGGCCGCCGCTCTTCGGCACAGGCGCGCGCCGATGTGTGGCCGTCGCTCGAGTCGGTGGAGCGGGCGGTGAGCCGGCTCTACGAGCGCGTCACGGTGGATCTGGCCGGCGACAAGCCGGCGGCCGTCCGGGTCGAGCGTCAGGATCTGGACGAAATGCTCGGCAACCTGATCGAGAATGCCGCCAAATATGGCGGCGGCCGCGTCTTCGTGACGGTAAAGGCTACATCCGAGTGCGTGGAGCTGGAAGTGGAGGACGACGGCACCGGCATCCCCGAGGAAGAGCGCACCGCCATCTTCGCCCGCGGCGCCCGGCTGGATACGGGCCTGCCCGGCACCGGCCTGGGTCTCGCCATCGTGCGCGATGTGGCGGAAATCTACGGGGGCTCGATCACGCTTGAGGAAAGCGAGGATCTCGGCGGGCTGATGGCCCGGCTCAAGCTGCCTTTGTGCGGCGCCTAGTGCCGCTCTTGCCTTTTGGGGGGCCAGCGCGCACATCGCCGGCGTGAGCGCCACCGTCCATCCGATCGGCCCGGCCCGCGCCCCTTCGCTCGATCCGATGATCCAGCTGGTCGCGGCGGACTTGAACCACGTCAATTCCGTGATCCTTGACCGGATGCAGAGCCAGGTTTCCCTGATTCCCGAACTGGCCGGGCACCTCATCTCAGGCCGCGGCAAGCGGATGCGGCCGATGCTCACGCTCGCCTCCGCCCGCCTGCTCGATTATGGCGGGACGCGGCACCACAAGCTCGCCGCCGCCGTGGAGTTCATTCACACGGCGACCCTGCTTCACGACGATGTCGTCGACGGCTCCGGACTCCGGCGTGGCCGCCGTACCGCCAACATCATCTGGGGCAATCCGGCGAGCGTGCTGGTCGGAGACTTCCTGTTCTCTCGCAGCTTCGAGCTGATGGTGGAGGACGGCAGCCTGAAGGTGCTGCGCATCCTTTCCCGGGCTTCCGCGGTAATCGCCGAAGGCGAGGTTGACCAGCTGACCGCCCAGCGCCGCGTCGAAACCACCGAGGACCATTATCTTGGCATCATCAGCGCCAAGACCGCCGCTTTATTCGCGGCTGCCTGCCGGATCGCGGCGGTGGTTGCGGAGCGGGACGAGGAAGTAGAGGCCGCGCTCGACAGCTACGGCCGCAACCTGGGGATCGCCTTTCAGCTGATCGACGACGTGATCGACTACGCCTCCGATGCCGAGACGATGGGCAAGGGCGTTGGCGACGATTTCCGCGACGGCAAGGTCACGCTCCCCGTGATCCTCGCTTATGCCCGGGGCTCCGAGGCCGAACGGCGCTTCTGGCGCGAGGCGATGGAGGGCAGCCGCACGGCGGACGAGGATCTGGCCCGCGCTACCCGCCTGCTGCGCGACACGCGGGCTCTCGACGACGCGCTTGCGCGCGCCCGCACCTACGGCCAGCGCGCCATCGACGCGCTCGGTCCGTTTCCCGCCGGCAAGGCCAGGGCGGCCATGACGGAAGCGGTCCAGTTCGCGATTTCGCGGGCCTACTGAGCCACCCGCCATCGACAGGCTTGCAGAGGCGAAAAACAGTTCGGCGCAATGTTTACCAAATGAGTAGACATGCGGTTGCGCCCCCTATACATCTCGGGGCGCTGGAAGGCCGCGGGAGACATCCCAAGGCACCTCGCCCAGCGAACCAACATCGCTCCCCTGGAGGAATGCCATGAAGAAGATCGCTCTCACTCTCGCCGCCGTCGCCTCGCTCGGCGTTGCAGCCTGCTCCGGCGCCAACAACGAAGCCGGCAACAATGCCACCGACCTCAACACCACCGAAAACGAGACCGGCACCGACCTGAACATGGCCGCCAACGAGGCGGAAGCCGTCGACGCCACCAACAGCGCGCTCGATTCGGCTGGCAACAGCATCTCGAACGCCGCCAGCGACGTCGGCAATGCCGCCGAAGCCGGTGCGAATGCCGTCGGCAACGTCGTCAGCAACACCGTTCAGTAAGCTTGTTCGGCCTCGGCCGTGAAAGAAGGGCCGCATGCCATCGCGCATGCGGCCCTTTTTATTTGTGCGGCGATCCGGCAGGCTGGTTTTGGAACTTTGACATGATGGAGCGGCAGATGCGCAAATTCTCGATCCTGACGGCGGCGGCGGCGGGCGCAGTGGCGGTAGCAGCCTGCGGCGGCGGCGATTCCAATACGCCTACCGCGGAAGAAGCCGCCGAGCTCAACAATGCGGCGGCGATGCTTGAGGCCGAGGACGCCTCGCCGGACAGCCTCACCGTCGAGGAAGCGCCGATCGGCAATGGCGACGCACCTGCCTCAACCGGCGATGTGCTGGTCGGCGGGGGCGAGAATGCCGCCACCAATGGGGCAGCGCCTGTCGGGCAGTAGGGAATGAATACCCTCACCCTGCCCTCTCCCGCGAAGGGCGGGAGAGGGGGAACCGGGGCAGATTTGCAGCCCGGACGCGAAAAGAAAGGGCCGGAGGATCGCTCCTCCGGCCCTTCTTTTCGTATGTGTCCAGTGGGCGGGACTTAGAAGTCCATGCCGCCC
This sequence comes from Allosphingosinicella sp., assembly GCA_035644835.1. GTDB lineage: Bacteria > Pseudomonadota > Alphaproteobacteria > Sphingomonadales > Sphingomonadaceae > Allosphingosinicella. Next base: position 71,192 of record DASQNR010000019.1, on the reverse strand, counting down.
ATGCCGCCCATGCCGCCGCCGGGCATGCCGCCGCCGCCCGAGGACTTGTCCTCCGGAAGCTCCGACACCGCCGCTTCGGTGGTGATCAGCAGGCCGGCAACCGAAGCCGCGTCCTGCAACGCGGTGCGCACGACCTTGGTGGGATCGATGACGCCCGACTGGACCAGGTTCTCGTAGACTTCGGTCTGAGCGTTGAAGCCGATGGTCTGGTCTTCGCTCTCGAGCAGCTTGCCCGAGATGACCGCGCCGTCATGGCCGGCATTCTCCGCGATCTGACGGATCGGTGCGATGATCGCCTTGCGGATGATGTCGATGCCGCGGGTCTGATCGTCGTTGGAGCCCTTGAGGCCCTTCAGGGCGTGCGTGGCATACAGCAGGGCAGTGCCGCCGCCGGGGACGATGCCTTCCTCAACCGCGGCGCGGGTGGCGTGAAGGGCGTCGTCGACGCGGTCCTTGCGCTCCTTGACCTCGATCTCGGACGAACCGCCGACCTTGATCACGGCAACGCCGCCGGCGAGCTTGGCGAGACGCTCCTGGAGCTTCTCGCGGTCGTAATCGCTGGAGGTGTTCTCGATCTGCTGGCGGATCGCGGTGACGCGGCCTTCGATGCGGTCGCGAGTGCCGGCGCCGTCGACGATGGTGGTGTTGTCCTTGTCGATGGTGATGCGCTTGGCCTGGCCGAGCATGCCGACGGTGACGGTCTCGAGCTTGATGCCGAGATCTTCCGAAATCATCTCACCGGCGGTGAGGATCGCGATGTCTTCCAGCATCGCCTTGCGGCGATCGCCGAAGCCCGGCGCCTTGACGGCCGCGACCTTGAGGCCGCCGCGCAGCTTGTTGACCACGAGGGTGGCGAGAGCCTCGCCCTCGATGTCCTCGGCGATGATCAGGAGCGGACGGCCCGACTGAACGACCGCTTCCAGGATCGGAAGCATTGCCTGCAGGTTCGACAGCTTCTTCTCGTGGATGAGGATGTACGGGTCGTTGAGTTCGACCGACATCTTTTCCGGGTTGGTGATGAAGTAGGGGCTCAAATAGCCGCGGTCGAACTGCATGCCTTCGACGACATCGAGTTCGAACTCGAGGCCCTTGGCTTCCTCGACGGTGATCACGCCTTCCTTGCCGACCTTGTCCATCGCTTCGGCGATCTTTTCGCCGACAACAGTGTCGCCATTGGCCGAGATGATGCCGACCTGGGCGATCTCGTTCGAGCCGCTGACCGGCTTCGAACGGGCCTTGAGGTCAGCGACGACCGCGGTCACCGCGATGTCGATGCCGCGCTTCAGGTCCATCGGGTTCATGCCGGCCGCAACCGACTTCATGCCCTCGCGAACGATCGCCTGGGCAAGAACGGTGGCGGTGGTGGTGCCGTCGCCGGCGAGGTCGTTCGTCTTGGACGCGACTTCGCGCAGCATCTGCGCGCCCATATTCTCGAACTTGTCCTTGAGTTCGATCTCCTTGGCGACGGTGACGCCGTCCTTGGTGATGCGCGGGGCGCCGAAGCTCTTGTCGAGCACGACGTTGCGGCCCTTGGGGCCGAGGGTAACCTTCACCGCATCGGCGAGAATGTCGACGCCGCGGAGGATCCGCTCACGGGCGTCGCGAGAAAAGCGAACATCTTTCGCTGCCATGTTTCTTAGTCCTTTTTGTTCCCCGTCCTCAGGCGGACGGGCGAAAAGTCACACAAAAGTCTCACTCACGCGCTCGGGGCGCATAGGCGAAAAGTCAGGTCAGCCGACGATCCCGAGGATGTCGCTTTCCTTCATGATCAGCAGGTCTTCGCCGTTGAGGCGGACCTCGGTGCCCGACCATTTGCCGAACAGGATACGGTCGCCGGCCTTGACGTCGAGCGGCGTCACGGTGCCGTCCTCGGCACGGGTGCCGGAGCCGACCGAGATCACTTCGCCTTCCTGCGGCTTTTCCTTGGCGGTGTCGGGGATGATGATACCGCCGGCGGTTTTTTCTTCGGCTTCGACGCGGCGCACCAGCACGCGGTCATGGAGCGGACGAAAAGTCATGCACGTCACCTCTTTGCTTTGTTATGCGGCTGCTTACCCCCCGATGAGGTGCCGCAGACCGCGGGAATGAAACTGCTGCTAGCACTCTCCGTCGGTGAGTGCCAGTCGCTCCGCATTTAAGTTTGGTTCACCCGCCGTCAAGGCTTGGAGCCCCGATATTTCGCCCCACATTGAATGTGCGGCAGGGACGCTCTAGCCCTTGCACCCACGACGAGAGTGCGAGGAACAGGCATGAGGTTTGCTGGAAAAGTCTGGAAGCTGCTGGTCGGCGTGAAGGACGGGCTGGTGCTGTTGTTCATGCTGCTCTTCTTCGCCCTTGTCTGGGCGGCGATGAGCGCGCGCCCGACGATCGGCGCCGGCGACGGCGGCATTCTCCATCTCCGGCTCTCCGGCCCGATCGTGGAACAGCCTTCGCAAAGCAGCATCACCGATGTGCTGAGCGGCTCCCCGGGCCCGAGCGAATATCGGCTGCGCGACGTGGTCCACAGCCTGCGCGGCGCCGCCGCCGACGATCGCATCAAGGCGGTGGCGCTCGACCTCGACCTCTTCTCGGGCGGCGGCCAGGCCGCACTCAGCGCGGCCGCCGACGCGCTCGGCGAGGTGAAGCGGTCGGGCAAGCCGGTGATCGCTTATGCCACAGCCTATGACGACGACGGCTACCAGCTTGCGGCCCATGCCAGCGAGGTGTGGCTGAACCCGATGGGCGGTGTGCTGCTGGCCGGTCCGGGCGGGGCCAATCTCTACTTCAAGGGCCTGCTCGACAAGCTCGGCGTCACCGCCAATGTCTATCGCGTGGGCACCTACAAGGCGGCGGTGGAGCCGTTCACCCGATCCGACATGTCGCCGGAAGCCGAGCAGAATGCGGGGTCGCTGCTTGGCGCGATGTGGTCCTCCTGGCAGGACGAAGTCCGCAGGGCCCGCCCCAAGGCCCAACTCCAGGCCTATGTCGCCGATCCGGCCGCGCGGATTGCCGCGTCGGGGGGCGATCTAGCCAAGGCGGCGCTCGACGCCGGCCTGGTCGACCGCCTGGGCGACCGCGAGGCGCTCGGCCGGCGGCTCGCCGAGATCGGCGGCACCCGCTACGACGACGTGCCGGGAAGCTTCCGGTCGATCAGCTACAACAAATGGATCGCCGCCTACCCGGCCACCGCGGAGCCGGGCGAGATCGGAGTGCTGACCGTTGCCGGCGAAATCGTCGACGGCGAGGCGGGGCCCGGCACGGCCGGCGCCGAAACCATCGTCAGGGCGTTGGAAAAAGGCCTGCGCGAGCGCAATTTGAAAGCGCTGGTGCTGCGGGTCGATTCGCCAGGCGGCTCGGCGCTTGCGTCCGAGCGGATCCGCCAGGCGGTGCTTGCCGCCAAGCAGAAGGGCCTGCCGGTCGTGGTGTCGATGGGCAGCCTCGCCGCGTCGGGCGGCTATTGGGTGGCGATGGCGAGCGACAAAATCTATGCAGAGCCATCCACCATCACCGGTTCGATCGGTGTGTTCGGCGTGCTGCCGAGCTTCGAGGGCAGCCTCGCCAAGCTCGGCGTCGGCGCCGACGGAGTGAAGACGACGCCGCTGTCGGGCGAGCCCGATCTGCTGCGCGGCCCGTCGCCCGAAGCCGACCAGCTCATCCAGAGCAGCGTGGAAGGGATCTACCGCCGCTTCCTCGCCCTCGTCTCGCAGCAGCGCAAGCTGCCGGTGGCGCGGGTCGACGAGCTTGGCCAGGGGCGGGTCTGGGACGGCGGCACCGCCCGCCAGATCGGCCTCGTCGACGCCTTTGGCGGCCTCGACGACGCGGTGGCCGAAGCGGCGCGGTTGGCGAAGCTCGACGCCGGCACCGCCAAGCCGGTCTGGCTGGAGGATGAGCCGGATTTCTTCGGCCAGTTGCTCATGTCGATGGCGGGCAACGAGGAGGAGCAGGCGACTCCCGATGCCTTTGGCAGGCTGGCCATGCAGCAGCGCCAGCTGATGCTCCGCGCCGCCGCGGATGCGGAGCGGCTGCTTTCGATGAGCTCGGTGCAGGCGCGCTGCCTCGGCTGCCCCGCGGCTGCGTCGGCACCGTCCAGGGGGCCGAGCGGGCGGTTCGCGTCCGCGTTGCTGAAGCTGCTTGGAGCCTGAGCCTCGAAGCCGGTCAACGAAGCTTACCGGACTTCCTGAGCCGCAAGCCCGACGTTGATGGCGGCCCTTGATGGCCCGGAATAGTCGAGGCCGGGCGGCGCTATCGTTTAGCCAGCTGTTCCCGCACTTGTGCAGCGGGAACAGCTCGGCCCGAACCGATAGCCCCGGGCGAGGTGGCACCCTTGGTGCAGCAGAATGCTCCGCAGTGGTTGCCTGATGTCTAGCGACCGGAGCCGACCAATTTTGAGTTAAAGTGTCGATGTGGTTCACCGCAGGCTGGGCATATGAGCACAATCAGCAGATAAGGTCCCGGCCTTCGACAACAGCAACGCGTCGTTCGCATCGGAACAGCCATGCTCGAGTCACGCCTTTACGTCAGCAGAAGCAAGCTGGAGCTTGCGCAAAGCCACGAAGCCGTGGAAGCCATCGTACAGGTGGCGCAGGTCCGGAATGCAGCTTTGGGAGTTACCGGTGCGCTGATTTCGACCGGGAGTTGTTTCGCGCAGATCCTCGAGGGGGCGCCGGCGGCCGTCGATCAAGTCATGGCCAGCATCTGCAGGGATGGCCGGCATTTCGACGTGCGGGTGGTAAGCGTGCTGAGCATCAGGCGGCGCCGTTTCGGAGAATGGTGGATGGCCTATTCCGGGCCTTCCTTTTATGTGAACAGGCACATCAAGCCCCTGCTGGAGGAGAGTGTCGGGGAACTCGACACCAGCATTCGCTCCGAGCGGCTGAGCGCGCTGATGAGCGAATTCACCGCTCCGCGCTGAACGGCGGCCCGGGCGCGAGGGCCGAAATCCCGCAAAAGCAGTGACTGCCTGAAAAAATTGACTCCGGCCCGTGGTGCTGTAGACTGCCACCATCTCCGAACGAGTTCCGGCTGTCGGAGACTGAGAGACCCTTGAGCTCCCGCCTGCGGCAGGAGAGCTTCATGAGCTACATCAGCAGCACGGTCAGAGATCCGACGCACCTCGATAGCAAGGCCGCGTCGGGCAGGTTCGTCTATATCGTCGATGAGGACAGCGTCCACCGGCGCCTGACCTTCAGGTTTCTTTCAGCACATGCATTCTCGCCGCGAGCCTTTGCCTGCGCCGAGGATTTTTTCGACAATCTGCCCGATCTTGCTCCTGGATGCGTTCTGCTCGGCAAGGTTGGATCCGGCCACGAAACATTGGCGGTGGTCGAGAGGCTGAGTCCACGCATCGCCGAATTTCCCGCGATCGTCACCGCGTTCAACGGCGACCTTGCCGCCGCCGTTCGGGCGATGAGGCTTGGCGCGAGCGACGTTCTTGAATCGCCGTTCGACCGGAGCTCCCTGCCCGCCATGCTGGGCTTGATTTTCGTCGCCCTCGATCAGCGGCTGGCCAAGCTGATGTCGCTTCGGCACGCGCGGGCCTTGTTGCAGTCGCTTACGGCACGGGAAGGGGAGGTGCTAAGCTGCCTCGTGCTCGGGTTGGGCAACAAGGCGGTTGCCCAGCGCCTGGGGCTGAGCCTTCGCACCGTTGAGATGCATCGCAAGAACATGATGAACCGGCTGCAGGTAAGCCACCTGTCGGACGCCCTGCGTCTTGCCTTCACGGCGGACTGGCCCAATCCACCTGGGCCCGACGTTTAAAGGGCCCGCCGCTCCGGCCCGAGGATCGGCCACAACCAACCCGAAGCCGCTCAAGAGGTCATCAAAGCAGAAAAGGCCGCTCCTATCGGAGCGGCCAATCCTGAAAACCGGCACGAAGTGCGTGTTCCAGCCGGGCTTTCAGCCCATGAGCTCCTGTTCCAGCTTCTTGGCCATGTCCTCGATGTTCTCGGGCGGCCAGCCGGGGATGTCCATGCCGAGGCGAAGGCCCATGGAGGAGAGGACTTCCTTGATCTCGTTCAGCGACTTGCGGCCGAAATTCGGGGTGCGCAGCATCTCCGCTTCGGTTTTCTGGACGAGGTCGCCGATGTAGATGATATTGTCGTTCTTCAGGCAATTGGCACTGCGCACCGAAAGCTCCAGCTCGTCCACCTTCTTCAAGAGGTAGCGGTTGAGCTGGTTGGCGTCCTGATCGGCATCGGCGGACGCGACGGCGCTCATGCCGCCGGTCGGCACGCTGGTCATCACCATGCCTTCTTCGAAGTGGACGAACAGCTGCAGCTGATCCTGGAGGATGCGGGCCGCGTAAGCGAGCGCGTCGTCCGGAGTGAGCGTACCGTCGGTTTCCACGGTGATGGTGAGCTTGTCGTAATCGAGCTCCTGACCGACGCGGGTATTCTCGACCTTGTAGCTGACCTGGCGGACCGGGCTGTAGAGCGCGTCGACCGGGATAAGGCCGATTGGCGCGTCGGCCGGCCGGTTGGCGGCGGCGGCGACATAGCCCTTGCCGGCTTCAACGGTGAATTCGGCGTTGAGCGTGGCGCCCTCGTCCAGGTGGCACAGCACGAGGCCCGGGTTCATCACTTCGATGTCGCCGGTGGCTGCGATCTGGCCGGCGGTCACTTCGCCGGGGCCGGTGGCGGAAAGCTGCAGCCGCTTGGGCTGGTCGCCTTCCATCCTGAGCGCGATCTGCTTCACATTGAGGACCAGGTCGGTGATGTCCTCGCGAACGCCGGCCAGGCTTGAAAATTCATGCAGCACGCCCTCGATGCGGATCGACGTCACCGCCGCACCCTGCAGCGAGGAGAGGAGAACGCGGCGCAGCGAATTGCCGAGCGTCAGACCGAAACCGCGCTCGAGCGGCTCGGCGACGAAGGTCGCCTTGCGGCGGGCATCGCCGGCGGCGCGCTTCTCGAGTGCGTTGGGCTTCTTCATTTCCTGCCAGTTCTTTGCGTTGACGGCCATGTGATTCCTCTGGCGTTGGGGAGACGCGTCCGCCTCCCAGTCTCAAATCTTCTTCACCTCGGCCGAAGTACAACCTCGGCCGACGCGCTCAGACGCGGCGGCGCTTCGACGGCCGCACGCCATTGTGCGGAATCGGCGTCACATCGCGGATCGAAGTGATGGTGAAGCCCACCGACTGGAGCGCACGAAGCGCGCTTTCACGGCCGGAGCCCGGACCCTTCACTTCGACCTCGAGGGTGCGCACACCATGTTCCGCGGCCTTCTTGCCGGCGTCTTCGGCGGCGACCTGCGCCGCATAGGGCGTCGACTTGCGCGAGCCCTTGAAGCCCATCATCCCGGCCGACGACCAGGCAATCGCATTGCCCTGCGCGTCGGTGATGGTGATCATGGTGTTGTTGAAGCTGGCGTTCACATGCGCGACGCCTGAGGTGATGTTCTTGCGCTCGCGCCTGCGGAGGCGCTGCGGTGCCTGTGCCATATCGATCTACCCCTTACTTCTTCTTGCCGGCGATCGGCTTGGCCTTGCCCTTGCGGGTGCGGGCATTGGTGTGGGTGCGCTGGCCGCGCACCGGCAGGCCCTTGCGATGACGAAGGCCGCGGTAGGACGCGAGGTCCATCAGCCGCTTGATGTTCATCGCCACTTCGCGGCGAAGATCGCCTTCCACCGTGTAACCGGCGTCGATCGCTTCGCGGATCTGCAGCACTTCCTGGTCCGAAAGATCCTGCACGCGCCGCTCGGGCGCGATGCCGATCTTGGCGGTGAGTTCGCGGGCCTTGGTGCGGCCGATGCCGTGAATGTAGGTAAGCGCGATTTCGACGCGCTTGTTGGTCGGGATGTTAACACCCGCAATACGTGCCATGGGGTAAATCTCCTGCTCCACGGTGCGGCTGGCTGACCGCCCCATCTCAAAGCTTCGTGTGGGCCCTTAAACGAGGATAGCCGACGCGCGCGCAAGCGCCGCCGGACAGCCGGTTATCGGGATAAAGCGGCAGATAGGTTCGCTCGAAGCGCGAGTCAACAGCGCCGCCGCTGGTATTCGCAAGAAAAGCCGCAGGGTTTGCGAGGCCGCCGGCGGCTAAACGCAAGAAAGCGGCTGGGCCGGGGGGCGCGGCAGCCGGCTTGTGGCAGAGACGAGCTGCAGCGTCACCACCTTTTGGGGCGTGATCATGCTTGCGTCGGAGCCCTTGGGAACCGGGCGCTCTTGCCCCGGCGCAGCGCCCGGCCCTAGGGAGTTTGCATGAGCCAAGTACCCGAGGATCTGCGCGCCTTTGCCTTGTCGCTGGCCGAGGCGGCGCGGGGCGAGACATTGCCGCGCTTCCAAAGCGGCTGCGGCGCCGACAACAAGAATGAAGGCGGGGCGTGGGACCCGGTAACCGACGCCGACCGCGAGGGCGAGCTGGCGATCCGGGGGCTGATCGAGCGGCATTTTCCCGAGCACGGCATTTCGGGCGAGGAGTTCGGGGTGCGCGAGGGCAGCAGCCGGTGGAGCTGGAGCCTCGATCCGGTGGATGGCACGCGCGCCTTCGTGTTCGGGCTGCCGAGCTGGACAACGCTGATCGCCTTGCTCGAGGAAGAACGGCCGGCGCTCGGCATCGTCGATGCGGCGGCGCTGAGCGAGCTTTACATCGGCGACGAGGATGGCGCCTTTCTGGTGCGCGCGGGGGCCGCGCCGAAGGGTATCGCGGTCAGCGGCTGCGCCGAGCTTGGAGAGGCGCGGCTCACCACCACCGATCATGGCTTGTTCGACCCAGCCGGCGCGGCGGCGTTCGCGGAGGTGGCGGCGCGCTGCCGCCTGGTGCGCTACGGGCTCGATGCCTACGGCTATGCCCGGCTGGCGGCGGGGACGATCGACCTCGTCATCGAGAGCGGTTTAAAGCCGCACGATTACAACGCGCTGATCCCGCTGGTGCGGGGCGCGGGCGGAGTGATCAGCGACTGGCGCGGCGGGCAGGATTATGAGGGCGGCAAGGTGGTCGCCGCGGCCAGCGAGGCTTTGTTCGATGCGGCGCTGGCGCTGCTTGGGCCTGCCGCCTAGCCGGAGTGGCGGGCGCGTAGCACCGCCGTCACATCCTCCCAGCCATAGCCCTTCGCCTCCATCAGCACCGTGAGGTGGTAGAGGAGGTCGGCCGTCTCCTCGGCGCAGCCGGCGGCGTCGCGGGTGACGGCGGCGAGGGCGACCTCCACCCCTTCCTCGCCGACCTTTTGGGCGATGCGGGCCGGACCGTCGGCCAGGAGCTGGCGGGTGTAGCTGCTTTCGTCCGACGAGGCGGCGCGGGCGGCGACGACGCGCGAGAGTTCGGATAGCCAGCCGGGGCCGGCGGGGCCTTCGCCGCCGAAGCAGCTCTGTGTGCCGAGGTGGCACGTGGGGCCTTCCGGCGTGGCGAGGACGAGCAGGGCGTCGCTGTCGCAATCCTCGTGCACGGCGGCGACGCGCAGGCGATTGCCGCTGGTTTCGCCCTTTTGCCAGAGCCGCCCCTTGGAGCGGCTTTGGAAGGTGGCGAAGCCGCTTTCCAGCGTCGCCGCCAGGGCCTCGGGGCTCATATAGCCGAGCATCAGCAGGCGTCCGGAGGCGGCGTCCTGGACCGCGGCGGGGAGCAGGCCTTCCATCTTGTCCCACGCGAGGCCTGCGATGTCGGCGGCGGTCAGCGGCGCATTTCGATCCCGCATGACGCGAGGTACTCCTTCAAGGCGGGGATCGGGATGATCCGGTCGTGGAAGACGGTTGCGGCAAGCGCACCGCTCGCGCCCGCCTCGAGGAAGGCGTCGCGAAAATGGTCGGGCGTGCCGGCGCCGCCCGAGGCGATGACGGGAACCGAGGCGGCCTGGGCGACGGCGCGGGTGTGGGGGAGATCGTAGCCGGTGCGGACGCCGTCGCGGCGCATGCAGTTCAGGACGATCTCGCCGGCGCCGCGTGCGGTGGCTTCGCGGACCCAGTCGAGGGTGCGGCGGCCGGTGTCGCGGGTGGCGTCGGGGGAGCCGGTATATTGCTTCACATGGTAGTCGCCGTCGGCTTCGAAGCTGTCGACGCCCAGGACGATGCACTGGCTGCCGAAGTCGCGGGCGAGTTCCTCGATCAAAGCGGGGCGTTCGAGGGCGGGGGAGTTGATCGAGACCTTGTCGGCGCCGGAATCGAGGCAGGCGGCGGCCTGGTCGCGGGTGCGGATGCCGCCGGCGACGGCGAAGGGGATGTCGATGATCCGGGCGATGCGGCGCACCCAGGAGGTGTCGAGGCTGCGGCCTTCGGCACTGGCGGCGATGTCGTAGAAGACCAGCTCGTCGGCGCCTTCGTCGCGGTAACGCAGGGCGCTTTCGACGATGTCGCCGGCATCGCGATGGTCGCGGAACTGGACGCCCTTGACGACCCGGCCGTCTTTCACGTCGAGGCAGGGGATGATCCTACGCGCAGGCATCGAGCGCCTCCCCCAGGGAGAGGCGGCCTTCCCACAGCGCCTTGCCGACGATGGCACCGGCGGCGCCTGCCGCGCGAAGTTGGCGAAGGTGTCGCGCATCGCCGACTCCGCCGGAGGCCTGGAGGGCGAGGGCAGGGAGGTTTTGTAACACCTGCGTAACGAGTTCCTCGTTGGGTCCGGCGAGCATGCCGTCGCGGCCGATGTCGGTGACGAGGAGGTGGCGGGCGCCGGGGAATTGCGCGGCGGCGTCCCAGAGGGTGAGGCCGCTGTCCTCAGTCCAGCCGAGGGTGGCGACCATCGGCTGGCCGTCGATCACGCGCACGTCGAGGGAGAGGGTGATGCTCTCCGGGCCGAAGCGGTCGAGGAAGGCGCGGACCGTGCCCGGTTCCTTGACGGCGAGGCTGCCGATCACGACCCGGGCGACCCCGGCGTCCAGCAGGCGGGCGATGTGATCGGCGGTGCGGATGCCGCCGGCGACCTGGAGCTTGAGCGGGGAGGCGGCGGCGAGTTTGCCGAGGAGGTCGTGCTGGACGGGGGCGCCGGCTCTGGCGCCGTCGAGGTCGACCACGTGCGCCCAGGTAGCCCCGGCCCCGGCGAAGCCCGCGAGGGCCTGGGCGGGATCGGCGGGGTAGAAGGTGGCGTCGTCGAAGCGCCCCTGGGCGAGCCGCACCACCGCGCCGCCCATCAGGTCCATGGCCGGGTAGAGGATCATATGGCGAGGAACCTCTCGAGGAAACGGGCGCCGGCAGGGCCGGAGCGCTCGGGGTGGAACTGGGCGCCCCAAAAGTTGGCGTGGTGCACCGCGGCGGGGATCACGCGGCCATATGCGGCGCGGGCGACCGTAGCCGGGCCGTCGTCGCAGGCGAAGCTGTGGGCGAAATACACATAGTCGCCCGTGGCGAGGCCGATGTTGGCGCCGTCTTCTGCGCCGCCACCTGTCGCGCCAACTTCGAGGCGGCTCCAGCCCATGTGGGGGACGGGGCGGTCCGGCGCGGGGGAGAGGCGGCGGACTCGGCCGGGGAGGATGCCGAGGCAGCGTGTGTCTTCCTCCTCGCTCGCCTCGAAGAGGAGCTGCATGCCGAGGCAGATGCCGAGCACCGGCTGGGTGAGGGCGGTGAGCACGGGCGCGAGGCCGCGGGCGTGGATCTGCTCCATGGCGTAGCCGGCGGCGCCGACGCCGGGGAGGATGACCTTGCCGGCCGAGCTGATCTCTTCGGCGTCGCCGGTGATGCGCGGGGTGAGGCCGAAGCGCTCGAGCGCGATGGCGACCGAGCCGATATTGCCGCAGCCCAAGTCGACGATGGCGAGGTTCATGGGGTTGCTTCTCCCCGTGTCGGGCGGGGAGGGTACTCACCCCTCTCCCGCCCTTTGCGGGAGAGGGAGGGGCCCACCGCGAAGCGGTGGGAGGGTGAGGGTCTTGCTGAGTCTACGGTACAGACCCTCACCCTCCCGCTTCGCGGGCCCCTCCCTCTCCCGCAAAGGGCGGGAGAGGGGGATAGCGCGGCCACCTCCCACATCACAATACGCCCTTGGTGCTCGGCATGGCGTCGGGGTCGCCTTCGCGGGACACGGCTTGGCGGAGGGCGCGGCCGAGGGCCTTGAAGCAGGCTTCGGTCTTGTGGTGGTCGTTGTCGCCCGTCACGCGGACATGGACGGCGGCGCCGAGGCTGTCGGCGAGGCTGCGGAAGATGTGGCGGGTCATTTCTGTGGGGTAGGCGCCGATGTGGCTGGCCTCGAAGCTGCCTTCGAAGACGCTGTAGGGGCGGCCGGAGAGGTCGATGAGGACGTGCGCCTCGGTCTCGTCCATCGGCAGCGAGAAGCCGAAGCGGCCGATGCCGCGGCGCTCGCCAAGCGCGCGGGACAAGGCGGTGCCGAAGGCGATGGCGCAGTCTTCCAGGCTGTGGTGGGCGTCGATCTCGATGTCGCCCTGGCAAGCGAGGACGAGGCTGAAATTGCCGTGGGCGGCGACCTGGTCGAGCATGTGGTCGTAAAAGGGAATGCCGGTGTCGATGCGGCGCGGGGCGGCGCGGTCGAGATCGATGGCGACGGCGATCTTTGTCTCCTTGGTGTCGCGAACGACTTCGGCGCGGCGGGCGGGCTTGCCGGTTTCGGTGATTCCGAAGGCGGCGAGCGCGGCCTGGTTTTCGGCGTCGGTGCCGACCGTGAGGCGCAGGCCGCCGGGCGCGGCATTGGGGCGGAAGCGGGCGCGGATGCCGAGGCTGCGCAGCTTCTCGGCGAGCGCCCCCGGCTCCTCCACTTCGAGGAAGAGGAAGTTGCCGCCGCCGTTACGGACATTCTTCACGATGGAGGACGTTTCGAGCAGGGGCGCAAGGGCGTCGCGGCCGGCGCGGATGCGGGCGATGCGCTCGGCGTGGACGGCGCGGCGGGAGGGGGCGAGGGCGGACACCGACGCCTCGATCGACAGGCTGGGCAGCGGATAGGGCGGCAGCGCCCGCGCCGCCATGGCGACCGTGTCCGGGTGGCCGATCAGCGCGCCGACCCGGGCGCCAGCCAGTCCATAGGCCTTGGAGAGGGTGCGCAGGACGACGAGATTCTCGGTGGCCGCCGCGCGGGCGGCGCCGCTCTCGGCATCGGAGAACTCGATATAGGCCTCGTCGAGGACGATGATGGTGTCGGGCAAAGCGCCGCAGAGCGCTTCGATGTCGGCGAGAGGCACGAGGTTGCCGGTGGGGTTGTTGGGGGCGCAGATGAAGGCGAGCTTGAAGTTCGCCTCGTGCGCTACCGCGGAGAGAAAGGCTTGGCTGTCGAAGTCGAAGTTGGCGTTGAGCGGGACTTCAATGACGCGCGCGCCCTGGAGGCGGGCGAAGTGGCCGTAGGCGGAGAAAGTGGGGGTGCAGATGGATACGGCATCGACGCCGCCGCGGCAGAAGCTGCGCACCAGGATGTCGATGGCGTCGTCGGCGCCGCGGGTGACGACGAGGTTTTCGGGCTGGACGCAGTAGAGCGCCGCCATGGCTTTGCGCAGCCGCGCGGGCTGGGGCTCGGGGTAGCGATTGAGGCCGGCGGCGAGGCTGCCGTCGCTGAGCGGCGGATACGGATTCTCGTTGGCGTCGAGCTTGATCGCGTCGGCGCCGAACGCGTCATTGGCGTTGGCGGCGATGTCGAAGGGGGCGAGGCCGAGGATTTCGGGGCGGGCGAGGCGGGCGGCGAGGGAGGGGGGGGGTGTGAGCGTCATTGCGCTTCCTCGTCTGCTCGCTGGGCAACAGCCCCCGCCCCCAACCCCTCCCCTGAAGGGGAGGGGGGAATTGGGCGGGCGAGGCAGGCGGCGAGGGAGCCCCTCCCCTTTAGGGGAGGGGTTGGGGTGGGGGATGTAAGTGTCATTGAAAATCCCGATCGGCCCGATGGGTAACAAGCCCCACCCCCGGCCCCTCCCCTGAAGGGGAGGGGGGAAAGTGGCGCCCCTCGCCGCGCATATCGGCGGCGCGGGCGTGGGCTTCTAGGGCTTCGAGGCGGGCGAGGGCGGCGGCGGGGGCGGCGATGGTGCGGGCGGCTTGCGCGGTGACGGTCTGCACGCTGATCGCTTTCAGGAAAGTGTAGACGGAGACGCCGCCCCAGGCGCGGGCGGCGCCGTCGGTGGGGAGGACGTGGCTCGAGCCGGCGAGATAGTCGCCGAACGTCTCGGCAGCGAGGCGGCCGGCAAAGATCGCGCCGGCGTTGCGGATGGCCGGGATCAGGGCGTCGGGGTCTTCGACGGCGAGAGAGAGGTGCTCGGGGGCGTAGAAATTGGCGATCTCCACCGTTTGGGACAGGTCGCGGGCGACGATCACCCGCGCTTCGGCGAGCGAGGCTTGGGCGGTGGCGCGGCGGGGGAGGGTGGCGAGCTGCCTGACGATTTCCGCTTCGACCGCGTCGGCCAGCGCGGGCGACGGGGTGACGAGGAGGACCTGGGCGGAGGCGTCGTGCTCGGCCTGACTGAGGAGATCGGCGGCGACGATGGCGGGATCGGCGCCGTCGTCGGCGATGACCATCAGCTCGCTGGGGCCGGCGGGCATATCTATGGCGGGGCCGCCGGAGAGGGAGGAGGCGAAGCTCTTGGCCTCGGCGACCCAGGCATTGCCGGGGCCGCAAATCTTGTCGACACGGGGGATGTCGCCGGCGCCGAAGGCCAGAGCGGCGATCGCCTGGGCGCCGCCGGCGGTCCACACCGCCTCGATGCCGCACAGCTCGGCGGCGAGCGCGATCACGGGATCGAGGCCGCCGTCCTGGTGGTCGGGGGGCGTCACCACCACCAGCTCCTGCACGCCCGCGGCCTGGGCCGGGATGGCAAGCATCAGCAGCGTGGAGAAAAGCGGCGTCCTGCCACCCGGAATGTAGAGGCCGACGCGGTCGATGGCGCGCCAGATCTTGCGCACCATGAGGCCGGGCATGGTCTCCACCGCATGGTCGGACGGCAGGCTGCCTTTGTGGAAAAGGCGGATGTTGCGGGCGGCAAGCTCCATCGCCGCCACCTGATCGGGGGACAGGCGGGCCCGGGCGCGGGCGGCGCGCTCGGCGACCGCGATGCGGCGCGGCAAGGCGTCGTCGAGGCGCAAGGCGTGGGCGGCAAGCGCGCGCCAGCCGCGGTCCCGCACATCCTCGACGATTGCGCGCACGGCGCCCTGGAGGGCGGGGTCGCGGCGCTGCTCGGGGCGGGCGAGGGCGGCGGCGCGGCCGGCGGCGTCGAGCGAGGCCCAGTTGAAACGCTTCACAACATCATCTTTTCGATGGGGAGGACGAGGATCGCGGAGGCGCCGGCGGCCTTCAATTTCTGCAGCGTCTCCCAGAACACCGATTCCTGGCAGACGGCGTGGACGGCGAAATGGCCGGCGCGGCCGTGCAGCGGCAGGATGGTGGGAGCTTCGGCGCCGGGCAGGATGGCGGTGATCTCGCGCAGCGCCTCGCCCGGCGCGTTGAGCATGATATATTTCGCTTCCTTGGTGGCGAGCACTCCTTCGATGCGGCTGAGCAGCATCTCGCCCTGTTCCAGCTTGGCGGGCGCGATGGGGCGGCGGGTGCGGATCATCACCGCTTCGCTTTCGAACACGGTGTCGAGGGCGCGCAGGCCATTGGCTTCCAGTGTCGCGCCGGTGGAGACGAGGTCGCAGATGAAGGGCGCGATCTGGAGGCGCGGCGCTAGCTCGACGGCGCCGTTCATCTTCACCACCGTGGCGGTGATGGCGTTGTCGTCGAGGAAGCGCTGGACGATGCGCGGGTAGGAGGTGGCGATGCGGGCGCCTTCCAGGCTGGCGGGGCCGTTCCAGGCGGCGGCTTCGGGGGCGGCGAGCTTCAGGGTGCAGCGGCCGAAGCCCAAGGGCGCGAGGATCTCGAAGCGGTCCTCGGCCTCGCCGAGCGCGAATTCGCGCAGGACGTTCTCGCCGACGATGCCATATTCGCACACCCCGTCGCTGACGAAGGTGGGAATGTCGTCGTCGCGCACGAACATCAGGTCGGCGGGGAAGTTCTCGACCCGGGCGGTAAGCTCGTTCTTGCCGTTGGCGATGCGCAGGCCGGCGTCGCGGAGCAGCGCCTTGCTGGAATCGGACAGGCGGCCGGATTTCTGAATGGCGATGTGGAGGCGGGTGTCGTCAACCAGCATCGCGGCCTCCCATGGTGTCAAGGGCGCGGCGATAGCCCTGGTGCGGCTCCTGCCGCAGGAAGCGGGCGACGCGCACGATGGTGGTGGTGCTGACCCCGGTGGCCTCGTGGATGTCGCGGTAGGAGAGGCGGGTGCCGTCGAGCAGGCGGGCGACGTGCCAGCGCTCCGAGATGGTGCGGATTTCGGCCGGGGTGCAAAGGTCGGTGAGCAGCAGGCGCATCTCGGCGCCGTCGGCGGGCGTGAGAAGGGCGGCGCACAGATCGGCGGCGAGCGCGTCGGCATCGCGGGTGGGGGCGACCGGGGCAGTGGTGGCGGCGGGCATGTTTGTTACACCGTGATAGTACAGTGGAACGGTCCCTAGAGCCGCCGCCCGCGATTCGCAAGCGCCTTGAGCAGGCACGGCGCCGGGGGCCCGCGCGCCGCGCCGCCGCGTGGGCTGGGGGCGGGGCGGGGCGGGGCAGCTTGCGCCGGAGGGCGAGTTAGGGCATTGCGGCCGCCTTCGACGGACCTGCCAGGAGCAGGTGGCTCAGCCCGGCGCCAATCCCCGGGACCATCCGGCCCACATCGTGCCGCTGATCGATCCGGACTCCTTTTCATGACATTTTCCACCGCGCTTCGCCGCGACTGGCTGGCGAATCCGCGCGCCGACATTCTCGCGGGCGTATCCGGCCAGATCTTCTTCGCGTCGGTGGACCGCTTCACGCGCGCCTTCCAGGTCGAGGAGCGGGCGCCCGATGTGCTGATCGACATGACCGGCGCGCATTTCTGGGACATTTCGGGCGTGGCCGCGCTCGACAAGATCGTCGAGCGGCTGCGCCGGGAGGGGCGCGGCGTCGAGGTGATCGGCTATAATCGTGCCAGCGCCGACATCGTCGACCGCTACGCGCTACACGACAAGACGGGCGTCGAGATCGGGCTGGTTCCGCACTGAGCGGCGGGCAGGCCGCCGCGCAGGCTTAGCCGAGCAGGTGCTTTTGGACCTTGCCGGCGGCGGTGCGGGGGAAATCGGGAACGAAGGTGACGCTGCGCGGGACCTTGTAGGGGGCGAGGCGGGTGCGGCAGAAGGCCTGGAGCTCGCCCTCGGGCGGCGGCGCGGCGCCGGCGGCGAGGCGGACATAAGCGCGGCCGACTTCGCCCCAGCGGGCGTCGGGCGAGGGCACCACCGCCGCCTCGCAGACGGACGGGTGGGCGGCGAGGACGTTCTCGACCTCGATCGGAAACACATTCTCGCCGCCGGAGATGAACATCTCCTTCCGGCGGCCGGCGATGTGGAAGAAGCCGTCCCCGTCGCGGCGGGCAAGGTCGCCGGAGCGCAGCCAGCCGTCGGCGGTGAAGGCGGCGCGGGTGGCTTCCGGGTCGTTCCAATAGCCGGGGGTGATTGCGGGGCCGGCGAATTGCAGGTCGCCGACTTCGCCGTCGGGCACTTCGCGGCCCTGCGAGTCGACGATGCGGGCGCGGACCAGGAGCTGGGGCTTGCCGACGCTGCCGATCCGCTCCCAGGCGTCGGCGGGGGAGGCGAGAAAGGCGGTGGGGCCGGTCTCGGTCATGCCCATGCCGTTGCAGACCCGAATGCCGAGGTCGCGGCAGCGCATGGCGAGGCGGTCCGGCAAGGGCGCGCCGCCGCAGCCCCAGTGGCGGACATGGCCGAGCGGGGCGGCGGCGAAGCGCGGGTGGTCGAGCAGCGCCTGGTAGACGGTGGGAACGGCGAACACCGTGTCGAGGCGGCGCTCCTCGATCAGGGCTACCATGGTGTCGGCGTCGAATCCGGGAAGGACGATGACGCGGCCGCCTTGGAGGAGGGTGGGAAGCGCGTGGAGGTTGATGCCGGCGGTGTGGAAGTGGGGAAGGAAGCTGGCGGTGGTGTCGGACGAGGCAATGTCGATGGCGGTGCCGATGTTGGTGTGGTTCGCGGCGGCCATGGCGAAGGTGTAGATCACCGCCTTGGGCGCGCCGGTCGTGCCGGAGGTGTAGAGGAGGTACCAGATGCCCTGCGCGGGCCAAACCGGGCGGGGGGCGATGGGCGGGGCGGCGGCGAGGCGGCTCTCGAAGTCGCGGTCGAGGCCGATGGCGGGCGGCGGGGCGGCGAGGGCTGCCACGCAGGCTTCCTCCTCGGCGCCGTGAAGGAGGAGGGCGGGGGTGCAGTGGGCGAGGAGACGGTCGATCTCGGCGGCCGGCATGCGCCAGTTCACCGGTACGAGGATGGCTCCGAGGCGGGCGCAGGCGAACAGGAGTTCGAAGAAGGCGGACCGGTTGCGGCAGAGGATCGCGACTCGGTCGCCCTCGCCGACTTGGCAAGCGGCGAGCAGGGCGGCGCAGGCGGAGGCGCGGGCGTCGAGCTCGGCGTAAGTCAGGGTGCGGCCGGTGGCGTGTTCTTCGAGCGCGACTCTTGCCGGGGAGAGCTCGGCGCGGCGGCGCAGCAGGTCCGGCAGGTCGGCGTTCATGTCTCCCGCTTCCGCAGGCCTTCGCTGACCAGCGCGATGGCGGTTTCGGCGACTTCGCCGGGCGAGAGATCCTTGTCCCAGATGCCGTAGCGCATGCCGAGGAACACGCTCATGCCGATCAACGCCCAGGCGCGCGGCTCGTCCGGGCCGTCGGTGATCTCGCCGCGGATGCGGGCGCCCGACAGGTTGCGGCGATAGGCATCGGCGAAGGTCAGGTAGTGTTCGCGGTAGACGTCGTGGGCGACGAACTGCGCTTCCTCGATGATTCGGTAGAGCTCGGGATGCTGGCGGACGAAGGCGATGAACGCCTCCAGCCCGATTCGCTCGGCCGCGAGTCGGTCCGGCGCGGCCTTGACGGCCTCGGCGACATGGGCGCGGGTGGCGCGACTCATTTCGCGGACCAGCGCGCGGAAGACTTCCTCCTTGGAGCCGAAATAGGTGTAGAATGTGCCCAGGGCGACGCCGGCGCGCTGGGTGATTCCGGTGATCGCGGCGTCGTGATAGCCGCGCTCTCCGAACTCGGATGCGGCCGCTTCTATGAGGCGGCGCAATGTCTTACGGCCGCGTTCGGTGCGCGGCTCCTTGTCGCCGGACGCTGCCGCGGCGGATTCGTTCAAGAACGGCAAGCCACCCTCCCCCTGGAAGGGCGAATCTGGACCGCTTTTCACATGTTCGCAAGCGCCTGTCCCGGCGAGGGACAGCGGATTTCGGCCACTTGCGCAGAAATCCGAACCGATGTTCTGACAATCTCAACCTTCAGCAGGGAAAGGTGCAGTCCATGAACATTATCCGCAACTCACTCGCATTCGCCGCCGCCGCGCTTATCGCCGGTACCGCTCACGCCAACATCATCACCGTCTCTCCGGCCGACATCGGCAAGAGCTACACGGTGAATTATGACGGCTTCTCCGACGGCAACGTCATCAACGGCCTGACTGGCCAGACCACGCTGACGCTGGCCTCCGTGTCGGGCAGCTCCTACACCTTCAACTACGATGTCGCGAACACCTCGGGTTCGCCGATCGACACTTCGCGCATCTCGGGCTTCGGCTTCAACACCGACCCCAACATCTCGGGCGCCACCGCCACCGGCACCTTCAGCCGCACCGCCACCGGCAATGTGCCGAGCGGCTTCGGCACCGTCGACATCTGCTTCAAGAGCGGCGGCGGCGGCAACAACTGCGCCGGCGGCGGCGGCGGCGGCGTCGACCTCGGCGCCACCGGCTCCGGCACGCTGACCTTGAACTTCAGCTCGGTCGTCGACCAGCTGACGCTCAGCGACTTCTTCGTCCGGTACCAGTCGATCAGCGGCGGCGGCGCACCCAGCTCGGCGATCGGCCGCGGCACGGTCAGCAGCACCGGCTCCACGGGTTCGACCGGTTCCACGGGCTCCACCGGCGGCACGCCGGTTCCCGCCCCGGCCGGCTTCTGGCTGTTCGCAGCAGCGCTCGCCGGCCTCGGCTGGCAGATGGGCCGCCGCAAGCCGGCCGCTGCCTGAAGCCGGAGCGGGCCGGCCGACGCCGGCTCGCCACCTGCTGACGAAGGGCTCGGCTCCTCCAGGGGAGCCGGGCCCTTCCTGCGTCCGCACCAGTGCTGCGGACAACGAGCCCGGCATCCGAAAGGTGAACCACACATCAAGTTGAACCTTGACTCGGGTTTCGTGTCGATGCAGTCTGAGCCCTGCCAGAATTCCGCGCACAAGCCGGAGCGGGCAGGGGAGGGGATCTTTGCCGTACATGGACGCCCCGGACGGGGTGCGGATCTTTTATCGCGACGAAGGCGAGGGTCGGCCGATCCTGCTGCTTCACGGCCTCATGGCGCATGGCGGGTTCTTCGAGCGCCAGCGCAGCCTGGCCGGTGCGTTCCGGCTGATCGCGGTCGACTTGCGCGGCCACGGCGAGTCGCGGGTCGGGGTGGCTGCAGCCGGCGTTTCCGACCTTGCCGCCGATATCGCCCTGCTGGCCGAGCGCCTCGACCTGCGGGGCGCGATCGGCGTCGGCTGGTCGCTAGGCGCCGCCGTCTTGTGGCGGCTGCTCACGGGGGAGGCTTCGGACCGCTTCGCGGGCGCGGTGATCGTCGACATGTCGCCGCGGGTGCTTAACGCGGACGCGTGGAGCCTGGGGCTGACGGCGGAGCTTTGCGAAGCGCGCAGCGAGGCGATCGCCTCCGATTTCCGCGCGTTTGCAACCGGCGCCGGCAGTGCCATCTTCGCCCAGCCGCTGCCCGAATCGATGCGCCCGCTGGCGGACTGGGCCGGCGGCGAATTCGCCCGCAGCGATCCTGCGGCGATCGGTGCGATCTGGAAATCCCTGGTGGAAGAGGATTCGCGCCCGGCGCTGCCGCGCATCGCCCAGCCGACCCTGGTTGTGCGCGGCGCCCACAGCCAGCTCTATGGCGCGGCAACCGCCGAGCATCTCGTTGCGGCGCTGCCCGATGCGCGCGCCGTCACCTTTCCCGCCTCCGGCCATGCTCCGCACCTCGAGGAGCCGGAGCGCTTCAACGCCCTCATCCACGAATTTGCGGCCAGCCTGCCGCCCGTTCTTCAACCCGCTATCTGACAGGAGTGGAGCCTCATGAACCGCACTAAGATCCTTGCCGCCTTCCGGATCGGCACCGCCGCCGCGGCGCTTGCCGCCGCGCCCGCCTTTGCGCAAACCACCGCCGAGCAGGAGCAGCCGTCCGGCACCGCCGTGTCCGACGAGCAGGCTGCCGTCGCCGCCAATGAGGCCGTTCCGAACGACCTTTCGGTCCAGGACCAGGATATCGTCGTCACCGCCCGCCGCCGCGCGGAGAGCCTGCAGGACGTGCCGATCGCGGTGACCGCCTATAGCGGCGAAGCGCTGGAGCGTCAGGGCGCGCTCGACTTGACCGACATCTCCGACACCACCCCCAATGTGACGCTGGAAACCTCGCGCGGCACCAACACCACCTTGACCGCCTTCATACGCGGCGTCGGCCAGCAGGATCCGGTCGCCGGCTTCGAAGCGGGCGTCGGGCTTTACCTCGACGACGTTTTCCTCAACCGCCCGCAGGCGGCGGTGCTGGATGTCTACGATGTGGAGCGGATCGAAGTGCTGCGCGGCCCGCAGGGGACGCTGTACGGCCGCAACACGATCGGCGGCGCGATCAAATATGTCACTCGCCGGCTCGACGACGAGCCGACCATTCGCAGCCGCGTCAACCTCGGCACCTATTCGCAGGCCGATCTGATCGTGAGCGGCAGCGTGCCGGTGGGCGATACGCTGCGCATCGGCGCGTCGGGCGCGCGGCTCAGCCGTGGGGGCTTCGGCGAGAATATCGTCACCGGCCGCGACAATTATAATCGCGACATCTGGGCCGCGCGCGGCACGCTGGAGTTCAGCCCCTCCGCGGCCTTTTTCCTGCGCATCTCCGGCGATTACACCAAGGACAATTCGGAGCCGCGCAACGGCCACCGCCTGATCGCCAGCCTCCAGACCAACCAGCCGGTGCTGAACGATGTGTTCGACACCCGCGCCGGCCTTTCCATCCCCAAGCAGGAGATCGAGGCCTATGGCGGCACGGTGCGCGCCGAGCTCCAGGTCAACGACGCGATCACGATCAAGAACATCCTGGCTTACCGCAAGGACGATACGTTCGCACCGATCGACTTCGATTCGCTTCAGCAGGCCGATGTCGATGTTCCCGCCATCTACCGCAACAAGCAGCTCTCCAACGAATTCCAGATCCTGTACGAGAGCAGCCGGCTGAACGGCGTGGCGGGGCTCTATTATCTGGACGCCAATGCCAACAACATCTTCGACGTGGTGCTGGCCACCACCAACCCGGCAGCGCTACCGGGGCTCACCGCCTCGACCTTCGGCGATGTCGACACCAAGACCTGGGCGGCTTTCGCCGACTTCACTTTCGACCTCACGGACCAGCTCTCCTTCTCGGCCGGCGGACGCTACACCCACGACAAGCGCAGCTCGGTCGTGATCAGGCGCAACCTGCTGCGCGGTGCTTCGCCGGAGCTTGGCGGGACCCCGGTCAACGGCATATTGAGCGCAACCAATCCCACCGGCCGCCAGCTCGGCGCCCTCACCTCGGACTTTGCGGGCGAGAAGACCTTCAAGGAATTCACCCCCCGCGCCTCCGTCACCTTCAAGCCCAATGCGGATAACACGCTCTACGCCAGCTACTCGAAGGGCTTCAAAGGCGGCAGCTTCGACCCGCGCGGCGTCTCCACGCAGGCGCCGGACCTGAACGGCAACGGCACCCGCGAAGCGAACGAGATTTTCGATTACTTCCTGTTTGATCCGGAGACGGTCGACAGCTACGAAGTCGGCTACAAGGCGTCCCTGCTCGACCGCCGCCTGCGCTTCGCGATTGCCGGCTTCTATGCCGATTATAAGGATGTGCAGGTGCCGGGGTCGGTCGGCGCGGTGATCAACGGCGTTCCGACCTTCGTCGGCGTCACCACCAATGCCGGCAAGGCCAGCTTCAAGGGCCTGGAAACGGAGTTCGTCGCAACCCTGGTGCGCGACATTCCCAGCGGCACCCGTCTCAACCTGAGCGGCACCCTGGGCTATCTCGACGCGCAATATGACGAGTTCATCACCAATGTCGTTGGGCGCGGCCCGGTGGATGTGGCCGATTTCCGCCGCATCCAGAACACGCCCAAGTGGACCAGTTCGGGCACGCTCGATCTCGCCACTCCGCTCGGGGGCGGCCAGTTCAACGCCAGCACAACCGTCTCCTACCGCAGCAAGACCTTTCAATTCGAAACGCCGAGCCCGTTCCTCGACCAGCCCGGCTATGCGCTGTGGGACCTGAGCTTCGTCTGGACGAGCCCGGACAAGCACTTCACCATCGGGCTCCACGGCAAGAATCTGAACAACAAAAGGTACATCACCTCGGGCTACCAATTCCTCACCGTGGACCCGGTGTCTGGAGCCCCGACGAGAGTGGCCGGCGCACCGCTCACGCTGGCGACCTGCAGCGCCAACGTGCTTCCGGTCGGGAGCGTTATCCCGAGCCTTGGCTGCGAAGGGGTGGTGACCGCCTTTTACGGCAACCCCCGGCAGGTCTTCCTGACGCTGGGCTTCAACTTCTAAGGGCATGATCATGGCGAGGAGCAGCGCGGCAGGGGCCGAAACCCCCACCAAGGGGGGGCGGGTCCTGGCGATCCTGCTCCTCGCCTATATCTTCAACTTCATCGACCGGCAGATCATCGGCGTGCTCGCCGTGCCGATCAAAGCCGAGTTCGACCTCAGCGATCAGGCGCTGAGTTATCTCGGCATCGCCTTTGCGTTGTTCTACAGCGCGCTGGCGATCCCGATCTCGTGGCTTGCCGACCGGAGGAGCCGGGTCAACATCATCGCCATCTCGGTGGCGGTGTGGAGCGGCTTCACCGCCGCCTGCGGTCTGGTGAACAATTTCGCCATGCTGGTGCTCGCGCGGATGGGCGTAGCGGTCGGCGAAGCCGGCGGCATCGCCCCCGCTTACGCGCTCATCTCGGACTTCTACCCGCGCGAGCGGCGGGCCCGGGCGATGGCGTTCTTCTCGCTTGGAATTCCGATCGGGTCGGCGCTCGGCATCTTCTTCGGCGGATGGATCGCGTCGGTGCTCGACTGGCGATCCGCCTTCATCATCGTCGGCCTGGCGGGGCTGCCCGTCGCCTTGCTGGTCAAGTTCGGAATCAAGGACCCGGTGCGCGGCGGCTATGACAGCCCGGATGGGGCGGCAAGCGAACCCGCTCCGCCGCTGCCGATCGTCGCCGCCCGGCTGGCGCGCACGCCAAGCTTCTGGCTGCTCTCCTTCGGCGCGGCATCGGGCTCCATCCTGGGCTACGGCCTGATCTTCTGGCTGCCCTCCTTCTTCAACCGCAGCTTCGGCCTCGCGCTGTTCGACTTGAGCCTGTTCTACGGCAGCATCGTGTTCGCCGGCGGCATCGCCGGCACCTGGCTGGGCGGCTGGATCGGGGATCGCATGGGCAGCGCCAATCCGCGTGCTTATGCGCTGATCCCCGCCGTCTGCTTCACCCTTGCCGCGCCGTGCTTCGCCTTCGGGCTGTTCGCGCCGTCGCTGCCGGTGGCGTGGATCCTGTTCGCGATCGGCCAGATGCTGGCGCTCGCCTGGCTGGGGCCGGTGATTTCAGCGGTGCAGCATATCGTGCCGCCGAACATGCGGGCGACGGCCTCGGCCAGCTTCCTGTTCATCAACAATCTGATCGGGATCGGCGTCGGCACCTGGCTGCTCGGCTTCATGTCGGACCAGATGACGGCCGCCCACGGCGCCGACGCGCTGCAATATTCGATCCTGTACGGCCTCGGCTTCTACCTGCTGAGCGCGGCGCTTTATTTCGTGGCGTCGACGCGGCTGAAGCGGGACTGGTACCGAGGATAAAATCCTCCCCGAGCTTGTCTCGGGGAGGATCTGGATTAAGTCGCGAAGCTGGGGTCGAGGCGGTAGGCCTTGCGGAGGAGCGCGGGCCAGGCGAGCGCGCCGGCGGCCATCTTGAGGCCCATCTTGCCCTGCTTGGCGGTGACCTCGGGCGCACCCTGGGGCGGGTTGTTGAGGTTTCCCTCGCCGGCCGACAAAGCCAGGATCTGGGCTTCGCAGGCGCGTTCCAGGAAGTAGATCTTGAGGAAGGCTTCGCCGACGGTTTCGCCGACCGCGAGGGTGCCGTGGTTGCGCAGCAGCATGGCGCCCTTGTCGCCCAAGTCGGCGACGATCCGCTCGCGCTCGTCGAGGTCGACCGCGACGCCTTCGTAATCGTGATAAGCGACATCGTCGCGCACCAGCATCGCCGTCTGGGTCAGCGGCAGCAGGCCCTCGCCATGGGCGGACACCGCCTGCCCGTGGGGGGTGTGGAGGTGGATCACGGCATGGGCGTCGGCGCGCGCCATGTGGATGGCCGAATGGATGGTGAAGCCGGCCGGGTTGGTGATGAACGGCGACGGCTCGACGGGCATGCCGGCGGTGTCGACCTTGACCAGGGAGGAGGCGGTGACCTCCTCGAACATGAGGTTGTAGGGGTTGAGGAGGAAATGGTGCTCCGGGCCGGGGAGGCGGGCGGAAAGGTGGGTGAAGATGAGGTCGTCCCAGCCGTAATAAGCGATCAGGCGGTAGGCGGCGGCGAGATCGACGCGGACCTTCCACTCCTCCGGGGAGACCTTGCCCTCCAGCGAGGGAATGTCGAGGGAGGCGAGGGGGGCCAGGCCCTCCATGCCCTGATTGATGGTGTCGACGCGTCCCATCGGGGATCCTCCTGCCAAGCCTTGACGCGCACCTATAGCCCGGCCGGGTCGGTCACGGGAAGCGCGCCGGTTGCTTCGTTTCAGGCAGCGGCGGGGGGGGGCTCAGCCTCTGGCGCGGTCGGGATGGGCCGCGGCAAAGGCGGGGTGGGCGGCGGCGGCGGCGTCGGCGGCGACCAGCAACGGGAAGGGCGAAAGGTCGACCTCGAAGCGGCGGGCATTGTAGACCTGCGGCACCAGGCAGATGTCGGCAAGGGTCGGCGTGTCGCCGACCAGGAAGCGGCCGGCGCAGGGCGTGGCCATGGCTTCCAGCGCGGCGAAGCCGTCGACGATCCAGCGGGCGATCCAGGCCTGCTTGCCCGCATCGTCCTGGCCAAGCGGCCCGTTCAGATATTTCAGGACCCGCAGATTGTTGAGCGGGTGGATATCGCAGGCGATCGCCAGCGCCAGGCTACGCACCAAAGCGGCGTCCCCCGCATCCGCCGGGAGAAGCGGCGGATCGGGCCGGGTGGCGTCGAGATAGTCGATGATCGCCAGGCTTTGGGTGAACCGCCGGCCATCGATCTCCAGCATCGGCACGAACCCTTGCGGATTGCCGGTGCGATAGGCGTCTTCCCCTTGCGCGCCGGCGGCGAGATCGACGCCGATCGCCGAATAGCCGATGTTCTTCAAGGCAAGGGCGATGCGCACCCGGTAGCTCGCCGAGGAACGCCAGTAATCGAACAAGATCGGCTCGGGCATGAAAGGCGGCTCGCGGTGCGGAAAAAGGCGGTGCCCCCACTTAGCTGCAACCGCCGCGCCTGACCAGCGCGGGCGAGTTGATGCGTGGCTGCATAGGTCCGCGTCGTCGACAAGTAAACGAAAGCTGCATCAACGTAGTTAAACAATAGTAAATGCGCCTGACTGTATTTTGCGCAAGTTGCGAAACCAAATTAGTTGGTCTACGTTGTACTCCTCGATCAAGACTATCGTAGAACAAGCAGGTGTGTGAAGGTAACTGATCATGGGATATGCTCACAGCCCCTTGCAGTTCCGCAGGCTCGGCGCCGCCATGCCGAGCGGCCGGGCGCGACCCACTTCCGGGGGCGAGGCGAAGCCGCGCTTGTCGCTGCTGGTGGTGGACGACGAGCCGGTGGTGGGGCGGATGATCGCGCATATCGCCGACGAATGCGGCTACCGCGCCCGGCTGGCGATCAACGCGCCCGCGTTTCGCGGGCAATATGAGGCGGAGGTTCCCGAAATCGTGCTGCTCGACCTGTCGCTGCCGGGCGGCGACGGGATCGAGCTGCTGCGGTTCCTGGCCGAAAAGAACTCCCGGTCGATCGTGTTCATTGTCAGCGGGTGCGACCAGCGCATTCTGGAATCGGCCCAGCGGCTGGGCGAAGCGATGGGGCTGAGGATGGGAGGCACGCTCACCAAGCCGGTGTTCGTGCGCGACCTCGATCAGGCGATCATCCGCGCACGCCGGCAGTTCCAGGACGGCGACGCTGACGATCAGGGGAGCGCCGGCTGTGCGGGAGCTTGACTGCGCCACCCGGCTCCAGCTGGCGCTGAGCCGCGATGAGCTGCACCTTTGCTACCAGCCCAAGGTGCATCTCGCCTCCGGGACCGTCACCGGCGTCGAGGCGCTGGCGCGGTGGGACGATCCGGAGTTCGGCGCCGTTTCGCCAACCCGGTTCATCCCGGTCGCGGAGCGCTTCGGGCTGATCGACAGCCTCACCGAATGGGTGCTGCGCACCGCGCTCAAGCAATGGGCGGCGTGGCGCGACCAGGGCATCACGCTCAACCTGTCGGTCAATGTCTCCGCACTCAACCTCCGGGACCTGTTCCTGCCGGATTACATCCAGCGGCTGTGCATGCACCACGGCATGCCGTGCCACCATCTCACCATCGAAGTGACCGAAGGGGCCACGCAGAGCATCGTTCGGCTGCTCGACACGCTGACACGCTTCCGAATCAAGGGCATCTGCGTCTCGCTGGACGATTTCGGCACCGGCTATTCGTCGCTGCTCCAGCTTCGCCAGCTGCCTTATTCGGAAATCAAGATCGACCAGAGCTTCGTCAAGGATGCGCACAGCTCGAGGGAAGCGCGGGTCATCGTCAAGGCGATCGTCGACCTGGCGCACGGCATGGGCCTCCTCGCCACCGCCGAAGGCGTGGAGGATCTGCAGACCCTGGCCCTGCTGCGCGCGCTCGGCTGCGACGACGCCCAGGGCTTCTTCATCTCGCAGGGAATGAGAGGGTCGAAGCTGGTCGACTGGCTGATGAACTTCTCGCTGCCCGCGCAAGGCGCGGAAGCGCTGGACGCGTCAGCGGACGAGCGGGTGGTGCCGATCCGCCGCGCAGTCTTGGCCGGGTAGGGGGTGCCGCTCCGGCTCCTCACGGCGGCGATGCTGACGCTGCTCAGCGCGGGCGTCGGGGCGCAGCTCGGGCGCTCGGCGGTTGCCGAGATCGAGCCCGTGCATCGCGTGCAGCGGGAGCCGCCTGCCGTGCCCGCGGTGCAGGAGGTGCGGGCCAGTTCCGGCTCCGGCTGCGTGAACTGCAACACCTTTCCAGTTGACTACCGTCCGGAGCGGGACCCGCAAGTGGAGGCGCTCTACGGCGACCCCGCGCCCGAGGGTGCCGCAGAGGTGCCGGTCGAAGGAGGGGCGGCGGCGGCGGCGGCGGTTCCGGTGGTGAGCGAGAACGAAGCGGCCGGTCCCGCCGAACAGCCGTGATCAGTTCTGCGTCGGTTGCACCGCCTCGATGTTCAGCCGGTAACTGGTCGGATCGGCGCCGAACTCGGTGCGGAAGGCCTGGGAGAAATGGCTGCGGCTGGCATAGCCGACGCTGGCCGAGATCGCTTTCACCGGCAGGCTCGAGCCGCGCAGCAGGCGCGCGGCGGCGTGCAGCCGCACGGTCTGGACGAACTCCATCGGGGTGCGGCCGTAGGCGGCGCTGAAATGATGGACGAAGCGCGAGCGGCTCATGCCGGCGGCGGCCGAAAGGCTGTCCAGGCTGTGCGCCTGCTGCGGGCTTTCAAGGATTGCGACCAGCGCTCGGCCGAGGCGCGGATGCATCAGCGGCATGCCGAGCGGCGATGCGGGGCCGAGGCGCTTCAAGTGGGCGCGCAGCAGCAGGATCATGATCTGCTTCATCATCGCGCCGACCATGGTGCGGGTGCCGAGGCCAGGGCTGGCAAGCTCCTTCATGATCGCCTGGAACAGGTGGTGCGGCTGCTCGCAGCCGCTGAGTTCCGCAAGCGGCTCGCTCAAACGGTCGAACAGGCCGAGCTTTTCGCCGACGCCGACTTCCACGGAGGCGCAGCCAAGGACGAGGTCGGCCGTCCCGCCGGTCGACACGCGGTAGACGACCATGCCGTCGTTTAACGGACAGGCCGCCTCGGCGGGCACCGATTTGACGCAGGGGCCTGCGCCGGCAATCTGCTTTTCGAGCATCTTGGGGACGACCACGAGCATGCCCGGCTGGAGCGAGAGGCGTCCGCCGGCCCAGGCGATCGATCCTTCGCCGCGCAGCACATAATGGATGATCACGGTAGGCGAGGGGGCGCAGGCGAGGCTGCAGCCATTGTCGATCTCGCACATGGCAAACGCTTCCAGCCGCACATCCAGCAGCTCCAGGAAGCGTTCCATCTTCGGTTCGTTCATAAACACTCCAGCCAAGCCCGGCCCAAGGCCCAACGAACCAAGCTACGTAACGCGTGTGCGAACGGATGCGATGCTTAGCTCGTTTTAACCGAAGTTAGGAACGCGCAAGATAACCGATGTTAGGCAAACTTTTTTGATCCGGTTGGGAACGTGGAGCCGCGAGAGCGATTTTGTCCTGAACGGCATTGTCCGCATCCCGGTCTCTCCCAGAAGCACTTCGGTACTGCCGCCGCCTGAACGGTCGGCCCGCCGGAACATAGCACCCTCCCCGCCCCTTCCGCTTTCCTACACCCAAGGGAGGTCGGCGAATGTCTGAAGATTCCACGCTAATCGATGTCATGGAATCGCGAGCCAAGCGCCGCGAAGAGCGCCGTGGCTTTTTCAAGCTGGCCGCGGCCGGCGTGGCTGCGGCACCGGTTGTGCTCACCATGGGCGGCAAGCCGCTCAGCGCCCAGACGGCGGTGACCGATGCCGACATTTTGAATTTCGCGCTCAACCTCGAATATCTCGAAGCGCAATTCTATTATTTCGCCTTCTTCGGCGAAGGGCTACCGACCGGCATCCTGGGCGGCACCGGCACGCGGGGCAATGTCCGCGGCGGCCGCAAGGTGAACTTCACCGATCAGGTGGTTGCGCAATATGCCGCCGAAATCGCCGCCGACGAGCGCGCCCATGTCGAATTCCTGCGCGGTGCTCTTGGCGCCGCAGCGGTCGCGCAGCCGGAACTCGACATCAGTGCCGATCCGAACGGCGCTTTCTCGAGCGCAGCGCGGGCCGCCGGCCTGATCACCGCCGGCCAGTCGTTCGACCCTTATGCCAATGACGAGAATTTCCTGCTCGGCGCCTTCATCTTCGAGGATGTCGGGGTGACCGCCTATAAGGGCGCATCGCCGCTGATCACCAACAAGACCTTTCTGGAGGCGGCCGCCGGCATCCTTGCTGTCGAGGCCTATCATGCGGCGATCGTCCGCACGACCTTGTACCGCAAGGGCATCCAGACGCCTGCGCTGATCACCGCCACCGAGCGGATTTCGGACGCGCGCGACAGCCTGGACGGCACCAGCGACAAGGACCAGGGCGTCGCCAACCGCGACAATGCGTCCAACATCGCGCCGCTCGACGGCAACGGCCTCGCCTACAGCCGCACGGCCGGCGAGGTCCTCAACATTGTCTACCTGACTTCGATGGCGCGCAACCAGGGCGGGTTCTTCCCGAACGGGGTGAACGGCACGATCAGGACGAGCTCGGCCAACTGAGCTGCGACACAAGAACGCCACGGGAGGCCATGATGACCGATAACGAACAAGTGCTTGAAGTTCTCGAAGCGTGCGAAAAGCGCCGTGTGGAACGCCGCGCATTCCTGCGCAGCGGCAGCTCGGCGGCGATGGCCGCCGCGGGCGCCGGATTGCTCGCCGGCTGCTTCGGCGGAGACGATAATAACAGCCAGCCGCAGCCGGGTCCGCCGCCCCCCCCGCCGCCGCCCACAGGTACGCCGCCTCCGCCCCCGCCGCCTACCGGGGCGATCACGGACGCGGATATTCTGAATTTCGCCCTCAACCTCGAATATCTCGAGGCACAATTCTACGCGATCGCCGCGAACGGCGCCTACCTTCCCGACAACCTGCTGGGCGGCACCGGTACGCGCGGCCAGGTAACGGGCGGCAAGCAGGTGCAGTTCACCGATCCGGTGGTGGCCGCTTATGCCCGCGAAATCGCCAATGACGAACGCCAGCATGTGGTCTTCCTCCGGGCAACGCTTGGCGCGTCGGCGGTGGCCCAGCCGGCGATCGACATCTCGGTGACCGCCAACAGCGCCTTTTCCGCAGCGGCGCGGGCGGCGGGGCTGATCGGCCCCAACGATGCCTTCGATCCTTATGTCAGCGACGAGAACTTCCTGCTTGGCGCCTACATTTTCGAAGATGTCGGAGTGACCGCCTATAAGGGCGCATCGCCGCTGATCACCAACAAGACCTTCCTGGAGGCCGCGGCCGGCATTCTTGCCGCCGAAGCCTATCATGCGGGTCTGGTGCGCACGGTGCTCTACGCCAAGGGCGTCCAGATGCCGGCGCTGGTGGACGCGACCGAGAAGATCTCGGACGCGCGCGACAGCCTCGATAATCCGAGGGACGTGGATCAGGGCGTGCGCCAGCGCGGCCAGATGTCCAACATCGTCCCCGCCGACGCCAACGGCCTCGCCTACAGCCGTACGCCGGGCGATGTCCTCAACATCGTCTACCTGACGGCAGCGGCGGCCCAGCAGGGCGGCTTCTTCCCGGCCGGCGTCAACGGCACGCTTCGGTCGAGCTCCGCCGACTAACCTTTCATTGGCCGCGGCCTCAGCGCCGCGGCCAATTCCTTGGCCTTCCTACGCCGGGACATTCGCGCCGCACGGTGCGCGATATGGCTGCACGCGCAGCTTTCACTCAACAGAACGCTTTCGCTTATTCGTCGCCACGGGCGGACGATCGAAGGTGGGTGCCATGCCGCGCTTGGGGTGGCCACCCGCGCCTACGGGGCGCTCCGGCAGGCCAAGCGAGGCTTTGGCCGGCGGCTGTGCGCGAGTTGAACTGCCAATATGCAAGCCGCGGAACGGGGAATGGTGCCCAGGGACGGGATCGAACCGCCGACACCGTGATTTTCAGTCACGTGCTCTACCAACTGAGCTACCTGGGCGTTCCGGCGAATGCGGAAGCCGCGCCTATAGAGGCGCTTATCCTTCGCTGTCCAGCCTTTCGTCGGAGGTCATTTCCTCGGCCGGCGGACCGGGTACGCGATAGGCGTCGCCGAGCCAGTTGAGGAGGTCGCGGTCCCGGCATCCGCGGCTGCAGAAGGGGGAATGAGGCGCGGCCGCCGGCTTGCCGCACAAGGGGCAGGCGGCGCCGGCGCGGCGGCGATCAGCTTTGGCGGGCGTGGACATGGCCGGCGGATATGGCGAGGCCGGGCTCCGGCCGCAAGGCGACGGGGGCACCGATGCGGCGGGCGAGGGCGTCGAGCCAGTTGGGGCGGCTTTCCATGCGGGCGATCACGGACGGGGCGGCGGCGAGGGTGCGCTCGCCGGTGCCACGGGCCCATTCGGCCTGGCGCAGCAGCGCCCGCGCCGCCGCGCCGGCGGGATCGGACTGGAGCAGCTCCGGCAGCGAGGCGCGGGTGCGGCGGCGGACGACCTGGAGGAAGCCGAAGCCGTTCACCGCGGTGCGCTCGAACGGCTGAGGGAGCGCAGCGTCCAACGCGGCGGCGGCGGCTTGGCGTTCGGCCTTGCCGGGCAGGGTGGGAAGGTCGATGCCGATCGAGCCGCCGATTCCCATGCGGCGGATGGCCCGCGCGGCCGCTTCGGCGCCGGCAACGGCGAGGGCGGCGGGGGGTAGAATGCCGTCGACGTCGAACAGGGTCATGGCCGGGGTGACGCTCATCCGCAGCGCGCCTCCCGAGAAGGTGATTTCGCCGCTTGCCGCCTCTTCCAAGAGTTCGGTCCAGCCGGCATTCTCGAAGCGGTCCGGCCCGCAATTGCCGTGGAGACGGGCGCCGGGGAGGCGGGCGCGCAGGCGCGGGCCTTCGCGCATCGATTCGGCGCCCGGGCGGCAGAGGGCGCGCTTGGGGCGGCCGGCTTCGGGGATCGGCTCGCGCACGATCTCGGCGGGGAAGGTCTGGCCTTCGGTGACGCCGGGGGGGAGCGGCTCGACGATCGCCTCGCCGCCGTCCGGCAACAGAAGGAGGCCGCGGCGGCCGGGGACGAGGATCCTGGCGAGGCGGGCGGGGAGGATGGTGCCTGCCGGCAGCGTCTCCGGAAGCTCGATGACGGCTTCGGCGATGCGGCCGGCTTCGATGAGGATGGCGCGAGTCTCACCAATCCCCTCCTCGACCCACCACTCAGCCAAGCGGATAGCCCGAGGCGCGCAGCAGCGCGCGCGTCTCGAAGAGCGGCAGGCCCATGACGGCGCTGTGGCTCCCGGACAGGAAGCGGATCAGCGCCTCGGCCTGGCCCTGTATGGCATAGCCGCCCGCCTTGCCGCGCCATTCTCCGCAAGCGAGATAGGCGTCGAGCTCCGCGTCGGACAGGCGCTTGAAGGCGACCACGCTGGTGGAGAGGCGATGGCGGGCCTTGCCCTCGGCATCGACGATCGTGACGGCCGAAAGGACGCGGTGGCGGCGGCCGGAGAGGAGCTGCAGCGCCCCACGCGCTTCATCGTCGGTTTCTGTCTTGGGCAGGATGCGCCGCCCCGCAGCGACCACCGTGTCGGCGGCGAGCACGATGCTCCCGGGCACGATCGCGGCGGCCGCTTTCTCCGCGGCCATGCGCTCGGCATAAGGCGCGGGGAGCTCGCCCTTGCGCGGCGTTTCGTCGATGTCGGCGGGGGCGACCACGTCCGGCGCGACGCCCAGCCGCGCGAGCAGCTCGAGACGGCGGGGGCTGGCGGAGGCGAGGACGAGCCGCATCGGGGGCACGCCGCCGCTTATTTGAAGCGGTAGGTGATCCGGCCCTTGGTGAGGTCGTAGGGCGTCAGCTCGACCAGCACCTCGTCGCCCACGAGGACGCGGATCCGGTTCTTGCGCATCTTGCCCGCGGTGTGGCCGAGGATCTCGTGATCATTCTCGAGCCGGACGCGGAACATCGCGTTGGGCAGCAGTTCGACCACCTGCCCGCGCATCTCGAGAAGTTCTTCCTTTGCCAAATTCCGCCTCAATCCAAGTTATGTGAACGAGCGCCGCCATAGCCGCAGGGGCTGCAGAATGGAAGCGTCGGCGGCGCCTGCCGCGCCGGGCGTGCGAAGCTGGTCCGCCACGCAAACAAAAGCCCCGCCCGGATCGCTCCGGGCGGGGCCAGTTGTTGTCAGCCCTGGTTTCGTTTTAGCCGGCGGCGCCGCCGCCTGCGAGGGCGGCGAGGAGGAGCAGGGCGACGATGTTGGTGATCTTGATCATCGGGTTCACCGCCGGGCCGGCCGTGTCCTTGTAGGGATCGCCGACCGTGTCGCCGGTTACCGCGGCCTTGTGGGCTTCGGAGCCCTTGCCGCCGTGGTTGCCGTCTTCGATATACTTCTTGGCATTGTCCCACGCGCCGCCGCCCGAAGTCATCGAGATGGCGACGAACAAGCCCGACACGATCACGCCGAGCAGAAGCGCGCCAAGTGCCGCGAAGCCTTGGTCGCGCCCGGCGATCAGCGAGATGCCGAAGAACACTGCGATCGGCGCAAGCACCGGCAGCAGCGAGGGCACGATCATTTCGCGGATCGCGGCCTTGGTGACGAGATCGACGGTGCGGGCATAGTTGGGACGGCTGGTCCCTTCCATGATGCCGGGGTTGGAGCGGAACTGCTCGCGTACATCGACCACGACCTCGCCGGCGGCGCGGCCGACGGCGGTCATGCCCATTGCACCGAACAGGTAGGGGAGGAGGGCGCCGAGCAGCAGGCCGACGACGACATACGGGTTGGACAGCGAGAAATCGATGCCGCCCGGCCCGACGCCCAGTTCGGTCGAATAATGCTTCAGATCCTCCGTATAAGCGCCGAACAGCACCAGCGCCGCGAGTGCCGCGGAGCCGATCGCATAGCCCTTGGTGACCGCCTTGGTGGTGTTGCCGACCGCATCGAGGGCATCGGTGCGGTGACGCACCTCGTCCTCCATGCCGGCCATCTCCGCAATGCCGCCGGCATTGTCGGTGACCGGACCGTAGGCGTCGAGCGCCACCACCATGCCCGCCAACGCAAGCATCGCCGTCGCCGCGAAGGCGATGCCGATCAGGCCGGCGAGCTGGTAGGACAGGATGGTGCCGATGCAGATCACGAGGGTCGGAAGCGCGGTCGACTCAAGGCTGATGGCAAGGCCCTGGATGACGTTGGTGCCGTGGCCGGTCTCGGAGGCTTTGGCGATCGAGCGGACCGGGCGGTAGTTGGTGCCGGTGTAGTACTCCGTGATCCAGACCAGCAAGGCGGTGACGCCGAGGCCGACCATCATGCACCAGAACAGGTCCATGCCGGTGAAGCCGCCGGCAAGGGCGTCGCCGACGACCTGCGGTTCGACTTCGGTGCCGACACCCTCGCGGGCGCTGCCGATGACGGAGTTCATGCCGCCGTCGAGGGTCTGCGAGGTGACATAGTAGATCGCCGGGATCGAGAGCAGGGCGGTGGTCCAGAAGCCCTTGTAGAGGGCGCCCATGATCGACTGCTTGCCGCCGAGGCGCACCATGTAGGTGCCGGCGATGGAGGTGAGGATGCAGACGCCGCCGATGATCAGCGGCAACGCCATCAGCGCGGTGAGCTGCTCGGTGGAGCCCGAGACGAGAAGCGCGATCAGCACCATGGTGGCGCCGACGGTGACGACATAGGTTTCGAAAAGGTCGGCGGCCATGCCGGCGCAATCGCCGACATTGTCGCCGACATTGTCCGCGATCACGGCGGGGTTGCGTGGGTCGTCCTCGGGAATTCCGGCCTCGACCTTGCCGACGAGATCGGCGCCGACGTCGGCGGCCTTGGTGAAGATGCCGCCGCCGAGACGCGCGAAGATCGAGATCAAGGAGGCGCCGAAGGCGAGGGAAACGAGCGCATTGATGACCAGGCGGTCGTTCGGCGCCCGGCCCTCAAGCTCGACGAGGTAATAAAAGAGGCCAGAGATGGCGAGGAGCGCGAGGCCGGCGACCAGCATGCCGGTGATGGCGCCGGCGCGAAAGGCGGTGGTGAGGCCGCTCTGCAGCGACACACGCGCCGCTTCGGCGGTGCGCACGTTGGCGCGGACCGAGATGTTCATGCCAATATAGCCGGCTGCGCCCGAAAGCACCGCGCCGAGCACGAAGCCGACGGCTTCATGGATACCAAGCAGCACCGCGACGAGCACTGCCACGATCACGCCGACGACGGCAATGGCGGTATATTGGCGGCCGAGATAGGCCTGGGCGCCTTCCTGAATGGCTTCGGCGATCTGCACCATCCGCGGGTTGCCCGGCGACATGGCAAGCACCTGGCGGCTGGTGAAGATGCCGTAGAGCACTGCGACGACCCCGCAGGCTATGGCAATGAGCACAACGGTCATTTCGGTTTGATCCTTCCCCTTTTGGCGCCGGGCGGGCCGCAGCCCCCGCAAAGGCGAACGCGCCCGGACGTGGGCGAGGGTCTTAAGGGGCTCTTCGAGGCCTTTCAACCGGAGACGCGTCATGCTCCCAGCCGAGCCGCGCCGGTAGCGCAACGGCGTCGCTCCGGTGGGTGAGACGCAGCCCGGGTCCGGCCTCGGCGGCGCCGATGCGGGAGAAGGGAAGGCCGAGCTGGTGGCTGAGCGCGAGGAGCTCGGAAGCGCGCTCCGCAGGCGCGGTGAAGAGGAGCTCGTAATCGTCGCCGGCGGTGGCGGCGCGCAGGCGTGCCTCCACCGTGTCGCCTTCGGCATCGAGCAGGGCGGCGGAGAGGGGAATGGTGTCCAGCTCGATTATCAGGCCGATGCCGCTGGCGTGGGCAAGGCGCGAGGCGTCGATCAGCAAACCGTCCGACACATCCATCATCGCCGACACCAGGGGCGCGAGGCGGCGGCCCGCCTCCAGCCGGGGGCGCGGGTTGCGGTAGCGCTCGATCAGGCCGGCATCGCCTTCCAGCGTGCCCGAGAGGATGCGCAGCCCGGCGCCGGCATCGCCGATCGTGCCGGTGACCCAGAGGTGATCGCCCGCGCGTGCGCCATCGCGGCCCGGCACCTTCTCGCCCGCCGCGCCGATGGCGGTAAGGCCGAGCGCCCGTGGAGCCCCGTCGGGCATGGCCACCGTGTCGCCGCCCAGCAGGGGGAGGTCGAAGCCGGCTAGCGCGGTGGCGAGGCCTGCCGCAAAGGCGCTGTCCCAGCCGTCGTCGCCGGTAAGGCTGTAGCCCATCAGCACGCCGAGCGGCCGCGCGCCCTTGGCGGCAAGGTCCGACAGGTTCACGGCGAGGAGCTTCCAGGCGACATCGCCCGGCGGGTCGGAGGGCAGGAAGTGGACCCCCTCCACCAGCATGTCGTGGGTGAGGACGAGGCACCCCGCTTCGACTTCCAGCACCGCCGCATCGTCTAGCAGGCCGCGCGCGGCGGGGTGATCGGCAAATCTCCGCAAGGCGGAGATGAAGGCGGTTTCCCTGCTCATGCCGCTCTTATAAGCGCCTCGCGCCTGGGGCGAAACGACTGCTATGGCGCTGCGCAGCGGAGCCGGATCTGGGCGAGGGGCCGATCGAAGGTGGCGGCCGAACAGCGCTCCAGCACGTCGAGCCCGACGGTGATCCGATACAGAGCGAATTGTGATTTGTTCTTGCCGGTGACGAGGATTTCGCCGGGAGCGGCGGTTGCGCGCGGCAGGATGAGCTTGTGATCTCCGCGAAAGTCGGAGGTTCGGGCCAGCAGGCTCTCGATCGTCAATTCCCCGATCCGGAGCGGCTCCGCGAGGCGGAAGCGGCGAACCGGGCGGAACACGCCATGGCCGATCTCCGTCATGCTTTTCACATCCTCCAGGGCGCCGCCGTGTCGTTTCGCGATCACCGCCACCGCCGCGGCCGGCGCCGTTGTCCTGGGGAAGAGAAAGGAGAGCCGCGCGGCGACACGCCGCCCGCCAATGTCCACCGGCACGAACAGCCCGTGCGTGTCATGGACCCGCGCTTCCAGCGCGATTTCCCGGTCGGATGGCGATCCCGGCCCGCGCTCCAGGGTTACGCTGTCGAATGGAAGCGCGGCGGGGCTGATCAAACCGTCGGCGCCGTCGGTCACCGGCCGCTCCAGCCAGCGCACCATGGTCTGGGTCGGGAGCCCGGCGAGAGTGACGGGAAGCGTCGCCCTGCGGCCGGGCAGTTTCACCGGCCCGATCTGCAGGGTCCAGGCGCTGTCGCCGCGCCCCAGGCCTGCGCGCTCCGCGGCATCAGGGTTGAGCGTGATGTCCGGCAGCAGGGCGAATTCGAGCTTCAGCCGCAACGGGACCCCGTTGATCACGGCGTCGACATAAGGCCCTTGGCTCGCGGTGAGGACCAACTCCCGTGGCGCGGCGGGCTTCGCCAGCTCCCGTGGCGGGGCGGGTTTCGCTCCGGCAAGGGCGAAGCCGGCTGCCGCCAGGCACAGAATTGATATCAGGCGCATGCACACTCCCTTCGGAAGAACGGGAGCCTAAACAGCCAACATTGCGGGAAGCTGACGCGGTGGCAGCCTAGCCGCGTACGTCCTTGGCGACGGCGTCGAGCAGGCCGTTGACGAAGGAGGCTTCCTTCTTGTCGTAGAACGCCTTGGCGACATCGACATATTCCGAAATGATCGAGCCGGTCGGCACGTCGATGCGGGCGACGAGCTCGTATGCGCCGGCGCGCAGGATCTGGCGCATCGGCCGGTCGAGCCGGTTGAGCGACCAGTCCTTGGACAGCCTAGCGGCGATCAGTTCGTCCAGCTCCGCCTCGCGGGCGCCGACGCCGGCGACCACATCGTCGAAGAAATCCACCTCCGCATCCTGATATTCCACGCCCTCGATGGTGGCGCCGAGCCGGTGGTTGTGGAATTCGTGGAGCAGCATGGGAATCGCGGTTCCCTCCATCTCGCGCTGGTAGAGCGCCTGAACGGCGGCAAGCCGCGCGGCGGAACGGGAGCGGGAACGGGCGGAAGGCTTGGACATGGGAGGGGCGCTATAGGGGGAGGGGCGGGCGAAGGCCAACCCCCCGTATTTCCGCAACGCGGCCCGCCAGGCGTGCGCCTTGGCCCGGCGCACGAAAAAAATTGGGAGCCGCTGTCGATCCGCGTCGGCGACGCGCGTCGATAGTCCGTTAGGAGAAGCCGCCGGTGCGGCTTGGGCAGCAGGAGTGACGGCCGTGAAATATATGCTTCTGATCTACGAGGATGCAGGCCTGTCCGAGGGTGAGGCGCGGGCCGCCGCGCTGGAGGATATCATCGCACGCCATGGCGCGTTCGCCGCGGAGCTGGGCGAGCGCCTGGTTGCGGGCGAGAAGCTCGACGCGCCAGGCACCGCAGCCACAGTGCGCACGAGTGGCGGGCGTGCGACCATTCACGACGGTCCGTTCGCCGAGGCCAAGGAGCAGCTTGGCGGCTTCTACATTGTGGATGTACCCGATCTTGACGCTGCCCTGGAGATCGCGCGGAAGGTTCCGCTC
This sequence comes from Allosphingosinicella sp., assembly GCA_035644835.1. Taxonomy (GTDB): domain Bacteria; phylum Pseudomonadota; class Alphaproteobacteria; order Sphingomonadales; family Sphingomonadaceae; genus Allosphingosinicella. Next base: position 31,862 of record DASQNR010000019.1, on the reverse strand, counting down.
GGCGCCGACGGGGTCGTCGAGATCAGGCCGATACTGGACCTGGATGACGCGGGCGGCGCTTGACCGCGCGGTTCGGGAGCGTACGCACAGGCGCATCAGGACGGGGCGGGCACGGGGCCGTATGCCCCGTACGCCGGCGAAGTGCTGGCGCTGACTGCGCTCCTGTGCCGGCTGGTGCCCGACAGCGCCGATGCGGCGGCGCTCGCCGCCAGCGTCCGTTTCGCCGAAGCGCGGCGGCCGGCGCGCTGCGGGCCCGACGGGGCCATGGTACCGCTGTCGGAGCAGGATCCGAGCCTGTGGTTGCGGCCCCTGATTGCGCAGGGAGAGGCATGGCTGGCCCGCGCCGCGCAGCTTGGCGGCGATCCGCGTCTCATCCAGGCGACGATCAACGGCCTCTGGTGCGCGCGCCGCGACGCCGCCGATGAGCCGCCCTGGCCACTCGTCCTGGGCCTCTACGACCGCCTCCTTGCCATTCGCGACGATCCGGTGGTGCGTCTCAACCGGGCGGTCGTGCTCGCCGAGGTGAGGGGGCCGGAAGCGGCGCTCGCCGAGGTGGAGCGGCTGAACGGGCACGGCCTCGCCGGCTTCCCCCCGTATCACGCGGTTCGGGCAAGTCTGTTGGGCCGCACCGGGCGGTCGGCCGAGGCGCGGGACGCCTATGATGCGGCGCTTGCGCTTGGGCCGGGGCTGGCCGAGCGAATCTGGCTCGTCCGGCAGCGCGGCGCGCTTGGCTAGGCGTCGGCAGTGTCTGCCAGGAACTCCCGGATCGCTCCGGTGACGGTGCCGGGCTCCTCCCAGGTGATGAAATGGCCGGCGGTCGGCGAGGTGACGAGGCGCAGGTCCTTGACCAGATCGGCTAGCCCCTCAAGCTGGATGGGGAGAAGGGCAGGGTCCTTCAGGCCCCACACGACAAGGGTCGGCATGCGCAGGGCCGGAAAGGGCGCGTGAGTCCACAAGGGCGCCCCGGCTTCCTCGCCCGGTTTGGGGACGACGAGTTTCGAGCCGCGATACCAGTTGAGCATCGAAGTGATGACGCCGGGCTGCTTCCACTGGTCGAGATAGGCCTGACGCTCCTCAAGGGTGAGCTTGGTGGGATCGGCGTGGCTGAGCAGCACCTTTTCGAGGAACGACTCGAGGCCCATCGCGGTGATGCCTGCCTCGGCCAGCGGGCTGCGCAGCCAGGTGATATATTGGGACGCCTCGCGCTGCGCGGCGTCGTCGATCAGGCTCTTCTGAAAGACCAGCGGGTGGGGGGCGTTGACGATGATCAGCCGCTTCACCCGCAACGGGTGGCTGAGCGCGGCGGTCCAGGCCACCGCGCCGCCCCAATCGTGGCCGGCGAGCGTGAAATGCGCGATGTCGAGGGCGTCGGCGAGTGCCGCGACATCGGCGACGATCCGGTCGGTGGCGTAATTCTCCATCCCTTCGGGCCGGTCCGAGCCCGCAAAGCCGCGCTGGTCGGGCGCGATCACCCGATAGTCGCGCGCGAGATCGGCGACCTGGTTGCGCCAGGTGCGGTGCGATTCGGGAAAGCCGTGGAGCAGGATGATCGGCGGCGCGTCCTCCCGCCCGGCCAGGGCGACGTTGAGCGTTACGCCCGTGGCGAGCGCGATACGTTCGTAACGGACATCGATCATGGTGCGCCTCGTGTTGCTGACGCGCCGTACCTCCTTCATCCGGCATCCCGGTTCAAGCGCTGCCTTGCCGGCTTGATGGCCGGACCCTGGCATCGCATAAACCCAAAGGGTTGGGGCGCACCGGAGGGGGTTTGGGATGAAGAGGTTTCGGTTCGCGGTGGCGGCGCTTCTTCTTGCCACATCCGGCTGCGCGATGGTGATCGACGAGCGGTCGGTTGTGCGCCCGGTCGCGGGAGGGGCGCTTGACCCGGCCGCCCTGACCGGAAACGCCGCCCGATACACCGCCGAGCAGCATTGGATCGAGCGTCCCGACGGCGCCCGCCTCCACGCCGTCCTGCTGCGCCAGCCTGGGGCACGGGCGACGATCCTCTATTTCGGCGGCAACGGCTATACGATCGGCGCCTTCGGCCCGTGGACGGCCAGCGCCTTCGGGCCGCTCGGCGCCGATCTGATGATCGTCGACCATCGCGGCTACGGGCTCAGCACCGGCATTGCGGGCATTGCGGGCGCGGAAGAGGACGGCCTCGCCGCGTTCGATCATCTCCAGCGGGTGCGGGGCGGACCGATCCTTGTTCACGGCCACTCGATGGGCAGCTTCATCGCCGGCCGTGTCGGCGCGCATCGGGAGGCGGCGGCGGTGATCCTGGAAAGCTCCGCCACCACCACCGAGGAATGGATCGCCTCGCGCACCGGCGGCATCATGCGGGCGCTGTTGCGCTTCGAGGTCGATCCCAAGCTGCGGGGCCGCGGCAATGCCGAGAACATCGGCCGGATCGAGGAGCCGCTGCTGATCGTGGCCGGCGGCAAGGACAAGACCACGCCGCCGATCCTGTCGCAGCGCCTGTACGACCGGTCGCCGCTTGCCGCCGGGCGCAAGCGGATCGTGCTGGTGCCGCAGGCAGGGCACAACAATGTCATGATCGCGAAGACGGTGCACGCCGCCTACGGCGCGCTTCTCGCCCAGGTTACGGGTAGCTCACCGCCTTCGGAGTGACGACGGGGAGGGGGATGAACTCCTCCTTGTCGTCGGGCGGAAGGGCGAAACGGCCGGCGCGCCAGTCCTGCTTGGCCTGCTGGATCCGGTCGCGGCGCGAGGAGACGAAATTCCACCAGACATAGCGCGGTCCGTCGAGCGGGGCGCCGCCGCAGAGCATGACATGGGCACCGAGTTCGGAGCGCAAGGTGGCGCGGGTGCCGGGGCGAAGGACATAGAGGATTGTGGGCTCCAGCCGCATGCCGTCGAGGCTTGCCTCGCCTTCCGCCAGATAGATGGCGCGCTCGTCGGCCTCCGGATCGATCGGCATCGCACCGCCCGGCTGGAGATGGATATCGGCGTAGATCGTCTCGCTGTGGCAGGTGACGGGAGAGGTTGCGCCCCAGAGCGTCCCCATCACCACCCGGGCGGTGGCGCCGCCGCCGTCGATCACGGGCAGCCGGTCCTTGGCGACATGCTCGAAGGCGGGGTCGATCTCTTCCTTGGCGGAGGGGAGGGCGAGCCAGGTCTGGATGCCGGAGAGTTCCGGGCCGCCGGCGCGCAGCGAGGCTGGGGAGCGTTCCGAATGACTGATGCCGCGGCCCGCGGTCATCAGGTTCACCGCACCCGGCTCGATGGTCGCATAGGTGCCGAGCGAGTCGCGATGGTCGATGGCGCCGGCGAACAGGTAGGTGACGGTGGCGAGGTTGATGTGCGGGTGGGGGCGGACATCGAGGCCGGTGCCGGCTTCGAGGTGAGCGGGGCCCATCTGGTCGAAGAAGATGAACGGGCCGACGGTGGTCCGGTCCTTATGCGGCAGGGTGCGGTGGACCTTGAAGCCGCCGAGATCGTGGCTGGTGGGGGTCAGCGTCTGGAGGATGAGGTCGTCGGTCATGGCGCCCCTTACCGTAATTCCCCCGAAAGCGGGAATCCCGCTTCTTATCCGGAGGGGGAGAGAAAGGAAGAAGCGGGACCCCCGCTTCCGCGGGGGTGACGATCATTCCCCCGGCACTGTCGCCTTGATGGCCAGCGCGTGGATCCGGTCTTTGCTCAGCAGGTCGCCGAGCGCTTCGTTGACCGCGCGCTGGCGGGCGAGGCGGCTTAGCCCGCGGAAGGCTTCGGCCTCCACCACCACGGTGAAGTGGCTTTCGCCCGATCCATCATAGCCGCCATGGCCGCGATGCTTTTCGCTGTCGTTGATCACCTGGAGCGAAGCGGGAGCGAGCGCTGCTTCCAGGCGTTGGGCGATTTCCCGGGCGACGGGGCCGGTTTCAGGATTGGTCATGGCGCCTATATAGATGGTTTGAATGGGAAAGGTAGCGCGTGGCGACGGCGGGCAGGCGGCAGACCCGGTTTCATGGCCGAATGGAAAGAGACGGACTTTGCGCCCACCCCGACTGCGATGGCACGGGTGAGTTCCGCGCGCCCTCCGCGCGCCGCTCCAGCTTCGACGGGCCGGGCGATTGGCGCTGGCTGTGCCTCGATCACATCCGCGAGTTCAACGCCGGCTATAATTATTTCGACGGCATGAGCGCCGAGGAAATCCAGGAAGCGCAGACGCCTTACGGCGGCTGGGACCGGGAAACCCGCGCCTTTGCCACCGGCGGCGGGGACCGGCCGCCCAAATGGGCAGACTTCGCCGATCCGCTGGACGCGATCGGCGCCCGCTTCCGCCGCGCCGCGGCCGAGGGCCCGCGCCACGACGGCCGGGAGTTGAGCGCCCAGGACCGGCAGTCGCTGCGCGTGCTCGGCCTCGGCACCGATACCGACCGGCGGGCGCTGAGGCAGCGCTACGCCGATCTCGTGCGGCGCTACCATCCGGACCGGAACGGCGGCGACCGGAGCCACGAAAAGGCGCTGCAGACCGTGATCGAAGCCTATAGCCAGCTCAAGTCCCGCCCGGCCTTTGCCTGATCCTCATCCGTCGCGCTGCAGCCTTTCGCGCCGTGCCAATTCCTCGATCGAGGGCTCGGCCATCGCGAAGGAGCCGGTCTCCACCCCGCCCTTCACATCGTATGTGGCCATTGCAATGCCGCCCGATGACACGCGGTGCTCGACGAGCGTGAAGCTTCCGGGCGGCGTCCCGTCGCCGAACAGCCTCTTGCCTTGGCCGAGCACGAGCGGCGCCGTCATGGTGACGAGCCGGTCGAGCAGGCCGTGCCGCAGGAGCTGCGGATAAAGGGTGGAGCTGCCCTGGATGACCAGGTTCGGGCCGTCCTCCTCCCGAAGCGCGGCCACTGCCTCGATGCCGGCCAGCCGCCGGCTGCCTTCCCAGGCAAGCGGCATGTCGGTGCCCGTGACGACATATTTGCCGATCCGCGCGAACAGGGCGGCGATCGGATCCTCAGCGGGCTGGAAAGGCCAGTGCGCGGCGAAAATATCGTAAGTGCGGCGGCCGAGCAGCAGGTCGAAGGGCTGGGAAAAGAGCGTGTCGATCTGGTTGCCGAGCCCTTCGTCGAACAGGGTCGCCAGCCAGCCGCCATGAGCGAAGCCGCCGCTCGGATCCTCCTCGGGGCCGCCCGGCGCCTGCATCACGCCGTCCATGGACAGGAACGCGCCGCCGATGATCTTGCGTGCCACCGCTCTAGCTCCTGCTGCCGACCAGGCCGAACTTCACGCCCTGCGGGTCCTCGCCATCGATGACGAAGTCGTCTCCCGGCACTTCCATCGGCCCCTGCAGCACCCGGCCGCCGGCCGCGCGCACCCGCTCCGCGGCGGCATCGATGTCGCCAACGCGAATGTAGAAGTTCCATTTCGGCCGATCCTGGCCGGGCGGCGCGTTCATCACCGCGCCGATCGGCCGGCCATTATGGGCGAGGAAGACATAGGCGCCGAGCTCGCCCATCGGCATCTCCCCAGCCCGCTCCCAGCCGTAATGGCCGCAGTAGAAGTCCAGCGCCGCCGCCTGGTCGGTGGTGACCAGTTCGTTCCAGCTGATCCGGCCTACGGCCTTGGGGTGGAAGGCGTTGCTTTCTCCATCGCTTTCGCCGCGCATCAGATAGAAGGGCACGCCCTGCGGATCGGCGACCATGGCGAGCCGGCCGACGGAGGGGATGTCCTGCGCCTCCATATGGACTTGCCCGCCCGCCTCGACGACCCCGGCGACCGCCGCGTCCACATCCTCGACGCCAAGATAGCCGAACCAGCCGGCGCGCATGCCCGCCTCACCCGCGCCCGGTGGCAGCGTCATGATCCCGGCGACGCCGCCTGCTTCGTGAGAGAGGATGCGGTAGTCCAGCCCGGGCACGCCGGCATCGGCGGCCTGCCAGCCGACCAATGTGCCGTAGAAGTCGGCGGCGGCGGCTGGATCGGCGGTGATGAGCTCATACCAGATGAAGCTTCCGTGGGGGTTCGGCATGATCTGTCCTCCTTAACCGCGCGCCGTGTCGAGGATCGGCTCGAAGCCGCCCCAGAACATCCGCTGCCCGTCGAACGGCATCTCATCGCCATCGGGCTTCATGCTCTCGTCCGACCGCATCTTCTGCCATGCCTCGTCCCGCACCTGCCTCGAGGGCCATTCGATCCAGGAAAAGACGATATTCTCGCCGTCCTGCGCTTTGACCGCGCGGCGAAAGTCGGTGAGCTTGCCGTCCGGCACATCGTCTCCCCACGCTTCGACGAGGCGGAGCGCTCCGTGTCGCTTGAAATCCGCCGACGCCTTCGCCGCCAGCCGCAGGTAGGCCTCTTTGTTCTCCTCCCTCACCGGGAGCACGAAGCCGTCGGTATAGTTTCCCGGTTGTCCGCACCCTTCGTCGAAGATGGATGCGAAGCCGCCCATGATCATCCGCTTGCCGTCGAACGGCATGCTCTCGCCCATCTGCGCCATCCTGGGATCGGACATCATCTTCTGGGTGGCGGCATCGCGGGCGGCACGGTCGGGATATTCGAACCAGGAGAAGACGACGGTCTCCCCCTCCTGCGCCTGCACGGCTCCCTTGAAGTCGGTGACTTTGCCGTCCGGCACATCGTCCCCCCAAGCTTCCACCATCCGCGTGACGCCGAACTCCTTGAAAAGCGGGGCCGCATCGGCGGCATGCCGAAGATATTCGTCGCGATTGATGGTCGGAACGGCCACCACGAAGCCTTCCACATAGGTCATGTCTGCTCTCCTCCAGGGTGCCGGCGCATCATGCCGCGGCTTCATCTTCGGTGGCGGCGTCGCCGCGGGCGGCGCTTTCGATGGCGGCGATGTCGATCTTGCGCATCCCCATCATGGCCTCCATGGCCCGCCGCCCGGCAGCCGGATCGGGATTGGCGAAGGCGAGTTCCAGCAGCCGGTTGGGCGTGATCTGCCAGCTGATCCCCCATTTGTCCTTGCACCAGCCGCACTGGCTTTCCTCGCCGCCATCGGCGACGATCGCGTTCCAGTAGCGGTCGGTCTCCTCCTGATCCGCCGTAGGGATCACGAAGCTGACAGCTTCGCTGTCGGTGAAGAGCGGCCCTCCGTTCAGGAAGATGAACTTCTGTCCGAGCAGCTCGGCTTCGACGACGATCACCTCGCCCGCCTTCTGGGACGGTGTATCCGCTGGCGTGCGCTGGGTGCGGGTGATGCGGCTGTCGGGGAGCAGAGAGGTGTAGAATTCGGCCTGTTCCTGGGCCGTGTAGTTGCACCAGAGGCAGGTGGCGAGCGTGGTCATTGTCGGCTCCTTTGCGCGTCGGCCGTTCAGGCGGTGGGCTGCGTGGCGTCGGTGTCGATCGCGGCGGCCCCGGCTTCGGCGGCGGCGGCGTCCATCCACATGATCTCCCAGATGTGGCCGTCCGGATCCTCGTAGCTGCGGCCGTACATCATCCCGTGATCCTGGGCCGGGGTCGGATCGATGACGCCGCCGGCCTGACGCGCCGCCTCGATCTGAGCGTCGACGGCTTCGCGGCTCTCCGAGGACAGGCAGAGCAAGACCTGCGCGCTGACGCGGGCGTCGGGAATCTGCTTGCTGGTGAAGGTGCGGTAGAAATCGTGGGTGAGGAGCATGACATGCACCTCGTCCGAAAAGCGCATCATCGCGGCGGCTTCATTGGTGAACTTGGGCTCGTTGGTGGCGCCGACGGCTTCGTAGAAGGCCATCGACCTCTTCAGGTCCGCCACCGGCAGGTTCACGAAAATCATCCTTGGCATGTCACATCTCCCGAATCACCATTTGCTCTTGATGCGCCGCTGAGTTATAAAAGACAACCATGAAGTTACAAAAACTAACTCAAACGAACAAGGCGGTATCGAAGCGGCGCTACGACGATGCCTGCGCGGCTACGCACGGCATGAACATCGTCGGCGAGCGCTGGGCGCTGCCGGTGATGCGCGAGCTGATGCTGGGGTCGCGCCGCTTCGGCGAACTCAAGGCGAGCTTGCGCGGCATCAGCGCCAATGTCCTCACCCAGCGGCTGGAGGGTCTCGAAGCGGCCGGTGTGGTGCGGCGCGTGAAGCTGCCGCCGCCCGCCTCGGTGCAGGTCTATGAGCTGACGCCGTGGGGCTATGAGGCCGGGCCGATCTTTCAGGTGCTGGGGCGCTGGGCGGTCAAGTCTCCCGAGCATGATCCGAGTCGCCCGTTCAGTCCGGTTTCGCTGATGCTGGCCTTCCGCACCATGGGCTCGGCCGAGCGGGCAGCGGGCCTGGATGCGACCATCGCATTCCACATCGGCGAGGACCGGTTCTCCTTGCGCATCGTCGACGGCCGCATCGAGCCCAAGCGCGGTGAACCCGACAAGGCCGACCTGGTCTTCGCCGGCGCGTCGACCTCCATCGCTGCGGCGGCTTTCGGCGGTGTGCCGATCGAGGCACTGGAGGCGGACGGGCAGTTGCAGGTGGAGGGCGACCGCGCGCTCGCCGCCCGCTTCGTCACCTTGTTCCCGCTCCCCGCCAAGGCGCCTTCGGCCGCCGGCTGAAAAAAGGGAACTTTACCCCCGCGCGCCGAGTAGGCATTGGCTGCGTCAAACCCCTTGAAGGCCTGCCCCATGAACGATTTCGCCAACGCAAATCCCGCCAGCCGCGGCGCCGTCGTGATGGACGCGCCGGACAGGATCGTGAAGGTGCGCGACCTGTTCGGCGTCGACTCCGACATGGAGGTCCCGGCTTTCTCCGAAGCCGACGAGCGGGTGCCCGATCTCGATCCCGCTTATGTGTTCGATGCGGATACCACGCTGGCAATCTGCGCGGGCTTTTCCAAGAACCGCCGCGTCATGGTGCAGGGCTATCACGGCACCGGCAAGTCCACCCATATCGAGCAGGTGGCGGCGCGGCTCAACTGGCCGCTGATCCGAATCAACCTCGATGCTCATATCAGCCGCATCGACCTGATCGGCCGCGACGCCATTGTGCTGCGCGACGGCCAGCAGGTCACCGAGTTTCGCGAAGGCCTGCTGCCTTGGGCGCTGCAGACGCCCACCGCCCTGGTCTTCGACGAATATGATGCCGGGCGTCCCGATGTGATGTTCGTCATCCAGCGCGTGCTGGAGACGGAAGGGAAATTGACGCTGCTCGATCAGAACCGGGTGATCCGCCCCCATCCCTATTTCCGGCTGTTCGCCACCACCAACACGGTGGGCCTCGGCGACACGACCGGCCTGTATCACGGTACCCAGCAGATCAATCAGGGCCAGATGGACCGCTGGAACATCGTGGTGACGCTGAACTACCTCCCGGCTGAGATCGAGGCGCGGATCGTGCTCGCCAAGTCGGGCGAGTACGATCATGTCGGCGGCCGCCAGGAGGTGGAGCGGATGATCAAGGTCGCCGAGCTCACTCGGCAGGGCTTCATGAACGGCGACATCTCCACCGTGATGAGCCCGCGATCGGTGATCAGCTGGGCGCAGAACACCCTGATCTTCAACGACATCGGCTTCGCCTTCCGCCTCACTTTCCTCAATAAATGCGACGAGGCGGAGCGCTCGCTGATCGCCGAATATTACCAGCGGGTGTTTGGGAAAGACCTGCCCGAGAGCGTGGTGGGGAAGAAGTGATGAACCCCTCTCCCTTCAGGGGAGAGGGGGGGGGCCATTGCGCCAGCAATGGGGGGGTGAGGGTTTGGGCCTTCGCCATCGTGCCCTCACCCTCCCACCGGCCTTCGGCCTGCGGGCCCCTCCCTCTCCCCTCCAGGGAGAGGGGCGATGGCTAAGGACGACAATCCCCTTGAAGCCTTTCGCCAGGCGCTGAGCGGCGCGGCGCGGGCGATTGCGCGGGAGCCGGAGGTGGAACTTTCGTTCACCGCCGATGCGCCCGGCGCGGCGGGCAAAGCGGTGAAGGTGCCGATGCCGGGGCGGACGCTGCCCGCGCGGGAGGTTGCGGAGGCGCGGGGTTTCGCGGACGCCGCGGCGCTGAAGCTTCGCCATCACAGTGCCGGGCTTCACGCCCGCGGGGCGCCGGCGGACGACGTCGCCCGTTCGGTGTTCGACGCGGCCGAACAGGCACGGGTCGAGGCGCTCGGCGCACGCAGCATGGCGGGGGTGAAGGCCAATCTCGCCCAGGCCGCAGAGATGCGGATGCGCACCGATCCGATCACCCGCGCCCGCAACAAGGCGGAAGTGCCGCTGTCCACCGCCGTCGGGCTGATCGTGCGTGAGCGGCTGACCGGCGCCGTGCCGCCGGAAGCGGCGCGCGAGGGGCTCAAGCTGGTGTCCGGCTGGATCGAGGAGAAAGCGGGCGCCGATCTCGATGCGCTTGGCCTCGCCATCGACGATCAGGCTGCCTTTGCCCGGCTCGCCACCAAGGTGCTCCAGGATCTGGAGCTGGTGGAAGCGGAGATGGACGCCGAGAGCGATCCGGACGGCGATCTCGACGCGGACGGTGACCAGCAGGACCAAAGCGAGGACGGCGACGACCAGAACGAGGACGAGGCCGGCGGCGGCGAAGGCGAGACCGAGATGCGCGTCGAGCAGGGCGACGCTTCGGACGAGGACAGCGAGACCGATTATTCCGAGCAGGAGATGGAGGACGGCCAGGAGGGGGCCGGCGAGGAGGGCGAGGAAGGCGCGCTGCCGATACGTCCCAACCGGCCGATGTCGGACCTGCCGCCGCAATTCGACTACCGCGTGTTCACCGGCAAATATGACGAGGTGATCGAGGCGGTCGAACTGTGCGACGAGGCGGAGCTGACTCGGCTTCGCGCCTATCTCGACCAGCAGCTCACCCACCTGCAGGGCGCGGTCACCAAGCTCGCCAACCGGCTCCAGCGCCGGCTGATGGCGCAGCAGTCGCGTAGCTGGGACTTCGACCAGGAGGAGGGCCTGCTCGACGCCGCGCGGCTTGCCCGGGTGATCGTCAATCCCGCCCATTCGCTGTCCTACAAGGTGGAGCGGGAAACAAAGTTTCGGGACACGGTAGTAACGCTTCTGATCGACAATTCCGGCTCGATGCGCGGACGACCGATCTCGATCGCCGCGATTTCGGCCGACATCCTCGCCCGCACGCTGGAGCGCTGCGGCGTCAAGGTGGAAGTCCTGGGCTTCACCACCCGCGCCTGGAAGGGCGGCCAATCGCGCGAGCAATGGCTTGCGGCGGGGCGGCCGCCGCAGCCCGGCCGGCTCAACGATCTTCGCCACATCGTCTACAAGCAGGCCGACGAGCCGTGGCGGCGCGCCCGCAAGAATCTCGGCCTGATGATGCGCGAAGGCCTGTTGAAGGAGAATATCGACGGGGAGGCCTTGCTGTGGGCGCACGCCCGGCTGATCGCCCGGTCGGAGGAGCGGCGCATCCTGATGGTGATCTCGGACGGCGCGCCGGTGGACGATTCGACCCTGTCGGTGAACAGCGGCACCTATCTGGAGCGGCACTTGCGGCAGGTGATCGGCTGGATCGAGAGCCGCTCGCCCGTGGAGCTCATCGCCATCGGCATCGGCCACGATGTGACGCGTTATTATGCGCGGGCGGTGACCATCATGGATGCCGAGCAGCTCGGCGGCACCATGGTAGAGCAGCTCGCCTCCCTCTTCGACACGCCCTGAAGCCGGCCACCTTCGGAAATACAGAGGGGCCGGCGCTTCGGGTGAAGTGCCGGCCCCTGGGCCCTCTTACGCTACAGGAGGGAAAGCAAAGCGTTTAGCGGTAGCGGCGGTCGTTGTTGCAGCTCGACTTGTCGACTGCGCGACCGCCCAGGGCGCCGAGCGCGCCGCCGATGATGGCACCGGTGGTGCCGCTGTCGCGGCGGCTGTAGCGGCTGCCGCCACTGCGATCGATCGCACGGCCGGCCAGCGCGCCGGCAACGCCGCCGACGATGGTGCCGGTGGTACCGCTGCAACGGCGGTTGTCGTCCCGATAGTCGCGGTCGGCGTAGCGATCGTCGTAGCGGTTGCCGTAGGTCTCATAGCCGCGGCGGTCCTGATAACGGTTGTCGTAGCGGCGATCCTGGTAGCGGTTGTCGTAGCGCCGATCCTGGTAGCGGTCGTAGCCGCGGGCATGCGCGCTGTTGTTGTAATATCCATAGGCGTTGCCGCGCGGCTGAGCGGCGGCCGGCAGCGCGACCAAAGCGGTGGCGGCGGCGGCAACGGCGAGGGTGGCTTTCTTGAACATGGGTGGCTCCTTGACCGAAAGGAGTGGCCGGCTTTTCCGGGCGGCCGCGTCGCTGCGGGAGCGGTGGGCGGCGCCGGCTTTCGTCGACATGTGAGTGTTTCTAGATCCCCCGCGTTGAGCCGTGCCTGAATGGGCTTGTCAGCGCGCGTTCAGCAAAAAGGAGGGGGTGAAGCCGCCCGGCGCAGCGGCTAGACGGGCGCGGATGCGGATCCCTGTCGCGCTTGCCGCGCTCTTCTTCCTGGTCATGCTCGGTAGCCATGCCTGGCCGGTGGCGACGCCGCCGCCGCCGCCCCCTGCGGTGAGCTTCGTGGAGGCCGAACCCGTGCAGCTTCGGCGAGGCGAGCCGGAGCGGCGGCGTGTGGGCAAGCTCCTCTACTTGGGCGGCTGGGCGCTCACCAGCAACGATCCCCGCTTCGGCGGTATTTCGGGGATGCATGTGGAAGGCGAGTCAGTCACGGCGGTGAGCGATTCAGGTTGGCTGATCCGCTTCCCGCTGCCGCGGCGGGCGCAGGTGCGTGCCGGGATCGAGATGCTGGGAGGCTCCGGCAGCGACAAGGCCGATCGCGACATCGAGGCGCTGGTGGTCCACGGCGAATCCGCCTGGGTCAGCCTGGAGCGCCGCAATGCGGTGATCCGCTTCGACCGCGCCCGCTGGCGTCCGGTGGCCGCCGCCAAGCCGAAGGCGATGGAGCGGTGGCGCGGCAATCGTGGCGGCGAGGCGATGGTGCGGCTCGCCGATGGCCGCTTCATCATCTTTTCCGAAGGAAGCGGCGGGATCAGCGATGCGGTGATGTTCGCCGGAGATCCGGCGGTGCTGGGCACGAAGGCGACGAAGATGCGCTACCGTCCGCCGGAAGGATACCGCATCACAGACGCTGCGGTGACGCCGGACGGGCGCCTCCTGTTCCTCAACCGGCGGCTGAGCCTGCTCCAGGGCGGCTTCCTCACCAAGCTGACGCTGGGGCCGGTGCCGGAAACCCGCATAAGCGGGCTGATCGAGGGGGAGGAGATTGCCGCGCTGCGGCGCCCGCTCGTTTCGGACAATATGGAAGCACTGAGCGTAACGCAGGAAGGCGGCCGGACGATCTTGTGGATGGCGTCCGACAACAATTACAACAGCGTCCAGCGGACGCTGCTGCTCAAGTTCCTATTGGAAGGGTGATCCGCCGGAAGGCGGATCAGGCCGCGACGGTGTCGCTCGCCTTCTTGGCGATTTCCCGCTTCAGGCGGCGTGCCTTGAGGCTCAGCTTCTCGCTCGAAGTCTTGGCAAGCCAATTGTCGAGGCCGCCGACATGCTCGACCGAACGCAGGCCGTTCATCGAAACGCGCAGCTTGACGCCGCGACCGAGCGAGTCGCTGATCAGCGTCACATTCTGGAGGTTCGGCAGGAAGGTACGCTTGGTCTTGTTGTTGGCGTGGGAAACATTGTGTCCCACCTGCCGGCCCTTGCCGGTCAGTTCGCAAATGCGCGACATGATCTCTCGTCCTGATTTGAAGCGGGGCATGAAATCCCCGGTAAGCCGGGCGCGGATAGCCGCTGCGGCCGCTTGCGTCAACCGTCGCGGTTGCCGGCCACTCCCTTGGAAGGGTGCAGCGGGCGGGTTGCGGATCGCAGCGGGAGCTCGCCGTGCGGCTCTTGCCCGCCTCTCTTTAGTAAGGCAGCGTGGTACGGCTTGGCAGGAGCGGCAAACTGTCGTTGCGCAGGTGCAACCGAAGCGGCGATCCGGCCGTTGGGGTTGAAACGAGAAAGGCTGATCCATGTTACGCGCCCTCCTGTTGATCGTCGCACTCCTGATCATTGCCGCCATCGTTGCCCTCGCTACCGGCATGGTCGATTTCCAGAAGACGCAGAATGCGCAGGCGCCGCGTTTCGAGATGAAGGTCAACGATGTCGATGTCGGCACCGCGCCCACCAACGTCCAGGTGCCGACCGTAGGCACCACCACCCGTCAGATCGAAGTGCCCAGGGTGACGATCGGCCGGGATGAGCCCCAGCCCCAGCCCGCACCCATCGCCAACGCTCAGTAAGGCAACCGGCGCTCCGCGGGCGAGATGGCGCGCGTGCCGGCAGGCATGGACGGCAGCTTCACACAATTCATGCAGCTCGCGCTAACCGAAGCGCGCGCCGCCGCCGCGGCTGGCGAGGTGCCGGTCGGGGCGGTAGTGACTCGGGCCGGCGAGATTGTCGCCTCGGGCCGCAACCGGATGCGCCGCGGCGCCGATCCCACCGCCCATGCCGAGATCGTCGCCCTTCGTGCGGCGGGCGAGGTGCTCGGCACCTCCCGGCTCGACGACTGCGACCTTTGGGTGACCTTAGAGCCCTGCGCGATGTGCGCAGGCGCGATTGCGCTGGCACGGGTGCGCCGCCTTTATTTCGCCGCCGCCGACCCCAAAGGCGGGGCAGTGCTGCATGGGCCGCGGCTGTTCTCGCAGCCGACCTGCCACCATTCGCCCGAGCTTTATGCGGGAATCCTAGAGGAAGAGGCCGGGGCGATGCTGAAGGAGTTTTTCGGGAACCGCCGCGGCTAGACCGGGCGATCCGGCAAGTACCAGTCGTAACTCTTGCTCTCTGTCGCCTCCACAGGCCGGCCGGAGCGGTCCAGCGCCGGGCGGTAGCGGAAGCGCCGCTCGATCAGCCGGCATGTAGTCTCATCGAGTTCCGGATGGCCGCTGGAGCGCATTATCCTGCAATCCTCGACCGCCCCGTCGGCGCGCACCGTGTAGCGAACGGAAACGCTGCCCTGGGCGCGTGTGCGCAGCGCCGCCCGCGGATAGTCGCGATTGGCCAGCGCCCCGGCAATACGCTCGGCACGGCGGGCGCCGCCGCCGCCGCTCCCCGTGCCGGACCCGCCGCTGCCGCTGCCCATGCCCTCGCCGCCGGTGCCCGAACCGACGCCGTCCACTGTCGAGACTCCGGCGCTGGGATCGCTGCCCGGCGCGACCGGAAGCGCTTTTTCGACTGTGGTGAGGATCGGCGGCACCGGCAGGGGGCTTGGCGGCGCGACGACCGGCGACGGATTGGCCTTGCGGCTGGGCGGCGCGGCGGCGCCTTCCTCGGTCTGCGTCGGCTTGTCGGGAACGGAGACCACCGGCGGCGGCGGAGGCAATTCCTGCAGCGTGATCAGCTTGAGGCTGTCCGGCACGGCTGGAGGGCCGAAATCGCCCCTGAGGCCGATCAGCAGCGCGTAGCCCAGCAAGGCGTGGAACAGCGCCACCCCCGATGCGGCGGCGGCACGATCCTTGCCGTGAAGAGACGCCATGGCCATGGCGGGCTCCTGCCACAAAACTGCTGAACGGGAACCAAACGCCAAGAAAGGCGCCGGATCGCTCCGGCGCCTCCTTTGATCCAATCGAGCGGCTTATTGCTGGATCGGCACCACGCGAAGCTCGACGCGGCGGTTGGCCGCCCGCTCCGCTTCGTTGCGATTCATGTTTCCGGACAGCGGCTGGCTGGAGCCGAAGCCCTGGGTGGCGATCCGGGCGCGGTCCACGCCGCGCTGCGACAGGTAATTGGCGACCGATTCCGCGCGATTGCGCGACAGCGGAATGTTGATCGCATCGCCGCCCGAAGGATCGGTGTGGCCATAGACGTCGATCAGGGTCGACGGGTAAGCGGAGAGCGTCTGCGCCACCTGGTCCAGCGTGGAATAGAATTGCGGCTGGATCTGCGCGCTGTTGACCGGGAAGGTGATCCCGGCCGGCATGGTCAGCATCAGTTCGTTGCCCTCGCGCTCGACGACGACGCCGGTGCCCTGGGTCTTGCGGCGAAGCTCCGCTTCCTGGCGGTCCATATAAGTACCGATTGCAGCGCCGGCGACGGCGCCCACGCCCGCGCCGATCGCGCGCTCGGTACGGTCTCGGCGGCCGCCGATGATGTCGCCCGCGAAATAGCCGGCCACGGCGCCGATCAGGCCGCCGACGGCGCCCCTCGTGGCGATCTCACGCTCGCCGGTCTCCGGATTGGTGACACAGGCGGCGGTGGTGCCGAGCAATGCCACGGCGGCAACGCTGGTGAAAATACGATTCTTGATACGCATACGAAATCCTTCCTCAAAATCGGGGGCTGCACGGTCAACTGCCTCCTTGCGGGCTTGTTCCGCCGCCGGCACCCGAAGAAGAGGTTGTGGCGGCGGAGCGGGAGGCGCTAAGGGAGGAGCGCGCCATGCCGCCCTCCGCACCCCTTTCAGCCTTTCCGTGGGTCGACCTGGTCATCATCCTGATGCTGGTGGCGTTGAACGGCGTGTTCGCAATGACCGAGCTGGCCCTGGTCTCGTCGCGCAAGCCGCGGCTCAAGGCGATGGCCAAGAACGGGCGGCGCGGCGCTCAGACCGCCCTCGATCTCGCCGCCGAGCCTGGGCGCTTCCTCTCGGCGGTGCAGATCGGCATCACCCTGATCGGCATCCTTGCGGGCGCCTATTCCGGCGCAAGCCTTGGCGGGCCGGTGGGAGAGCGCGTCGCTCTGCTCGGTGTCGCCCCGGCGACCGCGCAGACGATCGGCTTCGCGCTGGTCATCATCCTCACCACCTATGCCTCGCTGATCATCGGCGAGCTGGTGCCAAAGCAATTCGCCCTGCGCGCGCCCGAGACGCTCGCCGCCGCGCTGGCGGTGCCGATGCTTTGGATGGCGAGGGCGACGGCGCCGCTGGTGTGGCTGCTCGACGGCACCAGCGCCCTCATCTTCCGGCTGCTGCGCATGCGGCGCGACGACACGTCAAAGGTGACCGCCGAGGAACTTCACCTGGTGGTGGCCGAGGCGCACAGCGCCGGTGTGCTGGAGGAATATGAGCGGGCGATCATCTCGGGCGTGGTGCGCCTTGCCGACCGACCTACCCGCGAGGTGATGACGCCGCGCACCGATGTCGACTGGGTCGATATTGACGCGACTGCCGAACAGATACGCGACGCGCTGCGCGACACGCCTCACAGCCGCCTGCCGGTGGCGGAAGGATCGGTCGACCAGCTCGTCGGCGTGGTCCAGGCGCGCGACATCGTTACTGCGCTGATCGACGATCAGCCGCTCGATCTGAGGGCTCTGATGCGCAGCGCGCCGGTGGTTCCGGACCAGATGGATGCGATGGATACGCTGGCGGCGTTACGGGACGGGGATGTGCCGATGGCCTTCGTTCATGACGAATACGGCCATTTCGAAGGCATCGTCACGCCGGCGGACCTGCTCTCGGCGCTGGCCGGCGTCTTCGTCTCTGATGCCGAGGCGGGCACCGATCCGCCGCTGGTAGAGCGCGAGGACGGAAGCTGGTGGGTGTCGGGCTCGCTCCCCGCCGACGCATTGTCCGACCAGCTCGGCATTCCGCTCCCCGAGAATCGGGACTATGCCAGCACGGCGGGCTTCGCCTTGTCGGTGCTGAAGCACATTCCCGAAGTGGGTGAGCGCTTCACCTACGCCGGTTGGCGCTTCGAGATCGTCGACATGGACGGCCGCAAGATCGACAAGCTGCTGGCCAGCGAGATCGTCCGCAAGCGCCGCGGCTGAGGCGTCAGGGGACCGGTGGCGCGTTCAGGCGCCGCTGCCGAGCTTTCCGAACACCGCCTCGTAGCCGTCGCGGTCTCCGCGGGCGAGATAGGCGGCCTGCTCACCCACCCGGTCGCGCTCCAGCCGGCCCCGAAAGGCGCCCATTCGGGCGTCCAGCATCGCCACTTCGTTTGGGCTGAGGCGGGCGAGCTGGTCGAAGCGAGTGACCCCGGCGGCGTTGAGCTGGGCGGCAAGCTTCGGGCCGACCCCCTTGAGCGTCTGGAGATTGTCCGGCGGTCCTTCGGCGACCGGGATTGGCGGGTGGGCATCGACCCCGGCAAACTCGCCGACCACGTCCTTGACGGCGGCGGCGGCATCGTCGGCCAGCGAGCCGCCCTCCATTCCCGCCGGGGTGATCGCGCGCGCCGGCTCCCGGTCCAAGGTCTTCGGGGCCGCATCCTGCCCCACTTGCGGCCGGCCGCGCCGGGCAAGGACCATCAGCAGGATGATCAGCAGCGCCAGTACCCCGGCGATGATCGCAATGGTCGTGCCGTCGAAATTCATGTTTGTCCTTCCGTATCAGTCTTTATGCCGCCGCCGCGCCCACCAGGCGGCGGCCACGCCAATCGCCAGCGCGATCGAGAGGAGCATCGGAGATTCGCCGGCAACGGTCCACATGCGCGGGTTCCTGTTCGTGTCAGTCGAGGAAGCTTTGCCGGCGGCGCCGGTTGAACAGCAAGGCGCCAAGGCAGAAGCCGACAAGATAGGCCAGAGCCGCCACCAGCATGGTCTCGGCGAGCAGCGGCAGGAGGAACCGCTTGGGCTCATCGTCCCAGCGAACCGTACCCACCCCTTCGGCGGCGCGGGCATGGTCGAGGACCCCGTTCTGGCTGCCCAGGCCTTCGCGCTGAAGCTCGTTGGCCTGGCCCGATACGATCAGTGCGCGGCTGAGCGGCGCGCGCTCAAGCCGGACGGAAACGCCCTCCAGCTCGGTCATGGCGACCAGCGCGCGCGCCTCGGTTTCAAGGCGGCTGGCAAGCTTCTCGCTTTGCCCTGCCGGCCCGTGCCAGACCCACGCCGCCAGCAACGCCGCGACCAGGCCGATCAGGAACTTGATCGGTGCCGACATCGTAACCCTCCTGTTCGTTTCCGGTCCTAGCCAAGTCAACGCCCCCGCGCCACCTCCCGCCAGCCGATGTCGCGCCGGCAGAAGCCGCTGGGGAAGTCGACCGCCTCGAGCGCTGCATAGGCCCGCTGCCGCGCCTCCGCGACGCTGGCGCCCAGAGCGGTGACGTTGAGCACCCGTCCGCCTGCCGCGACCAAGGTGTCTCCTCGCAGGGCGGTGCCGGCGTGGAAAATCTGCACACCTTCTCCAGCGGCAGCGTCGTCCAGCCTGCCGATCGTTCCACCTGTCTGCGGACTGCCAGGGTAGCCCCTGGCGGCGAGCACCACCGTCAGCGCCGCCTGTCCGCTCAGGCGCGGCGGCTCCGCCTCGGCCAGACGGCCGCGCGCGGTGGCGTGCAGCAAGTCGAGCAGGTCGCCCTCCATGCGCATCATCAGCACCTGGCATTCAGGATCTCCGAAGCGCGCATTATATTCGATCAGCTTGGGCCCTTCCGCAGTCAGCATCAGGCCCGCATAGAGAATGCCCGAATAGGGCGTGCCTTGCGCCGCCAGCGCTTCCACCGTCGGTTGCACGATGTCCGCCATGGCCCGCGCTTGGAGCTCGGGCGTCAGGATGGCGGCGGGGCTGTAGGCTCCCATGCCGCCGGTGTTGGGGCCGGTGTCCCCATCGCCGACCCGCTTGTGGTCCTGCGCGGAACCGAAGGGGAGCACGGTTTCGCCGTCGGTGATCGCAAAGAAGCTCGCTTCCTCGCCTTCCAGGAACTCCTCGATCACCACCGAGGCGCCGGCGCCGCCATAGGTGCCGTCGAACATCGCGGCGATCGCCGCTTCGGCCTGCGACTGAGTTTCGGCGATCACCACGCCTTTGCCGGCGGCGAGGCCATCGGCCTTGATCACCACCGGCAGCAGGAAATCCTGCAACGCCGCCTCCGCGGCGAGCCGGTCGCTGGCGCGAGCGTAGCGGGCCGTGGGAATAGCGTGGCGGGCGCACAGATCCTTGGTGAAGCCTTTGGACCCTTCAAGCTGGGCAGGCGCCTTGTTGGGGCCGAATACGCAAAAGCCCATGGTGCGAAGGTTGTCAGCCAAGCCGTCGACCAACGGTGCTTCCGGGCCGATCACAACCAGGCCGATGCTGTTCTTGCGGCAGAAATCCACCACCGCGCGATGATCGCAAGGATCGAGATCGACCGGCGCGGCATGCTGGTTTATGCCCGGATTGCCCGGCGCCGCGAACAATCGCGTCAGCCGCGGCGATTGCACGAGCTTCCACGCGAGCGCATGTTCGCGGCCGCCGGTGCCAAGCAGCAGGACATTCATGAACGACCATTCCTCCCAAGACGGCCGGCTCCTAGCAACCGAAGCTCCAGGCGACAACGCACCGGCTCTGTCCGTCTCGGAACTGTCGATGCGGCTCAAGCGGACGGTGGAGGACGCATTCGGCTTCGTACGGGTGCGCGGCGAGATAAGCGGCTGGAAGCGGGCCACATCGGGCCATTGCTACATGTGCCTCAAGGACGACAAGGCGGTGATCGACGGCGTGCTGTGGAAGGCCAGTGCCGCGGCGCTCCCCTTCCGGCCCGAGGATGGGATCGAAGTGGTGGCGACCGGCAAGCTCACCACCTATCCCGGCCGCTCGCGCTATCAGATCGTCATCGAGCGGCTGGAGCTGGCCGGGCAGGGGGCGCTGATGGCGCTGCTCGACAAGCGCCGGCGGGCGCTCGCCGCCGAAGGCCTGTTCAACGCGGAGCGCAAGCAGCGCCTGCCGTTCGCGCCCAAGGTGATCGGCGTCGTCACATCGCCCACCGGCGCGGTGATCCGCGACATCCTCCATCGGCTGGAGGACCGCTGCCCCTGCCATGTGATCGTCTGGCCGGTCCAGGTGCAGGGCGAGACGGCGGCGGCGCAGATCGCCGCGGCGGTGCGCGGCTTCGACGCGCTGGCGCCGGGCGGACCGGTGCCGCGGCCGGACCTCATCATCGTCGCGCGCGGCGGCGGCTCGATCGAGGATCTGTGGGCTTTCAACGAGGAGGAGGTGGTACGCGCGGTCGCCGCCTGCTCGATCCCGATCATTTCGGCGGTAGGGCATGAGACCGACACCTCGTTATGCGATTTCGCCGCCGATGTGCGCGCGCCGACGCCTACCGCCGCTGCCGAGATGGCGGTGCCGGTGCGCAGCGAATTGGTGGCGCACCTGCGCGAGGCGGGGCAGCGCATGCACCGCTGCACCAGCAAGGGGGTGGAGCGGCTCACTGAGCGGCTGCACATCTGCCTGCGCCACTTTCCCGAGCGCGAGCAGCTCCTCGCGCCGCAGCGCCAGCGCCTCGATGAGCTGTCGGAGCGGTTGCCGCGCGCGCTCGGCACGCGGCTGGGCCACGCCCGCGGCGAACTCGGCCGCGCCGCCGGCGCGCTCCGTCCCGGCCTGCTCGCCGCCGCCCACCGGCGCGCTCGCGAGCGGCTCGACGCGCTTTGGCGGGTGGCCGAGCTTGCCCACCCCAACAGGCCGCTGCAGCGCGGCTATGCGCGGATCGAGGACCGGGAGAGCCATGTCCTCATTTCCTCGGTTCAGGCCAAGGCTGCGGCGCGGCTGCGCCTGGTCTTTGCCGATGGCAAGGTCGATGCAACGGTGGGCGGCGCCCAGCCTGGGGTTGAGCGGCCGCGCCGCCCGTCCTATCGCGCGCCCTCCACAGGCGACCAGCCCAAGCTTATCTGAAGCGGATGCCGATGTTGATGTCGAACAACGGGCGCCAGGCGCGCCTCCATTACCTTCCCGGCACCTTTCGCGTGCTGAGCGCGGGCGATCATGTCGTGTGCGCCGTCACCGGCCAGGCCATTCCGCTCGACGAGCTGCGCTATTGGAGCGTGGCGCGCCAGGAAGCCTATGCAAGCGCCGAGGCGGCGGTGAAGGCGGAAAAACGCTCCTGAGCGATCAGATCCGGCGCTTGGCGCGTACCGCGGGCTGGTTGTTCACCTTCATCATGTAGCTGCCCATCGCGGCGCGGTTGATCTTGACGTTGTGGCCCGGCCGCGGCCGCAAGGCGATCATGTTGTTGTCGGTCTGGCCCCAGGTGGCGCCGTCCTGCAGCCGCACGATCCAGCGTCCATCGCCGTCCTGATAGGCGGAGGCGACCACGCCTTCCAGCGTTTTGACCTCTTCCTCACGCTCGGCATCGTCGCTCCCGCCGCCAAAGGGATTGAGATTGGGGATGTCGAGGCCGAACAGCTTGCGCCTGGTGTCGCGCATTTGCTGGCGATCCACCACCACAAGCTCCCGATTTGCGGCTTGGGTTTCCATATCGGCCGCCGCGCTGTCGAAACAGGCGAGGCGCTGCGCCGCCTCGGCGATGCCGCGGCAACGGACCAGAGCTTCGAACGCCTGCGGCCGAGCCTGTTCCTTGGCCGGCTTGGCAAGCAGGGCCGCGCCCGGAATAGCGGCCGCGACTACAGCAAGAAACATGATCTTCTTCATGAAAACTTCACCCCGGATTGGTTCGTGCGGATATTACACTGCGGCTCGCGAGCGGCAACGGCAAAGCCGAACCCTGGTTTGTGACTTTTATGCCACGGGCGCTAAAATTGGGTGACACGGCAGGGGCGGGTCATTGCGTCACTTTCGTTACATCCCGTAAACAGTGTGCGGTTCGCCGGCCCCGCCGCTGGCGGTCAGGGATGAAGAACACTCCGCGGCAAAGCCGCATCAAGGGGACGGACATGAACAAGCACAAGTTGATCAACCAGCTGATGGCGACCACTTTCATTTGTGGTTCCCTCGGCATCGCCGCGCCGGCTTTCGCGCAGAACACCGATCAGAATGAGACGCCCCAGGCAGGTGTCCCGATCGAATCCACCACCCCTGACGTCTCGGCGGAGGGTGAGAATGTTCAGCAGCAGCGCGACATCGTCATCACTGGTTCGCGCATTCCGCAGCCGAACCTCGACAGCGTCAGCCCGGTCACCGTGGTCAACAGCCAGGAAGTCCGGGTCACCGGCACCACCCGCGTCGAGGACCTGATCAACTCGCTGCCGCAGACCTTCGCCGGCCAGGGCTCCAACGTGTCCAACGCCGCGACCGGTACCGCCACTCTGAACCTTCGCGGCCTCGGCTCGGTCCGTACCCTCGTGCTGGTCAACGGCCGCCGCCTCGTCCCAGGTGATCCGGGCTCGTCGGCAGCCGACGTCAACTTCATCCCTGCCGCACTCATCGACCGGGTTGACGTCCTGACGGGCGGCGCCTCCTCGGTCTATGGCGCCGACGCCGTCGCCGGCGTCGTCAACTTCATCATGGACACCGACTTCGAGGGTATCCGCCTCGACACGCAGTACAGCTTCTACAACCACGACAACAACAGCCGCGCCGGTGTCCTGAACGCGCTCAACGCGCGCGGCTTCGCCTTCCCGGGCGGTACTGTCGCCGATGGCGGCTCGGTGGATGCGACCATGGTGATGGGCGCGGGCTTCGACGATGGCCGCGGCCATGTCACCGCCTATGCCGGCTACCGCCGGGTCGATCCGGTCCGCCAGGACAAGCGGGACTACAGCGCCTGCGCGCTCACCGCGCGCACCTCCGCCCAGATCGCACTCGGCAGCCCCGGCGGCGTGACGGAGTTCACCTGCGGTGGTTCGGGAACCTCCGCCAACGGCACTTTCCTCGATAGCACCTTCGCCAACCAGCAGATTGGCCCCAACCGTACGTTGATCCCCGGTCAGACGCTCTTCAACTTCGCGCCGACCAATTATTATCAGCGTCCGGACGAGCGCTTCACCGCCGGCGCCTTCGCCGACTACGAGATCAGCCGCTCGCTGCGCCCGTACATGGAAGTCATGTTCATGGACGACCGCACGGTTGCCCAGATCGCCCCTTCCGGCAACTTCTTCAACACCAACACCATCAACTGCGACAACCCGCTGCTCTCGGCGCAGCAGCGCGGCATCGTCTGCCGGCCGGGTAACCTCGTCGGCTTCGACGCGACGGGTGTGGATAACCCGGCTACGCCGATCAACGAGGCGGCCACCGTCTTCACCGATCCGCGCGGCATCCAGTACAATCAGGGTGTTCTCTACATCGGTCGCCGCAACGTTGAGGGCGGCGGTCGTCAAGACGACCTGCAGCACACCTCGTTCCGCCTCGTCGGCGGCATGCGCGGCGATCTCAGCGATGTGTGGTCCTACGATACCTTTGCTCAGTTCGGCCGGACCAACTTCGCCCAGACCTACCGCAACGACTTTTCGGTAACCCGTCTCGGCCGTGCCCTCGATGTGGTCACGGGCCCCAACGGTCAGCCGGTCTGCCGTTCGGTCCTCACCGGTGTCGACCCGAACTGCGTGCCTTACGACATCTTCGTGCTGAACGGCGTCAGCGACGCGGCTCTGAACTACCTTCAGGTTCCGGGCTTCACCCGTGGCCGCACGGAGGAGACGGTGGTCAACGGCTCGATCACCGGCCAGCTCGGCGCGTACGGGGTTCAGTTCCCGTGGGCGAGTGAAGGCGTCGGCATCAACTTCGGTGGCGAGTACCGCAAGGAAAGCCTCGATTTCGTCAGCGATGTCACTTTCCAGACGGGCGATCTCGCCGGCCAGGGCGCTCCGACTTTGCCGGTCGCCGGCCAGTTCGATGTCAAGGAAGCCTTCGTCGAAGCACGGATCCCAGTAATCCAGCGCAGCTTCATCCATGACATGACCCTGCAGGCGGGCTATCGCTATTCGAACTATTCGATCGGCGACAACAGCTTCTCGACGGACACCTACAAGGTCGGCGTCGAGATCGCCCCGGTTCGCGACATCCGCTTCCGCGGTGCCTACAACCGTGCGGTCCGTGCTCCGAACATCCAGGAGCTCTTCGCGCCGCAGCGCGTCGCGCTGAACGGCAGCTCGGATCCTTGCGAGGGCGCCACTCCTTCCGCAACTGCGGCCCAGTGCGCTCGCACGGGCGTCACTGCAGCGCAATACGGCCGCATTCCGGCAAATCCGGCTGCGCAGTATAACGGCCTGATCGGCGGCAACCCGAACCTCGATCCGGAAGTTGCCGACACGGTGACCCTGGGCGTCGTCTTGCAGCCCACCTTCCTGCCGGGTTTCGCCGCCACGGTCGATGTCTTCAACATCGAGATCGACAGGACGATCCAGCAGATCGGCCAGGACACGATCGTCAGCACCTGCATCGCCGGCGGCGACCCGGTGTTCTGCAGCCTGATCCAACGCGATGCTGCCGGCTCGCTGTTCCTCAGCCCAACCGGCCGGGTTACCGATCTCACGCAGAATATCGGCAGCCTCTCGACCCGCGGTCTCGACGTCAACGTGTCGTACAATCGCGAGATCGGCGCATGGGGCAGCCTCGGCTTCAGCTTCATCGGCACCTATCTCGACGAGCTGATCACCGACAACGGAGTGTCGGCCCCCTATGACTGCGTCGGCTTCTACGGCAACCAGTGCGGCACGCCGAACCCCGATTGGAGGCACCAGGCCCGCCTGACCTACACTTCGCCGGACGGCATCGGTCTGTCCCTGCGCTGGAGGCACTTCGCTTCCGTCCGCAACGATGTGCTGAGCGACGAGACCACGCTTCGCGGCAACAACAATGTGCAGCCGGGCGGAACCTTGTTCCAGCCGGCCAACGCTACGATCCCTTCGGTCAATTATTTCGATCTCTCGGCGACCTTCCGGATTGGCGATCACTACAACTTCCGCATCGGGGCCAACAATATCCTCGACAAGGATCCGCCGCTCGTCGGTTCGCAGGCCTGCCCGGCCGGCTTCTGCAACGGCAACACCTTTGCGCAGGTCTATGATGCTCTCGGCCGCTACATCTACGCAGGTGTTACGCTCGAATTCTAAGCCTCAAGACGATCTACAGGAGGGGGCGGCGGGTCTTTCGGGGCCCGCCGCCTCTTTCATTTTACGCGGGCCCCCGGCCGCGTGTAGAGTTCGGCAATGGTGGAGCACACTTCCAGGACCCAGGCGGCCGATCTCGAAGCGGCTGCCGATCGGGCGGCGTCGAACCGCGACCCCGCAACGGCACGATGGCTGCTCGAGCAACTCGTTTCCCTGGACCCGGACCGGGCCGAACCGTGGATGAAGCTGGCCGCCATGTGCCGCATGCAGGAGGATCCGGAAGCGGCTCTCCATGCGGTCACGGGCGCGTTGCGGGTGGAGCCGCTCGGCTTCCTGGCCTTGCTGATGAAGGCGCGCCTCCTTCAGGGGCTGGGGCGCATCGACGAGGCGGGCGAGACGTTCGGCTATGCTCTCGCGCAGCGTCCCGACAAGGTCCCGCCGCAGCTGCAGGCTGCGCTTGCTGAAGCCGAAGAGCAGCAGCGCGCGTTCGCCGAGCGACAACGGGCGCGGCTGGAGAAGGGCGCCGCGCTGCTGTCTCTATCCGATTCAGAGAGGTCGAGGCTGGCCCGCTTCCGCACCAACATTGTGCGCGAAACCCGGCCCTATCACAGCGAGCCCACGCATTTTTATTATCCCGGGCTGGTGGAGCGCGAGTTCCACGAGATCGGCGACTTTCCCTGGGCGCAGGCGCTGCGTGCCGCCACCGACGCGATCGCGGCGGACTTCGAGCGGGTGGTTATTGCCGAACGGGCCGAGCTTGTGCCTTATGTGCAATATCCGGACGACCTGCCGCTGAGGCAATGGGAGCAGCTCAACCACAATCGCGCATGGACCGCGATACACCTGCTTCGCAACGGAGAGGAGGTGGCCGCCAACGCGAGGCATTGTCCCGCGACGATGGAGGTGCTGCGCGGCATCGAATTGGCCGCAATCCCCGGCTTCGGCCCCAATGCGATGTTCTCGCTGCTCGCGCCTGGCGCGCACATCCCGCCCCATAACGGCGTGGCGAACGTCCGGCTGGTCAGCCACTTGCCCCTTATGGTGCCGCCCAGATGCTGGTTCCGGGTCGGCGCCGAGACGCGCGCGTGGCGCCGCGGAGAGCCGTGGGTTTTCGACGACACGATCGAGCATGAGGCGGCAAACGAGAGCGATGCCCTTCGGGTCGTCCTCATCTTCGACGTCTGGCACCCCCAGCTTTCGGACAATGAACGACAGGCCGTTTCCGAGACGATCCGCGCCAGCGGAATCGCACCGGCCGCCAGCCTCTAGGTTCGCGCGCCGATGAACGACACCATTCGCCTTGCCCTCGCCGTCGCTGCGGCTCCAGCCGATGCGGCCGCACGGCGCGCCTTCGCCGTTGCTTTGGCGAAGGGAGGCGAAGCCCGCGCCGCCCTGGACCAGTATCGTGCTCTGCTTGCGCTGCGCCCCAACGATCCCGATGCAGCGGCCGACATGGGTTTGATGGCGCGCCGCTGCGGGCGCGAGGAGGAAGTTCTCCCCGTTCTCCGCAGGGCCGCCGATGCGCACCCGAGGCACGCGCGGTTGTGGCAGGTGCTGGGTCTGATTTACCGATCGCTCGACGAGATGGAGGCTTCGATCGCCTCCTTCGACCACGCAGCGGCGCTTGCGCCCCGCGATGTTCTGATCGCCCATGGACGCGCGCGTTCGCTGTTTGACGCGGGGCTACCTTCCGCAGAGTGCTTCGAACAGGCGCACCGGCTGGCGCCGCACGACAAAAGCGTCATCGCCGGGCTTGCCGCCGCCCTGAACGGGGAAGGCCGCTCCGCCGACGGCGCGACGCTCCTGGAGGAAGAACTCGCCCGGGCGCCGACCTGGTGGGAGGGCCATGCCACCCTGACGCGCTACCGCTGGGCGATGGGCGATCGCACCGGGTTCACCCGTTCGCTCGAGGAGGCGCTCCAGTCCGCGCCCGGCGATATCGACCTGTGGCGGGAGCTGCTGATCACTCACATCCACGCCAACAATTATGACGCGGCTCTCGAGATCGTAGCGCGCGGTCGTGCCGTTGCGGGGCCCCACCCGATGTTCGACGCCAATGAGGCGACGTGTCACGCCGAGCTGGGGAATGTGGAGGCGGCCGATCGACTGTTCGCGGCGATCGGCCCGGCAGCGGACTTCACCGTCACCCTGCGCCAGGTAAGGCATTATATGCGCACCGGGCGTCTGGTTGAGGCGGAGCGGTTGGCGGTGGAGGCGACCGAGGCCGGCGAGGATGCCTATTGGCCCTATCTGGCGACGATCTGGCGCATGACCGGCAATCCGATGTGGGAGTGGCTTGAAGGCGATCAGCGGCTGGTCGGCACTTACGACCTTTACGGGGCGGTTGGATCGATGGAGGCGCTGGCGGAGACATTGCGATCGCTCCACACCAGCGTTCAGCAGCCGCTCGATCAGTCGCTGCGCGGCGGCACGCAAACCGACGGAATGCTATTCTCGAGACTGGAGCCGGAAGTCAAACGGCTGCGGGCGGCCGTCAAGGACGCTGTTACTCAACATGTCGCGCAGCTGCCGCCGCGAGACATGAAGCATCCGCAGCTTCGCCACCGCCGCGGGTCCCCGGTGCGCTTTTCGGGCTCCTGGTCGGTGCGGCTGACCTCGGGGGGATCGCATGTCAATCACATCCATCCGGCGGGGTGGTTCAGCTCGGCTTTCTATGTCGCGCTTCCGGACGAGACCCGGCATGGAGCGGCCGCGGCCGGCTGGCTGACGCTTGGGGAGCCTCCGGCGGACCTCCATCTGGGCGTCAGCCCGTTCCGGCTGGTCGAGCCGAAACCGGGCCAGCTGGTGCTCTTTCCCTCGACCATGTGGCACGGCACCCGGCCGTTCGCGCAAGGCGAGCGGATGACGGTGGCCTTCGACGTGGCGCCGCCTGTCTAATCCTCCGCAAGGACCGCGCGCAGCGGCTCCAGGTGGGGGGCGTAATTTCGCCAGCGGCCGGAGGCGCGGCGGTAGAGCGGCTGGCGCACCTGCCACACGCTCGCGGTCTTCACCACGCCCGGTGCGGCGTGGAAGGAGAGGCACGCTTCCTCGAACGGCAGGCCCAGGAACTCGAGCAGCGCGGCGATGTGCGGGCGCGGGTCCGCCACCAGCGCGTCATAGTCGAGTGAGAAAATGTCGTTCGGATAAAGCGCCTGCCAATGCGCCATCAGCCGCCGGTGCTCGCCGTACCAGTGGGCGATGTCCTCCAGATCGTGCGCATAGGCCATTTCCGGGCTGAGGTGCAGGAACCAGACCGACAGGATGTTGTCGAGCGGGCGGCGCAATGTGTGGACGATCCGGGCGGTCGGGAAGAGCGTCTTGATGAGGCCGATGTGCAGGAAATTGTCGGGCCGCTTGTCGGTGACCAGGCCGTGCGGGTGGATGCGCCGAAGCTCGCCGAGGTAGTGGTCCCGCAGCGCCCCGGCATCGGCGGCGGCAAGGGCTTGGGGATAAGGCTGCAATCGCTCGCGCACCAAAGCGGGCAGGATGTCGAGTTCGCCACCCGCGGTGACCGCGCTGTGGGCCGAGAGGATCTGCTCGGCCAGCGTGGAGCCGGAGCGGAACATGCCGCAGATGAAGACCGGCGGCTCGGCGGCGCCCTCCTGCTGCGCCGTAGCCCGCGGCACGGGGAAGGCGGCGATCAGGCGGTCGATGGCCGCCTCCTGCGCAGCGCGATCGTAGCGGGCGGCCGGCCCTGCCGCCGCTCGGGCCGCTGCGTTGGCGGCGGCGAAGGCGGCGAAGGCCTCCTCATAGGCGGCGGAAGCGTCCAGCGCATGGCCGAGCGCGAAGGCGAGTTCGGCCCGTTCGGCCGGTGCCGCAGTGTGGCGCAGCGCCTCCCGGAGCCGCTCCACCAGCGGATCGTCGGCGCGCGTCGGAGACGATACACCCGCCAGCCGGGCCAGCGCCGTGGCATTGGCCGGCTCGGCATCGACGGCCCGAGCATAGGCTTCCCGCGCCTGCGGCCGCTCCCCGCGGTCTTCGTGCAGGTTGCCCAGGTTGAGGAGGGCAGGGACATAGCCGGGCTTCAAGGCCAGCGCCGCCCGCAATTCCGCCTCCGCCTCATCGGGGCGCGCAAGATCGTCGGCCAGGATCACGGCGCGGTTGAGATGCACTTCCTCCGGATCGGCCACGCCCTGCTCCAGCGCGCGGGCATAAGAGGCGATCGCGTCTTCGAAGCGGCGGGCGCGGCGCTGCAGCCAGGCAAGATTGTACCAGCTGTTGGGCGACTGCGGCACCCGCGCCACGAATGCCTGGTAAGCGGCGATCGCCGCCTCGATGTGTCCGGCCTGGCGAAGGGCTGAAGCCCGCCGCAGCAATGACTGTGCCTCCGCGTCCATGGCCTCACGCTAGAGGCGCAGGCGGCGCCTGTCACCCGGACCGGCGCCGCCCGTCAGCCGCTTATGCCGCGGCCCGCGCTTCGTTGCCGCCGTTCAGCACCAACGCGCCTTCGCCCTCCTCCACCGTCACATGGGTGCCGTCTACGATCTCCCCGCGCAGGATCGCGTCGGCGAGGGGGTCCTGCAGGTATTTCTGCACCGCCCGCTTGAGCGGCCGCGCGCCGTAGACCGGATCGTAGCCGACCCGGCCGAGCCAGGCGCGGGCGCCTTCGGTCAAATCGAGGACGATCTTGCGGTCGGCGAGCAGCTTGCCGACCCGCGCGACCTGGATCTCCACGATCGGACCCATATGCTCGGCATAGAGGCGGTGGAACAGGATGATCTCATCCAGCCGGTTGAGGAATTCGGGGCGGAAATGGCCGCGTACCATCTCCATCACCTGCGGCTCGACATCCGCCACCTTCTGCCCGTCGGCGAGGCCGGTGAGATACTGGCTGCCGAGGTTCGAGGTCAGGATGATGATCGTGTTGGTGAAGTCCACGGTGCGGCCCTGGCCGTCGGTCAGCCGCCCGTCGTCGAGCACCTGCAGGAGGATGTTGAAGACGTCGCCATGCGCCTTTTCCACCTCGTCGAAGAGGACGACCTGGTAGGGCCGGCGCCGCACAGCCTCGGTGAGCACGCCGCCTTCCTCATAGCCGACATAGCCGGGAGGCGCGCCGATCAGCCGGGCGACCGAGTGCTTCTCCATGAACTCCGACATGTCGATCCGAACCATCGCGGTGGGATCGTCGAACAGGAATTCGGCGAGGCTCTTGGTCAGCTCGGTCTTGCCGACCCCGGTCGGGCCCAGGAACAGGAAGCTCCCCATCGGCCGGTTTGGGTCCTGCAGTCCGGCGCGCGAGCGCCGGATGGCGCGGGCGACGGCGGTCACCGCCTCCCCTTGGCCGATCACCCGCTTGCCGATGATCTCCTCCATCTGGAGAAGCTTGGCGCGCTCGCCCTCCAGCATCCGCTCCATCGGAATGCCGGTCCACCGCGCGACCACGCCGGCAATGTCCTCGGGCGTCACTTCCTCGCGCAGCATGGCGGTCTGGCTGACCGCCTGCGCTTCCTCGAGCTGTTTCTCGATGCCCGGAATGCGGCCATATTGAAGCTCGCCGGCCTTGGCGAGATCGCCGGCCCGCTGCGCCTGCTCCAGCTCGAGCCGGGCGGCGTCGAGCTGCTCCTTGAGCTTCCCTTCCGCCGCGATCTTTTCCTTTTCGCCCTGCCAGCGCTGGGTGAGTTCGGCCGATTGCTGCTCGAGATTGGCGAGCTGCTCCTCGATGACCGTGAGCCGCTCCTTGGAGCCGCGGTCGGTCTCCTTCTTCAGCGCTTCCCGCTCGATCTTCAATTGGATGATACGCCGGTCGAGATTTTCGATTTCCTCGGGCTTCGATTCCACCTCCATGCGCAGCCGCGAGGCGGCCTCGTCCATCAGGTCGATCGCCTTGTCCGGCAGGAATCGGTCGGTGATGTAGCGGTTGGACAAAGTCGCCGCCGCCACCAGCGCGCCGTCGGTGATCCGCACGCCGTGGTGCAGCTCATATTTCTCCTTCAAGCCGCGCAGGATCGAGATGGTGTCCTCGACATTGGGCTCGCCGATGAAGACGGGTTGGAAGCGCCGCTGCAGCGCCGGGTCCTTTTCGACATGCTTTTGATATTCGTCGAGCGTGGTGGCGCCGATGCAGTGCAGCTCGCCGCGGGCAAGCGCGGGCTTGAGCAGGTTGGAGGCGTCCATGGCCCCATCCGCCTTGCCGGCTCCGACCAGCGTGTGCATTTCGTCGATGAACAGGATGATCCCGCCATCGGCCGAGGTCACCTCCGACAGAACCGACTTGAGCCGCTCCTCGAACTCGCCGCGATACTTCGCGCCCGCAATGAGAGAGCCCAGATCCAGGGCCAGAAGCTGTTTGTCCTTCAGGCTTTCCGGAACGTCGCCATTGATGATGCGAAGCGCCAG
>DASQNR010000018.1:0-49786 GCA_035644835.1 Allosphingosinicella sp. | reverse complement strand
CGGCAACTACACGCTGACCTTCGATGCGGACGACCTCGTCTCGATCGAGGCGCTCGCCGCCTACAGCTCCGGCAATCCGGCCGCGCCCAACAGCTATAATCTGACCACGGTCGACGCCAATGTGGCGGCGGGCGGGCACCTCACGGTCACCGGCATGTCGCTCTCGAAGATCGAGACATTGGTGTTCAACGGCGCGGCCGAGACGGACGGGCGCTTCACCATCAATGGCGGCAAGGGCGACGACACCATCACCGGCGGCATGGGCAAGGATCTCATCTGGGGCAATCTTGGCGCCGATGTGCTGCGCGGCGGCGGCGGCAATGACAGCTTCGAATATTATGCGATTGCCGACTCCACGATCGGATCCCGCGACATCATCATGGACTTTTCGGCCGGCGACAAGATCAACCTGTGGAACATCGATGCCGACGGCAATGCCGCCAACGGCAACAGCCAATTCTCCTTCATCGGCAATGCGGCTTTCGGGAACAAGGCGGGCGAGCTTCGAGTCAGCGAAGCGCAAGGCGGCGGCTGGCTGGTGGAAGGCGATGTCGACGGCGATGGCGTCGCCGACCTCTCGATCCTGGTGCATGTTGCAGGCGGCCATATCCTGGGGGCGAACGACTTCATCCTGTAGGCGGCGGGCGCGGGACGGGTGAGGCCGGCGCACCATCCGCCTTGCCCCTTTTCGCCACCCTGCTATAGACGCCGCCGACCGGCGGCCCTGCGGGCGTGGCGGAACTGGTAGACGCGCTGGATTTAGGTTCCAGTATCGTAAGATGTGGGGGTTCGAGTCCCTTCGCCCGCACCAGTTTCCGCCCGGCCCGCGTGACGCAAGCCGCCTCAGCTCCAGTATGAAAGCAAGAGCCGCAAAATGCAGACTGTCGAGACTTTGAACGAAGGCCTGAAGCGCGCCTACCGGATCACCATTCCGTCACAGGACATCGCCGCCCGCGTCGATGGCGAGCTGAAGAAGGTCGCCCCGCAGATCCGCATGCCCGGCTTCCGCCCCGGCAAGGTCCCCGCCAATCTGGTCCGCAAGATGCACGGCCCCGCGCTCGAGCAGGAAGCCTTGAACACCGCCGTGCAGGAAGGCGTCCAGCAGCTCCTCGCCGAGCAGAAGCTGCGGCCCGCGACCCAGCCGGCCGTCGAGCTGGAAGAGGGCGGTCCCGGCAAGGACGCCGTGATCCGCGTCGAGCTTGAAACGCTGCCCGATCTGCCGGAGCCGAACATCGAGGGCCTGAAGCTGGAACGGCTTGCCGTCGAGCCGACCGACGCCGAACTCGACGAGGCGGTGAACCGGATGGTCCAGGGCCAGAAGAGCTACGATCCCGCGCCCGAGGGCCACGAGGCCGCGATGGGCGACCTGGTCGTGATCGACTATAAGGGCACCGTCGAGGGCACCGCCTTTGAAGGCGGCACCGGCGAGGCGATGCGCGTCGAGCTCGGCTCGGGCCGGCTCATCCCCGGGTTCGAGGAGCAGCTGGTCGGCGCCAAGGTCGGCGACGATCGCGTCCTCCATGTCACCTTCCCCGATGATTATCCGGTGGAAACGCTCAAGGGCAAGGCGGCCGAGTTCGCCGTCACCGTCAGCGACGTGCAAACCGCCCGCGAGGCCAATGCCGACGACGCCTTCGCCCAGTCGATGGGCTTGGAAGGGATCGGTCAGCTGCGCGACCTCCTCAAGGGGCAGGTGGAGCAGGAGCTGAACGGCCTCACCCGCACCCACATGAAGCGCAAGCTGCTCGACCGGCTGGCCGAGACTCACAGCTTTGAAGTTCCGCCCTCCATGCTGGAGGCTGAATTCGCCCAGATCTGGCAGCAGCTCGAGCAGGAAGCGAGCCAGGAGGCCGATCCGGAGGCCGCCCGCGCCGAGATGGAATCGGAGCGCGAGGATTATCGCGCCATTGCCGAGCGCCGCGTGCGCCTGGGCCTGCTGCTGTCGGAGATCGGCACTCGCAACAACATCCAGATCAACCAGAATGAGATGAACCAGCTGGTGATGCAGGCGGCGCAGCAATATCGCCCCGAGGATCGCCAGCGCTTCATGGAATATATCCAGAACGAGCCAATGGCGGCGGCCCAGCTGCGCGCGCCCCTGTTCGAGGACAAGGTCGTCGATTTCCTGTTCGAAAAGGCCGAGATCACAGACCGCACGGTCACTCGCGAGGTGCTTCAGGCGGAGATCGAGTCGACCGAGATCGGCGGAGGCCATGTCCACGGCCCCGATTGCAATCACGACCATGATCACGATCACGATCACGATCATGCCGCCGAAGCCAAGCCGAAGAAGGCGAAAAAGGCCAAAGCCGAAGCTGCCGCTCCCGCCGAGGAGGCACCAGCCGCCGCCGAGGACAAGCCGAAGAAGGCAAAGAAAGCCAAGGCCGAAGCGGCTCCGGACGAGGACGCGGCCACCAACGAGGTTGCCCCTGCCTCCGACGACAAGCCCAAGAAGCCGCGCGCCAAGAAGAAGGCCGACTGAGCATCGTTCCAACCCCTCTCTGGCCCGGTTAGGGAGGGGAGTTAACCGAACCGCAGCACCTCCCGTGCTTTGAGGAGCGCCTACCCGACGCTTCAACGAAGGCGAAGAGATGCTGATTGTGGAAAGCCGTGACCCTGGACTAGATGACGCTCAGGCGCCGTCGCCGGTGACGCGCACAGGGGAAAAGCCGTTGAACCGCTCTCAGCTCCGCGTCGCCGTGCTGCTGCCTTGCTACAATGAGGAAGCTGCCATCGCCCAGACGGTGGCGGCTTTCCGCGCCGCGCTGCCGGCGGCAACGATCTATGTCTATGACAATAACAGTAGCGACCGAACGGCAGAAGTCGCCGCCGCGGCCGGAGCCTTTGTTCGCACCGAGCGCATGCAGGGCAAGGGCCATGTCGTGCGCCGCATGTTCGCCGACGTCGAAGCGGATATCTACATCATGGCCGACGGCGACGCGACCTATGACGCGTCCGCGGCGCCGGCCTTGCTCGCCCGCCTGCTCGACGAGCGGCTCGACATGGTGGTGGGCGCGAGGAAGTCGGAGGTCGAGCAAGCCTATCGGCGCGGGCACCGGCTCGGCAACCGGCTGTTCACCGGCATCCTCGCCAGCCTGTTCGGCCGCACCTTTACCGACATCTTCTCCGGCTACCGGGTCTTCTCGCGCCGTTTCGTGAAGAGCTTCCCGGCGCTGGCCCGCGGCTTCGAGACCGAGACCGAGATTTCGGTCCACGCGCTCGAACTCGCCATGCCGGTGGGCGAGATCGTCACGGCTTACGGCGCCCGCCCCGAAGGCTCGGTTTCGAAGCTCTCCACCTACCGGGACGGCTGGCGGATCATGAAAACCATCCTGCACCTGTTCCGGATCGAGCGGCCGGTTCTGTTCTACGGCGGCTTTGCGGCCTTTCTGACCGGGCTGGCGCTGGTGCTCGCCGTGCCGCTGATCCTGACCTACGCCGAGACCGGGCTGGTGCCGCGCTTCCCGACCGCCATCCTGATCACCGGCATGATGATCATCGCCTTCATCAGCCTGGCCATGGGGCTGATCCTCGACACGGTCGTGCGCGGGCGGCGCGAGGTGCGGCGGCTCCATTATCTGAGCTACCCCGCCCCTGGCGAGGGTTGCTGAGCCCGCCTTTCGAGGTGGATTGATCGAGCGGAGGCGGCGTCGGTGGCGCGCCGGCCATCTCTGTCATCGGGTTTCCGCAAGGCTTGCTGCAGGCAGGCTCGACCCGCTCCCCCAGGCAGCCGGCATGCCGCCAACTGTCCGTTCCCGCACACGGTGCCGGAACGATCGGGGGCAAGGCTCGTTGGGGAAAATGTAGCGACTGAAAAGAAGCTGGCCATGCGACGCGACGCTGGCGCCTGTGCTTTTCCACTGGCTGCGTTTTTCACCAGGGAGATTTTCCATGAAGAAGTTGTCGGTTGTACTTTTGGGGGCGGCTTCGATTTCGATGGGCGCTTGCTCGACCACCAATGACGATATGGCCGCACGCGCCGGAACCGGCGCCGCCATCGGCGCCGCCGCCGGTGCCGGGCTCGGTGCCGTCGTCGGCGGCCTGTCGCCGATCGAAGGCGCGCTTGCCGGCGCCGCCGTCGGCGGCCTCGCCGGTGCGTTCTGGGCGGACCGCGACAATGACGGCCGCGCCGACGGCTATGTCCGCGAAGGCCAATATTATCCCGGTGCTCCGGCCGGCTATAATGCCAGTGCTTCCAACCGGTCCTGCCCCTCGACCCTGGGCAGTGCGGCCGTCGGTGCGGGCGTGGGCGGTGCCGCCGGTGCCGGTGTCGGCGCGGTGGTCGGCGGCGTCAGCCCGCTTCAGGGCGCCCTTGCGGGTGCGGTGGTCGGCGGGCTCGCCGGTGCCTATTGGGCGGATCGCAACAATGACGGCTGCGTCGACGGCTATGTGCGCGAAGGCCGTTATTACGAAGGCGCTCCCATGAACAACAACAGCTACACGCCCGCCCGCCGCGGTGAGCGCGGCTGAGTTTGTCCATGGTTCATCGTTCGCGTACCCGCGCCGGCCGCCTCGTGCGGCCGGCGCACCTCTTGCTCCCCGCTTTGACGGCGTTCGCCGCGGCGAGCCTGGCCGCGCCCGCGGGTGCTCAGCCTTTCTACGGA
Organism: Allosphingosinicella sp.; assembly: GCA_035644835.1. Taxonomy (GTDB): domain Bacteria; phylum Pseudomonadota; class Alphaproteobacteria; order Sphingomonadales; family Sphingomonadaceae; genus Allosphingosinicella. Next base: position 45,182 of record DASQNR010000018.1, on the reverse strand, counting down.
TCGGGGCATCCCGAGGTCGCGGCGGCCGTGCAGCAATCGGCTCGGAGCGGTGGCAAATCGGTGCGCGCCTTTTACGAGGCGCGCCGCTACCGGCCGCTGTGGATCCGCGGCAACGGCTTTGGACCCGAAGCCGATTACCTGTTCGAGCTGGTGGCGTCGGCCGATCTCGACGGCGTCGATCGCGGCCGCCTGCGCCCCGCCCGACTCGCCCAGGCCCTGGACCGCGCCCAGCGCGGCAGCCCCAAGGCGCTTGCCGCGGCAGAGCTGCTGCTGTCCGAGACTTTTGCCGAATATGTCCAGGCCATGCGCCGCACGCGCGGTGCCGGCATGCACATCGAAACCGAGGCGCTGCTTCCTGCGGTGCCGACCGATCAGGCCGCGCTCGAGGCGGCCGCCTCGGCCCGCTCGCTCGACCAATATCTGCGCAGCTTCGGCTGGATGCATCCTTATTATGCCGGCCTGCGCAACGCGCTCGCCAATCCGATACTGGACCAGCAGAATGCCGAACGGCTGCGGTTGAACCTGGAGCGTGTCCGCGCTTTACCCGCCGGCAATCAGGGTCGTTACATCCTGGTCGATACCGCCGCCGCCCAGCTCTACATGTACGAGAATGGCCAGGTGCGCGATACGATGCGGGTGGTGGTCGGAAAGTCCGATCAGCAGACGCCGATGATGGCCGGCTTTATCCGCTACGCCATCCTCAATCCTTATTGGAACATCCCGCCCGATCTCGTCGCCACCAAGGTCGCGCCGGGCGTTGCCAAGCAGGGCGCCGCCTATCTGAAGGCGAACCGCTACCAGATCCTGTCCGACTGGTCGGAAACGCCAACGGTGCTTGCGTCAACCAAGGTCGACTGGCGGGCGGTGCTCGCCGGACGCGAGGAGCTGCGCGTGCGCCAGCTGCCCGGTCCCGGCAACGGCATGGGCAATGTGAAGTTCATGTTCCCCAACGATCTCGGCATCTACCTGCACGACACGCCCGACAAGCAACTGATGCGCCGAGCGAGCCGCCAGTTCAGTTCCGGCTGCGTGCGGCTGGAAGATGCCGCCCGGCTTGGGCGCTGGCTGTACGGCAAGCCGCTGGTCGCCTCGTCCTCGGCGCCGGAGCAGAAGGTGCAATTGCCCGAGCCGGTGCCGGTCTATCTCACCTACCTCACCGCGGCACCCGAAGCGGGCAGGATCGCTTATCGTCCCGACACGTACGGCCGCGACCGTGCGGAGCTGGCGGCGGCGGTGGCGGTGCAGGGACGGATGCGCGGCACCCGCTGAGGATAGGGCAGGGGCGGCGCCCCCGCGCGGCTCAGATGCGCTTGGCAGGCGAAACGGGAACCAGCCATCCCATCAGCTCGCCGAACGGCAACAGCTGGTTGAAGGCGATGCCGGCCAGATCGTCGCAGCACCACCGCACCACACCTTCGACGGGGCGGTAGCGGTCCATCGCCACCACCACCTGGGTGCCGGCCTCGATCGGCTCGTCGATTTCGATCTTCACCCCGCCCTGCGAAATGTCGCGGGTGTTGGCGCCGTACAGGCGCGCGCCGCAGCGCACGGTGGCAAGCCGATCGACCTCCACCCGCGGCAGCCGCGGCTGCCAGCCATTGTCGAGCAACGCCTGGCTCGACAGCATCTCCGGCACGTCGACCAGAGCGTCGAACTGGATGCCGATGTTGGATTGCTCGACCCAGATCACCTTGCCGCAGATCTGGTGGTTGCCCTTGAGCTCCACCGTTACCGTCTCACCCATTTTGTGGTGGGAATAGACATGCGCCATCAGTCCGCCGGCAGAGATGTTGCGGATCAGGCAGAGTTCGCGACCGGCCGGTCCGATCAGCGCGCCTACCCGCAAGATGGTAAGGTGGCGCGGCGCATTGCGTCGCTCGCGCGGCTGGGGTGCGCGATCCGAAAAGGAGAAGGTGGTCTCCTCGTGATTTTCCTTCGAAAGCATTCCCGCCCCTTTTTCGAAACTACGCCGCCGCAGACTGGCCCCACCCTTGTCGCCGCCCGCGAGTACAATAGCGCGCTGGACGTTTAAGAACCGGTTACGGCGCGACGGAGGGTTTGCCCGTAAATGGAGCGAACCGGCCTGCTTACCGGTTCATTCACCTCTTCCTTACCTCTCCGCGCTACCCAATGTCGGTATGAGCGCACAGAACAAGATCGCCACGCAAACGGCCGCCGTGGATCCGCGCCCGGCCTCGGCCGTCAGCTCCATGGTCGGCATCGCAGGCCTCCTCGGCCTCGGCGCCTGGGTGATTGTGGCGCGCATGTTCGAGTTTTCCGGGCCCAATGCGGCGCTGTGCGCCTTTGTCGCTTGCGGAGCGCCGATGGTCGCCTGGTCGCTCTTTGTCGACAAGGTGCACAGGAACCCCACCACCGGGATCGACTGGGACGCTCCGCCGCGCCCGTTTGGCGAGACTCGCGACACGAGCTTCATCAAGCTGGTCGGCCTGTGGAGCGTGTGGGCGGCGATCGCCATGTTCTACTGCCTCGGCCGCTGGTATTGGGAAGGCGATTATCTCTTCGCGATGAAGATATTGGGATACGGCGCGGTGCCGCTGCTGGTCCTCTCCATACCCTATGTCCTGTGGATCGACCGGCGCCTCAAGTCGCCGCGCGACGGCGCCTGGCACATGGGCCAGTTCGTCATCGGCCGCACCCGGGAGGTGGACCGGGAACAGGTCCATGATTTCCTGCGCAGCTGGACGATCAAGGCGTTCTTTCTGGCCTTCATGATCGCAGGCGTGCCGGGCAATTGGCAAAACACCATCACGCCTTCGGGCGAGTCGATCCTGCTCAACATCGCCAACCTCGCTTTGTGGCTGGTTGGCGCCATGTTCATGATCGACACCGTGTTCGCGACCATCGGCTACATGCTGACCATGAAGCCGCTCGACAGCCATATCCGATCGGCCAATCCCTATGCGGCCGGATGGGTCGCCGCCCTGATCTGCTACCCGCCGTTCGTGCTGATGAATGTCGGCGGCCCGCTGCATTACCAGGCCGGCACCGCCGACTGGCTTTACTGGCTGAGCGACCATCCGGTGCTGATCACCTTGTGGGCGATCGCCTTGGTCGTGCTGACCATGATCTACGCCTGGGCGACCGTGGTCTTCGGTATCCGCTTCTCCAACCTCACCCACCGCGGCATCCTTACCCACGGCCCTTATGCCTGGACCAAGCACCCGGCCTACCTTTCGAAGAACCTGTTCTGGTGGCTGGCGACCCTGCCGTTCCTGGCGGTCACCGGCGACATGAACGATGCCATCCGCAACAGCGCCCTGCTCGGCATTGTCAGCGGCGTCTATTACTGGCGCGCCCGGACCGAGGAGCGGCACCTGATGGCCGATCCCGCCTACCGCGAATATGCCGAATGGATGGAGCGCCACGGCCCCATCCCGCGCCTGCTGCGCAAGCTCTCCGGCGGCTCCACGCCCGCCGCCATACCCGCCGAGTAACAGGGGTTCGGGCGGAGGCGGGCGACGCCTTCACGCCCATGCCAGCGGGCGATCGTCAGACTCGAGCACAGCCGTCTTGCGCTTGCGGAGCGGCTCCGCGCCCGCCACACCATGCGTGCTCTTGTTCCGGAGAAACGCAATGCACGCGCTCGCCCGCCGCCAGTTCCTCTCCTCCGCGGCCGCCGTCGCCGCTCGGCCGCTCCTCCCGGGCTGCGCCGCCCGCCGCGCGTCGGGAGCCGCGGTGGACGATGCCGCGCTGCAGGCGATGCTGGCCGAAGTCGCCGAAGCGATGCTGGCGCATTATCCTGAGAACGCCACCGCGCTCGGCCTCGACAAGGCGGCACGATCGGGCCTTGCCGCCCGGCTGACCGACCGCTCGCTCGCCGGCTATCGCGCGCAGGGCGCCGCGGCCGCCGAGCGCCACCGCCGCCTCCAGGCGGTCGACCGCTCCGGCCTCGGCGCCGGGGCACGGCTCGATCTCGATGTCATCCAGGCCGCCCATGCGCTTGCGGTCGAAGGCTTCAGCTTCCCTTATGGCGATACGGTGGTGCTCAACCAGAACTGGTCCTACCGCAACTCGCCTTATGTGGTGGCGCAAAATACCGGCGCCTTTATCGAAATTCCCGATTTTCTCGATTCCAGCCACAAGGTCTCGGACGCGGCCGGGGCCGAAGCCTATCTGGCCCGCCTGGCGGCCTATGGCGCGGTGCTGGAAGGGGAAACGGAACGGCTCGCCCACAACCGCTCCTTGGGGGTCGTCGCCCCCGATTTCCTGCTCAACAAGACGCTGCGCCAGATGAAGGCGGCGCGGGCCCTGCCGACCGGGAAGTGGGGCCTCGTCACATCTTTGGCCGGCCGCACCGCCAACATCCGCGGCGACTGGAGCCGCCGCGCCCTGGCCATCGTCGAGGGCCGCATCGCGCCTGCCATGGACCGTCAGATCGCCGAGCTTGAGCGCCACCTCGCGCGCGCCGACAGCCGGGCGGGCGTGTGGAAGCTGCCCGACGGCGAACGATATTATGCCTGGGCGCTCAAGGCGGCGACCACCAGCACGCTGACCCCGGACGAAGTCCATCGCCGCGGCATGGAGGAATTGCAGGCGCTGCAGGCGCAGATGGATCCGCTGCTGCGCGCGCTCGGCTATACGACCGGCACGGTCGGCGCCCGCATGACCGCGCTCGGCAAGGATCCGCGCTACCTCTTTCCCAACACGGACGCGGGCCGCAAGCAGATCCTCGATTATGTCAACGAGCGGACCGCCGACATCCGCACCCGCATGCCCCGCGCCTTTGCCACCCTGGTGCCCGGCAACCTCGTCATCAAGCGCGTGCCGGTGGAGATCGAGGCGGGCGCGCCCGGCGGCTATGCGGCGGCCGGCACGATCGACGGCTCCGTCCCGGGCAATTATTATATCAACCTGCGCGACACCTCGATCTGGCCGCGCCACGCGCTGCCGACCTTGACCTATCATGAGGGTATTCCGGGCCACATCTGGCAGGGCGAATATACCCATAAGCTGCCGCTGGTCCGCTCGCTGGTCGCCTTCAACGCGTATTCGGAAGGCTGGGCGCTTTACGCCGAGCAACTCGCCGAAGAACTTGGCGTCTACGAAGGCGATCCGGTCGGGCGCCTCGGCTACCTCCAGTCGCTCGCCTTCCGCGCCTGCCGGCTGGTGGTGGACACAGGCCTGCACGCCAAGCGCTGGACTCGCGAGCAGGCGATCCAATGGTTCGCCACCACCAACGGCTCCACCGTCGAGGAAGTGCAAAGCGAGGTCGACCGCTATTGCGCCTGGCCCGGCCAGGCCTGCGGCTACAAGGTCGGCCACAGCGAGATCAACCGGCTGCGCGAAAAGGCCCGCGCGGCGCTCGGCGCGCGTTTCGATCTGCGCACCTTCGACGATGCCCTGGTACTGGGCGGCGCGGTGCCGCTGACCCTCCTGGAGCGTGTCGTCGACCGTCACATCGAAGGGGCGCGCGCATGAAGCGGTTTCTCCCGTTCGCCCTGCTGGTCCTGGTGTCCTGCGCGACGCCGCAGGGTGCTGATACCGAGCGCGCGCGCCTGCAATCGCAGGCCGAGCGAGTCACCATCGTCCGGGACGATTGGGGCATCGCCCATATCCGCGGCAAGACCGATGCCGACGCGGTGTTCGGCATGATCTACGCACAGGCCGAAGACGACTTCAACCGCGTCGAGTCGAACCTCCTCACCGCGCTCGGCCGCACCGCCGAGGCCGAAGGGGAGGGCGCGATCTGGCACGATCTGCGCGCCCGCTTGTACATGGACCCGGTCGATCTCGAGCGCCGCCACCTCGCCAGCCCCGAGTGGCTGAAGCGGTTGATGCAGGCCTGGGCGGACGGTCTGAACCATTATCTCGCCACCCATCCGAATGTCCGCCCCCGCGCCATTTCCCGCTTCGAGCCGTGGATGGCGCTCTCCTTTACCGAAGGCAGTATCGGCGGCGATATCGAGCGAATCGATCTGGCCGCGCTCCAGGCCTTTTACGGTGGCAAGGGGAGGGCGCTGGCCGCCGCGCGGGCCGAGCCGGACCGCGAGCCGCGCGGGTCGAACGGCTTTGCCGTCGCACCCGCCAACACCAAGGGCGGCAAGGCGCTGCTGCTCATCAACCCGCACACCAGCTTCTTCTTCCGCGCCGAGCAGCAGATGACCAGCGAGGAGGGCCTCAACGCTTACGGCGCCGCCACCTGGGGCCAGTTCTTCATCTATCAGGGCTTCAACGAACGCGCCGGCTGGATGCACACATCGAGCGGTGTCGATGTGGTCGACGAATTCCTGGAAACGGTGGAGCAGGGACCGGCCGGGCTGTCCTACCGTTACGGCAATGCGCTGCGACCGGTGGAGCGGCAAACAATCGCCATCACCTACCGCGCCGCCGACGGCAGCATGGCCAGCCGCAGCTTCGAAACCTACCGCACCCACCATGGCCCGATCGTGCGGGAAGAGGGCGGCAAATGGGTCGCCTTTGCAATGATGCACAGGCCGGTGGAAGCGCTGCAGCAATCCTGGCTTCGCACCAAGGTTCGCGACCACGGCGAGTTCCTCAAGGTCGCCGAGCTCAAGGCCAATTCGTCCAACAACACGATCTTCGCCGACGCGGCCGGCAACATCGCCTACCACCACCCGCACTTCATCCCGCGCCGCGACGACCGCTTCGATTATACCCAGCCGGTCGACGGCTCCGACCCACGAACCGACTGGCGCGGGCTGCACGCCCTCAATGAAGCGCCCAACCTCCTCAACCCGCCCACCGGCTGGATACAGAACACCAACAACTGGCCCTATTCCGCCGCCGGCTCCTACAGCCCCAAGCCGGGCGCCTTTCCGCGCTACATGGACACGTTCGGCGAGAATCCGCGCGGGATCCACGCGCTGCAGGTGCTCGGCAGCCGGAAGGACTTCACGCTGGAGAGCCTTCGTGACGCGGCTTATGACAGCCACCAGCCCGCTTTCGCCCAGCTCGTGCCCCACCTCCTCGCCGCCTGGGATAGGGCGTCCGCCTCGCACTCGCTGAAGCGGCGCCTCGAAGCGCCAGTCGCGGCGCTTAGGGGCTGGGACTATCGCTGGGGCGCCGAGTCCGTCCCCAACAGCCTCGCGATCTTCTGGGCCGAGGCGATGCTGGCCGCCCTGCCGCCCGAGCTTCGCGCCCAGCGCACTCGGCTTGCCGACCATATGGAGCGGCACCTCACCCCTGAGCAGAAGCTCTCCGCGTTCGGCGAAGCGGTGAAGCGGCTGGAGCGCGATTTCGGCCGCTGGGCGGTGCCGTGGGGCGAGATCAACCGCTTCCAGCGCCTCACCGGGGATATCGCCCAACCGTTCAGCGACGCCGCCCCCAGCATCGCCGTGCCGTTCCCGTCCGCATTGTGGGGCTCCCTCGCCAGCTTCGGTGCACGGCCTTATCCGGGCACCAAGCGCTGGTACGGCACCAGCGGCAACAGCTTCGTGGCGGTCGTGGAGTTCGGCGACAAGGTCCGCGCCCGCGCGGTCAGCGCCGGCGGCCAAAGCGGCGATCCCGCCTCGCCCCACTTCAACGACCAGGCCCGGCTCTACGCCGAGGGCAATCTGCGCGAAGTCTATTTCTATCCGGAACAGCTCAAGGGCAAAACGAAGCGCACGTACAGGCCAGGCGAGTGAATAGCCGTCACCCCGGACTTGATCCGGGGTCCACCTTCCTTTCTGCCCAGTCGTCCCAAGAAGGTGGATGCCGGATTAAGTCCGGCATGACGTCGGTGGGCTATGCCCCCGCCTACTCCTCCGCATCCCCGATGCGGGGGATGCCTATCCGATCAAACGCGCCTGGCTCGGCGGCACTCCGAAATTCTGCCGAAAGGCACGGGTAAAGGCGCTGAGGCTGCCATAGCCGAGCCGGTCGGCGATCTGGGTCGCGCTCACCGTTTCGCTCTTGAGCAGACGCGCCGCCGATTCCAGCCGCAGCCTGCGATGGTAAGCGAGCGGCGGCAGGCCGTACACTTCGGCAAAGCTGCGGGTCAGGTGAAAGCGCGAAAGCGCCGCCTCGTTTGCGATCTCGTCCAGGTTGATCGGCCGGTCGGAAGCGTCGTGAATGAAGCAGCGTGCCCGCTCCAGCCGCTGCAGCGTCTCCGTCCGCGTCGACTGCTTCACCGAGCCGAGCCGCTCCAGCCGATTGGTGAAGGTGGCCAGATAATCCTGGGCGCCGATCGTCGTTTCCTGCACGATCCGCCGTGCGAGCGCCGGCCCTGCCGAGGGTCGATCGGCGAGCAGGCGGGCATAATTGCCGAGCAGGGACGCGAGGGGATCGATGCGGCTGCCGGCGATCGCGCGCCCGCGTCCGAGCGGCGCGTGCATGCCCTCGCGGCCCTCATCTTCCACGCCGAGATAAACGCACAGGCCGATGGCATCGGCCGAGGCGGACAGCCGCGCTTCGAACTCCACACCGGCTTCGACCAGCATGAACTCGCCCGCCCGCACCCGGCGGGTGCGCCCATCCATTTCGTAGGTTTCCTCGCCCTGGAGGACATATTTCACCGACGGCGCCAGCGCCCGCATCTTGCTGCGCCCGGATCCCAGGCGCGACAGGACCACCGTGCCGCTCTTGAGCGGCATCCTTACGCCTTCGCCATGCGCGGACATGACCAGGAAGCGCGTCGTCTGCGGCATGGCGACGGATCGGTCGGGCGCGTCGGGCATTTGGCTCATATGAGCAAGGGAAGCAAATAGGATGCCAGCCGGAAGCTTCAAAAAACCGCACGAAATCAGGAGGCTTTCCCGATCGTGCGTTCGCCCGCGTACACCGCATGTGCGGATACGGACGCAGTGAGGATCGCCACCTTCAACGTCAACGGCGTCAACGGCCGGCTCGAGCGGCTGCTCGAATGGCTGGAAGAAACCCGGCCCGATGTCGCCTGCCTGCAGGAATTGAAGGCGCCGCAGGAGAAATTCCCCGCCGCCGCCATCGAGCGCGCCGGCTATGGCGCGATCTGGGCCGGACAGCCCCGCTGGAACGGGGTTGCCTTGCTCGCGCGTGGCTGCGAGCCGGTGGAGACCGCGCGCTGCTTGCCCGGCGATCCCGACGATGCCCAGGCCCGCTACATCGAGGGCGCGGTGCGCGGCGTGCTGATCGGCTGCCTCTACGCCCCCAACGGCAATCCCCACCCCGGACCTAAGTTCGACTACAAGCTGGCCTGGATGGAGCGGCTCCACACCCATGCGGCCCGCCTTTCCGGCCTGCCGAGCCCGGTCGTGCTCGCCGGCGACTACAATGTCATTCCCACCGACGCCGATGTCTACAAGCCGGAGCGCTGGATGGACGACGCCTTGTTCCAGCCGGAGCCGCGCGCGGCATATTCCCGCCTGCTCGACCGCGGCTGGACCGACGCGATCCGCTCCCTCCACCCGCACGAGACGATCTACACCTTCTGGGATTATTGGCGAAATGCGTTCGGCCGCAACGCCGGTATCCGCATCGATCACCTCCTCCTCAACACCGCCGCCGCGCCGCTGTTAAAGGCGGCGGGGGTGGACACGGACACGCGCGGCAAAGAGGGCGCGAGCGACCACGCACCGACCTGGATCGAACTCGACGCCTAGCCGCCGCCGGTCTCCCCCGGTCGCCCCCAACCCCCTCCCGTCACCCCCGCGAAAGCGGGTCCCGCTTCCGTGTCTTCCTCTTCCTTTCTCCTTGTCCACCGAGCTCCGAGAAAAAGAAGAAGCGGATTCCCGCCTTCGCGGGAATGACGGGACGGGGACGAGGATGGCTCGGAGTGGGGCAAGGACGCCGCTGCGCACCCCCAAACGTCGGATTGGTTTACAATTCGCTAACCCTCCTGCCCGGCGAACGGCGGAATTGCGCAACTGGCCCGTCTCTTGCTATCCTTACCGGCATGTTCACAAAGATTGCCCGCTTGTTCACCATCAAGACCCGCCTCGAAGCCTGCTTCGTCATCTACGCCCTCGCGCTGGGCGCGGTGACCCGCGGCGCCGACTATCTGGCACAATATCCCGGGCCGTTCGGCTGGCTGCTCTTCGCCGCCTGCACCGCCGCCGTGTTCATGGCCGGCGCCAAGGTCTTCGACTCGATCCGGCCGCCGGCCCACCGCCGCAACACCGTGTCGCGAGTCCTCGCCCGCGCCCGCGCGAGCTGATCGAAGCGGCCTCCCAAAGCTTGGCGTAAAATCCCACTTCCGGGTGGGCTAAAATCCCACCTATTCCGCGCCTCCACCCGTCTTTTCGGCGGAAATCCGCCAAATCCTACACTTGGCACGGCCCTTGTTAATACCCTGGCAACCGCCGCTTCGGCGGACAAGAATTTCCAGGGAGTGCCAACCATGTTCAACACCAGCGAATTGAAGCAAAGCCTGATCGCCGCCGCGGCCGCGATCATTCTCACCGCCACCGCCGTGGGCGCGGCCGTCGGCCCCGCCGAAGCAATTGCCCAGCCGGTCTTCGCCGCCGCCTCGATCGGTGCTCACGCCAATGTCTGAACCGATCCTGGTCGGCCGCGAGCAATTGGTTCGCATCCCGTCCCGGCCGTCCCGGCCGACGCGGGCGGACCCGCGGCCGCAAGCGCCGCGTGTCGAAAATTTCGCCCGCACCTTCACGGAGTTCCTGCCGATGAGCATCTTCACCCGGACGCGCGACATCGTTGCGGCCAATTTCACCGACCTGCTCGACAAGGCGGAAGACCCGGCACGGATGATCCGCATGATCATCCTCGAAATGGAGGAAACCCTCGTCGAGGTCCGCTCCTCCACCGCGCGCACCATTGCCGACCAGAAGGAGATGCGCCGCCAGATCCTGCGGCTCGAGCAGATCGGCGCAGGCTGGACGGAGAAAGCCGAACTCGCTTTGTCCAAGAATCGTGAGGACCTCGCCAAGGCGGCGCTTACCGAGAAGCAGCGCACCGCCGACATGGCGCAGGACATCCAGGCCGAGATCGACACGCTCAACGAGGCGCTTGCCGCATCGGAAGCCGACATCGCGCGCCTGCAAACCAGGCTTCGCGAGGCCCGCACCCGCCAGAACGCGATCCAAAGCCGCCTCGAAAGCGCCCAGAATCGTGTCCGGCTGCGCGAAATGGTCGCCGGTCCCAAGACGGAGGATGCGTTCTCGCGCTTCGATGTTCTGGAGCGGCGCGCGGACCTCGCCGAAGGACGCGCCGAAGCGCTGGCGCTCGCCGCGCCGAGGGCGCTCGAGGAGGAGATTGCCGATCTGCGCAACGCCGAGAAGATCGACGCGGAACTGGCACGGATGAAGGCGCGCCTCGCCGGCGAAGCCGCCTGACCGAGATATTGCGGCCGCATCCGCGGCCGCCAACCGACACAAGGAGGAACAACGATGTTCAGGGGCAGAAAATTCTATCTCGATCGGGCCAACGGCAAGGTCGTGGGCGTGTGTGCGGGCCTTGCCAATTATACCGGCTGGGACCCGACCTTGATCCGCGTCGGCCTGGTGCTGGTGACCCTGGCCGGCGCCTTTCCCTGGACGGTGATCGCCTATGGCGTGGCCGCCTTCCTCGCCAAGAACCGGCCGCTCGGCCAGGTGGAGGAAGCCGACGCGCCCCGCCTGAAGACCTCGACGGCCGAGCTGCGGGACTCGATGCGCGACATCGATCATCGCATGGCGGAGGTGGAAACCTTCGTCACCAGCTCCAACACCCGGCTCGCCCAGGAAATCGACAGCCTGCGCTGACCGGCCGCGTCAGCGAAGAAGGGAGGAAACACCATGACCGAACCGATGACGGTAATTGCCATGGCGGGCTTCGGCCTCGTCGGCCTCGGCATCGCGCTGCTCGCCGCATTGAAGGGCTGGGCCGGCTGGCTGGAGCTCAAGCGCCTCGAACTCGCCTCCGCGGCAAAAGCCGACCGCCCGCACGGCGGGGCCGGCGACATGATCGAGGTCGCCGACTTGAAGGAGCGCATCCGCAAGCTCGAGAACATCGCCGCCTGCGTGGATCTTTGATATCCCGATCCCGCCGGCGGATAGCCAAGCGCCGGTGGGATCAGGCGCGCACGGCCTGGGCGCCGCCAACGACGCGCCGGCGCCGGCGCCAGACCAGGGCTCCGGCTGCCACGCCGAACAGCCCTGCGGACAGCGGCTCGGGAACGGGGGTAACGATGCCTAGCCTGCCCTTGTCGACACCGCCGAATGTGGTCCCCAAACTCCCGTAAGTGGGGAAGGCGAGATGGGCGTCGTCCGGATTGCCGAAGCGGAATATGAGGTTGTCGCCGGCATCAAGGCCGGAGGTTTCGTCGCCCCGGACGAGGATCTGCAGGGAGTCGGCAATCGGATAATATTCGAACCAGAGCAGCGAGCTGTCGATCACCCGGCCGTCGAACTCGAACCTGCCGCTGGTGAGCGGCCCCTTATAGATTGTGTACGGGTTGTTGAACGAGAGCTCGGCATAAGCGGTGCCGTCATGGGACCGGAAGATCACATCGATCGGACCCGCCGTTGCCGGGCCGCCGAGCAGAAGGAACAAGCCCGCCAGGGCCCCGAACATCCGTGCCGCCTGCCTCGCCATTGCCATTCCCCTTGCTGCATCGATCCTCAGACAAGGCTATTCACCGTTGCAAGCCGTGCAAGATGTCGCTTCGCGCTGTACCGGAACGGGACAAAGGCGCTGGCGGAGCGCCCGCTCTATCGAAGGAGAGTCAGCATGGCGAACAGGCGCACCCCGAGGAACAGCAAGCTGATGCGGCTGTGTATTCTCGCCGTGGTGGCAATAGCCGTAGCGATTGCGGTCTTCTGAGCGGATCGCCCGCACTGGAACGCCGCCACCCGCCCGGCGGTTCTCCCGTCATCATGGCAGCACCTTACCTCATCCTCATGGCCGCACTGCTGCTGGGGGGCTGCGCGGCTACGGTCCCCGATGCCGCCGCGCCGTCTTCCCGCGCGCTCCCGACGGGGGCGCAGCTCTCCCCATCCGGCTACCTCACCATCCGCGAAGCTCCGCCGCCGCCGTTTCCCGTCGAGCCGCCGCCAGAGCCCGAGTTTGTCGACGATTTCGCGCGGCGCACGTCCTCGCCCGATCCGGCGGTGCGGGCGAAGGCCTGGGAAGAGGCGAACGGCTCTCCCGCCTTTCAGGCCGAACTGCAGCGGCTGGCGCGGACCCTCGCCCAGGCCGAGCCGGACAATTACGTCAATATGCGCCTGGTGCGCGATCCGGGTGTCGCCGCCGAAGTCTGGTTCCGCCGCGACGCCGCCCGCACGCTGGCGCGCTACACCACCGAGCCGCTCTTCCGCCCCCGTGAAGGCGGCAGCGACCTTGCCGAGCGGGAGCGGCAGCACGCCCTCTGGGTGGCACGCATGCAAGGGGAGCCGCGCATCCACTCCGTCAGTATGGGCGTCGAGGACCGCGTGAAGGTGGGTGTGGCCATCGAGGAAGCGGAATTCCGCGCCTATGCCGCGACGCGCGGCTGGGAGCTCAGCCCGGCCGTCACCTTCAGCTTCGCGTCGCCGCAGCCGCCCGCCTTCGTCGATCCGTCGCTCGCACGCTATGTCCGCGTCTTTGCCCGGGAGGCCAATGCCAAGGGCATTCAGCTGACCGGCGGCTTCAGGGGGCGCATCGTGCTGGAGGACGGCTGCTTCCGCCTCCCCGAACGCGAGAGCGGTGAGCCGGGCCCGCTGGTCATGTTCGAGCGCCACACCCAGCTCGGCCTCGACGATGAGAATTACCTGGTGGTGATCGGCGGCCCGGAACGGGAGCGCCGCTACCGAGTCGGCGAAATGGGCTCGTGGGGCGGGCCTAATGGCATCGATGAAGACGACCCCGACGTCCGCGAGCTGCGCCGCCAGTGCGGCCAAGGCCCGCTGGTCAACGTCGCCGAGCCGCAAAGCCAGCGGCTGTTCGCTTTGCCCGACCCCGAATGGGTCGCCGACCACGCCCGCGCCCGGAAGATCCCGTACCGCGAGGCATGGCGCCGGGTAATCGCCTGCATGGAGCGCGAGGAGGCCCGCCGCCCGGGCCTAGGCGCGCGCGACCGTTGCATCCGCCAGTTCAACTGAAGCGGGCGGGGCTAGAGTGCCAGCAGCTCCGTGCGCCTATCCTTGGTGACCACCCAGATCGTCCCGTAATCGGTGTCGGCCAGCGGGGCAGGGCGGGTGCCGCCGAGCCCGGCGACGATTTCAGGCACGGTGTTGGAGTGGCCCACAACCAACACGGACCCAGGCTCGCCGCGGACCTGCGCCACCAGCCCGGCCGTGTCGGCGGGATTATACTCGCGCGGCGTGAGGCCCAGGCGCGCGGCCAGCGGTGCGGCGGTCTCTCGGGCGCGGCGGGTGGTGCTGACATAGATTGCCTGCGGCTTCGTCCGGCCGTCGAACCAGACGGCGAGGCGCTGGGCGTTGGCGGCGCCGGCGGCGCTGAGTGCCGGATCGGCGCCCTCCGCTTTCTCGAGGTGGCGCATCACATAGTAAGCAGGCGTCTGCGCCGCCGCTTCGGCCGCGCCCTCCGGCGTCGTCGCGCATCCCGCCAGCATCAGGGCCGTGCCCGCCAGCGCCGCAAACATTCCACCAACGCGCATGCTCGTCTCCTTTGTTGCACCGCCCATAGCAGGCTTAGCTCCGGCTTTCCCTCGCCGGCTTTTGCGCAAAAGCGGCGGACCCCGCGCGGTGCGGGGGCGTTGGCATGGCGCCGCAAATCTGTTTAGAGGCCCCGGCGCCCACCCGGCGCCCGCGACAAAATACCCCGGCGAGCCACCCCCCGTGCCGGAGGCGAAGGAGAGAGGATGACCAGCAGCCACGAGCGTGCCAACCGGCCTGCGCTCTCGCTCCATGTTCCCGAGCCCGAAGCGCGGCCCGGCGACGAGATCGATTTTAGCCACATCCAGATCCCCGCCGCCGGTTCCGTGCGGCGTCCCGACCCGGCCGTGCCCGCGCAGGACACGCACGACCTCGTCTACACGCTGGTCCGCGTCCTCGATGAGGAGGGGCAGGCGGTCGGCCCTTGGGACCCGAAGCTCGATCCCGACACTTTGCGCCGGATGCTGCGCGACATGACGATGGTCCGCGTCTACGACGACCGCATGTACCGCGCCCAGAGGCAGGGCAAGACCAGCTTCTACATGAAGGCCACCGGCGAGGAGGCGATCGCGGTCGCCGCCACCCACGCGCTCGACCGCGACGACATGTGCTTCCCCACCTATCGCCAGCAGGGTATCCTCATCGCCCGGGATTATCCGCTCGTGCAGATGATGTGCCAGGTCTATTCGAACCGCGGCGATCCGCTCAAAGGCCGCCAGCTCCCCATCATGTATTCGTCGCGCGACTATGGCTTTTTCACCATCTCCGGCAACCTCGCCACGCAATATCCGCAGGCGGTGGGCTGGGCGATGGGCTCGGCGATCGCCGGCGACAGCCGCATCGCCTCTGCCTATATCGGCGACGGCTCGACCGCCGAGGGGGACTTCCACGCCGCCTGCACGTTCGCCGGTGTCTACCGCGCGCCGGTGATCCTCAATGTCGTCAACAATCAGTGGGCGATTTCGAGCTTCTCCGGCATTGCCGGCGGGCAGCTCACCACCTTTGCGGCACGCGCGGTGGGCTACGGCATTGCCGGCCTGCGCGTCGACGGTAACGATGCGCTGGCGGTCTATGCCGCGACACAATGGGCCGCCGACCGGGCACGCTCCAACCTCGGGCCGACCCTGATCGAGTTCTTCACCTACCGGGTGGAGGGCCATTCCACCTCCGACGATCCCACCGTCTACCGGCCCAAGGGCGCCGGCGAGGCCTGGCCGCTGGGTGATCCGGTGGCGCGGCTTCGCCAGCACCTCACTGCACTGTGCGAATGGGACGACCAGCGCAACGAGGCGCTGCTTGCCGAACTCGATACCGAGGTTCGCGCCGCGCAGAAGGAAGCGGAGCGGATGGGCACGCTGCAGTCCGATCCGTATAACGACACCGCCACCATGTTCGAGGACGTGTTCGCCGAGCTGCCGTGGCATCTGAAGGAACAGCAGGCCCAGGCGCTGGCCGAAGCGGAGGCGAAGCGCGCATGAGCGTGATGAACATGATCCAGGCGCTCAATTCCGCCCACAAGGTGATGATGGAGCGCGATCCCACCACCGTCGTGCTGGGCGAGGACGTCGGCTATTTCGGCGGCGTCTTCCGTGTCACCGAACACCTCCAGAGGGACTTCGGCAAGCAACGCTGCTTCGACGCGCCGATCAGCGAAACCGGCATCGTCGCCGTCGCAATCGGCATGGCGGCCTATGGCCTCAAGCCGATCGCCGAGATCCAGTTCGCCGATTACATCTACCCCGGCTTCGACCAGATCGTCTCGGAAGCGGCGCGCATGCGCTACCGCTCGGCCGGCGACTGGGGGCTGCCGATGGTGATCCGCTCCCCGTATGGCGGCGGCATCTTCGGCGGGCAGACCCACTCGCAGTCGCCCGAGGCCCTGTTCGCGCACATCGCCGGTATCAAGACGGTGATCCCGTCCAACCCCTATGACGCCAAGGGCCTGCTGATCGCCGCCATCGAGGATCCCGATCCGGTGGTCTTCTTCGAGCCCAAGCGCATCTATAACGGCCCGTTCGACGGCTTCTACGAGCGCCCCGTCACGCCGTGGGCCAAGCACCCCGCGGCGGAAGTACCGGACGGCCACTACACCGTCCCGCTCGGCAAGGCGGCGGTGGCCAGGGAGGGGAACGAGGTAACCATCCTCGCCTACGGCACCATGGTCCATGTTGCCATCGCCACCGCCGAAGCCGAAGGCATCGACGCGGAAGTGATCGACCTGCGCTCGATCGTTCCCGTCGACATCGAGACGATTGAAGCGTCGGTGAAGAAGACCGGCCGCTGCGTCGTCTTCCATGAGGCGACCCGCACCGCCGGCTTCGGCGCCGAGCTTTCGGCGCTGGTGCAGGAGCGCTGCTTCTACCACCTCGAAGCGCCGGTCGCTCGAGTCACCGGCTACGACACGCCATATCCGCACTCGATGGAATGGGCCTATTTCCCCGGCCCCGTCCGTCTGGGCCTCGCGCTCAAGAAGACTTTGGAGGACTGAACCAGCCATGGCGCGCTACGAATTCAAGCTGCCCGACATCGGCGAAGGCATTGCCGAGGCGGAGATCGTCGCCTGGCACATCAAGGTCGGCGACGAGGTCAAGGAAGACCAGCAGCTCGCCGACATGATGACCGACAAGGCGACGGTGGAGATGGAATCTCCCGTCGCCGGAACGGTGGTGGCGCTGGCCGGCGAGGTCGGCGATCAGATCCCGATCGGCTCCGTGCTGGTGGTGTTCGAGACGGAAGCCGGGGCAGGGGCCTCGGACGCTCCCGCACCCGCCGCCTCCACCTCGCAGCAGGAGGGCACCGAAACCGACGCCGCCGGCGAGCGCAACGACACGGTAGCCATGGCGGATGGGCTGGTAACCCCGACCGAGGCGCAGGAACAGGCCGTGCCCAGCACAGCCGAGCAAGAGGAAGTGGCCCAGCCCTCCTCACCCGTTCGCGCCGAGCCTTTCGAGGCGCCTACTTCTTCCCCAGCTAAGGCGGAGCATAAGACCCAGGTCCTCGCCTCCCCGGCGGTGCGCCAACGCGCTCGCGATCTCGGCATCGATCTCGCCCAGGTCAAGTACAGCGGCGAGCGCATGCGCCACGCCGATCTCGACGCCTACCTCATGTACAATGGCGGCGGTATCTCGCGCTCGCCCGGCGCGCGCCGTGCCGACGAGCAGGTGAAAGTCGTCGGCCTCCGCCGCAAGATCGCCGAGAACATGCAGGAGGCTAAACGCCGCATCCCGCACTTCACTTTGGTGGAGGAGTTCGACGTCTCCGCGCTCGAACAAACCCGTGCGATGATGAACACCGACCGCGGCTCCAACCCCAAGCTCACCATGCTCCCCTTCCTGGTGACCGCGATGGCGCGCACGCTGGCGGACTATCCGCAGATCAACACCCGCTACGACGACGACGAAAACATCCTCCACCGCTCGGGCGCTGTGCACATGGGGATGGCGACGCAGACTCCGAACGGCTTGATGGTCCCCGTCATCCGCAATGCCGAGCGGCTCGGCGTCTGGCAGATCGCGTCCGAGATCCTGCGCCTCGCCGAAGCGGCCCGCACCGGCAAGGCGAGCCGCGAGGAACTCAGCGGCTCCACCATCACCATCTCCAGCCTCGGCCCGATGGGCGGCATCACCTCGACGCCGGTGATCAACCGCCCGGAAGTGGCCATCATCGCCGTCAACAAGGTTGAAGAGAAGCCGGTAGTGGTGTCGGGCGAAGTCGTGATCCGCAAGCGGATGAACCTCTCGCTCTCCTGCGACCACCGGGTCGTCGACGGCTGGGACGCGGCCAATTTCCTCCAGGACTTGAAGAAGCTGATCGAAGCGCCGCTCAGGCTGCTATCGCATTGATATCCTTCGTCACCCCGGACTTGATCCGGGGTCCACCTTATTCCCTCGTTCACCCGGGGGAAGGTGGATGCCGGATCAAGTCCGGCATGACGGATTGTCCTGTTCCGCACCGCGTAACAAAACCGCGCAATCCCTGTGGCTTGACACTGTATTAGCCGCCTGCCACACTTCCTCCCGAACCAGGGGGAAACAAGTGGAACAGCAGGATCTCGCCTTTGAACGGCTGCACGCTCTGGTGCGCAAGGGCTATACGCCGGAAATCGGCGCGGAAGGGGCGGGCGGCACCATAGCGCTGCGCCACCTCGCCAAGGCGCCCGATCTCCTGCTCCATTCCGGCGGCCGCCTCGAAGGGCTCCCCGGCCGCGTGCCGCGCTACAAGCGCAGGGTCGATGCGCCCTCCATTCCGGCCCGTCGCGACGCCGACCAGATCGAGTTCCTCAAGTTCCTCGACGCCGTCCCCAAGGCCCGCCTGCGCGACCGCACCCGCCGCTGGCGCACCCGCTGGGTCTACCTCCCCGCCAGCCTGGTGGCGCTGTGGGGCATCTCGATCACCCTCACCGCGCTGATCGTCGACGGAATGTAGCGCGGGTGCCTCAGCCCTTCGGCTTCACCAGTATTGCAGTCTGATAATTATACGCCTCGGGGGATACCGAGCGGATTTCAAACATCGTCTCCAGCGAGCGCAGGAAATAATCGCGGTCGTAAAAGACCTGCGAGCCGTCGTCGCGCCCCACCGTCAGCATGTCGAACGAGTGCCGGGCTCGGGCGAAAAGCGGGCTGGTACTCACCCGCTCCCAAAGCCGCCGCCGCTGCTGCTCGATCAGCTCAAGCGAATGGGCGTCGTGGATGGTGATGTAGGCGCGGCCGTCCGACCCCAGCAGCCGGCACAGCTCGAGCAGCCAGGTGTCGGTCAGATCGTCGATATGGGTGAACAGCGACCCGCAATAAATGAAGCGGAAGCTGCCGTCGCGGTGCGGCAAATGCGGCACCTTGGTGTTGACGAAGAAGTTGAACGGCGGCGACAGGTTGCGCTTGCACCAGAAGATATGCTCGGCGCTGATGTCGCAGCCCCAGATCTCGCAGCTCTGCGCCAGGTCCTTCAAGTGCCGGATCATCCGCCCGGCCCCGCAGCCAAGGTCAAGGATCCGGTGGCCCGACGCCAAGGCGAAGCCGTCCTCGCGGGCAATCTCCAGCATCCGCCGGACATGTGCCTTGCCGGTGGTGGGGTAATCGTAGCCGAGCCACAGGTGCCGGGGCGGGATCGGCAAGTCGGCCGGATCGGGATCGTTGCGCGCCGTGCGGGGCAGTGCGAAATCCTCGCGCGCTTGATAGGGGATGTAGGCGATTTCCTGAAACGAGGGCCGGCGGAAGCGGTCCGCGCCAGCCCGGCCGAGCGCGCGCTTCAGCCGGTCGCCAAGCCCGCCCGCCGCCCGCTGCGCCGGCGCCTCGTCGGTCCGCACCGCCGCTTTCTTGTGCATATGGAGGCTCTCGCCCCGCCAGCTCGCGTCCGCGCCCGCCGAGACGATCATCCGCCCGGCGTAAACCGGCGCCAGCTCCGCATCCTGCCGCGCGCCGCGCAGCGTCGCCCGGAAGCTGAGCGCATAGCCGCCGTCCTCCGGCGCCGCGACAACCTGCTCGATCTCCACCGAGGTAAGGCTCAGCTCGTCCGAGCCGATCAGCGCCAGCTCCTCCTCCCGCGACAGGCTGTGCCCCCCGGTGGTGGCCGCATAGCCCGGCGCCCGCAGCCTCGCGCACTCGGCCACATCCTTCGCCACGATCGCGCCGAACCAGCGGTCAAGAAATACCCGCGCCGCAGCCTGCGGATCCGCGCCTGCCTCCGGTGTAGCTTCGATCAATGCGGCCTCTGTGCGTAAGGGATGTGCGGCAGCGTCCTACGCAAGGGCGCCGCCGCCAGCCAGCCCCAATCCCGCGGGCGGAAACCTGCTGGGTCGAACAGGCGCCGCCACCCCTTGTCCGTGCCTCAGGCGGAGCGCACGGCGCACCATTCCACTGCGTCCCGATCGCTGCTCCGTTCCCCCTCGGGCATCGGCGCATCCGCGCCTCGTGCCGCTTGCGCCGCCTTGCCGCCCGGCAGGAGCGCGACGCTAAGCAGGTAACCCAGCACAGCGCTTCCGCCATAGCCGACCAGCGGCGTGGGGTTGTTGCCAAGTGCCGCCGCGACGATCACGCCTGCCCAGCAGCCGCCGAACGCGAGCAGGGCGGGCCGCTCGCCAGCGAGCCTCCAGGCGCCGGTCGCCGGCACCAGCAAGGCCGCGGCGCCCAGCACGACGGCCGCGCCGGCGAGCGGGTGAACTTGAAACGCGGTGTAGAAAATCTGGTCCACATAGGGTGAGGCGGGAAGCCTGTCGGGCGTGAGCAGGGTCCAGCCGAATGCAGCCACCGACGCAGCCGCGGCCGCCACCGCATGCCGTCCCGGCCGGGACGCGAGAAGCGCGATGAGCCCTGCCGCCAGAACGCCCGCCATCGCCCGGTCGGGCTGCACCGCCAGGGCCAGCGCCGCGACCGCCATTCCGGCCGTGCCGATCGCATCGGGCCGCCGCGCATACGCCACCAGCATCAACGGTAGCACGATCAGGCTCACCTGGAGCGGGAGCGGGCCGACGCGCACCCAGCGTGTGGCCCCTTCGGCGGAAATGCCGAACAACGCGGTCAGCAGCAGAACAACCCCAAGGGCGAGCACCATCGCCCCGGCACCGCCGAGGCGGGAGCCCGCCGTGCGGCCAAGCATCAGCCATGCCGTCGCGCCGATCACCAGCGCCATGAGGTTGACGAGCAGATAGCGCGGGGGCGCCCCGGCCGCGGCCATGTAGGCGATGCCGAGGCCAACTGCCAACGCCGCGCACAAGAGGCCGAGCAGGCGCGGCCGTGCTGAAATTCCGTTCATGGTCTGAATACTCCGTTCGGGGAACAGGACAGGCGGGGCGGCGCGAAGCGGACGAAGGCGCTCCGCGATGGCGAGACTCAGAACCGCCCGCAGGCAGCCCAGGGCGAAGGCGACGGCGTGGGCATTGCCCGGTATCTCCTCGAGCTCGCGCATCATCGCCCGCGTCCACCCCCCCAGACGCGGCGGGAGCAGGCGGCTCGCGGCCACGAGCAGCTGCAATGTTGCGCGGCGTACGCCCTTCATCATGATGTGGCCTTGCTCGCGCGCCAGTCCGGGCCCGGGCGCGCCTGGTCCTGGCTGGCCGCCTCGGCCCGGGCGAGGCTCTGGCCGGCGGCGGTCAGCCGATAGGCGTGCCGCGGGGGCCGTCCGCTCGCGGCCGGCTGCTGCCACTCGGCTTCCAGAAAGCCTTGCTCTTCCAGCCGGATGAGAAGCGGGTAAAGCGTCCCCGAGCTGATGCCCGTCAGCGACCCCAGCGAATAGCCATGGCACCAGCGACCGCCGGCCGCGGCAAGCGTGGCCAGGAGGGTGCGGGCATGCGGGGACAACGTGCGCTTTCGACTCATAGCGCTTAAATCTACCTATATAGAGTTATCGTCAAGCCGAATGTGCGAAGGCTTCAGCCCTCCGTTCGCCCCGCCACCAGCGCCAGCGGCGCCGCCGCCCTGATCACCCGCCCGGCGGCGAGTCGTGCCAGTCCCGCCGCCAGCGCATCCTCCAGCGCTGCCGCCAGCGCTGGATCGGCCGCGGCGGCACGCTTGAAGGCGGACCAGGTGCGCAGATAGTCCGCGATACCCGAAGCGCTGGTGTTCAGCGCCAGCTCGAAAGCCGGCGCCTCGATCCGTGCCAGGGGGAAGCCGGTCGCGGCATCCGGATAGCCGTCCCACAACATGCGGTTGTTGGCCGCCCAATACGGCGCGATCAGCCGCTTCACCGGTTCCACCAGCGCCGCCTCCACCTCTTCGCCATAATGGAACCAGGAATAGCCCCAGGCGCAAAACAGCGCGCCGGGCCGCGCCACCCGCCGCACTTCCGCCCAGAACAGGGGAAGGTCGAACCAGTGCAGCGCCTGTGCCACCGTTACTGCATCGAAGCTGTTGTCCGCAAAGGCCGTTCGCTCCGCCGGCTGGGCGGAATAGCGGATGTTCGGCCGACCCATCGCATGCGCCACCTGCTCCGGCGCGATGTCGGTCGCCTCGACAGCGGCGAAGTGGGCGGCGAGGCCGATCGCGGCCTGGCCGTTGCCCGTCGCGCAATCCCACGCCCGGCCCCGCCCCGGACTGTGCGACGCGATCCATTCGAATAAGGCCGGGGGAAAGAGCGGTCGCGCCAGCGCATAGGCCCCAGGTGCCTGCGCGAAGCTGTTGGCAGTCATGCGGGGCGATCCTCTACCATGGCGCCACTGTTCCGCCGCCACGACGGCGCGTCAATGCCAGGCTGCCATCGCTTCCGCTCGGCATGCGGGGCAGCTCAGCGCGGCGGGATGTCGAAATGCAGCACATCCTCCCGCGTGCCGAGCCTGGTGTAGAGCGCAATGGCGGGATCGTCGCCGTAATCGGCCTGCACGGAGATGACATAGGCGCCGCGCGCCGCAGCGATGCCCTGCAGCCTGGCGATCAACCCGGTAGCGATCCCCCGGCGCCGGTGTTCGGCGGCGACGGCAAGATCGTAGATGTAGATCTCGCTTCGCTCCTGCTCGAACTTGTGAAGCTCGTAGGCGGCGAGCGCGCCGATCACTTCGCCGTCCAACCTCGCCGCCAGAGCGATGAACGAGTCGCTGCCGAGCAGGCGCTCCAGGTAGGCGGCCGTAGGCTGGGCGCCGGTATAGGTCTCGGGCTCCTCGAAGGCGCGGCCGAACACCGCCAGTGCCTCGCGCAGGGTGGCGGCGTCGGCGGGGCCGAGTTCGTCGAAGCTGGCGGCCGATGATGCAGTCATGAAAGATCCTGTGCTGGGGCGCCTTGCGTCTTTGGGATAAGCTGTCAGCGGCGGCAATGCGATTGTGACCGCCTCCACCGGCCCGGCATCGGCTTTCGGTGTCCGCTCGGGGTTTTGGACTCCGCTTTCCTACATGGCGGAGGCTGCGTTATTCCTGCCGGATGACCCAGCCCAGTTTCTTCGTCTTCACTCCCGTGCCGCTGCGGCGCCGCTGCGACGGCTGGACGCCCGAACTTCAGCTCCGCTTCGTGCGCCTGCTTGCGGAGGGCGTGAAGCCCGGGGAGGCGGCGCGGCTGGTCGGCAGGAATCGCCAGAATGCCTATGCGCTGAGGAAGCGGGCAGGGGCGGAAAGCTTCGCCGCCGCCTGGGATGCCGCGGCGGCTTTAGGTGCGGCGAGGCGCCGCCGGGCCTCGCCTCGGCCGCGGGGAGCAAGGCCCGCGCCGCCGCCGCCGCCGCCACCGGCCGCTCCTGCTCGCCACCTTGCAACGCCTGCGGCGATCAGCGCGCTGGGGCGCCTCGCCGCCTCCTACCCCCGCCCGTCTCGGTCTGCTCGGCAAGGCGCCGCGAAAAGCGACAACAGCGACAACAGCGACAAAGGTGGAGCGCCTCGATCGCGAATGCATGCCATCGTGAACTTGATGAACTTCGCGCCGCACACTGTCGCTTTTCACACCGCTGGGTTACGGGCGCAGCCATGCTGACCAAGACCTCGCCCGATCTCGACGCGCTTCGCCTTCTCGACGATCGCCTGCGCTGGCTGTCCGCCTGGACGATCCACAACGCCAACCACCTCCGGGAAAGCCGCGACGGGCTCAAGGTGGGCGGGCACCAGGCGAGCTGCGCGTCGATGACGGCGATCATGGCCGCGCTTTATTTCCATGCGCTGGGGCCTAACGACCGGGTGGCGGTGAAGCCCCATGCCGGGCCGGTGCTGCACGCAATCCACTACCTGCTTGGCACCCAGAGCCTTGAGCAACTCCAGAACTTCCGCGGCTTCAAGGGCATGCAAAGCTACCCGAGCCGCACCAAGGACCGGATCCCGGTCGATTTCTCCACCGGCTCGGTCGGCCTCGGCGTTGCCGTCACCGCCTTTTCCAGCCTGGTGCAGGATTACATGCTCGCCCACGGCATGATGCAGCCGGACGAAGCCGGCCGCTTCGTCGCATTGATGGGCGATGCCGAGCTCGACGAAGGCAATATCTACGAGTGCCTGATCGAGGCCTATAAGCACGACATCCGCAATTGCTGGTGGATCGTCGATTACAACCGCCAGTCGCTCGACCACACCACCGCCGAGCGCATGTTCCGCAGGTTCGACGACATCTTCGCCGCCTGCGGCTGGCGCGTCGCCACCCTGAAATACGGAAAGAAGATGGAAGCCGCCTTCGCCGAACCCGGCGGCGAGGCGCTCAAGGCGTGGATCGACGAGGTCGGTAATGCCGATTACGCGGCGCTCACTTACCTGGGCGGCGCCGCCTGGCGCGAGCGGCTGCTCAAGGACGCGCCGGAGACGCAGCCGATCCTCGACGCCCGCGACGACGATGCGCTTGCGCTCTTGATGACCAACCTTGCCGGCCATGACATGGAAAGCCTGGTCGAGGCGTTCGACTCCGCCCAGGACGATGTGCCGACCCTGTTCATCGCCTACACGGTCAAGGGCCAGGGCCTGCCCTTCGCCGGCCACAAGGACAATCATGCCGGCCTGATGAACCCCGGCCAGATCGCGGCCCTTCGCGAGCGGATGGGCATATCCGAAGGCGAGGAATGGGAGCCCTGGGCCGGCCTCGGCGGCAATTCGGCCGAAGCGGTACGCTCGGCGGTCGAGAACAGCCGCATCGCCCGCGCCAAGCGCGAGCGCGTCTGGAACATCGCCGAGGTGCCCGCCATTCCCGTCCCCACCGGCGAGGAGCAGTCCACCCAGGCCGCCTTCGGCCGCATCCTGCTCGATCTCTCCCGCGCCGGCGGGCCGCTCGCCCATCGCATCGTCACCACCTCGCCCGACGTCACCGTCTCGACAAATCTCGGCGCCTGGGTGAATCAGCGCGGCCTGTTCCGCCGTTCCGAACTGGCCGACGTCTTCGCCGCCGCCAAAATCCCCTCGGCGCAAAAATGGGGCGGACATGCGGCGGGCCAGCACATCGAACTCGGCATTGCCGAGAACAACCTGTTCCTGATGCTCGCCGCTCTAGGCCTTGCCGGCGACATGTTCGGCGACCGGCTCTTTCCCATCGGCACCGTCTACGACCCCTTCATCGCCCGCGGCTTGGATGCGCTCAACTACGCCTGCTACCAGGACGCCCGCTTCCTGCTCGTCGCCACCCCCTCGGGCGTCACCCTGGGCCCCGAAGGCGGCGCCCACCAGTCGATCAACCCGCCGCTGATCGCCCTCGGCCAGCCGGGCCTCAGGCACTACGAGCCCGCGTTTGCCGACGAACTTGCGCTGCTGATGGAGGAAGCCTTCCGCCTGATGCAGGCCCCCGACGGCGAAAGCGTCTACCTGCGCCTCACCACCCGCACGGTGACGCAGGTCGCGCGCCCCGACGACAGCTGGACGGCCGGCGCGCTGGCCGGCGGCTACTGGCTCCGCGCTCCGGCGCAGGGCGCCGAAGCCGCCCTGGTCTATTCCGGCGCCCTCGCCCCCGAAGCCCTAGCCGCGTGGGAAGCCTTGAAGGACGACGTGCCCGGCCTAGGCCTACTGGCGGTTACGTCCCCCGACCTGCTCCACCGAGGCTGGTCGGCGCGGCAGGCGGCGCGCTGGTCCAAAAATCCTCCCCGGGACGGGGAGGGGGACCGTCCGAAGGACGGTGGAGGGGGCCCCGCGCACGTCGAAACCCTGCTCGCTCCGCTCAGCCCCACCGCCGGCCTCGTCACCCTCCTCGACGGCGCCCCCGCCTCTCTATCCTGGCTGGGCGGCGTCCACGGCCACCGCGTCGCGCCTTTGGGCGTCGACCGCTTCGGCCAAACGGGCAACCTCCACGACCTCTACCGCGAATACCGCCTCGATGTGGACGCAGTGGTGGAAGCCGCCGCGGAGCTGTTCCTGGGATAAAACCCCTCTCCCGCCTTCGCGGGAGAGGGGAGAGGGATCAATCCTCCCCAGGCATCGGCGTCGCCGTATTGAGCGCCTCGCGCACATAAAGCCGCTTTACCATCACGAAGATCACCACCAGCAACGGCGCCGCGAACAGGATGCCGACCCCGCCAAAGATGAATCCCCCCGCCACGATGGAGAAAAGCAGCAGGGCAGGGGGCAGGTCCACCGCCCGCTGCTGCACCAGCGGCTCGATGACATTGCCCTCGAGCTGCTGGATGACGAGGTAGAGGAGCCCCACCCACAGAGCCAGCGTCGGGTCGATCGCCATCGCCAGCAGGATAGCGGGGATGGCGGCGATGATCGGCCCGATATAGGGCACGAACTCGAGCACGAACGCCACCAGCGCCAGCGCCAGCGCCGCTGGCACCCCGAGCAGCCACAGCCCCAGGCCGGCCAGGACGCCGACGAAGGTCATGGAGACCAGCCGCCCGATCAGCCACAGTCTCAGCGCCGCCCGGCTGTCGTCCAGCGCCTGCGCCATCAGCGGACGCGCGCCGGGCGGGGTCAGCTTGATGAGGCCGGTGCGGTAGAGGCGCGGCTGCGCGGCAAGGTAGATGCCGCCGACCAGCACCAGCAGCGCGTCCGCAACGCCGCTGCCCACCGACGCCGCGATTCCCCCAAGGTTGGAGAGCACGCCGCCGTCCCCGCTCTGCGTGGCCTGCCACCAGTCGCGCAGCGGCTCGGCCAGCCCCATCGGCTCGAGCCGGGCGAGCAATGCCTGCCATGCGGCCGGGATGGCCTCTTCGAGCGCACCGGCCTGCTTCATGGTCTCGGCGCCGAACAGCCCAAAGGCGGCGGCGAAGATGCCGGTCACGATCAGCACGGCGGCGAGCAGCGCCGCCCAGTCCGGCGCCCGCAGCCGCTGCTTGATCGGATGCGCTACCAGGCTGAGGATCACCGCCACCAGCACTGCGCCGAACACCAGGATCAGCAGCGCCCTCAGGTTCCACAGCAAGAGAGCCAGAGAGAGGATGACGATGGCGATCACCAGCCGCTCGATGAAGCGTCGGTGGCCCTTGTCGCTGCTGCCGTCGCTCACCGACCAAACTCCCGCCCTGTCGTTACCCTCTGGGAACAATCATCCCCGCGGCTCTTTGTTTCCTTCAAGGCATAACGGGAGAATGATGCGATGATCGGCAGGATCCTCACCGGCTGGCTCGGCCACAGGGTCGGCGAGCGTTACGGCAATAACGGCTTCAAGGGCGCTCTGATCGGCGCCGGCGTGAGCATGGTGGCGAAGCGCGGCCTGGGTCCACTCAGCCTCGTGATCGGCGGCGGCTACCTTGCCAAGAAGCTGATCGAGCGCCGCCGCGCCCGCCGCGAACGCCGCTGACCCGCCTTTCCTTCGCGCCCGCAAGGAGGCCGTTTACCGGTCAGCCGCCGCTGGTGATCCTGAGCAGCCACATCGCCGCGATCAGCGCGGCGATGGCCACGATGATGAACCAGCTCAAAAGGCGCAGGTTGCGCCCGCGCACCTTTTCGACCGCATGACTTTCCAGCCGCGACAGGATCGAGCGGGCTCTCCGCTCGGCCCCCCAGAAGACGAAAATCGCGATCAGCAGAAAGGCGGTCGCGATCGCCTTGGGAATCCACGCGGGCTCCATCCGGTTGAAAAGCGCCTGAAAGCCGAGTCCGACACCGACCGCCGCAAAGCCGGTCCGCATCCAGCCCGCGAAGGTGCGCTCATTGGCGAGGATCGTCCGATCCTCGGCAAGGTTGGTGCGGTCTTCGGCGAGAGCGGTTTTGTCCTCAGCCACCCGGGCCATCCCGTGCCCGGCCCGGCGGCGCTCTCTCCGGCCGCGGCGGAGGCGGGGCGCGGTCGAGCGTGGTCGGTCCGGAGGCGGGGCGCTCGCGTGTAACGGTAGGCGGCGCCGGCGGGGCCGTAACGGTCACCGGCACGTCGCGCGGGCCCGGGCGATCCTCCGAAGGTCCGGTCGACGATTCGCTGGGCTCGGCCGACACGGTAAAGCCGTCGGCATCCACCGATACGCCCACCTCGTAGCCGCTGTCCTCGATCGGCAGGGAGATCGACGCGTTGCCCTGGCTCGCATCCACCGCCACCGGGGCTGCGATCGGCGGAGCGGTCGGCTGCGCCGGGCGTGTGTTGAGGGCGCGGGCGGTGAAGTTCCGCCAGATGGTTGCCGGCAGGCCGCCGCCGGCCATGCCGCTTTTCAGCGGGCTGTTATCGTCATTGCCGATCCACACACCGACCACGAGATCTTCGGCGAAGCCCACGAAGACCGCGTCGCGGCTGTCCTGGGTGGTGCCTGTCTTGCCAAAGGCCGGAACGCTCAGCGCCGCCGCGCGCCCGGTGCCTTGCTGGACCACGGCTCCGAGCATGTCGCGCATTTCATCGAAATTGGGATCGCGCGCCGATCCGGCGACGCCACCCTGGCCCCACATCCGCTTCCACCAGGGTCCCTGCTGTGCCTCGACGCCGAACGGCCGCACGGGATATGCACCCCCCGCCACGGCCGCATAGGCCGAGGTGAGTTCCAGCAAAGTCACGCCGGACGAGCCGAGCGCCAGGCTGGGGCTTGGATTGAGCGGGCTCCTGACGCCAAGGTCGCGCGCGGCCTGCACGACATTGTCCATGCCGACGCGCTGGGACAGCCGCACCGCCGCGACATTGCTCGACACCGCAAGGGCGTCGCGCAAGCTCAAAGTACCGCGGTAGCGGTCCTGGTAATTCTTGGGCTGCCAGTCGCCGATCCTGAGCGGACGATCCTCTATGGTATCGTCAGGGTCCATGCCGGCGCGAAGGGCCGCGAGCCAGACGAACAGCTTGAAGGCGGAACCGGGCTGCCGCCGCGCCTGGGTGGCGCGATTGAAGGGGCTGCGTGCATAATCGCGCCCGCCCACCATGGCCACCACCCGCCCATCCGGGCGCATGGCCACCAATGCCACCTGCGCAGAGCCGAGGCCGGCGCGGCGTACCGTCTCCAGCGCGGCTTTCTGCAACCGGCTTTCCAGCGTGGTCTGGACGGTCTGGGCGCCGTAGGCTTCTTCATCGTCTTCCTGCGCGCGCGCGGTCGGCAGCACCCAGTCGGCGAAATAGGTCCCGGTGGGCACCGACGCTTGCTTCTCGACCTTGAGGCGGGCGGGTTTCAGCTTGTTGGCCTGGGCGCGGGTCACCATGCCCTGCTCGATCATCGCTGCGATCACCAGCCGCCCGCGCTCGCGCGCCTGCTTGTAATTCTTGGTCGGGGCAAGCCGCGACGGCGCCTTCACCATGCCCGCGAGCATGGCGGCCTGCGTCACGCTCAGCTTCTCCGGGGGGACGCTGAAATAATGGTGCGAGGCGGCCCTCAGGCCGTACACATTGTCGCCGAGGTAAACGGCGGACAGATAGCGTTCGAGGATCTCGTCCTTGTCAAGCCATGCCTCCAGCCAGAAGGCGATCAGTACCTCCTGAGCTTTTCGTGCAGCCGTGCGCTCCGAGGTCAGGAAGGAAATCTTGGCGAGCTGCTGGGTGATCGTGCTGCCGCCCTCGCGCACGCCGCCGGCGCCCAGGTTGCGCCACGCCGCCCTTGCTATGCCGCGCACGCTTATGCCGAGGTGGCTGCGGAAGCGTTGGTCCTCGATGGCGATAAAGGCCCCGGGCACATGTGCCGGCAGATCGGCAATGCGTACTGGAGCGCGGATGTCGGCCCCGCGCCGAGCGATCGGATCTCCCTCGGCCGACACCAGGGTAAGGCTCGGCGCGGCGATCGGCTGGAGCGACTTGGACAGGGGAGCGGTGATCGCCAGCCAAGCGATGATCAGCATCAGCAGCGCGATCACGGCCAGCATGATCCTGCGCCAGCCCCAGCGCAGCGGATTGTACCA
Organism: Allosphingosinicella sp.; assembly: GCA_035644835.1. Lineage (GTDB taxonomy): Bacteria > Pseudomonadota > Alphaproteobacteria > Sphingomonadales > Sphingomonadaceae > Allosphingosinicella. Next base: position 15,110 of record DASQNR010000018.1, on the reverse strand, counting down.
GGCGCGGCGCCGCGGCCCGGGGGGCGGCGGCGCGGACGCATAGGGAGGCTGGCCGCCGTAGGGAGGCGGCTGCTGCTGCCACTGCGCTGACTGATCCAAACCTATCCCCTTTTATTATTCGCAGAAACGATACGAAGCGCCGCAGGTTGCGGTCAATGCGGCGAGCCGATGAACAGGCGCTGAGGATCCACGGTTTGGGCGGTCACGCCAAGGCGGGAGAGGCCCTCCGGCCAGGTGCCGGCGGTGGCGAGAGCCTCCACGATCGCCGCTATGGCGGGGGCCGTCTGCAGTCCGTAGCCACCCTGTCCGACCAGCCAGAAGAAGCCCGGAGCCTGCGGATCGAACCCGGCGGTGGGTATCCGATCGGAGACGAAGCTTCGCAAGCCGGCCCAGCGATGTGCGACCCGCGGCACGCTCAGTGTGGTATATTGTTCGAGCTGATGGGCGGCGAGCGCGATGTCGTAATCCTCCGGCTGCGCGTCGCACGGCTCGTCCTCCACCTCGTCGACCGGCGAGACGAGCAATTGCCCGGCCTCCGGCAGCATGTAGAAATCGCTGACCGCGGTGTGGATGAACGGCCAGCCGGCGACCGGCATGCCGGCCGGCGGATCGAGGACGATGATCGTACGCCGCTTGGGCTGGAGCCCGATCGGCCGCACTCGGGCGAGCGCCGCCACCTGGTCTGCCCAGGCCCCGGCGGCATTGACCAGAATTGGAGCCGACCAGCGCGAACCATCCTCGGTGCTCACGGTCCAGCCACCCCCTTCAGCCTCGATCGCGCAAATCCGCCGCCCGGTGAGGATCGTACCCCCGGCACCGCGAAGCTGCCGCGCGAACGAGTGCAACAGCGCATCGGCATCGAGCTTGAGCCCCGTGGGATCGAGTATTCCCCGCACCGCCCCGCCCGTGCCGGTGCGGATCACCGGGCAGGTCGCCTTGAGCCCGCCCTCGTCCAGCACCCGGATCGCATCGGTAAAGCGCGCCATCTCCGCCTGCAGCGCCGCCAGCGCCGGCAGCATTTCCTCCGTGGCGAAATAGAGTGACGGCGAAAGCCGCGCGATCGGAGTATCGCAAAAGCCCTCCGGCTGCGTTTCGAAGAAGCCGCGGCTCCACGCCGTCAGTCCGCGCACCGCCGCATTGCCGATACCGTAGTGGCTGAATGACACGCTGCGCCCGGACGAATGGTAGCCCAGAGCCTCCTCGGCCTCGATCACCGTCACGCGCCCGTGCCGCGCCAGTCGAGCCGCCGCGGACAGGCCGGCAATGCCGCCGCCGATCACGATGAAGTCGCTGTTCATTCCGTTACCGTGCCGTTTGCTGGAACCCTGTCCCTGCCTCGCCGGTTTGATAGGTGCAAGTCTTCAAAGGAAACGCATCTACCATGGCTACCAAGGCGCGGCTCGAGGCCGTACCCTCCGGCTCCCCGCACTTTTTCAGCCACGGTTTCCAGGCCGCGCTCGCGACCTGGAATCAGGAGCGGCTCGAACCCGGCTTTCCGGAGGCCGACTGGGAAAAGATCCTGGACCGCGAACATCGGATGAAGCGCCTTGAGGGCGCTTTCGTCGAAGCCTTGCGCGGCGAAGTGGCCGAGGCGGCCGCCGCCGCGCCGGACGATGCCGACGGCTTCATCGCCTGGTTCGAGGCGCTGGCCGAGACCGGCCCGGGGCAGGGCGATCCGCTCTTCCCCTGGATCGCCGACACCGCTTCGGAGCCGGGACTGTGCTGGTTCCTTGAGCAGGAAGCGGCCGGCGAGGCCGGGTTCGAGGACCTGACCGCCTTCACCCAGGTCAAGATGCCGACTCGCCCCAAGCTCGAACTCGCACGCAATTATTGGGACGAAATGGGCCGCGGCAACCCCAAGGGCATGCACGGCCCCCTGCTCGACACGCTGGTGGAACGGCTGGCGCTGAAGCCGCGGATTGAGTCGACCTGCTGGGAAAGTCTGGCACTCGCCAATGCGATGACCGCCATGGCGACCAGCCGCCGCTATGCCTTCCACTCGGTCGGCGCCCTGGGCGCGATCGAGCTTACCGCGCCCGGCCGCTCCGCCGCCACCGCGGCGGGCCTGAAGCGCCTCGGCTTCACCGGCCGGGAGCGCCATTATTTCGATCTTCACGCGGTGCTCGACGTCAAGCATTCGGAAGAATGGAACAAGGAAGTGATCCGTCCGCTGGTCGAGGAAGATCCGAGCCGCGCCCGCCCGATGGCCGAAGGCGCTCTGATCCGCCTCCTCTGCGGTGCCCGCTGCTACGAACGCTACCGGGCACAGCTCTGGAGCTGAGCGTCCGCCGCCGAGACACCCGCTAGCGTCACCCCGGACTTGATCCGGGGTCCACCTTCTTCTGGACTGCGGCGGGAGGAGAAGGTGGATGCCGGATCAAGTCCGGCATGACGCCTTGATCACGCCCCAGCGAACGCCGCCTGCAGCGCCTCGATCACCAGCTCCGAATGGCTGTGGTGCAGCATGTGCCCGGCGCCTTCCACTTCGGTGAGGCTGCCGCGCGGCAGCTGGCGCGCCAGCGCCTTGGCTTGGCGCTCGTCCTCCACCACCCGGTCCGACGTGCCGGTCAGCACCTGAGTGCGCACCTCGAGACGGCGCATGTCGATGGTGCCGGCCGGCGACATCGGCAGCATGGCGGCCGCATCTTCGCCCTCGGCCACCATCGCCCCGGCGTTGAGGATCAGCTTGTAAGGATAGGTTTCCTTCCAATGCTCAGGCACCGGAGCCGGTCCGAACATCACCTTGTGGAGGAGATCCACCATCGGGCGGTCCATCTGGGTGAACTCAGCGAATTTCGAAAGCAGCGGGCCGAACAGCGGCGCCGCCCGCGGCGTAAGCATGCCGTGCTCGATCAGACGCGGCTCGGGAAAGGCGAGGGGCGCGATCAACACCAGTTCCGCCACCAGTTCCGGGTGCCGCTCCGCCAGCGCCAGCGCCACCAGCCCGCCGAAGCTGTGCGCGCCGAACACCGCCTTGCGGATGCCGAGCTGCGCCAGTCCGGCGGCGATCTGGTCCGCCTGGTCGCGCGGCGTGCCGGCGAAGCGGGGGCGTTGGCTGAGACCGTGGCCGGGCCGGTCGATCACGGTGACGCGGTGGAACTTCGACAGCACCTTCAGGACCGGGCTCACGAGCCAGTCGTGCGATGTCGCCATTGCGCCGTGGATGAGCACCAGGTCAGGGCCCTTGCCCTCCTGGTGAACGAAAAGGCTGCGGCCGGAGCCGAGGTCCAAAGTTTGTTCTTTCAGCATGGCCACAGAACCGGCGAACGGCGCGAAAGCTCCCGATTTCTTCGCACTTGCAGCATTCTGCCTCGGCTGCACGATCGCCGGCGGTGAGGTAAGGTAGAAGGCCCTAGCCCCTCGTCGGAGAAATCGGCTTGCGTGCCTTGAGGTCGAAGCCGTCGCCGTTCGACAACACGTGCACCCGCACGTCGTGCATGGACAACGCGCATTCCGCGCGGGCTTCGGCGAGGTTGCAGTAGGTGACGTCCGTGCCGTCGACGACATAGACCCCGCCCGAGCCGATGACTCGGAACTCGTCGCCTTCCACCACCACCGCCGTATCCTCGTCGATGCCGAGGCCAAGAACGCGCGGGTTATGGGCGACCGCGCCGAGCAGGCGGCCCATCCGCCCTCGTTCGGCGAAATGCTGGTCGATGATCACGTCGCGCACCAGCCCCATGCCCGGCGACATGTGCAGGTCGCCGATGCGGTGGGTCTCCTTGCTGGAGCCTTTGACGAGCATCGTCTCGCTCATCACCGACGCGCCCGCCGAGGTGCCCGCGATCAGCCCGCCGCGCTCGTAGATGGCCCGCACCTTGGCCTCGATGCCGGTGTCGCCGATCTGGCTGGTGATGCGCAGCTGATCGCCGCCGGAGAAGAACACTGCCTTCGCATCGTCGAGCACGGCAAGCTTGTCCTGATCGCCCGCGCGGCTGCGCTCCTCGACGTAGAGCTCGACCAGCTCGCTGACGCCCAGGTCGGCGAACGCCTTTTCATATTCCTCGAAATAGCCTTCGGGCCTGTGGCTCGCCACCGTGGCGAGAACCAGCTTGCCTCCCTTGGCATGTCTGGCGACTTCGCGCAGGATTGTGCGCTCGCCTCGGGGGTCGCGATCCTCATGCCCGCCGATGATGATCAGGCGGCCCTGCCGGCGGTTCTCCTGGTCAGCCACGTGTTTCCTCGTCCTTCTTCAAATAGGCCTGGGGCCCGTTCATCTCGCTGGTGATGTAGGCCACCGCGAACATTGGGCTGTTATGCGCCCAGGCAAGCCGACCGTTCTTGTCGATGCCGATCGCGCCGCCGTCGGCATTGGCGCCGCCGGTGCCGGGCAGCTTTTCGACCGATTTGGCGATCGCCTGTTCCAGATCCTCGCCGCCTTCGACCGACGCCATCACCCGGGCGGCGAGCGAGAGGCGGGTGATCGTCTCGCCGTCGCCCGAATAGGCCACGGCGGCGATATGGTTGTCGGCATAAAGGCCGCCGCCCGGGAGCGGGCTGTCGCCAATGCGGCCGACCTTCTGGCCGCTAAGGCCGCCGGTGGAGGTGCCCGCCGCAAGGTTGCCGCCGCGGTCGCGCGCCACCGCGCCCACCGTGTCGTGCAGCCCTTCCGTCAGCGCCTGCTTCTCCTTCTCCGCCTTCAACTCCTCATCGGTGGCGAGCGGCGCCCCTTTGGCTTTGGCGAACAGCAGGGCACCTTCGCCGACCAGCAGGATCTCCTTTTCCGGCATCAATTGGCGCGCGACGCTGATCGGGTTGCGCACCTGGCGGATCGCACCGACCGCGCCGGCGGACAGGTCGCTGCCGTCCATCAGGCCCGAGCACATCTCGATGCCGCCCGCTTCGTTCCGCGAGGAGCCGCGGCCGGCGTTGAAGACCGGCAGGTCTTCCAGGACGCGGATCGCCGCTTCCACCGCGTCAACGGCGCTGCCGCCGCTGCCGAGCACCTTGGCGCCGGCTTCAGCCGCGGCGGCGATACCCTCCCGGTTCGCTTGCTCCTCGTCCGCTTCCCACGGCTTGGCGCCGCCGTGGACGATCAGGGCCCAGGACCCTTCCTCTTTCTCGAACATTATGTGTCCTATTCCGCCGCAGCCAGGGGACCGCGCGCGCCCGATCGCGCCGACGCCGGCTTGAAGTCGTTTACCTGAGCCCAGGCGGCCCGGACATCGGTAGGGGTCATGACGATGAGGTCGCCGGGCCGGCCCATGGCGAGCGCGGCGGCGTTGGACGCCGCTTCGCCGGCGATGAGGTGGATGTGGTCGGGCGAGCGGCCTGCCTCCAGAGCGCCCTGCTTGAGATAATGCATCACCTCGCCGCGCGGCCGGCCGCGCGTGCCGGGATCTTCGCGGAAGATGAGCTCGTCGAAGATCCCGGCGGCGACGCGGCCCATTTCCATGATGTCCTCGTCGCGCCGGTCGCCCGCCATGGAGACCACGCCTACCGTCCGCTTGTAGCGGTGCGACAAGCCCTTCACGACCTTGCCGATCGCCTCGATGCCGGCGACATTGTGGGCATAATCGACGATCACCCGGAAACCGTGGGCGTCGTGGACGTTGAGGCGGCCCGGATTCTGCTCGAAGGTGGAGCTGAACTGGGCCAGCGCCGAGCGGATGGTGAGGATCGGAGTCCCGTGGGCGAGCGCCATGGCAGCGGCGGCAAGAGCGTTGGCGATGTTGAACTCCGCCATCCCATGCAGCGTGGCCGGAATGTCGCCGGCCTTCATGATGAACTCGCGGCGGCTGTCTTCGTAAAGCGCGATGATGCCGCCTTCCTTGCCGGGTTCGCGGACCAGCGCCATACCGCCATCGTCGATATGCTCGCGCAGCATCGGCGACATTTCGGCGCCGCCGCACAGGCTGAACCAGATGATCTGCCCGCGCGCGCGGCGCGCCATGCGCACGCACAAGGGATCGTCGGCATTGAGGACCGAATAACCGTCCCGGCGTACCGCCTCCACCACCACCTGCTTGACGTGGGCCAGGTCCTCCACCGTTTCGATGCCCTTGAGGCCGAGATGGTCGGCGGTGACATTCAAGCAGGCGGCGATATCCGCTTCCCGGTAGGCCAGGCCCTCGCGCAACAGGCCACCGCGCGCGGTTTCCAGCACCGCCACTTCCACCGTCGGATCGCGCAGCACCATGCGGGCGCTGCGCGGCCCGGTGGCGTCGCCATCGTGGGTAAGGATGTCGTTGATATAGACGCCGGTGGTGGAGGTGAGCCCTACCGTGCAGCCGGTATAGCGCAGGATGTGCTTGATCATCCGACCGACCGTGGACTTGCCGTTGGTGCCGGTAATGGCGAGGATCGGAACACGGCTGGTGCGGCCGCGCGGGAACAGCATCTCGATGATCGGCTTGGCGACGTCGCGGGGCGCGCCGACCGATGGCTCGATATGCATGCGCAGGCCAGGCGCGGCGTTGACTTCGATCACGCCGCCGCCAGTTTCCCGCACCGAACGGCTGATGTCGGGGCAGACGAAGTCCACGCCGCAGACGTCGAGGCCGATGATCAGCGCCGCGCGGCGGGCGATCTCGGCATTGTCCGGGTGGATTTCATTGGTGCGGTCGACCGCGGTCCCGCCCGTGGAAAGGTTGGCGGTGGCGCGCAGCAGCACCACCTGCTCGGCCTCGGGAATGCTGTCCGGGGTGAGCGCCGACCGGCTGAGATATTCCTCCACCAGCGCGTCGATCTTGATCCGGGTCATGACGTTTTCATGCCCGTTGCCGCGGCGCGGATCCTTGTTGACCTCCTCGACGAGCTGGCGGATCGTGGAGAGGCCGTCGCCGGTCACCTGCGCCGGTATCCGCTCCGCGACCGCCACCATCTTGCCGTTGACGACCAGGATGCGGTGGTCGTTGCCGGGATAATATTGCTCAATGATCACGTCTCGGCCCCTGGCCTGCGCCTGGGCCTCGGTGAAGGCAAAACGGAGCTGGTCGTCGCCGGTGATGCCGATCGACACGCCGCGGCCGTGATTGCCGTCGAGCGGCTTCACGACCAGCGGGTAGCCCAGGCGCTTGGCTGAGCGTACCGCGTCCTCGACATCGCGCACCACGACGCCGCGGGGCACTGGGACGCCGCTTTCGTCGAGCAACTTCTTGGTCATGTTCTTGTCACTGGCGAGCTCGGTCGCCACGAAGCTGGTCTGGCCGGTGATGGAGGCGCGGATACGCTTGGCGAAGCGGCCGTGGCCAAGCTGGATCAGGCTCCTGTTGTCGAGCCGCATGACGGGGATGCCGCGCCTGGCGGCCTCGTCGACCAACGACTTGGTGGTCGGCCCAAGCTGGTTGCGGCGCACGAGGCGCCGCAGGGCGTCGAGGCGCCGCTCGAGGTCGAACCCGCCGTCGCCTTCGAAGCGGAAGATGCGGTCGAGGCCGCGTATGCCCTTGAGCTCGGACGGCAGGAGGGAATCGATAAGTTCGAACGCAGCGCGTCCCGCGGCAAGGCCGACTTGCTCCTCGTTATAGGCGAACATGACGTTGTAGACGCCGGGCCGGCCTTTCACCGACCGGGTCTTGCCGCGCACCGCCCGCGATCCCGCGAGCGTTTGCAGCTCCAGCGCAATATGCTCGGCGACATGGCCGAGCCATGTTCCTTCCTTCAATCGTTTCTCGAAACCGCCGCGGACCTTGAGGGAACAGCGGTGGCGTCCGACGCCGGGCAGAAGCTTCAGCAATGCGTCGGTGAAGCCGGGCAGGCGACTGGTGGGGAATTCCTCCAGCCGCCCAAGATCCACCTGGACGCGGACCATGGGCGTATGGCTGTAGTAATGCGGGCCGCGGTAGACGCCCACTTCAAGAACGGCGGCTTCCTGCGTCGGGAGCGCCGTTCCGCTGTCGGTCTTGGTGCCGAAGAACATCCTGTTCCCCCCTGGGATCTGGTGAGTTTGGGTGGCTGGATCGGACCCGTTCAACTCGGACGCAGGAGACTGGTTCGGGTGCGACATGTTTCTGCTAAACCCCCCGAAACGAGCGTCAGTTCCGGAAGAAGAAGCTGATCGAAATCAGCTTCCCGCGCCCGCCGCACGCACCGCGGCTTTCATCGCGCGGCCGCGCTGGCTAGTCTCCCTCCAACAGGAGATGCCCGCATGATCGACCGAGTCTCGCCGCCCGAAGCGCTCGTCCGCACCAGCCATTGCAACGCCGGGGAGTATGAAACGCTCTACCGCCGGTCGCTAGCCGATCCCGACGGCTTCTGGCGCGAGCAGATGGCGCGGATCGACTGGCTGCAGCCGCCGTCGCGAATCTCCGGCTGGTCCTACGACCCGGTCAAGATCCGCTGGTTCGAGGACGGGATCCTCAACCTCTGCTACAATTGCGTCGACCGGCACCTTGAGGCGCGCGCCGACCAGGTCGCGATCCTGTTCGAAGGCGACGAGCCCGGCACCGGGCGCAGCCTCACCTATGGCGAACTCTACCGTGAGGTCGTCGCCATGGCCAACAGCCTCAAGTCGCTGGGCGTGACCAAGGGCGACCGCGTCACCCTTTACATGCCGATGATCCCGGAAGCAGCGGTGGCGATGCTCGCCTGCGCCCGCATCGGCGCCGTCCATTCCATCGTATTCGGCGGCTTCTCGCCCGAAGCGCTCCACGGCCGCATCGAGGATTGCGCCAGCCGCTTCGTGGTCACCACCGACGGCGGCCTGCGCGGTGGCCGCCTCGTGCCGCTCAAGGCCAATGTCGATGCCGCCATCGCCAAGGGCGCTGAGGTCGACGCGGTGCTGGTCGTCCGCCACTTGGGCAACGACATCGCCTGGACCGAAGGCCGGGACCATTGGCTCCACGACATGGTGCCGCTGGTCCCCGAAGACTGTCCGCCCGAGCCGATGAACGCCGAGGACCCGCTGTTCATCCTCTACACGTCCGGCTCTACGGGTAAGCCCAAGGGCGTGCTCCACACCACCGGCGGCTATGCGGTCTGGACGGCCACCACCTTCCATTATGTCTTCGACTATAAGGAAGGCGAGGTGTTCTGGTGCACTGCCGATGTCGGCTGGGTCACCGGCCATTCCTATGTCGTCTACGGGCCGCTCGCCAACGGGGCGACCACCTTGATGTTCGAAGGCGTGCCCAACTACCCGGATTTCTCCCGCTTCTGGGACGTGGTGGAGCGCCACAAGGTCAACATCTTCTACACCGCGCCCACCGCCATCCGCGCCCTGATGCGCGAAGGGGAGGCGCCGGTGCAGCGCCACGACCGCTCATCCCTGCGCCTCCTCGGCACGGTGGGCGAACCGATCAATCCCGAAGCCTGGCGCTGGTATTGGCAGGAGGTGGGCGAGGCGCGCTGTCCGGTGGTCGACACTTGGTGGCAGACCGAAACCGGCGGCATCATGATCACCACGCTCCCCGGAGCCCACGACATGAAGCCGGGCTCAGCGGGGCGCCCCTTCTTCGGCATCGAGCCGCAGCTGGTCGGGCCGGAGGGCGAGCTCTTGGACGGCGCCGCCTCCGGCAACCTCTGCATCGCCCGTTCCTGGCCCGGCCAGATGCGCAGCGTCTATGGCGATCATGAGCGCTTCGTGCAGACCTATTTCAGCACCTATCGCGGCAAATATTTCACCGGCGACGGCTGCCGCCGCGACGAGGACGGCTATTACTGGATCACCGGCCGGGTGGACGACGTCCTCAACATTTCCGGTCACCGCTTGGGTACCGCCGAGATCGAAAGCGCGCTCGTCTCCCACCCCAAGGTCGCCGAAGCCGCGGTGGTCGGCTACCCGCACGATATCAAGGGCCAGGGCATTTATTGCTACGTCACGCTGATGGAGGGCGAGGAGGGAAGCGAGGCGCTGGAGAAGGACATACGCGGCCATGTCCGCACCGAAATCAGCCCGATCGCCACGCCTGACATCATCCACTTCACGCCCGGCCTGCCCAAGACCCGCTCGGGCAAGATCATGCGCCGCATCCTCAGGAAGATCGCGGAGAATGAATTCAACAGCCTCGGCGATATTTCGACGCTTGCCGATCCCGGGCTGGTGGACGGCCTGATCGAAGGCCGGCGGAACCGTTGAAAGGCTCCTTTGCTCAGTCGTCGGGAATGTCGGGTTCGATGTCGATCGGCGGCGGCTCGGGTCCGAGCTCCCAAAGATGCTGGCCGCGGATCGTTTCGGCGACCGGCCTGCCTACTGCGTCCCGTGCCGGACGATAGCGAAAGCGGCGTTCGATCAGGGCGCAGGTGACTCGGTCGAGATCACCGCTGCCGCTTGAACGAGTCACCGCGCAGTCGCGGACGCGGCCTTGCGGCGTCACCGTGAAGCGCAGGTACACGGTGCCGCTGGCGCGGCTTTCGATTGCGCGGCGTGGATAATCCCGTGTGCCGATGCCGCCACTGATGTGCTGCGCGCGTGCGCCGCGCCCCAATCCTCCTCCGCCGCCGCCAGTGCCTGTTCCGAACCTGCCGCTACCAAGCCCGTTTCCTTCGCCGCCGCGGCCCGTGCCCGGTCCCGGCACTTCGGCAGCCCCCGCGGCCGGCGCATTGCCTTCCCCCGCAACGGGAGCAACCGGAATGATCGGCGGCACCGGAAGTATGACTTTGGGAGTCGGTGCAACCACCTGCGTCGGCGTGTCCTTGAGGTTCGGCGGCGCGGCCGCGCCCTCCGGATCCTTGGGCTTCGCTTGTGTGGATTGTTTGACCTTCTCCGGCTTGGCCGGGTCCGCGGGCGGCGGAGGCGGCTCTTCCGCAAGGTTGATGAGCTTTACCTCGGCAGGCTCCGGCGCAGGAAGCTCGAAGCCGAGCCCACGAAGCAGCGCATAAAGGATGAGTGCGTGTACGGCCGCGACGGCTGCCGCGGACCCGATCCGGGCGCGCTTGATCTGGTCGAGGCGAAGCATCACGGCGGCCCTACGGGGTTCAACCTGACCATAAGCTGTCGGGCGATCGCCTCGTTCCGATCGAGCCCGATTATCCTTTGAGAGTTCAATCGCCTTTCCGTCAGATCGCGCGGCTGACCACTTCCTTCATGATCTCGTTGGTGCCGCCGAAGATGCGGGTGACCCGCGCGTCCCGCCACAGGCGGGCGATGAGATATTCGTTCATGTAGCCGGCGCCGCCGTGAAGCTGCAGCGAGGCGTCGCAGGCTTCCCATTGCAGCTCGGTGTGCCACAGCTTAGCGGCAGAAGCCTCCGCCGCGGTGAGTTTGCCGGCCATGTGCCGCTTCAGGGCCCAGTCGACATGGGCCCAGCCTACCTGCAGCTTGGTCGCGAGGTCGGCGAGGCTGAATCTGGTGTTCTGGAAGTCGAACACCGTCTTGCCGAACGCCTTGCGCTCCTTGGTGAACTTCACCGCTTCGTCAAACGCCCTTTGGCCGCTTGCCTGAGCGGCGCAGGCGATCGACAGGCGCTCCTGCGGCAGCTGGTTCATGAGGTAGGCAAAGCCCATGCCTTCGGCGCCCAGGCAGTTGGTGATCGGAACCCGGACATCCTCGAAGAACATCTCGGAAGTGTCCTGCGAATGGAAGCCGATCTTGTCGAGGTTGCGGCCGCGCGCGAAGCCCTTGCGGTCACTCTCCACCAGGATCAGCGACACGCCCTTCGCACCCAAGGCGGGATCGGTCTTGGCCGCGACGATGATCAGGTCGGCATGCTGGCCGTTGGTGATGTAGGTCTTGGAGCCGTTCAGCACATAATGATTGCCGTCGCGCCGCGCGCTGGTGCGGATGCCCTGAAGATCGGAGCCGGCGCCCGGCTCGGTCATTGCGATCGCGGTGGCGGTTTCTCCCGACACCATGCGCGGCAGCCAGTGGAGTTTCTGTTCCTCCGAGCCGTAGGCGACAATGTAGTCGGCGACGATATCGGAATGAAGCGTGATGCCGGCGGTGGAGCCGGCGTAGCCGAGCTCCTCGCCGACCACAGCGTTGAAGCCGAAATCGAGGCCGGGGCCGCCATATTGCTCGGGCACGGTCGGGCAGAGCAGCCCGGCTTCACCGGCCTTGGTCCAGAAGGACCGGTCGATGATCCCTTCCTCCTCCCAGCGGTCGATGTGGGGGAGCAGTTCGCGGTCGAAGAAACGGCGCACCTGGTCGCGGAACTGGTGGTGATCGTCCGAGAAAGCGAAGCGGCGGGACATGTCTAGCATGGCGGGTCCTTGAAGCGGGGGGCGGGGGCGGGCTGGGTGACGCCGGCCAAGTTGGCGAAGGTGGCGCGCAACGCGTTGTGGGGGTGGTGGGGGGCGGCGGCCAGGGTCAGTACGGGGGCGTAACAAGCGTCGCTTCCCTCCAGCAGCGAGTCCCAGTGGGCGCGGGGGCGGGAGGCGAAGACGGCGGTGAGCTCCTCGCGCAGGGCCGGGTCGTTCTGAGCGTGAGTGAGACCGAGCTTGTTCTTCAGCAATGCGAAGAAATGCGGCTCCAGCGCCCCCAGCGCCACCCACTCGCCGTCGGCGCAGCGGTAGCAATCGTAATAGGGCGCGCCCGTGTCCAGCAAGTTGGCGCCGCGCTCGTCCCGCCACATTCCCGCGGCGCGCAGCGACCAGGTCAGGGCGGAGAGGAGGGCGGCGCCGTCCACCATCGCGCAGTCGATGACATGGCCCTTGCCGGTGGCGCGGGCGGAGAGGATGCCGGCCAGCATCCCGAAGGCAAGCAACATGCCGCCGCCGCCGAAATCGGCCACCGCGTTGACCGGCGGCGTCGGCGCCCCGTCCGCGCGCCCATAGGTGGAAAGCGCGCCCGACAGCGCAAGGTAATTGATGTCGTGGCCGGCCGCCTGCGCCAGCGGCCCCTCCTGGCCCCAGCCGGTAAGGCGCCCGTAGACGAGCCGCGGATTGTCCGCGCACAGCATTTCCGGCCCAAGCCCCATCCGCTCCATCACACCCGGACGGAAGCCTTCGATGAGGCCGTCGGCGCCCTGAACAAGTTGGCGCACCCGTTCCAAGTCCGCCGCCTTTTTGAGGTCGAGTTCCAGCACCTGCGCGCGCCCGCGGGCGAGGATGTCGAACGCGCGCGGGATCGGCGGCGGGTGCCCGGCCCGCTCGATCCGGATCACCTCGGCGCCGTGATCGGCAAGCATCATCGCCGCGAACGGCGCGGGCGCCAGGCCGGCGAATTCGACGATGCGGATACCCTGGAGGATCGGAGCCATGGGCGGGGTGATAGAGTTCGAGGGCAGCTTGGACCAGCGGCGTCTGGATCAGCCGCGCTCAATACGGACACTAAGTCCGTGCCGCGTATGTGCGGCCAGTTCTCGCGGTTGACACAAGCACCATGTAGACATTTCCTTGGAAATCGGCGACAAATCCTCTGTCGGGGGGCATCGATACGAACTATCGGCGCATGAATGGACGAGGGCGGCGACTTGCGTGCCGCAGGGGAAGGGTACCTTCGGATGGCACAATTTTACGGCACGAACGCCCACGATGTCATCGTGGGGGGAGCGGAAGCCGATGAAATCTACGGGGAGGGGGGTAACGATATCCTCTCCGGCGGCGACGAGGATGACTACATCGTGGGTGGACTCGGCAACGACGAACTCCATGGCGATGCGGGCAACGACCTTCTGTTCGGGGATTACCAATCGCGCAGCGCCGGCGGGCACGACAGAATATATGGCGGCGACGGAAATGACATTGCCTATGGCGGCGGCGGTCACGATGTTATCGAAGGCGGCGCTGGTGACGATTTCCTGGTCGGGGACGATGGCGACGACTTCCTGATCGGCGGTGATGGCGACGACATTTTGCGCGGTGGCACCGGCATCGACACCTATGACGGCGGCGCACAATCCTCCGGCAATTCCGCCTTGAACCCGGGAGTCGGCGATCGCGTCAGCTTTTTCGATTTACGGGCGACGCAGGGGGTTATTGCCGACCTGCGCACCGGCATCATCTCCAATGACGGCTTCGGCAATGTCGAAACCATGACTGGCATCGAAGCGCTCGGCGGCGGCACCGCCTTTGCCGACGCTTTCTACGGCAACGACGAACGAAACTTCTTTCTGGGCGCGCGGGGCGACACTCTGGTCGGCTTCGGCGGTGACGATTATTTTCAGCTTTCAGGAGGCGCGGCAGCACTGATCGATGGCGGTGCCGGGCGTGATTACCTCCTTCTCTCGTCGAGCGGAAGTTACGAGCCCGATCGTACCGGCGACGGCGTTGCCGATCAGGTCCCGGCGATGACGATCGGTTATACGGTGGACCTCGCAGCAGGAACGATAACGGACGGGCACGGCCATAGCGGCACGATTGTTTCGATCGAAATGATCGGGGCCACGGAGCTTGACGATGTGCTGCTCGGCAGCGACGCGGACGAATGGTTTAGCCCGGGCCAAGGATCGGACAGGGTAGACGGCCGCGGCGGGACCGATACGGTCAGCTATGCGCGTGACCAGTATGATTATTATTATGGGCTGGCCGGCGGCGTCTTCATCGATCTTGCAGCAGGGGTGGCGATCGAGACCAGGGCTGAGCCGGATTTCGTCGACAATACAAATAGCGACGACATCGTCTCCGCACCCACCGGCACGGCCGGGCCCGGTTCTGAAGCGAAAAGCACGGACCTGCTCGCCGGCATCGAGAATGTCGTCGGCAGCGGCCTGGGCGACACGATCTACGGCGACGACGGCGACAATCGTATCGCGCCGGGCGCCGGCAACGATATCGTCGACGGGCGGGGCGGCAGCGACACCATCGACTATTCGGCCGCGCGGGCGCCGGTTGAGGTACGGCTCGACCAGGGCCGCACCTATGAGCAGGGCACCGGCAAACTCCGGTTGGAACTTACCCCCAATAATTCTATTTTCGGGACACTTGTCTGGGCCGACGATCACTCCGCATCGGTGGATCAGTTCACCGGCATCGAAAATGCGGTCGGCAGCGCCTTTGACGACATTCTCGTGGGCGACGGGGGCTCCAACCGCCTCGAGGGCGGCGGCGGCAACGATCGGATCGACGGCGGCGCCGGCGCCGACTCGATGCTCGGCGGCACCGGCAACGACATCTACTTTGTCGACCAAAATGGCGACATGGTCTTGGAGGATGCCGGCGAAGGCATTGACGAAGTCCGCACCGCGCTTGGCAGCCGTTCCGATTTCGCGGCGATGTACATCCTGCCGGCCAACGTGGAGAACCTCACCGGCACCTCTGCGACCGGCCAGGGCGTGTACGGCAACGCGCTCGAC
>DASQNR010000017.1:0-136209 GCA_035644835.1 Allosphingosinicella sp. | reverse complement strand
CCTCAGGATGAGCGGGAGGGAAATTTCGGGGAACGGACGGTAAGCCCGCTTCCCATATATAGTGTCTCTTCTTACCAGCGGTAGTGCGAGAAGGCGCGGTTGGCTTCGGCCATGCGGTGCGTGTCCTCACGCTTCTTGACCGCATTGCCGCGGTTCTGCGAGGCGTCCATCAACTCACCCGACAGGCGGGCGGCCATGGTCTTCTCGCTGCGGGCGCGGGCAGCGGTGATCAGCCAGCGGATCGCCAGCGCCTGGGCGCGCTCGGGGCGCACCTCGACCGGAACCTGGTAGGTGGCGCCACCGACGCGGCGGCTGCGGACCTCGATGCCCGGCTTGATGTTGTTCAATGCGTCGTGGAACACGCCGATCGACTCGCGCTTGGCGCGGGTCTCGACCGTCTCGAGCGCACCGTAGACGATGCCTTCGGCGGTCGACTTCTTGCCGTCCAGCATGACGCTGTTCATGAACTTGGACAGGACCAGATCACCGAACTTGGGATCGGGCAGGATTTCGCGCTTCTCTGGGCGACGACGACGGGACATATTCTTCTTCCTCTAGACTTCAGCCTTGGTGGTCGAATGCTCGACCGGCTTACTTCGGACGCTTGGCGCCGTATTTGGAGCGGGACTGGCGGCGATCCTTGACACCCTGGGTGTCGAGCACGCCGCGCAGGACGTGATAGCGAACACCCGGAAGATCGCGCACACGGCCGCCGCGGATCAGCACGACGCTGTGCTCCTGGAGGTTGTGGCCTTCGCCCGGAATGTAGCTGATCACTTCGCGCTGGTTGGTCAGGCGAACCTTGGCGACCTTGCGAAGCGCCGAGTTCGGCTTCTTCGGAGTGGTCGTGTAGACGCGTGTGCAGACGCCGCGCTTTTGCGGATTCTGCTCCATCGCGGGAACCTTGGATTTCGCCTTCTGAGGCTCGCGGCCCTTGCGGACCAGCTGGTTGATCGTCGGCATGAAGCCCTTCACCTTGTTCTAAGTTACTTTACCGACGCGCAAAATGCGAAAGGACCCCGGCGGCTAATCGGACCCCATCAAAGTCCTACTTTGATGGGAACCCTACGGCCTCCGGCCTCTCGCTTGCGAGCGGCAATGTTCAAGCTCTTGCCCGCTCCAGGGATGTCAGAACGCGCCGTAAAGCGCGCTTTCGGTCCCGCAGGCGAGGCGGCCTATAGCCGCGGGCGCCCAAAGGGTCAACGGGGGAAAGGGCGGCGCGCCCCTCTTTCCCGGCTAGCACCAGGTCCCGCTTCGTCCTACGCTTCCCTTCAAAGGGCCGCAAAGGCCCGAGTTGAGAGGGATGCGGATGAAGGCCGACGCGGAGACCAGGAGCAGCCACATCCGGCTGACCTCGCACCCCGGGCGGCCGTCGCGCTACCCGTTGCGCTGGGGCGCGGCCACCGCCGCCGAGCGCGGGCCGGTGATCGCCACCGTCAACGCCGGCGCGGACCGCAATGCGATCGGCGCCCACGGCGGCTCTTATTCCATCTACCGCGCGCTTGCCATTTCCTCCGGCGCGATGGACCCGTCGGCGCGGCCGGACCTCCAGGACACTTCGCCGGTCTGCGAGATCGGCCCGCACGCCCAATGGGCGGACGCGGGCAAGATCGTCTCCCTCGATCCCTGGGGCCACCGCCTCACCTGCGACTTTCCCGAGCAGATCGCGCAGGGCATGGACATCCGCCCCTCCATCGCCATCACCAAGGCGCGCCTGACGCTGGGGGAAATCCGCGACGCGAT
The DNA here is from genome assembly GCA_035644835.1 of Allosphingosinicella sp. Taxonomy (GTDB): domain Bacteria; phylum Pseudomonadota; class Alphaproteobacteria; order Sphingomonadales; family Sphingomonadaceae; genus Allosphingosinicella. The sequence goes on along the minus strand of DASQNR010000017.1, from coordinate 134,466 downwards.
CGCCGCCGGGCGGCTGCAGGTCGACGGCGAGATCGTCCACGAGGCGGGGGATGTTTCCGTCACCAAGATTGCGGTCGATCCGGTGTGGTGGCTGCCGGGCGTCGCCGAGCGCTTCGGTGTCGTCGAGGCAGGCCTTCGCCGCTGCCTGTTCGAGCAGACCGGTGGCATGTATCCGGAGCTCGTCACCCGGCCGGACATGTCGGTGTTTCTGCCCCCGATCGGCGGCATGACGCTCTACATCTTCGGGGACCCGCTGAGCCTCGGCGACGGCTCCAAGAAGCTCACCTGCCGCGTGCACGACGAATGCAACGGATCGGACGTGTTCGGCTCCGACATCTGCACCTGCCGCCCCTACCTCACCCACGGCATCGAGGAAGCGACGCGGGCCGCGCAGGAAGGCGGCGTCGGCCTGATCGTCTACAACAGGAAGGAAGGCCGCGCGCTTGGCGAAGTGACCAAGTTCCTCGTCTACAACGCCCGGAAGCGCCAGCCCGGCGGCGACCAGGCGGCGACCTATTTCGAGCGCACGGAATGCGTCGCCGGAGTCCAGGACGCCCGCTTCCAGCAGCTCATGCCGGACGTCATCCACTGGCTCGGCATCCGCAAGATCGACCGCTTCGTCTCCATGTCCAACATGAAATACGACGCGCTGGCGGAGGGCGGCGTCGAGATCGGCGAGCGCGTGCCGATCCCCGCCGACCTCATTCCCCCCGACGCCAGCGTCGAGATGGAAGCCAAAAAGGCGGCAGGCTATTACACGCCGGACGGCGCACCCAGCGAGGAGGCTTTGCGCGGCGTAGTGGGCCGGGATCTGGGGAAGTTCTGAGCGTCGTGAGCAAAGCGGAACTGCAAGGCCTGCTGAGCGCGGCTGCCGTGCGGACACGGGCGCATGAGATGCTGGAGCTTGCGCTGGCCGGCGCGGTGGAGGGCTGGACGGTCGATCTCGACCGGCTGGAAGACGCGCGCGACCGCACGGTTGCCGTGACTCGCGAGCGCTTCCCCGACCTCGACATCCCCTTTCACGCGCGCGGGCGGCATTTCGTCGCGGGGGCGCCGAAGGTGCCGGAAGGCGATGCGGCCGAGCGGGCGCGGGCCGCTTTCGATCTCAACATCCTTTCCGTGCTGCTCGACGCAGGCTCCGGCCCGGGCTGGCGCTACAGCGAAGGGGCGGAAACCTACACCCGCTCCGAGGGCCTCGCGGTCGCCAGCCAGCGAATGTTCGAAGGAGGCACCTTTGCCGCCGCCGGCGAGTCGCCGCTGCGTGCCGACGGCATGGCACTCGCCGAGCTTGCGCCTGACGCGCTCGCCCAAGGCTTTCAGGCCGGCGAGGGCAATCCCCTGCTCGGCATCGACGGCCGCGCGGCCTTGCTGCGCCGGCTGGGCGGCCAGGTGCTGGCCCGGCCGGACCTGTTCGCGAGTGCGGATGCGCCGCGGCCCGGCGGGCTGTACGACGTCCTCGCCTCCCGTGCCGAAAAGGGCCGCCTGCCCGCCGCCGCGATCCTTGAGCTTCTGCTGGAGGCGCTCGGACCGATATGGGCCGACCGTCTGGTGCTGGACGGCGTGGCGCTCGGCGATTGCTGGCGGCACCCCGCGCTGAAGCGGGATGATTCCACCAACGGCCTGGTGCCTCTCCACAAGCTGTCGCAGTGGCTGGCCTATTCTTTGATCGAGCCGCTGCAGCAGGCCGGCTTGGAGGTGGTCGAGATCGACGGCCTCACCGGCCTCGCGGAATATCGCAACGGCGGCCTTTTCGTGGATTGCGGCGTCCTCGTCCTCGCCAACCCCGAGGATGCGCACCGCACCCATCATGTCTCCGATCCCCTCATCGTTGCCTGGCGCGCGACAACCGTGGCGCTCCTCGACCGCCTGGCGCCAATGGTGCGCGAGCGGCTCGGCGTCACCGAAGCCGCCTTCCCCCTCGCCCGCATGCTGGAGGGCGGCACCTGGATGGCCGGGCGCCGCATCGCCGCCGAGCGCCGCGCCGGCGGCGGCCCGCCTTTCACCATCATCAGCGACGGAACGGTATTCTAATGGACGGACTTACCATCGTCTCGCATCCCCTGGTGCAGCACAAGCTGACCATCCTCCGGGATCGCACCAGCTCGATCCTCCTGTTCAGAACGGTGGTGCGCGAGATGGCGACCCTGCTCTGCTACGAAGTCACGCGCGACCTGCCCACCGACACCGTGCGAGTCCAGACGCCGGTCGCCACGACGGACGCACCGGCGATCGCCGGCAAGAAACTGGTCATCGCCCCGATCCTGCGCGCCGGCCTCGCCATGGCCGAAGGGATGCTCGACCTCGTTCCTTCCGCCCGTGTTGCCCATATCGGCCTGTATCGCGACCCCTCCTCGCTTGAAGCCGTGGAATATTATTTCAAGACGCCCGACGACGTCGCCGACCGGCTGGTCATCCTGGTCGATCCCATGCTTGCCACCGGCCACACCGCGATTGCCGCCATCGACCGGCTCAAGGAAGCGGGCGCGAGCGACATTCGCTTCGTCTGCCTGCTTGCCGCGCGGCCCGGCGCCGCGGCGCTTCGCGCCGCTCACCCCGACGTGCCGATCTGGGCGGCGGGTATGGATATGGAGCTGAACGACCACGGCTATATCGTTCCCGGGCTTGGCGATGCCGGCGACCGCACCTACGGTACGCGCTGAATCGCAAGGGAGGGAAAGCTGTCGGATCTGGATGAATTGCGGGCAGGGATAGCGCGCCTCGGACCCTGGCTGCACGATGTGAAGATCCGCGAAAGTCTGTCGACCGGCAGCGTGCCAAGCACCGCGACCGATCCCGACCGCGTGTCGGGGTCTGCTTATTCCGCTCACGACACGATGCGATGGGTGGTGGATCAGGTTTATCCGGACGGTCTTGCCGGGCGGTCCTTCCTCGATTGCGGCTGCAATGCCGGCGGACATGCCTTTGGGGCGGCGGCGCTGGGCGCGGGCCGAACCCATGCCTTCGACGCCCGGCAGTTCTGCCTCGACCAGGCCCAGTTCCTCGCCGAACATATCGATGCGCCGCAGATCACGTTCGCCAGGCACGAGCTGCTGGACCTGCCTGCGCTCGGCCTCGAGCCGTTCGACATGACGTTGTTCAGCGGGCTCTTCTACCACCTTCCCGATCCGGTCGCCGGCCTCAAGATCGCGGCGGACCTCACCCGGGAATTGCTGATCGTCAACACCTCGGTGTTGCCGCGCCCCGGCAAGGCGCTGATGCTCAACCGGGAAAGCGCCACCCGGGTGCTTTCAGGGGTGGACGGCCTCGCCTGGCTGCCGACCGGGCCGGCAGTGATGAAGGACATCCTTGCCTGGTGCGGCTTCCCGCACGCGCGCGTCGATTTTTACCGCGAGCCCGAAGGCGCGGCCGGTTGGCGGCGCCTGCAGATCTTCGGGGCACGGGATCCCCAGGTCTTTGCGCATTATGATCGGCTCCGCCCCGATGCGCAGGTGATGGAGGAGGTGGCGCCGCCGCCTGCGCATCGGCCCCGCCTCCTCAAGCGCCTGCTTCGCCGGCTGCGCTAACCGCCGCTCCGGGCGGCGGCGGCTGTCCTTATTCCGACGTCCGCCCGTCGAAATGGTCGTTGTCGTGGTCCTGCTCCGCCTGCTCCTTGTCGCGGTGAACGGTGCCGTGCTTGTGCTCGGGGGGCCCGTAGAGCGTGTAGAGCTTAAGCGGCGCCGAACCCGTGTTAACCACATTGTGGCGCGCACCGGCCGGTACGATCACCGCGAAATCGTCTTCCACCTGGTTGACGTTCCCGTCGATGTGGATCTCGCCCGTCCCTTCCTCGATGCGGAAGAACTGGTCGATATCCTCGTGCACCTCCTCGCCGATGTCGCAGCCGGGCGGCAGCGTCATCAGCACCAGCTGGAGGTTCTTGCCGGTATAGACGACGCGGCGGAATTCAGAATTTGCCAGCGTCTCCCGCTCGATATTTTCGACATAACCCTTCATTTCGCATGGTGCCTTTCACTGCCTGTTCGGGGGCCCAATCCCCGCCCCCGGCCCCTGGTTCCGGGTCAGTCGTTCTTCACCACCTGGCCGGCCTTGATGACCACATCGACATCCTCGAGCGCGCGCACGTCGCGCATAGGATCGCCATCCACCGCGATGAGGTCGCCAAAGCGGCCTACCGCAATCGCGCCGACATCCTTTTCGCGGCCCAACGCCTGCGCGGCGTTGCGCGTGGCGGCTTGAACTGCCTCCATCGGGCTCATTCCATATTCCACCATCCAGCGGAACTGGCCGCCGGCGCTGCCGTGCGGCATCACGCCCGCGTCGGAGCCGAACACCATCTTCACGCCGGCGCGGTGGGCGGCGCGGAAATTGTTGCGCTGGAGCTGCGCGATCTCGCGGTCCTTCCTCAGATTGTCCTCCAACACCCCGTTCTTGGCGCCCTCGGCCTGGGTATATTCGGTGTTGAAGATGTCCATCGACAGCCACGCCCCGCGCTCCTTGGCGAGGCGGATGCCCTCGGCGTCGATCAGGCTGGCATGCTCGATGGTGTCAATGCCGGCGCGGATCGCCGCCTTGATCCCGGCCGCGCCGTGGGCATGGGCGGCGACCTTGAGGCCCCATTGGTGCGCCTCGTCTGCGATGGCGCGAAGCTCCTCTTCGGAAAGCTGCTGCTGGCCGGGCTCGGTGTTGCGCGAGAAGACGCCGCCGGTTGCGCAGACCTTGATCACTTCCGCGCCATATTTCCTCTGCTCGCGCACCCGCTGCCTGAGTTCCTGCGGGCCGTCGCCGACCGCCTTGCCGCGCGCGGCGTAGGACGGCGGCAAATAGGTCTGGTCGCAATGGCCGCCGGTGGCGCCGAGGCTGTGGGCGGCCGGAACCACCCGGGGGCCCTCCATCAGCCCCTCCTCGATAGCCTGTTTGTAGCCGACATCGGCATAATTGTCGGAGCCGACATTGCGCACGGTGGTGAAGCCCGCCCGCAGCATGTCGCGGGCATTCCGGACGCCCTGCGCCACCCAGAACATGTCGGTGAATTGCAGCCCCGAATAGCCGCCGTAGCGCGGGTTGGAGTCGAGGTGGACGTGCATGTCGATGAGGCCCGGCAGCAAGGTCTTGCCCGGCAGGTCGAGCCGTTTGGCGTCGGCGGGGATGTTGGGGCGCCCGCCGTTACGGCCGACCACCGACGCGATGCGGCCGTCGGTGATCACCACCACCGGCTCCTCCACTATTCGCCCGGTGAGCACATCCACCATCCGATCGGCGGTAACCACCAGCGTCTCGGCGGCGGCGGGAGCGGGCGGTGCAAGCAGCAGGACGGCGGCGATCAGGCTGTGGCGCATGGCGGCTCCTTCGTTCGTTACGGCCATGCCCTAGCGAGCGGCAGGCGCCGCTGTCGAGTGCCGCCTCAAAAGGCTTCGGGAAGCTCGACTGGGCCGATCAGCTCGCGATACTGCCGGATGGCGTAGCGGTCGGTCATGCCGGCGATGAAATCGCCCACTGCGCGCATCAGCGCCGTAACGCCACCCACGCGCGGGCGCCACGCGTCGGGAAGCAAGCCCGGGTCCTCGGCATAAGCCGCGGCAAGGCCGGCAACCACCTTTTGCGCCTCCAGCCGCACCGCCGCCACCGGCGGCGCGTTGTACATGCGGGCATAAAGGAAGCGCTTCAAAGTGCGCTCCTCCACCGTCATCGCGGCCGAGAAGCCGGCCAGTGGCGCTCCCGCCTGCCGCACCTCGTCCGACGAGCTTATGCCGGCGGCGTTCACCCGCCGCCGCGTTTCGGCCAGCACATCGTTGACCATCAGGCCGATCTGATCCCGAACCAGCTCGGCAGCGAGCCGCGCGTGGGGCACGCCCGGGTAGCGCCGCAGCACCGCCTCCCAAACGCGGGCAACGAACGGCACCTCCAGCAGGTCTTCGAGCGAGAACAGCCCGGAGCGAAGCCCGTCGTCGATATCGTGATTGTCATAGGCTATATCGTCGGCAACCGCCGCCACCTGGGCTTCAAGGCTCGGCCAGGTGGCGAGATCCAGCGGGAATTCCGCATCCGCCTCGGCCAGGGCCCACGGCGGATCGGTGACCGGCCCGTTGTGCTTGGCCAGCCCCTCCAGCGTCTCCCAGCTCAGGTTGAGGCCCTGGTGGGTGGGGTAAGGGGATTCGAGCCTGATCAGCGTCCGAATGGTCTGTGCATTATGGTCGAAGCCGCCGGCGTCCGCCATGGCGGCCTCCAGCGCGTCCTCGCCCGAATGCCCGAAGGGCGGGTGGCCGATATCGTGGGCGAGGCACAAAGCCTCCGTCAGATCCTCGTTGAGCCCGAGGGCACGGGCAAGGGTGCGGCCGATCTGCGCCACTTCAAGGCTGTGGGTCAGGCGAACCCGGAAATGATCCCCATCCGGCGCTACGAACACCTGGGTCTTGTGACGCAGCCGGCGGAACGGAACGCAGTGAATGATCCGGTCCCGATCGCGTTGAAAGGCGTCGCGCGGCCCGCGGCTCTCGCCGCCGCCATCCGCGTGAATGCGGCCGCGCGAGCGCGCGGGATCCGCGGCGCAGACGGCAAGCGACGTCACTTGGCGGAGAGCTTCTCGATCTTCTGCCCGGCTTCGCTGGTCCAGGCGAAGGCGGTAAGCTCGGCCTTGCCAAGTTCGTTCACAAAGGACTGGGCATCGTCGTCGCTCTTGAAGGGGCCGACGAGCAGTCGGTTGGTGGCGCGCAGCGGCGTCGTCCACGCGGTTTGAGCGGAGAGCAGCTTGGGCGCCTTGGCCTTCAGCCGGGCGAACTCGCGCGGCAGCGCCGCCTTGTCGGCGCCGCCGGCGACCTGCACCCAGTGCCGGCTCGGCTCGGCCGGCTTGACCGGCTCCTTGTTCGCCGCCGCGTCCTTTTTGGCGGCGGTCTTGGCGGCCGGCGGCTTGGCAGCGTCCATTCCATTGGCGGATGCCACGGTGGCGGACGCGGCGTCCTTCTTCGCTGCGGTACCGGCGGCGGCCGCTGCAGGTTCCTTGCGAGCGGCCGCGACCACTGGCGCCTTGGCAGGCGGCGTCACCTTGGCGGCAGCCGCGGGAGCCGGCACGGCTTTCTGCGCGGCGGGCGCGGGCGCGGACGCGGCCGGCGCTGCGGGAGGGGCCGGGGCAGGCTCCTCAAGGGTGGCAATCAACGCGCCGACGCTGGCGAGGCGGCTCGCCCCGCGTTCTTCCACCGGTGCAGGCGCCGGCAGCGGCGTCACGGCGACGGAGCTGGCGGCGAGCGCCACCTCCCGCACTGCCGATTGCGGCGCCTCTGGCACTCCGAGGGAGAAGCCAGGCGCGTTGAGGATGTCCGCGGCGGCGGGCGCGGCATCGGCGATCCGAAGCGGCGCCGCTTGCGTCTGCATGACGGCAGCCGGCGCCGCGAAGGCAGGTCCAGGGTTGGCGATGACGGGCGCGGAGAAGGCGGACCCGGGCGCCGAAACGGGCGCGGTCCCGACATTGGCCGCAGCGTCCGCCATTAGGAACGGCGCATTGGCGGCGGGTGCTGCATCGGCCACCCGGACCGGCATCTGCTGCGCGGGCATCGCTGCTGCGGGAGCTTGCTGAACCGGCGTTGCCGCTGGCTCGGCCGGGCTCGATACCGCTCTTGGCGGCCCCGGGTCCCGCGGCGCAGGCGCGACGGCGGCGACCTGCTGCTGCTTGCGCTCCACCCTCGGCGAAGTCTCCGCGACGCGGGAGGCGCCGCGGCTCCAGTCCCAGGCCGACTCACGCACCGGCCGGCTCGGCTCCGAACGGGGCCGCTCGGCGGCGGCTGACGACTGGCGCGGTGCGCCTGCTGCCGGCCGATCGACCCGAGGCTGCCAGCGCGGCATCGGCGCCGGAGCGGCGGCGATCTGCGTGTCGCGCCGTGGCGGGGCGGCGGCCACCTGGTTCGAGCGCTGCGGCTGGGCGCCCGCGGTCTGGCTCTCGCCAGATGGCCTTGCCGCCGCAACTTGCGTTTGCCGCTGGGGCTGGGAGCCCCTGGTGCGGGTCTCGCCCGGCGCCTGTGAGGGCGCAACCTGCGTCTGGCGCGAGGGCTGTGCCGCCGCGACCTGGGTGCCGCGCTGCGAGCGAGCGGCCGGCGCGCGTTTGCCCAGCGCATTCTGGCTGCGATCGGGAGCGCCCGCCGCGGTTGCGCTGTTCACGGCTGCATAGCTGTTCGCCGGCGGCACCGGCAGGTTGCGGCCATGCTTGGGAAAATGGCCGAAATGGACGGCCAAGGCCCGCTCGACGGGCGTCAGCGCCGGCAGCCGCTCAAGGAAGGGCGAAAGCGCGGAGCTTTGCGCTCCCGGCATGCTGGCCTGGACCGCGCGCGCCGCCCCGGCCGCATCGCCCGTGAGCGCGAGCACGAAGGCGCGGGTGCGCTCCGCGGCACGATCGCGCACCAGCAACTGGTCTTCGATCGTCCTGAGCGCCGGCTCGCGCTCGCCGCTGATCGCCAGCGACAAAGCCAGGCGCCGCATGACTTCCGCATCGGGCTTGCTCGCCAAAGCAAGGCGGTAATCGCGCTGCGCCCGGCGATTGTCGCCGAGCAGGTCCCAGGCGAGCCCCCGGTGGCCGGCCAGTTCCGGCTCGGGTACGCCGAGCGAAGATGCCTCGCCTAGGAATTTGAGCGCGCCCTGCGCCTGCTGGAGCTGCAGCAGCGCCGCTCCGATCCACATCTTGATTCGGCCGTCGCGCGGCGCCTGCTCCTCGGCGCGTCCGAAAAAGGTGATCGACGCCTGCGGATCACCCAATTCCAGCGCGGCCCTGCCGGCGCCCATCAGCGCTTGCACGCTTTTCGGGTTTTCGGCGAGGCTGCGCAGGTTGCGCGACAATGCCTCGCGCGGGCCGTCCATGGCCGGATTGCCGGTCTGTGCGGCCAGCGGCGCGGTGCTCAGGAGCATCCCCGCTCCCAGCATGGCGAGGCCGAGCCGGACGCCCTTGGTCTGCAATTTCGTCATGGCGGCAATAGAGCCCGCGCACGCGCGGAGGGCAACGGAGCTGCGGCGGGACGGTATGCGGGGACGGTAAGCAGCAGGAACTTTCCTGCCCGGAACAAAAACGGCGAGAGCAAAGTCCCGCCGTTTCAGAAACTTAGCCCTGTGTGGTGGGCCTATTGGTTGTTCTGGCGTCCAAGAAAACGGGGGATATCAAGCGGCTCGCGGCGCAGACGCGGCGTAGGCTCTTCCTCGACCTGGGCCTTGTCGGCGCCGCGGGCGATGCTCGACATGCGTTCGAACAAGGTGCCGCCGCCGCCCTTTGCGGGGCGAGCCGCCTGGGCGGAACCCTCCTCCCCGGTAATCCAGCTGCGGGTGCCGGGCGCTTTGGCTTCCGGCCCGCTCGCGAAATCCTCTTCAATGAAGCTTTCGCCGCCATCGTCTTCGCCGCTGACCATCGCACCGGTGTCGAGCAGCAGCTCGTCGCCGGCGTTGAGTTCAAGCTCGTCGCCCTGCGCGACCTCCGTCATGTCCGACCCGCCGAGGGAAGTCTGCGCTGCCGATTCGGCCGCGGCGGCTTCCGCAACCGGCTCGGGCGGCGCTTTTGCTGCGTCCGCCGCCGGCGCGGCAGCGGCGGTGCGGGAGGTGCCGGGGAAGGCGAACACCTTTGCAGGCTGCGGCGGCGCCTGGGTCACCGCATCGGCCTCTATGCCGGTAGCGACCACCGAGACGCGAATCTTGCCGTCGAGATCCGGATTGAAGGCCGAGCCCCAGATGATGTTGGCGTCGGGATCGACCAGTTCCTTGATATGGCTGGCGGCTTCGTCGACTTCCATCAGGCGCATGTCCTCGCCGCCGGTGATCGAGATGATCACGCCGCGCGCACCCTTCATGGAAACGCCGTCGAGCAGCGGATTGGCGATCGCCTTTTCGGCCGCTTCGATGGCCCGGTTGTCGCCCGAGGCTTCGCCGGTGCCCATCATCGCCTTGCCCATCTCGCCCATCACCGAACGGACGTCGGCGAAATCGAGGTTGATGAGGCCGGGCATGACCATCAGATCGGTGATGCCGCGCACGCCCTGCTGCAGCACCTCGTCGGCCATCTGGAAGGCTTCGCGGAAGGTGGTGTTCGGATTGGCGATGCGGAACAGATTCTGGTTCGGGATAACGATCAGCGTGTCGACATGCTGCTGCAGCTCATCGATGCCCGCATCCGCCGAACGTCCGCGGCGATTGCCTTCGAAGCTGAACGGCTTGGTGACGACGCCGACGGTGAGCACGCCTTTGTCGCGGGCGATCTTGGCGATGACCGGCGCCGCGCCGGTGCCCGTGCCGCCGCCCATGCCGGCCGCGATGAAGCACATGTGGGCGCCTTCCAGCGCCTGCTCGATCTCCTGCAGCGCTTCTTCCGCCGCGGCCTTGCCGATCTCCGGCCGCGAGCCGGCGCCGAGACCCTGGGTGATGCGCAGCCCGAGCTGGATGCGATGGTCGGCCGGAGAGGCATTGAGCGCCTGCGCGTCAGTGTTCGCGACAATGAAGTCCACGCCCTGGACATCGTTGGCGATCATGTTGGCAACCGCATTGCCGCCGGCGCCGCCGACGCCGATCACGCTGATCCTGGGGCGCAGTTCATCCACTTCGGGACGAATGAAGTCGATGCTCATAAAGGTCTCTCCCCCTTTGACGCGGCCCGCTGGCCAACACTCGTTAACTCCTTTTGCACCAAGCGATTCTGCCGTGCGAGCGAAAAGTTAACGCCTTTGTCATTTTTTGGGCAAATCTCGCCCGCTGAGTCTCAAAAGCCACTCCGGAACGCCGCGATCAAGCGCCCGACCAGCCCGCCGCTGTTCGATTTGGGGACATTACGGTCGGCGGAATGCACCGACCGCAGGTCCAGCTCGTCCGAGGCCGCGAATTGGGCGAGGCCGACAAGGGTGGTGAAGGCTGGGCCCGAATGCGCTTCGGGAAGGCCGCGAAGGCTGGGGCGGCCGATCCGCACCGCCCGGCCGAGCACGCCCTGCGCGTAATCGGCAATGCCCTTGAGCTCCGATCCGCCGCCGGTCAGAACCACCTGACGCCCGAACGGACCGCCGAAGCCAAGCTCCTTCAAGGCGGCCGCGACCTGTCCGGTGAGCTGCTCGAGCCGCTGGCGGACCACCGAGTTGAGCTGCGCCTTGGTGATGCGCGAAGCCTCCGTCCCCTCTTCCGATCCGGCGATCGGCTTCAGTTCGATCATGTCGTGATTGTCGCGCGGGCTGGTGGTGGCCGAGCCGTAGAAGCATTTCATCCGCTCCGCCTCGACGCGGCGGGTGCCGAACGCGGCGGCGATATCGTCGGTGATGTCGATCCCGCCGATCGGTATCGACTTCAAGCCGACCAGCATGCCGCCCATGAAAACCGAGACGTTGGTGACGCCGGCGCCGAGCTCCACCAGCGCAACCCCCAGTTCGCGCTCTTCCTCGGACAGGCAGGCCTTGCCGGCCGCCACCGGCGACGCGACGATGGCATCCACCGCCAGGTGGGCGGAGCGGACGCAAAGATCGAGATTTTGAACCGGCGAAGGATCGGCGGCGAGGACATGGATATCGACCGCCAGCTTGCCTGCGTGCAGGCCAAGCGGCTTCCTCACCCCGTGCAGGCCATCCACCGTGTAAAGCGCCGGAAGGGCGTGGAGGATCATCCGCTCCCCTTCCTCCTCCAGGCTGGCCCGCCCCGCGCGCAGCAGCTGGTCGATATCCTGCTTCTCGATCCTGCGGCCGCCGATCTGGACTTCCACGCTGGCCTCGGTGCTGGACAGGCAGCCCGCCGAAAAGCCCACGAAGACATCGTCGATATTGGTGGCGGCGATGCGCTCCGCCTGCTCCACCGCCTCGCGGATAGCGCCTTCGGTCTTTTCCATATCGGCGATGAAGCCGCGGCGTACGCCCTGGCTTTGTCGCTGGCCGGTGCCGAGGATCTTCAGTTCGCCATTCTCGCCCGGCTCGGCGATCAGCGCGGACACCTTGGACGAGCCGACATCGAGCGCGGTGACGAGCTTGCGTCCGGGCTGGGGGGACGGCCGCTTCATCTAGATGACCACCGCCGCATCGACATCGGCGGTGGTGGCGGGCGCCGGGGTTGCCGGCGGCGCGTCGGGCGCGAGGGCGGGAACCGAGCTTCCGGGCTTGTCGGACACGCGCACCACGAACTTGTCCTCGATGCGCATGTCGAAGCGCACGAAGCCCCGGCTGAGCAGCGGATTGGCCTGATCCATGCGGGCGAAACGGATCAAAGCCTTTTTGGCCGCCTGTTCCCCCTCGGGAAGCGCCAAAGTTTCCCCCGACTGGAAGCGTATGTCCCAACGCCGCCCACCGACCAGGGTCGCGCCGGCCATCATCGGTTTGAGCTGCGGCGCGGCGGCGGTGAGGCGGGCAAGCTCGGACGCGCGAAGATTGGCGGCTGGGCCGATCACGATCGGCAGGTCCGGCATCGCTTCCAACCTGACCGCTTCCAGCACTACGCCTTCGATGTCGATCAAGGCGAGCTGCTGGTTGTTCTGCCAGATGGCGGCGGGCCTGCGTTCGACAATGTCGACCACCAAGGTGTCGGGGAAGCGGCGGGAGACGCGGGCGTCGCGCACCCAGCCGAACTTGAGCAGGCGTTGCCGGGTGGCTTCAACATCGATCAGCGGCATGGCCGCGGTCGGCTGGTCGAAGGCGATGTTGTAGACCTGGAGCTGCGGCACCTTGTCCGCCCCCTTGATCTCGACATGCTTCACCGAAAAGCCGGCGCTGCCGATCGCTTCGCCGAGCCCGGTGCCGAGGAGCTGCGGCACCTTGAGCGCGGCCACGGTCGCAATGGCCAGCACCGCCAGCATGCCAAGAAAGATCCACCAGCTGACCCGGCGCACCGCCTCCGAAAGCTGGCCGGCGGGCGCGGCTCCCTTGCGGGCGCTGCCCTTGCCGCCGCGGGCCTGGCTCTTGGGACGGGCACGGCCGGAGCCGCCGCCGCGGGCGATCTTCGCGCTCATAATGCCTCCTCCACGATACGCTGGACGAGCTCGGGATAGCTCATGCCCCTGTGCTTCGCCTGCTCCGGCACCAGGCTCAGGGGTGTCATGCCCGGCTGGGTGTTGACCTCGAGGAGATAAAGCCCGTCTACCCCCTGCTCGTCGTCCCACCGGAAGTCGGAGCGTGAGCAGCCCCTGCAGCCGAGCAGGATGTGCGCCCGCCGAGCCATTTCGAGCGCGGCATCGCGCACCTCGTCCGGAATTTCGGCGGGGCAGACGTGGCGCGTCAGACCCTCGGTATATTTGGCATCGAAATCATAGAAACCTGCGACCGGCAAAAGCTCGGTAACCGCCAGCGCCTCCTCGCCCAGCACCGCAACGGTAAGCTCGCGGCCCTTGATGAACGGCTCGGCGAGCAGGCGGCCGAATTCCTGCCACGGCCCCGGCGTGCCGCGCGCGATCGGATGGCCGTAATTGCCGTCCGCGGTGACGATGGCCACGCCGACGGAGGAGCCTTCGTTGACCGGCTTCACCACATAAGGCCGCGGCAGTGGATCGGCGGAGAACAGGCTCTCGCTGTCGACGATCTCGCCCGCCGGCATCCGGATGCCGTTCGGCACCAAAGCGCGCTTGGTCAGCTCCTTGTCGATCGCGATCACCGAGGCGGCGAGGCCGCTATGGGTGTATTTGATCCCCATCAGGTCCATCATGCCCTGCACCGTGCCGTCCTCGCCTGGCGTGCCGTGGAGGGCATTGAAGACGATATCGGGCGCGGTATCGAACAGGCGGGCAGCGACGTCGCGGTCCATGTCGATGCGGGTGACGCGGTGGCCAAGGCTTTCGAGCGCATCGGCGACGCCGTTGCCGCTCATCAGCGACACCGGCCGCTCGGCCGACCAGCCGCCCATCAGCACGGCGACATGAAGCTTCCCCGTCACGCACTCACCCCCACACCCTGGCCCACACCCTGGCCCACACGCTGGATTTCCCATTCCAGCATCACACCCGTTTTCGCATGGACCCGGCGCCGCACCTCCTCGCCCAGCGCTTCAATGTCCGCGGCGCTAGCATTGCCCATGTTGAGCAGGAAGTTGCAATGCTTTTCAGAGACTTGAGCATCGCCCAACGTAAGGCCGCGGCAGCCCGCCTCGTCGATCAGGCGCCAGGCCTTGTCGCCCGGCGGATTCTTGAAGGTCGAGCCTCCCGTCCGGCTGCGCAGCGGCTGCGTGGCTTCCCTCTCGGCGGCGATCCGGTCCATCTCGGCGGCGATCGCGTCGCGGTCGCCGGGCACGCCCTCGAACAGGGCTTCGACGACCACGGCGCCTTCGGGCACGTCGCTGTGGCGATAGGTGTAGTTGAAGCGCTCGCGCGACCAGGTTTCGACTCGCCCGTCGCGCAGCACCAGCGTCGCCCCCACCAGCACATCGGCGACTTCGCGGCCATAGGCGCCGGCGTTCATCCGCACGGCGCCGCCGGCCGTGCCGGGAATGCCGCGCAGGAATTCCAGCCCCGCGACGCTCGCATCCCGCGCCTTTGAGGCAACGCTGATCCCCATCGCGCCGCCACCCGCGCGGATTCGGTTGCCGGGCTCAACCGTCACCTGGCTCATCGCCTTGGGGAGGCGCACCACCACTCCGGGCACCCCGCCATCGCGGACGATGAGGTTGGACCCCACTCCCACGGGGAGAACCGGCACCGCCGGATCGAGGTCGGCAAGGAAGGCGGCGAGACCTTCGGCGCTTTTCGGCCGAACCAGCCATTCGGCGGGTCCGCCGGTGCGGAACCAGATGAAGTCGGCAAGCGAGCCGCGCGGCTCCGCCTCGCCGTCGATGCGGGGAAGCTCCAGCACGCTCATTTGGTGAGCCTCGCCTGGCAAATGCCGTCGGCAAGCCCCGCCGCCCATTTGGTGATGTCGCCGGCACCGAGACAGATCACCATGTCCCCCCTGGCGGCGATGTCGCGCAGGTTGCGGCAAAGATCGTCGAGGTCGGCTACCGCCTTTACCGCCCGGTGCCCGCGCTGCTTCAGCCCGTCGACCAGGGTCTCGGCATCGACCCCTTCGATCGGCCCCTCGCCGGCGGCGTAGACCGGCGTGACATACACGATGTCGGCATCGTTGAAGGCGCCCTGGAACTCCTCCATCAAATCGCGCAGGCGGGTGTAGCGGTGCGGCTGGACGACCGCGATCACTCGCCCCTGCGCGCCTTCGCGCGCGGCGGACAGGACGGCGCGGATCTCCGTGGGGTGATGGCCGTAATCGTCGATAATCACGGCGCCGCCGATCTCGCCGACCTGGGTGAAGCGCCGCTTGACCCCGCCGAACCGCTCGAAGCCCTTGGCGATGACCTCGTCTGCCATGCCGAGTTCGGCGGCGACGCCAATGGCGGCAAGCGCGTTCGAGACATTGTGGCGGCCCGGCATGGGGAGGTGGATGTCGCGGATCGTACGGACCTGGCCCTGCCGGTCGCGCAAGCTGACATCGAAGATGTTGCCGCCGGGCACCGGCCGGACATTCTCGCCACGCACGTCGGCCAGTGCGGCGAAGCCGTAGGGCACCACCCGCCGGTCGCGCAGGCGCGGGATGATGGTCTGCACCTCCGGATGATCGACGCACAGCAGGGCCGCGCCGTAGAAAGGCACATTCTCGACGAACTCGACGAACGCGTCCTTGACCTTGTCGAACGAGCCGTAATGATCGAGATGCTCGGGATCGATGTTGGTGACCACCGCGATGGTGCCGTCGAGCCTCAGGAAGCTGCCGTCGCTCTCGTCGGCCTCCACCACCATCCAGTCCGAGCTGCCCAGGCGGGCGTTCGAGCCGTAAGCGTTGATGATGCCGCCGTTGATCACGGTGGGATCGATCCCGCCCGCATCGAGCAGGGTGGCGACCATGGAGGTGGTGGTGGTCTTGCCGTGAGTGCCGGCCACCGCCACTGTCGACTTGAGGCGCATCAGCTCGGCCAGCATTTCGGCGCGGCGCACCACCGGAATGCGCCGCTCATAGGCGCAGACCAACTCGGGATTATCCTTGGGGATGGCGGTGGAAACGACCACCACCGCCGCGTCGCCTAGATTGTCCGAATGCTGGCCGATCGTGACTGGAATGCCGGCCTTGCGCAGCCCCTCGACGATATAGCCTTCGGCCACATCGGAACCCTGCACCTTGTAGCCCAGGATATGCATCACCTCGGCGATGCCGGACATGCCGATACCGCCGATGCCGACGAAGTGGATGGTGCCGATGTCTTTCCCGACTCCCCTCACGCAAAGGCTCCGTTGGGAATCGGGGTGAGCACCACCTCCTCCACCGGAAGCGGATCGGCGCCGAGGTCGCGCCCGGTGCGCTCCATCAGGTCGGCGAGATCCGCGGCGGCATTGGGCCGGCCGACCGCGCGGGCGCGGGCGGCGGCATTGGCGAGCGCGGCGGGCTCGAGGCCGAGCTTCTGCATCTGCTTGGCAAGCTCCACCGGAGTGAACGCCCGCTGCGAGACCATGCGCGCGCCGCCGGCCTTAACCATTCCGCGGGCGTTGGCGGTCTGATGGTCGTCGGTGGCGGACGGAAGCGGGATCAGGATGGCGGGCCGTCCCGCTGCGGTCAGCTCGGCGATGGTCGAGGCGCCGGCGCGGGCGATGACGAGGTGCGACCAGGCGAGCTTGTCCGGCATGTCCTGGATGTAGGTGGCGAGGTCGGCCGGGATGCCGAGCGCGGCGTAGCGGGCGCGGACCTCCTCGATGTCCTCGGCGCGGCATTGCTGCGTCACCTGCAGGCGGCGGCGGAAATGCTCGGGCAGCATGCCCAGCCCTTCCGGCACGATGCGCGACAAAATGGTGGCGCCCTGGCTGCCGCCGGTCACCAGCACCCGAAAGACGCCGTCTTCGCCGAGTTCGGGATAAGGCTGATCGCGCAGCGCCAGCACTTCGTCCCGCACCGGATTGCCGACCAGGTGCACCTTGCCCTGCTGGGACGAGGCCAGGCGATCGACCTGTTCATAGGCGGTGGCGATGGCATCGACCTTGCCGGCCATCAGCCGGTTGACTCGGCCGAGCACCGCATTCTGCTCGTGGACGAGGGTGGGAATACGGTCGCGCTGCGCCGCCATGAGGGCAGGAAGCGCCGGATAGCCGCCGAAGCCGATCACCGCGGCAGGGCGGAACGTCTCGTACAATCGAAGCGCCATCGCCCTGCCCAGGAAGATCTGACGCAGCGCCTTGAGCCATCCGACCGGCCCCCCGGCGAGGCGGCCGGCCGGGAGGATATGAACCTGCACCCCTTCGAACAGCCCGGGAATGCGTGCGCCGCGATCGTCGGTGACCAGCGCCACCCGGTGGCCGCGCCGCATCAGCTCCTCCGCCAGCGCATGGGCGGGGATCATGTGGCCGCCGGTGCCGCCGGCGGCCAGCACATAATGTTTGGAAAAGGTCATCAGCGGCCGCTCCACTTCACCACATAAGGGGAGCGACGAAGATACGGGTTCCGGCGCGTGAAGGCGAGCAGAAGCCCCATGCCGATCGACAGCGCCACCATCGACGAGCCTCCGTAGGAGATGAACGGCAAGGTCATGCCCTTGGACGGCGCGAGCTGGACATTGACGGCCATGTTGATCAGCGCCTGCAGCCCGAATTGCGTGACGAGGCCGGCGGCGGCGAGCACCACGAACGGGTCCTCCTCGTCGAGGAGCCGGATCAGCACCCGGGCGACGATCACCATGTAGATGATCGCGATCGCCAGGCAGGCGATGATCCCGAACTCCTCGCCGATCACCGAGAAGATGTAGTCGGTATGCGGCTCGGGCAGGTGGAACTTGCGCATGCCGGCCCCCGGCCCGGCGCCGAACAGCCCGCCGGCGGTCAGCGTGCGGATGGCGCTGTCGGTCTGGTAGGTATCGCTGCCGCCCTCGCCGCCGAACAGGAAGGCGTCGATCCGGATGGTGGCGACATCGTAGAAGAAATAGGCCAGCACGATCCCGACCAGGCCCGCGACGCCGAGCAGGATGAGGTTGCGCATCGGCGCGCCCGACAAGGTGAGCAGCATCACGAAAGCGGCGGCGAAGATGATGGTTTCGCCGAAATTGGGCTGCTGCATCAGCAACAGGGCGATGAGGCCGGTCACCACCGCGGCGAGCGGCACCACAGGGAGGCTCAGATCCTGCTGCTTCAAGGACAAGAGCCAGGCGATCGACACGATGTAGAGCGGCTTGAGGAATTCCGAAGGCTGGAACTGGGCGATGCCGAGGCCCAGCCAGCGCCGCGCGCCGTTCACTTCGACGCCGAGGATGGGGACCAGGAACAGAAGGGCGGTGAAGAACAAGGCGCCGATCAGGCAGAGCCGCCGCGCCTTGGCCCGAGGCAGCATCGACACCACCACCATCACTGGAATGGCGACCACGATCCAGACCAGCTGCCGATAGAAATAATGCAGCGGCGCGTAGGTCATCGCCGCGCCCGAATAACGCTGCCCGGCGGCCGGGGAGGCCGCGGCAACGGCGACGAGGCCGATCGCGATCAGCACTGCCACGAAGAACAGGAGGACTCGGTCGATCTCCCAGAACCAGCGCCCCACCGCGCTCCGGTCGGAGCGGCCGAGCCGGTTCTGCGTCCTGTCCCTGAGTTGCCCCATTACACTCATAACGCCTCCACAGCCGCGCGAAACGCGGTCCCCCGAGCTTCATAATCCTTGAACTGGTCGAACGAGGCGCAGGCGGGCGACAACAGCACCACCTCCCCCGCTTCGGCCTCTCCCGCCGCCGCTGTCACCGCGGCGCCCAGTTCGCCGCATTCGCGGACCGGCACCTTTGGACGAAGCAGTTGCGCGAACATCGGCCCGGCCTCGCCGATCGTGTAGGCGGCGCGGACATGGCCGAGCCACGGCTCGCACGGCGCCAGGTCGTCGCCTTTGGGCAGGCCGCCCAGAATCCAGTGAATCGCCGGATAGGCGGCAAGCGCGGGTGCGGTGGAGGTGGGGTTGGTCGCCTTGGAATCGTTGACGAACAGGATGCCGTTCTTCTCCGCCACCCGCTCCATGCGGTGCGGCAGCCCGGGATAGGTCTCGAGCGCTCGGGCGATGGCGCCGTCGTCGATGCCCAGTTCGCGCGCCACCGCAACGGCGGCCGCGACATTCTGGGCGTTGTGCGGCCCCTGCAGCGACGGCCAGCGCGACTGGTCCTTCACTTGGCCGGAGGCGACGAGGATCTTTCGCCCCGCGACCTGGCCGGCAATAGCGCGGGTATAATCGTCCTCCGCCGCGATCACCGCCGCGTGGTCCGGCGACTGCATGGCGAACAGCCGCGCCTTGGAGGCGGCATAATCGTCCATGCCGTCATAGCGGTCGAGATGATCCGGCGTGACATTGAGCAGCACCGCGACGTCGCAATCGAGGCTCTGCGTGAGGTCGATCTGGTAGGAGGAGAGTTCAAGCACATAGACGCCGCCCGCCGCGAGCGGCTCCGCGCCGAGGATCGGCAGGCCGATATTGCCGCCCATCATGCTGGGAAGGCCGGCACTCTTGAGGATGTGGTGAACAAGCGCCGTGGTGGTGGACTTGCCGTTGGTGCCTGTGATGCCGACCACCTTGTGGGGCGGCAGTTCGGTCCGCGCCTGCGCGAACAGCTCGATATCGCCGATCACCGGCACCTTCGCCTCTCGGGCGCGGGCGGCGATCGGATGGCGGTTCAACGGCACGCCCGGCGAGACCACCACGCCGGCAAAGCCGTAAAGGGAGGTCACGAGCGGATCGGCGATGCGCACCTGCGGAAAGGCGGCGCGTAGCGCCTCGCGCGCGTCCTCGCTGCCGTCCCAGGCCATGACGTGGGCATCGCTCGCGAGCAGCGCTTCCACCGCCGCGACGCCGGAGCGGGCGAGGCCGAGCACGGCATAGTCGCGCCGTTTAAAGGCGGCGGCGCGGATCACCGCACCTTCAGCGTCGACAGGCCGGCCAGCGCCAGAACGAAGCTGATGATCCAGAAACGGATGACCACCGTCGATTCGGACCATCCGATCTGCTCGAAATGATGGTGAATGGGCGCCATCTTGAAGACTCGCTTGCCGGTCCGCTTGTAGAAGAAGACCTGAATGATGACGCTCATCGCCTCGACCACGAACAGGCCGCCGATGATGCCGAGCACGATCTCATGCTGGGTGGCGACCGCGATCGCGCCCAGCGCGCCGCCCAGCGCCAGGCTGCCGGTATCGCCCATGAAAACGGCCGCGGGCGGCGCGTTGAACCACAGAAAGGCAAGCCCCGCCCCGACGATCGCCGAGCACAGCACGGTAAGGTCGCCGGCCCCGAACACGTGCGGAATGCCGAGGTAGGAGGAGAAGACGGCATTGCCGACCAGGTAGGAGATGACCAGGAAAGCGAGGCTGGCGATGATCACCGGCATGGTGGCGAGGCCGTCCAGCCCGTCCGTGAGGTTCACCGCATTGCCGAAGGCGACCACCACGAAGGCCGCAAAGACGATATAGAACCAGCCGAGATCGACCACCGGCCCGCGATAGAAGGGTATGTAGAGCTCGGTTCCAGCGCCCCAGGTGATGATGGTGCAGCCGATGCCGGCGACCACGAACTCGGCGAGGAGGCGGGTGCGCGCCGAGATGCCGGCATGGTGGCGCTTGGTGACCTTGTCGTAATCGTCGAGGAAGCCGATCAGCCCGAAGCCGACCGTGATGAACAGGCAGGCCCAAAGATATTTGTTGGAAAAGTCCATCCACAGCAGCATCGCCACGGTCAGCGAGGTGAGGATCATCAGCCCGCCCATGGTCGGGGTGCCGCGCTTGGCGTGGTGCGACTCGGGGCCGTCGGCGCGGATCGGCTGCCCCTTGCCCTGCCGCACGCGCAGCCAGCCGATGAATCGGGGCCCGATGATCAGGCCGATCATCAGGGCGGTGGCCGTCGCCGCGCCCGCCCGGAAGGTGATGTAGCGCACGAGGTTCAGCGCCCCGGGGAAGCCAAGCTGTTCGGCAATCCAGTAGAACATCAGCTCTTCCCGCCTGCCAGCGCCTCGACGAGGGCGGCAAGTCCGATGGAGTTCGATCCCTTGACGAGTATCGCGTCGCCGGGCCGGAGAGCCTCGCGGACCGCTGCCGTGGCCGACGCCGTGTCGGGCACATGCGCCATTTTAACCTTTTGGCCAAGCGCTTTTGCCAGCGGCGCCATCTCCTCGCCGACCAGAATGGCATAATCGACACGGGCCGCCTCGACCGGTGCGGCAAGCCCGGCGTGGAAGCCCTCGGAGGTCTCGCCAAGCTCGCGCATCGCGCCGAGCACGGCAATACGGCGGCCGGAGACGGACAGGGCCCCGAAGCTCTTCAGCGTCACGGCCATCGAGGCCGGGTTGGCGTTGTAGCTTTCGTCGATCAGCAGCGCCTCGCCGCCGTCCAGCGCCACCCGGCGGCGCTCGCCCCGGCCCTTCAGCTCCCCCATGTCGGCAAGGGCAAGGCCCCCGGCGGCAAGGTCCGCGCCCAGCGCTTCAACCGCGCCGAGCACGGCAAGCGCGTTCGAGACCCAATGCTCCCCGGGCTGGCTGATCGAGAAGGTGAGTTCCGCCGAAGGCAAGGAGGCGGTGACCAGCGATCCGCCGTTGGCGGCCGGCACCACATCGTGGGCGCGGATGTCGGCGCCCTTGCCGAGGCCGAAGGTCAGGATGGTGGCCGCATAAGGCCGCGCCGCAGCCACCAGGCGGTCGCGGTGCGGGCTGTCGAAGGGGATCAGCGCGGTGCCGCCCTCCTCCAGCCCCTGGAAGATCTCGCCCTTGGCGTCGGCAATCTCCTCCTCGCTTGCGAAAAAGGCGCGGTGCGCCGACGCGATGGTGGTGACGATGGCGACATGCGGGCGCACCAGCCGGGTCAGCGCGGCAAGCTCGCCGGCATGGTTCATGCCCATCTCGAACACGCCGAAGCGCGTGTCGCGGGGCATGCGGGACAGGCTGAGCGGCACGCCGGTATGATTGTTGTAGCTCTTCACCGAACGGTGCGATTCACCCGGCACCGCGCGGTCCAGCGCGGCGAACAAGGCCTCCTTGGTACCGGTCTTGCCGGCCGAGCCGGTGACTCCGCAGATGCGGGCAGAGGAGCGGGCGCGGGAAGCGCGGGCGAGATCGTTCAAGGCCGCGAAAGTATCCTCCACCCGCACATGCGGCCGCTGGTCGGGCGTCGACACCAGCGCGCCCGCCGCGCCGGCCGCAAAGGCGCGGTCGAGGAACAGGTGCCCGTCGGTCGCCTCGCCCTTGAGCGCCACGAACAGGTGGCCGGGCTCGACTTCGCGGGAGTCGAAGGTGACACCCGACACATTGAAGTCATCCGACGCGGTACCGCCGGTGGCGGCGGCGATTTCGGAAGAGGTCCAAAGTGCGCTCATAGCCCCTCCCCTTCAGGGGAGGGGTTGGGGGTGGGGGATGTCGGGTTCGTAAGGCGCGGGCCTAGGGAAACGCACAAGCCCCACCCCAACCCCTCCCCTGAAGGGGAGGGGCTTATATGCTGTGCGACCCCCCTCACGCCGCGCACTCCCGCGATACCGCGACATCGTCGAACGGCAGCACCTGGTCGCCGACGATCTGGCCCTGCTCATGGCCTTTGCCGGCGAGCAGGATGATGTCGCCGCTGCCCGCCCCGGCGACGGCGGCGGCGATGGCGTCGCGGCGGCCGGAAACCTCGCTGGCGCCGGGCGCGCCTTCCAGGATCGCGCGGCGGATGGCGGCGGGGTCCTCGCTACGGGAATTGTCGTCGGTGACGATGACCAGATCGGCCAGCCGGGCGGCGACCTTTCCCATCTCGGCGCGCTTGCCGACATCGCGGTCGCCGCCGGCGCCGAACACGATGATCAGGCGGCCGGCCGCATGCGGGCGAAGCGCCGCGATCGCCGCTTCGATTGCATCGGGCGTGTGGGCGTAATCGACATAAAGGGGCGCCCCGGCGCGGGTGATCACCGCCCGCTCCAGACGCCCGCGCACCGGCTGGACGCGGGCCAGGTGGACGAGGGTGGCGGCGAGCTCGCCGCCGGTGGCGAGCACCAGGCCGAGCGCGGTCAGCGCGTTGGCGGCCTGATAGGCGCCAATCAGGGGGAGCGTGACGCGGTGGGTCTTGCCCTCGGCCTCGACTGTCAGAACCTGGCCGAGCTGGGTCGGCTCGCGCGCCACGAGGCGCAGCGTTTCTCCGCCCGTTCCCACCGTGATCAGCTTCAGCCCCCGCTCTCGGCATCGGCGCACCACTTCGTGCGAGCGGGGATCGTCCATCCACACCACGGCGGTTCCGTCAGGCTCCACCACTTCGCTGAAAAGCCGCATCTTGGCCTCGAAATAGGCCTGCATGGTGCCGTGATAGTCGAGATGGTCGCGGGTGAAGTTGGTGAAGGCGGCGGCGCGGACCGGCAGGCCTTCGGTGCGATATTGGGAAAGGCCGTGGCTGGAGGCTTCAAACGCGGCGTGGCTGACGCCCTCGCGCGCAAGGCCGGCCATGTTGGACAGGAAGGTGACGATATCGGGCGTGGTGAGGCCGGTGGTGACCTGATCGTCGGCGGTGGTGACGCCCAGCGTGCCGATCGAGGCGGCGTGGTGCCCCGCCATCCGCCACAATTGGCGGGTAAGCTCTACGTTGGAGGTCTTGCCGTTGGTGCCGGTGACGGCGATCACCGTTTGCGGAAACGGCGCAAAGAAGCGGGCGGCCAGCCGGGCGAATTCGCGGCGCGGCTCGTCGGCGGCGACGAGGGCCGCGCCGTGGACGGGAATGCTGGGGCGCGCCACCACCGCGGCAGCGCCGGCCGCGACCGCATCGCTGATGAAGTCCTCGCCGTTGAACCGGGTGCCCTGGAAGGCGCCGAACACGGTGCCGGGCGCGACCTTGCGGTGATCGATCGCGAAGCCGGTCACTCGAGTTTGATCGCCGGTGCCGATCAGGGCCCCGAGCCGCATCAGCGGCCCTGCTGCACGCCGACCAGCGCCAACATGTCGGACAGGTCGAGGTCTCGACGATCGTCCGGGAGAACCCCGAGCAGGGGCCCGGTGCGGGAAATCACCTTGGACACCACGGGTGCGGAAACCCAACCGGCGGTGGTGTAGCCGAACGTGTCGGCGGTGGCTTTGGGGGCGTCGAGCATGGCGACCACCACATAGCGAGGATCGTCCATCGGGAAAGCCGCCGCGAAGGTCGAGACGTTCACTTTTTTCGAATAGCCGCCGCCCGCCGAGGTCTTTTCGGCCGTGCCGGTCTTGCCGCCGACGCGGTAGCCGGGCGCCTCGCCCCTCTTGCCGCCGCCATGGAGGACGTTGACGCGCAGCAGCTTGCGCATAGTGCTGCTGGTCTCCTCGCTGTAGACGCGGCGGCCAGAAGGTGCCTTGCCGGGCGCCAGCTTCAGCAGCGTCGCCGGCCGCCATACGCCGCCGTTGACCAGCGCCGCATAAGCGGAGGCGAGGTGCAGCGGCGTGATCGCGACGCCATGGCCGAACGAGCCTGTAAGCACGGTCGCCCGGCTCCACTGCGACGGCCAGAGCGGTTGGCTCTTCTCGTGCAGCTCAATATGCGGCGCCTCGTGGAAGCCGAGCTTGCGGAAGGAGGCGGTAAGCCTTTCGGCGCCAAGTTCGTCGCCGATCCGGGCGGTGCCGATATTCGACGAATAAGCGATGATCTCGGCTACGTTCAGCGGCCGGTTCTTGCCCTTATAGTCTGAGATGCGGAACCGGCCGATCGCGAGCGGCGCGCTCGCGTCGTAGCGCCTGGAGAGCGAGGTGATCGTGCCTTCCTCGAGCGCTGCGGCCACGGTCAGCGGCTTGAAGGTCGAACCGAGCTCGTACACGCCCATGGTGGCGCGATTGTACTGGGCGTCGGGTGCGGACTTGCCGGCGGCATTGGGGTTGAAGGTCGGGAAGGACGCGAGCGCGATTATTTCCCCGGTCTTGACGTCGAGGACGATGCCGGTGCCGGCCGCGGCGCTGTGCTTGACCATGGCGGCGCCAAGCTCGCTCTCCATCGCCGCCTGGACCCGGCTGTCGATCGAAAGGGCGGCGGGGGTGCCGCGCATGGACGGCTGGGTGAGCCGGTCCTCCATCACCTTTTCCATGCCGGACACGCCCCGGCCGTCAAAATCGGTCCAGCCCAGGATGTGGCCGGCAAGCGCGGTCTGCGGATAGAGCCGCTCGGGTTCCCGGGCAAAGGCGATGGCGGGCTCGCCTAGCGCGTTCACCGCCGAGACCAGCTCCGGAACCGCACGGCGCGACAGATACTGGTAATTCTTTCCCGAACGCAGGATCGCCTCATATTGGACCGCGCTGCGCTCCGGCATCAGCGCCGCGAGCTTTTCGGCCAGTTCGGCGGGATCGCCGAGCAGCTTGTTCGGGTGCACGCCGATCGACCAGGCATCGATGGTCCGGGCGAGCGGCACGCCGTTGCGATCGACGATGTCGGCACGCGGCGGGATCAGCGGATTGGCGAGTTGGGCCGAGCCGCCCCGGTCGGTGAAGACCTGAAGAAACAGCAGCCGGGCAACGATCATGAAGGTGACGCCGGCGAAAACCAGCATTACCAGCATCAGCCGCTGATAAGTAAGCGAAAGCCCCGGCCGGCCTACCGGAGCGCCGCTTTGGCGAAGAACATCTGACGCAAGAGTGGCCATCAGTTGGCGCCGCCGCCTTCGCCGCGCCGGGCCGGTGCCTTGAGCGACGCGGCGAGCTTGGGATCGATCCTGGTGGTGCGGGCTTTTTCGGCCGGCACCGCGGCTGCGGCCTTGGCGTCGGGCATCTTGGCCGCGGGCTTGCTCGTCGTGGCGGACTTGGTGCTCGCGGCGGACCTGGTGCTCGCGGGCTTGGCTTCAGCCGCCACGGCCGGCTTTGCAGCGGAGGCCTTGGCGGGCTTGGCTTCAACTTTCGCCGGCTTGATCTCGGCCTTGGCAGTCTTGGCTGCTGCCGCGTCGCGCTTGGGCTCCGCCTTCACGGCGGGCTCCGCCCGCTTGGTCGCGGGCCTGGCGGAAACCGCCTCCGCCGCTGGGAGCGACTGTCTGGGGTCGCCGGGCGTGTAGCTGGCGCGGGTGATGAGCGGCCGAGCGGCGGGCGCGGCGGCGACGGCGCGGACCACCGGCATCGCCGCGGCAGGCGCCGTCCGGGGGGTTTCGATCGCAGCCATGCGCACCTCGGCGCCGCGTTGGTCGATCGTCGGCTCAGGCTGGTCGAAGCGGGCAAGCGTTAGTTCGTTGGGCAGGAACTGGGAAGCGGTCGGCGTGGAGAGTGCCATCACTTCGGCATTCCAGGTTTCCAGCTGCGACATCCGGCCGCGGGTGCCGAGCTCGGTCTGCAGCGCGCGGATGTCGCGCTTGGCGGAAATGATCTGGGCTTCCACCCGCGTCAGCTCGGCGCGCTCCGTCGCAACCTGAAGCGACACCATGTAGCAGCCGAGCGCGGCACCGCCGACGGCACCGACCCAGATGACCGACTTGAAACCCCTGACGATCATGCTGGCATCCCCTTCTTAAAAGCCCACGCTGCCGCACCGGTGCGCCGGGCGACCCGCAAGGTCGCTGAACGGGCACGCGGATTGGCCTTCAGTTCGTCTTCGCCGGCCCGAAGCGGCTTGCGCACCGCCTCGAACGTCGCCTCCGGCGCGGTGCGCACCTGTACCGGCATGTGGCGCGATCCGGCCGGCACATCGCCGCTGCGCTCCTTCAGGAAGCGCTTCACCACCCGGTCCTCCAGGCTGTGAAAGGTGACCACGGCGAGGCGGCCGCCCTGCTTCAACACCTGCTCGGCGGCTTCGAGGCCGTCCTCCAGCTCCTGCAGCTCTTCATTCAGGTGAATGCGGATCGCCTGAAAGGTGCGGGTCGCCGGGTCCTTCTTCATGCCCTGGTGCCAGCCCAGCGCCTTGCGGACGATCTCGGCGAGCTGACCGGTGCGTTCGATCGGCCGCGCCGCGACGATGGCCCGGGCGATGCGGCGCGACTTGGGCTCCTCGCCATAACGGTAGATGACGTCGGCAATGTCTTCTTCGGAGGCATTGTTGAGGAAGTCGGCGGCGCTCTCGCCTTCCTGCGCCATGCGCATGTCGAGCGGTCCGTCGCCCTGGAAGGAGAAGCCGCGCTCGGCGCGGTCGAGCTGCATCGAGGATACGCCGATATCCAGCGTGACCCCGTCCACTTCCTCAACGCCGTGGTCGGCAAGCGCCTGACGCATCCGGGAAAAACGCTCCGGCACAAGCGTCAGGCGCCCCCCGCTCGAGGCCGCGATTTCCTCGCCTTCATGGATCGCGTCCGGATCGCGATCGAAGGCGAAGACACGGGCGGCCCCACTCTCAAGGATGGCGCGCGTATAGCCGCCGGCCCCGAAGGTGCCGTCGACATGGGTATCGCCGTCCGCGACGGCGAGGCCGGCGATCACCTCCGCGAGGAGCACCGGGACGTGCGGGGCGGCACTCCCCGAAAGGCTCGAAGGCGCGGTCACAGGGCAATGCCTTTTTCTTCGAGACGCCAGGCGGCGATGTCCTTCAAGTCCGCATCGCCCTGCTCCAGCGCGAGGCGCGGGTTCCAGATTTCGACGGTGCCGCCGACGCCGACGAACAAAGCGAGATCCTCGATCGCGCCCTTGCGGCGCATCATCGGCGGCAGCACGATGCGGCCGGACGTGTCGTAGGGCACATCCTCGGTCATGCCGAAGGCGCGGCGGGCGCGGGCGTAATGATCCTGGACGGTGCCGCCCTTGCCTTCTTCCATCAGGCGGCGCCGCTCGATCTCCTGGTAGAGATTGCGTGCATAATTGCGGCCGTAGGCGGTGAGGCAGGGCGAGACTTCGTGGGCGCCGATCACGATGGCGCGCGCATCGGAAGCGCGTTCGATGACGTTGCGGACGAATGCGGGAACGGAGAGACGCCCCTTGGCGTCCACCGCGTTGAGCGCGCTTCCTTGGAAGAAGTCGTCGATCTCCACGCTTTTACAGCCCCGCTCCTGCACACGAGGCTCCTCGTTCACGAAAGCGCATACATCGCGCTTTCGTGTGCCTTGCGGCCGAACGAAGATTTGCCCCTAAACTTTAGAAGGCGTGGATAACATCAGTGACCCTTTGATGGAAGGGGATTTGATGCCTTTTTTGGGGATTGGCCGCCACAAGAGGGGAGAAGGCGGATTTTGATGGGTTTCGAGGCCGATTGCGCGGCTCTCCTTCTGGGTGAAAGCCTGTGGATAAGTATGTGGTTAGCGCCGCCGCGGCAAGCGCGCGGCCAGAGCGGAGGCAAGGGTGAGGCCCGCCATCCCGAGCAACAACGCCAGCAACACCGGGCGCATCGCAACCGCCGGATCGCGCCATCGCGCATCGCCGAGCAGCCGTGGCCGCTCCACCTCGCCGAGCCGGTCGAGCAGGTCGGCGACGATCAGCGGATTGTCCGACACGCGGCGGTGACGCAGGGCGCCGTCCGGGTGCGGCGCCACCCACAAATCGTCGCGCACCAGATCGGCATCGGCGAGGATCGTGGCGCGGCCCCGCCCGATCCGGCATTCGGCCTGGATGTCGCTGGTCCTGCGGCAGTCGGCACCGGCCGCACGCAGCCGCCCTTCGGATTCGACTTCGATCCTGCGGCCACCCTCGACGATGCCGCCCTTTCGCCCGGGGGGTCCCGGCTCCAGCGCGAGCCCCCAATGGTCCAGCAGCGGCTTGAGCAGGCCCGATGGCGGCGGGCGGCGAATGTCGCCGGCCGGCAGGTCGCTCGGCCAGACCAGGCGCGGGTCGGTGAGGATCAGCGCCCGCCCTCCGCCTCGCACCCAGGCGTCGAGCGCCACCAGCTCGTCCGGCGCCAGCCAGCGCGGCTGAACGAGCAGCAGAAGCGGCGCCGCGGCGAGGCTTTTGGAATCAAGCGCATCGATGGGGCGCATCTCGAACTCCTGCTGCAGCGCCGTGTAGAGCGCCGCGGGGCGCGAGCCCGGATCGAAAGCGCCGCCCTCCCCCCACACCATCGGCAGCGCCGTCATCAGCATCACGGCCGGCTTGCGCTCAGCGGCTGGGGGCCGCGACGGCTCCACCAGGGCAAGGGCCAGGCCGCGCACCGGCGGCGCCGCCGCCGCGACCGCGAGCACGGCCGCCGTTGCGGCGATCCACCGGCGTCGCCCGGGGCGCACCGCGCCGAATACAGCCTCCGCCACCGCAGCAGCCGCCGCGCCCGCTCCCCAGCCTCGCAGCATTTCGGGCCAGGGACCCGGATTGCCGAGCCGAAGCACCGCCAGCGCCTCGCTTCCTCCGGCCAGCAGCAGGAACAGCACGTAAGCGGCGATCCGGGCGCGCCATCCGATCCGCTTCAGCTCAAGCAGGAGCGCGAGCAGCAGCACCGCCCACGGGCGGTAAAGGAGGAAGGGCAAGGCCTCGGCCCGGTCGGTGAGGGGAAAGGCGCCCAGGAACAGGCCGGCGAGCAGCTCGACCAACGCCGCGCCCGACGCGGCGGCGAGCACAACCGAATATTCGCGCAGCTTATCGACCGGCCGGGGCGGCGGAGGAGGCGGCGGGATCGGACTTGTTTTGATCGGCATTGCCCGGCGCAACGCCAAGCTCGGCCAGCGGCTCCTTGGGCTCGGACGCCGCAGGCGGCGGCGCGGGTGCGGGCGGGGCGCCGCTCAATTCCTGCTCCAGCCCGTTGGCCGTGATCGGCGCCTCCTCGCTCGGGCTGGTGAAAACCATGCCGAGCATGACAAGCATGAACACGAAGGCGAGCCCCGTTACTCCGATGCGTACCCGCTGCATTGCCGCTCCCGCCTGACACCCCGTCCTTAAGGGTAGGCAAAAGCGGCGCGACCGCAAGGGGCCAATCCAAAGTGGACCACGGCTTGTTGCGAATCGCTCGCAAAGGTCTTGACGCCGGGACCCGCCGCCGCGCACAGGAGGCTCATGAAGACGAACCTCCTTTTCACCGCCGCCGTTGCGGCGCTCGCCACCCTTTCCGCCTGCAGTTCGGAGCCTGAGACGGTTTCCGCCAACACCTTCGATCCGCAGGCCGAGCAACTCAAGAACGCGCCCAAGGTCGAGGCGCCGGCCATGATCCAGCAGAGCCGCACCTTCCGCTGCAAGGACAATGCGCTGGTCTATGTCGATTATTATACCGACAACACCGCCCGGGTGAGGACGGAAAAGGACGGCACGCCTACCCTGCTGACCGCGGCGGAGGGCCAGCCGCCTTATACGGCCGAGGGCTGGTCGTTGAGCGCCAACGACGCGCAAGTGTCCCTCACCGCGCCCGGCAAGGGTACGCGCAGCTGCAAGGCCTGAAACTTCCGCGCCTCCCCCGGCGCGTCCGGGGGAGGACCTGGCAGCCTGCCCTACCCAATCGCCACCGCCCCGGCTAACAGGCCGGCATGAGCGATTCCATCACCCCCGAAATAGTCGCCGAGCACGGCCTGTCCGCCGAGGAATATGAGCGGGTGCTCAAGGCACTGGGCCGCACCCCCAACATCACCGAACTCGGCATCTTTTCGGTGATGTGGTCCGAGCACTGCTCCTACAAAAGCTCGCGGATTCACCTCAGGAAGCTGCCGACCACCGCCCCTTGGGTGATCTGCGGGCCGGGCGAGAACGCCGGGGTGATCGACATCGGCGACAATCAGGCCGCGATCTTCAAGATGGAGAGCCACAACCACCCCTCCTACATCGAGCCCCATCAGGGCGCGGCCACCGGGGTCGGCGGCATCTTGCGCGATGTCTTCACCATGGGCGCGCGGCCGATCGCGAACTTGAACGCGCTGCGCTTCGGCCGGCCGGACCATCCCCGCATGCGCCACCTCATCGCCGGCGTCGTCTCCGGGATCGGCGGCTACGGCAATTGCGTGGGCGTACCGACGGTGGGCGGCGAAGTGAATTTCCACCCCGCCTATGACGGAAACATCCTGGTCAACGCGATGACGGTGGGCATCGCCGATCAGGACAAGATCTTCTATTCGGCCGCCGCCGGCATCGACAATCCGGTGGTCTATGTCGGCTCCAGGACCGGCCGCGACGGCATCCACGGGGCCACCATGGCTTCCGCCGACTTTACCGAAGACTCGGAGGAAAAGCGCCCCACCGTTCAGGTCGGCGACCCCTTCACCGAGAAGCTGCTGATCGAAGCGTGCCTTGAGCTGATGGCGTCGGACGCGATCGTTGCCATCCAGGACATGGGCGCCGCCGGCCTCACCTCCTCCTCGGTGGAAATGGCCTCCAAGGGCGGCGTCGGGCTGGAGCTCGACATGAACGCCGTTCCCTGCCGCGAGGAGGGAATGACGCCCTATGAAATGATGCTGTCGGAATCGCAGGAGCGGATGCTGATGGTGCTCAAACCCGGCCGCGAGGCCGAGGCCGAGGCGATCTTCCACAAATGGGAGCTCGATTTCGCCGTTATCGGGCGGGTGACGGAAGCGGGTCCGGATGGCGGCCACCTGGTGCTCAAGTGGAACGGCGAGACGGCGGCCGACATCCCGCTCGCCCCGCTTGCGGACGACGCGCCGCTCTATGACCGCCCGTGGGTGCCGACGCCGAAGCCGGCGCCGCTCGGCGAGACTCCGCGCAGCACCGACCTCGGCGCCGATCTCGTCACGCTGATGGCCTCGCCCGACCTCGCCAGCCGCCGCTGGATCTGGGAGCAGTACGACACCCAGGTCGGCGCCGACACGGTCCAGCGCCCGGGCGGCGATGCGGCGGTGGTGCGGGTCCACGGCACGAACAAGGCGCTGGCCATGTCGACCGATGTCACGCCGCGCTACTGCTTCGCCGATCCGGTGGAGGGCGGCAGACAGGCGATCGCCGAATGCTTTCGCAATTTGTGCGCGGTCGGCGCCACGCCGCTCGCCACCACCGATTGCATGAACTTCGCCAACCCGCAGCGGCCCGAGATCATGGGCCAGTTCGTCGGCTGCATCGAAGGCATGGCGGAAGCCTGCCGGGCGCTCGACTTCCCGATCGTGTCGGGCAACGTCTCCTTATACAACGAGAGCAAGGCAACAGGCGGCGGCTCCGCAATCCTCCCCACCCCCGCCATCGGCGGCGTCGGCCTGCTCGCCGACTGGACGAAGTCCGCGACCATCGCCTTCAAGGCGGCGGAGGAATGGGTGTTCATCGTCGGCAACGGCGGCAATTGCCACCTTGGCCAGTCGCTGTGGCTGCGCGAACTGCACGGCCGCGAGGAAGGTCCGCCCCCGCCGGTGGACCTCGCCGGCGAAAAGGCCGCCGGCACCCTGATCCGGCAGCTGATCCACGACGGCTTGGTGACGGCGGTGCACGACGCCGCCGACGGCGGGCTTCTCGTCGCCGCGGCCGAAATGGCGCTGGCCGGGGATATCGGCATCAGGATCGAGGGCGAATATTTCGAAGGCGACGCGGCGGCGCGCCTCTTCGGCGAGGACCAGGGCCGCTACCTCGTCACCACCGCCGATCCTGATGCGCTCTCGGACGCAGCGGACGCAGCCGGCGTCGAGATCAACTATTTCGGCCGCACCGGCGGCGACAGCATCGAGGACGAGGATTCGCCCGGCGACCGCAAGACCAACCTGCGCGTCCGCCTCGCCGACCTGCGCCGCGCGCATGAAGGCTTCTTCCCCGCCCTGATGAGCGGCGAACCGACGGTGGCCTGAGCCACGCGCCTGAAGCCCCTCCCCTTTAGGGGAGGGGTTGGGGTGGGGCATGTTTGGCGCGTCTAGACCCCTGAGAGAAATCCACCAACAGCCCCCACCCCGAGCCCCTCCCCTAAAGAGGAGGGGCTTAAACCCGGCACACCCAACCCCTCTTGCGAACGCTTCGCATTATCGGTATTTCCGATCTCCATGATCGTATGTGTCTGCAACGCGATTCGGGAGTGCCAGGTGCGCAAAGCCGCGCAGGACGGCGCTTGCTGCCCAACCAGCGCCTATCGCAGCGTCGGCCGCAAGCCGCGTTGTGGCCAATGCTTCCCATTCGCACGAGAGATCATCGCCGCCGAGCGTGCGACTGCGTAGCATTCGCAGCGTAATTTTCCGCAGATTTCCGCCGTTTTTGAGCTTCCCTCGAGACGCCGGCTCGGGTACATGCCGCCTCGAAACAAGGAGGCCGGCATGAAGGGCGACGATCGCGTCATCGAGCTGTTGAACGAGGCGCTGAAGAACGAACTCACCGCCACCAATCAATATTGGCTGCATTACCGGATGCTCGACAATTGGGGCATCCATCGCCTTGCCGAATGGGAGCGGTCCGAGTCGATCGACGAGATGAAGCATGCCGACAAGCTGACGGTGCGCATCCTGTTCCTCGGCGGCCTGCCTAATTTCCAGATGCTCGGCCGGCTGCGCATCGGCGAAACGCTGGAAGAGCTGCTGCGCGCCGATCTCGATCTCGAATATGAGGCGTTGGGCCAGCTCAAGGGCGCCATCGCCCATTGCGAGAGCGTGCGCGATTATGTCAGCCGCGACCTTTTCGCCGAGATCCTCGCCAACGAGGAAGACCATGTCGACACGCTGGAGCGCCAGTTCGACATGATCCGCAACATGGGCCTCGCCAACTACATCCAGCTGCAGTCGACGCCCGCCACCGCGGCCTGAGTGCGACGGGGGCTGCCACGCCCCCGCTTTGCCGCTAAACTCCCCTGCACGAGGGGGAGCCACATGACTGCCGTTACCGAAGCGCCGCCGCGCATCGCCGCGCTCGACACCGTGCGCGGCGTCGCCGTGATGGGCATATTGGCGATGAACATCGTCGCCTTCGCCATGCCGTTCCAGTCCTACATGAACCCGATCGCCTTCGGGGAGCCGGGCCAGGCGGACCTGGTCTCCTGGTTCTTGAGCTTCATCTTCGTCGATGGGAAGATGCGCGGCCTCTTCTCGTTCCTGTTCGGGGCCAGCATGCTGCTGGTGATCGAACGGGCCGGCGCGAAGGGCGAGAGTCCGGCAGGGGTCCACTACCGGCGGATGCTATGGCTGCTCCTCTTCGGCCTTATCCACCTCTACCTCATCTGGTTCGGCGACATCCTGGTCGGATATGCGCTGATCGGCATGATCGCTTGGCTGTTCCGCAACAAGGGGACGCGGGCGCTGGTGGTTTGGGGCGCAATTCTCCTGCTCGTGCAGACCCTGGTATTCGGCGGTCTGGCGGGCGCCGCCGCCGTTCTCGCGCAGGAGGCGGGCGCCTCAGGCGCGAGCGCGGAAACGATCGCGCAATGGCAGGGGCTCAAAAGCGAGTTCGGGGTGCTCAGCGCCGAAGCGGTCGCCCGGGAAATGGGCATCTACGCCCAGGGCGGCTATCACGGTATCCTGGCCGACCGCTGGAGCGCGTATATGTGGGCGCCGCTTAACGGCGTGCTGATGTTCGGCTGGGAGACCCTGGCCTTCTTCCTGTTCGGGATGGCGGCGCTGAAAAGTGGCTTCCTCACCGGCCGGTGGGAGACCGCGCGCTACCGCCGGGCCATGATCCTGGGCTTCCTGATCTCCATTCCCGCTTATGCCCTGCTGGCCTGGGCACTCTACCGCGACGGTTTCTCGGTGCCGATGGTGATGGGCATCACCATGGCGGCGACCACGCCGGTGCGGCCGGTGATGGTCGTGGCGCTTGCCGCGCTGATCATTCTCCTGACCCGGAACGGAGGCGCCTTGGTGGAGCGGATCGCCGCCGCGGGCCGCGCCGCCTTCACCAACTATCTCGGCACCAGCCTCCTCATGACCACGCTCTTCTACGGCTACGGCCTCGGCTGGTTCGGAACGCTGAGCCGCGCCGAGCTATGGCTGGTGGTGCTGCCGATGTGGGCGCTGATGCTGCTTTGGTCCAAGCCGTGGCTCGACCGCTTCGAATATGGGCCGATGGAATGGCTGTGGCGCTCGCTCTCCCGCGGATCGGCACAGAAGCTGCGCCGGCCGGCCAGCCCCCTGCCCGCCGGCTAAGCGCCTAGCGGTCCTTGTCGTACGGGTTTTTCGAAGTCCGCGTTTCGAGCCGGATCGGCACCGCGCCGAAATCCAGTTCGCGGCGCATGCCGTTGACGAGATAGCGCAGGTAGCTGTCCGGCAGCGCATCGAGCCGCGTGCCGAAGATCAGGAAGGCAGGCGGCCGGGTGTTGACCTGGGTGATGTAGCGCAGCTTGATCCGCTTGCCGCTCGGCGCCGGCGGCGGATTGCGTTCCACGGCCTCCTCGAACCAGCGGTTGAGCGCGCCGGTGGAGACGCGGCGCGACCATACGTCGCGTATTTCGAAGGCGGCTGCGAGGAGCTGGTCGAGGCCCTTGCCGGTCATCGCCGAGACGGCGAGCAAGGGCACGCCCGGCGCCTGGCTGAGCCCGTCCTGCAGCGCGGTCTTGATACCGTGGAACAGCGCGCTGTGATCGTGCGCGACATCCCACTTGTTGATGGCGATGAGCAGGGCGCGGCCTTCCTGCAGCACATAATCGGCGATCTTGAGGTCCTGCGCCTCAAGGCCCAGCGTCGCATCGAGCAGCAGCACCACCACTTCGGCGAATTCCACCGCCCGCCGCCCGTCGGCGACCGACAGCTTCTCCAGCTTGTCCTGCACCTTGGCGCGCTTGCGCATGCCGGCCGTGTCGATCAGCCGCACCTGCCGCTGCCGCCCGTCCGGCGACCGCCACTCCCAGTCGATCGAGATCGAATCGCGGGTGATGCCGGCTTCCGGGCCGGTGATGAGCCGTTCCTCCTCGAGGATGCGGTTGATCAGCGTCGACTTGCCGGCATTGGGCCGCCCGACGATGGCGAGCTTCAGCGGCCGCTCCGATTCCTCTCCTTGCTCCTCTTCCTCTTCCGGTTCTTCCCGTTCGATGTGCGGGCGCAGGTGCTCGAACAGGTCCACCACCCCTTCGCCATGCTCGGCGCTCATCGCGATCGGTTCGCCAAAGCCCAGCGAATAGGCCTCGAACATGCCCGCCTCGCCGGCCCGGCCTTCCGCCTTGTTGGCGGCGAGGATGACGGGCGTCTTCTCGCTCCGCAGCCAGCGGGCGATCTCCTCGTCGAGCGGCGTCACCCCGGCCCGCGAGTCGATCAGGAACAGGGCGGCGTCGGCTTCGCGCACCGCTGCGGTGGTCTGGGCGCGCATCCGGCCGGGCAGGGACTGCGGGTCCTCATCCTCATAGCCGGCGGTGTCGATCACCCGGAAGTCGAGGCCGAGCAGGCTCGCATCGCCCTCGCGGCGATCGCGGGTGACGCCGGGCCGGTCGTCGACCAGCGCGAGCTTCCTGCCGACCAAACGGTTGAACAGGGTGGATTTACCGACATTGGGTCGGCCGACGATCGCGACGGTGGGAAGGCTTGCCATGGCCGCCTGCCCTGCCGCTTCACAGGGCGGGGGTCAACTCGCGAGCCGCCTTACCCTCTCCCCTACAGGGGAGAGGGTCGACTCGCCGCAAGGCGCGCGGCGTGAGGGACACGGAGCGAGTCCGGTGAAATCCGTGCCCTCACCCTCTCCCACCGCCGCGGCGGCGGGCCCCTCCCTCTCCCCTTTAGGGAGAGGGACAACAGTCTTACCGCCAGGCGGAAAGCTGGCCGTTGTCGTGGAGGATGTAGAGCGTGTTGTTGGCCACCACCGGGCTCAAGGTAATGCGCTCCTTCGTCTCCACCGTCGACTGGATCGCGCCGTCGAAGGGCGAGACGTTGACGATGTGGCCGAGCGTGTTGGCGAGAACCAGTCGGTCGCCGGCAAGCACCGGGCCGACCCAGGAGATATTGCCCTTCTTGTCCTTCTCGTCACGCCAGCGCGGCAGCTGGGTCATCCACCGGATCTTGCCGGTGGCGCGCGCGATGGCAAGAAGCTGCGCCTCGTCGGTGACGACAAAGATCCACTCGCCCGCCACCCACGGAGTCGAGGTGCCGGCGACATTGATCTCCCAGACGCGCTGGCCGGTGACGAGCTCCAGCGCCACCATGCGGCCGCCCTGGCCCACCGCGTAGACGCGGCCCTGGTCGATCACCGGTTCGGCATCGATGTCGGAAAGCGTGGTGACGGCGGTCGAGATCGAGGTCCGCGCCAATGCGTCCTGCCACAGCACGCGGCCGTTTTCGTAGCGATAGGCGTTCAATTCGCCCGAGGAGAAGCCGGCGACAACCGTGCCTTGCGCGGCGGCCGGAGCGCCGCTGCCGAACACGCCTGCAATCTCGACCGCGGCGGACGAGGTCCAGCGGGTCGCACCGTCGGCGGGGTTAAGAGCGAATATCTGGTTGTCCTGACTCACCACATAGACGTTCTCGTTGGCCACCGTGGGCGCGCCGCGGAGCGGGCCGCCGGGGCGGACCTGCCAGAGGATCGAACCGTTGCCGGCATCGAGCGCGAAGGCAAAGCCCGCGCCGTTGGTCGCGTAGAGGCGGCCATTGTCAAAGCTGACGCCGCCGCCGAACAGGGCGGCGCTCGGTGCGCCTTCGCCGCGCACCTGGGTCTGCCACAAGGAGGCGCCGGTGGTCGCGTCAAAGGCCCGCACCGTCGCCTGGGTGTCGATCGTGAAGACTTTACCGTCGGCGATTACAGGTGCGGCGCCCAGCGCGACCTTGGCGCCGCTGCCCTGGCCGATGCTGACGCGCCACGCCTGGGCCGGGGTCGCGCCGAGCGCGAGATGGCCCATCGACTTGGATGCGCTGCCTCCCGGCTGAGTCCATTGGCCGTTCGCCTCGGCGCCGGGCAAGCTGACCGGCACGCCGGCCAGCGCGGGATCGACCTCGATGGCGGCTTCGCTGGACAGAACCGAGATGCGGTCGCCCAGCGTCGGCGTCGTCTTCTTCTTTTTGTCGAAGACGCCGCAGCCGGTGAGGAGGCTCGCTGCGACGAGGACGGAGATCAGGCGCTTCATCAATTACCTTCCTGTGCTGCCGCAGCCGGCTCTTCGATCACGTCGAGGCCCAGCGACCCGGCCATCTGGCCGGCGCGTGAGCGGACCGATTCCGGAACCTGCTTGTCCTTTGACATTGCGGCAAAAATGCGGGCGGCCTCTTGCGGCCGGTTGAGCTTGAGATGGGCAATGCCGACCATTTCGCCGGCGCTTCCGAACCACGGATTGCCGGCCACGGCGAGCGGCTTCAGCCGGTCGATCACCGCCTGCGGCGGCAATTTGTCATATTCCACATGGGTTTGCCGCACGAGCGCAAGGTTGCGGTAGGTCTCCTCGAGATCCTTGTCGTCGGCGACCTGCTTGAACAAGGCGGCGGCGCGGTCGAGCTGGTTCTCCTCCACCGCGAGGTCGGCCCGGGTGAGAATGGCGGCGGCGCGGTAGCCCGGGCTGCCCGACTTCTCGAGCGCGTCGAGCTTGGGCGCGGCGGCGCCCTTGTTGCCGGCCGATATCTCGTCAAAGGCGGAGATGAGCTGCGCGCCCTTCTCCCCGGCTTTGACGTGGCGCTGGTTGTTCCACCACAGGGCGCCGGCGATCAGCGCCAGCAGCAGCAGCACGCCGGCGATGGCGAGCTTGCCGTAGCGCTCCCAATAGCTGCGCACCTGATCGCGGCGCAGCTCTTCGTCCACCTCGCGGTAGAAGCTTTCATTGTCCCTGGGCTTGATCGCCAACAAATCTCTCCGATTGAACCGGCTGGCCTTCATCGCCCGGCCATTCCTGACTCAGGATGAACGTGAAGCAGGTGCCGGCAATTTCCCCCGCGCGCACCTCTACCGGGGGAGGCGGCGCTGCGGCAAGCCTCTTCACGCCTTGGCGCGGTAGAGTTGCTCCTCCGTTGGAAAGGCGCGGCTGCGGACTTCACCCGCAAAAGCCGAGGCGGCGGCCTCGATCCGCCCGGCCAGATCGTCATAGCGCTTCACGAACCGGGGAGTGCGCTCAAATAGGCCGAGCATGTCTTCGGTGACCAGGACCTGGCCGTCGCAGGATGCGGAGGCACCGATGCCGATGGTCGGGCAGGCGACGGCCTCGGTGACTCGCGCGGCGATCTCCTCGAGCACCCCCTCCACCACCAGCATGAAGGCGCCCGCCGCCGACACCGCCTTGGCATCGGCGAGGATCTTGGCGGCTTCCGCCTCGCTGCGCCCACGCGCACCATAGCCGCCGAGCGCGTTCACCGCCTGCGGCGTCAATCCGACATGGCCGACCACGGGTATGCCGCGCTGCGACAGAAAGGCCACGGTTTCGGCCATCGCCTCGCCGCCTTCGAGCTTCACCGCCGCAGCGCCGGTTTCCTTGAGGATGCGCGCGGCGCTTTCGAACGCCTGCCGGGGGCTCGCCTCATAGCTGCCGAACGGCATGTCCACCGCCACCACCGCATGCCACGAGCCGCGCACCACCGCGGCGCCGTGGGCGCACATCATCTCCAGCGTCACCGGCACGGTCGAGGGAAGGCCGTAAATCACTTGTCCCAGGCTGTCGCCGACCAGCAATATGTCGCAATGCGGATCGAGGAGCTGCGCCATGCGCGCGGTATAGGCGGTGAGCATGACGATGGGATCGCCGCCCTTCATCGCCTTGAGCTTCGGCACGGTGAGGCGCTTCATCGGCGCGGGCACCGGGTTGGCCCGGCTGGTCGAGGTGTCGAGCGAGTGGGTGACGGACATGGACGGCTGTGTAGCGCCTGGCGGCGTTGGTGGCAAAGTCAGCCTGCCAAAGAGGCGAGCTGGTCGGTTCGCGCCATACCGGTGCAACTTGATGCGAAAAGCGTTCCGTCCCGAAGCAACACGGGCTAGATTGGAGCGGCTGCTCATAATTCTCGGGGGGGAAGAAACGATGTTCCGCACGTCTGGCTTGAGGATCTCCGCTTCTGTTGCCGTGGCCCTTGGGGCCCTTGCCGCCGCCGCACCGGCGGGCGCGCAGGCGACCCGCACCTGGGTTTCGGGCGTCGGCGACGACGTCAATCCGTGCAGCCGCACCGCGCCTTGCAAGACCTTTGCCGGCGCAATCTCCAAAACGGCGGCAGGCGGTGAGATCAACTGCCTCGACAGCGGCGGCTTCGGCGCGGTTACCATTACCAAGTCGCTGTCGATCATCTGCGACGGTGTGATCGGCGGCGTGCTCGCTTCCGGGACCAACGGCATCACCGTCAACGCCGGCGCCAATGACGCGGTGTTTCTGAGCGGCCTAGACATCCATGGCGGCGGCACCGGCCTTCGCGGAGTGCGCTATATCGCC
This sequence comes from Allosphingosinicella sp., assembly GCA_035644835.1. GTDB lineage: Bacteria > Pseudomonadota > Alphaproteobacteria > Sphingomonadales > Sphingomonadaceae > Allosphingosinicella. Next base: position 94,613 of record DASQNR010000017.1, on the reverse strand, counting down.
GGCGGCGCGGTCCATATCCAGAATTCGACCATCCAGAAATTTCAGGGCGCGGGGATTTCCTTCTTGGCGGCCCTGCCGGCGAACCTCGTCGTTTCCAACACCACCGTCGTCAATAACGGCCAGGTCGGCTCGGGCGGAGGCATCGAGATCGTGCCGACGGGGAGCGCCAACTCCAAGGTGACGCTTCAGGAGGTCCAGGTGGAGGGCAATGCCAATATCGGAATCCGCGTGGATGTCGGCGCCATGACCGGCGGTTCGATGAGCCTGCTCGTCGAGGACAGCCATGTGGTCGCCGGCCAGGTCGGGATTTCCGTCGCAGCGCCCGGCCCGGCCGTCGCCGCGGTAATGGTACTGCGCTCGGAGCTGGCCAACAATTTCGGTGCCGCGCTCACCGCCAGCGGCGCGGCCGCGACGGTGCGGGTCGCCGACACGGCGATCACCGGCAACCAATCGGGCGTGTCCGCCACGAATTCGGCGACCCTGTCGAGCTACGGCAACAATTACCTCGACGGCAACCCGCCCGTCGGGTCCGGCAATGACGGGGCGTTCACCGGTTCGAGCATTCCCAGAAAGTAGGCGCGGCGCCCGTTCATTCCCACTCGATGGTGCCGGGCGGCTTCGACGTATAGTCGTAGACGACCCTGTTGATGCCCTTGACCTCGTTGATGATGCGGGTGGCGATGCGGGAAAGGAAGCTCGAGTCGAACGGATAGATGTCGGCGGTCATGCCGTCGGTGGAGGTGACGGCGCGCAGCGCACAGACATTGTCGTAGGTGCGCCCGTCGCCCATCACTCCAACCGTCTTGACCGGCAGCAGCACGGCAAAGGCCTGCCAGATCGCGTCGTAAAGGCCGGCGTTGCGGATTTCCTCGAGATAGATGGCGTCCGCCTTGCGCAGGATGTCGCACGCCGCGCGGGTCACCTCGCCCGGAATGCGGATGGCGAGACCAGGCCCCGGAAACGGGTGGCGGCCGACGAACGCTTCGGGGAGGCCGAGCTCCTTGCCGAGCTCGCGCACCTCGTCCTTGAACAGTTCGCGCAGCGGCTCGACGAGCTGCATGTTCATCCGCTCGGGCAAGCCGCCGACATTGTGGTGACTCTTGATGGTCACGGACGGGCCGCCGGTGAAGCTGACGCTTTCGATGACATCGGGATAGAGCGTGCCTTGAGCGAGGAAATCGGCGCCACCGACCTTGGTCGCCTCTGCGTCGAAGACGTCGATGAAGGTCTTGCCGATGAACTTCCTCTTGGCCTCAGGGTCGGTGAGGCCGGCGAGGCCGGAGAGGAACATCTCCTCCGCATCCACATGGACGAGCGGGATATTGTAGTGATTGCGGAACAAGGTGACGACCTGCTCGGCCTCCCCCTGGCGCATCAGGCCGTGGTCGACGAACACGCAGGTGAGCTGGTGCCCGATCGCCTCGTGAATGAGGACAGCCGCGACCGCGCTGTCGACACCGCCCGATAGGCCGCAGATGACGCGCCCGGTACCGACCTGATCGCGGATCTCGGCAATCTTGGCAGCGCGAAATTCCGCCATGGTCCAGTCGCCGGCAAGGCCGCAGACATGGCGGACGAAATTGGCGATCAGCTTTGCCCCGTCCGGAGTGTGCACCACCTCCGGGTGGAACTGGACGCCGTAGAAGCGGCGATCGTCGTCGGCGGTGGCGGCAAAGGGGGCGCCCGGAGACTGGGCGACGATGCGGAAGCCCGGCGGCAATGCGTCGACCTTGTCGCCGTGGCTCATCCACACCTGGTGCTTCTCGCCCGGTGCCCAGAGGCCATCGAACAGCGCGCATTCGTCCTGAACCTCGAGAAAGGCGCGGCCGAACTCGCTATGGTCGCCGGTGACGACGCGGCCGCCGAGCTGCTCGGCCATGAGCTGCTGGCCGTAGCAGATGCCCAACATCGGCACGCCCGCCTCGAACAAGGCGGGATCGGCCCGCGGGCTCTCCTGCAGCGTCACCGAGGCGGGTCCGCCGGACAGGATGATCCCCCGGGGCTTCATCCGCCGATAGGCTTCCAGCGCGCGGCTGAACGGCGCGATCTCCGAATAGACCCCCGCCTCGCGCACCCGGCGGGCGATGAGCTGCGTCACCTGGCTGCCGAAATCGACGATCAGAATGGAGTCTTGCGGCTGAACGGTCATGGCCCGGGCGATAGGCAGGCGCCCCCGCACTGTAAAGCGAGCGGGGGCGGCACTTGTGGTCTTAGCGGGCGTCGCTGCGGAAGCTGTAAAGGACGCCGCGGCGGACGGTGCAGGTGAACGGCGCCGGGGGCCCGTATCCGGCGTCCACCGCCCCTTCCACCGTGTAATAGCCCTTGCGCTTGGAAATGCCGTAAATGTCCGCAACGCGTCCGCCGGTCCGGCTCTCCGCCTCGCCGGAGCAGGTGTCCACCGCCGCATCCTGCTTGGCACTGCCGTTCGAGGAGGCGATCGCCGCGATCGCTCCGATAACCAGGGCGCCGGCGATCACGTCGCCGGCATCGACCCTGTCGCGGTGGCGATGGCGCGCCTCGGCCGGCGCTGCAAACGCCACCAGCAAAGATGTTGCCGCCGTAGCGGCCAGGATCGTGCGCATATCAAACCTCCCTTGAGAAACTTCCCCCGGCAGACTTGTTACGCAGCCGTCCTGTCCGGTGGATGAACGCAAAGAAGAACGCGCGGGAGACAAGCTCCCGCGCGTTTTCCTGTGTTCGATCCCCTACCCGCTCAGATGCGGAAGTTGGTGACCCGGCCGTTGCCGCGCGCCTGGCAGACGAAGCCTTCGCGGTTGCCGCGATGGTCGTAGCCGTAGCGGTCATAGCGGTCATAGCGGTCATAGCGGTCATAGCGATTATCGTACCGGCCGTAGCGGTTGTCGTAGCGGTCGTAGCTGCTCCGCTCCACGAAGCCGCGCACGCGGTAGCGGTCGTTACCGGTGCGATCGACATCGGTGATCTGTACGCGCCCGCGGCCGATCCGCTCGGCTTCGTAGCCGCAGCTGTTGACCGCGGCGGTGTAGCCGCTCCGATAGCGGTTGCTATAACCATAGCCGTAGCGGCTGCCGTCGCGGCTGATCGCCGAGGTCACGGCGGCGATGCCGCCGAGGATGGCGATGCCGGTGATGATGTCGCCGGCGTCGATGCCGCGGTCACGGTCGCGGTAACGGTCGCGATACTGGGCGTCGGCAGGCGCCGCCGCGCCGACGGTGATGAAGGCGGCCGCGGCCGCACCGGTCATGATCTTGGAAATGGCCTTCATGGCAAACCCTCCTGGAACAAGCGGCTTCCACGGGTACGCAGGAAGCCCATGGAAGGCGTTTAGGCGAGTCGGCCTGACTTCGGGCTGAACCTGCTTGTCGGCTGAGGTTCAGGTTTCGGCCGGGCGAAAAAGGCCACTCCCTCAGCGGGCCGGCTTCACCTCCATCCCGGTATGGGCGGCGATGAACGCCCACATGTCGGCGAATTCCTCGATGATCTTCTCGGTCGGCTTGCCCGAGCCGTGGCCGGCGCGAGTCTCGATGCGGATCAGCTTGGGCGCGGGGCCGGTGGGGGCGGCCTGCAGCGCGGCGGCATATTTGAAGCTGTGGCCGGGCACGACGCGGTCGTCGGTGTCGGCGGTGGTCACCAGCACGGCCGGGTAATTCACGCCCGACCGGATGTTATGGTAGGGCGAATAGGCCCTCAGCGTCCGGAAATCCGCCTCGCGGTCCGGGAAGCCGTAATCGTCCACCCAGTAGCGCCCCGCCGTCCAGCGGTTGAAGCGCAGCATGTCCATCACGCCCACCGCCGGAAGCGCGGCGGCGAACAGGTCGGGGCGCTGATTAACCGCGGCGCCGACCAGCAGGCCGCCGTTGGAGCGGCCGTAAATGGCGAGCCGGTTCGGGGAGGTTATGCCTTCGCGCACCAGATACTCGGCCGCGCCGATGAAGTCGTCGAACACATTCTGCTTGTTGGCGAGGCGCCCGGCGTCGTGCCAGGCCTTGCCGTATTCGCCGCCGCCGCGAAGGTTGGCGACGGCATAGACGCCGCCCTGCTCGACCCAGGCGAGGTTGGTGGAGGAGAATGTCGGCGTCAGCGAGATATTGAACCCGCCATAGCCGTAAAGCAGGGTCGGGTGCTTCTTCTTGAGGTCGAGGCCCTTCTTGTAGACCAGGAAGAGCGGGATCCGGGTGCCGTCCTTGGAGCGGTAGAAGCGCTGCTCGACCGTGAAATCCTCGGGGCGGAACGCCACCTGCGGCTGCGCCCAGGGCGTGACCTGGTTGGTGCGCGCGTCGTAACGGTAGACCGTCGCCGGCGCGTTGAAGCTCGAATAGGTGAAAAAGGTCTCAGGGTCCTCGGCGTCGCCGCTGAAGCCGCCGGCGGTGCCGATGCCCGGCAGCGCCACCGTGCCGATCCGCTTGCCGGTCGGCTCGAATGTGCGCACCTCGGTGCGGGCGTCGGTGAGGTAGGAGACGATCAGCCGCCCGCCGACGATGGAAGCGTCCTGAAGCGTCGCGGCGTCCTCCGCGACGATCTCGCGCGCTTCGGAAATCGGCCGGTTGATGTCGGCGGTGACCACGCGCAGGCGCGGGGCGCCGCGGTTGGTGACCCAGTAGAAGGTGCTCCCCTCATTGCCGATATAGCGCCATTCATTCTCCAGTCCGGAGATGAAGCGGCGCGGCTGCGCACGCGGCTGGGTGAGATCGATAAGCGTGATCTCGTAGCGTTCGTCCGTGCCTTCGGACGATGTCACGATCAGCCAGCGCCCGTCCTTGGACACTTCCACCACATTGCTGAGCTTGGGGCGGTCGGGCTGGGAGAAGATCAGCCGGTCCTGACTCTGCGGCGTGCCGAGCTTGTGGAAGTAGACGGCGTGGTTCTCGTTCAACGACTGGAATTGCTGCCCCGCCTTGGGCTCGGGAAAGCGCGAATAATAAAAGCCGGAACCGTCCTTGGCCCATTCCAGGTTGCCGAACTTGGCCCATTTGACCTCCTCGCTCATCACCTTGCCGGTGTCGGCGTCGAGCACCTTGAGCACCCGCCAATCAGTGCCGCCTTCCTGGATCGCGTACAGCACGCGGCGGCCGTCTTCCGAAGGCACCCACTCGGCCAGGGCGGTGGCGCCGTCCTGCGACCAGGTGTTGGGGTCGATCAGCATCCTGGGCGCGCCGTTCAGTCCCTGGCGGACATACAGGACGTTCTGGTTCTGGAGGCCTGTATTGCGGGTGTAGAAATAGCGGCCGTTCTCGCGTCGCGGAGTGCCGACCCGCTCATAGGAGAAAAGCTCGGTCATGCGCTGGGTGAAGGCGGCCTTGCCGGGCAAGGTGGCGAGGTAGGAATTGGTCAGCGCATTCTGCTCGGCCACCCACTGGCGCACCTTGGGATTCTCGCGAACATCGTCCTCCAGCCAGCGATAGGGGTCGGCAATCCGCTCGCCGAACTGCACCTCGGCGACCGGCTGCCGCTCGGAAGCCGGATAGACCAGGGAGGCGCGCGGGCCGCCGTCGGCGCGGGCGGGCGGCGGTGCGTCGTTCATCGTGCAGGCGGCGGTGGACAGCAAAAGCAAAGCGGCGGCGATGCGCATGGGGGCGGGATCCTCTTCGGCATTTTGTTCTGCCCAAGCCCCTACACGCACGCTCGCGGCGCGCGCAATCACCTGTCCGGCACGCGGGGCGGGAACCGAAATCCCTTCCGCGCATCTACCTTTGCGAATTGGATGCGCAGCGCGAGGGACGAACCGATGGCCACCTACCCCCAGGACCGCACCTATTGGAACGCCACGGCTGAGGCGCCGGCCTTTCCGCGGCTGTCGGGCGATCTGACGGTCGACATCGCCATCGTCGGCGGCGGCATCGTCGGCATCACCACCGCGCGGATGCTCAAGGACCAGGGCCTCAAGGTGGTGGTGATCGAGGCTCGGCAGGTCGGGCGCCAGGTCACCGGCAAGTCCACCGCCAAGATGAGCTCGCAGCACGGCATCCTTTACCAGACCTTGGAGCAGAAGTTCGACGAGGACCGCGCCCGCCTCTACGCCGACGCGCAGGAGACCGGCATCCGCCGCATCGCCGAGCTGGCCGCGCAATATGGCATCGAGGCCGATATCGATCCGATGCCCGCCTTCGTCTACACGCAGGACGAGAGCTACGTCTCCCAGCTCGAAAAGGAGGTTGAGCTTGCGAAGCGCCTCGGCCTCCCGGCGAGCTTCCTGACCGGCGACATCGGTCTGCCCTTCGAGGTGCTCGCCGCGATGCGCTGGGACAACCAGGCCCAGTTCCACCCGGTGAAATATGTCGCCGGCCTCGCCGCCACCATCCCGGGCGACGGCTCGCACATCTTCGAGAACAGCCGCGTCGTCGACTATGAGCCCACGCGGGTGGTGACCGACGCCGGCACCGTCACCGCCCGTCATGTCGTCATGGCCACCCACCTGCCGCTCGGCCAGATCGGCATGTATTATTCCATGGCCCATCCGCATGCCGAGCCGGTCATCGCCGCGCCGATCGGCTTCGTGCCGCCGGGCATGTACAAGAATGCCGAGAAGCCCGGCCGCTCGATCCGCACCCACCGCTCCGGCGGCCGCACCTGGGCCATCGTCTCGGGCACCAGCTTCAAGCCCGGTCACCCGGACGACGAGCAGGAATCGATCCGCGATATAGAAGCCTGGCTCCAGCAATATTTCGATGCCGGGCCGGTGGAATATCGCTGGGTCAACGAGGATTACGATCCGATCGACAGCGCGCCCTATGTCGGCTGGTCGTCGAGCGGCGGCGATGGCTATCTCGTCGCGACCGGCTTTGCGGCCTGGGGCATTTCCAACGGCACGGCGGCGGCGATGATCATTGCCGATCTGGTCGCCGGACGCGAAAGCCCGTGGCTGCCGGTGTTCGATGCCACTCGCGTCAAGCCGGTGGCGGGCGCCAAGGACTTCGCGAAGGAGAACCTCACGGTCGCCGCGCACCTGGTCTCCGGCTACCTTTCCTCCAAGCCCAAGGATTATGACGCGCTGGAGCCCGGCCAGGCGGCGATCATGAAGGTCGACGGGGAGAATGTCGCCGCGTTCAAGGACGAGGGCGGCTGCGTCCACGCCGTCTCCGCGGTCTGCACCCACATGGGCTGCCTGGTGGGGTGGAACGCCACCGACCGGACATGGGACTGCCCCTGCCACGGCTCACGCTTCGAGCTTTCGGGCGAGGTGATCCACGGCCCCGCCACCCAGCCGCTAGGCTCCAAGATCACGGGCTGAGCGCCGTGGGCACCGGGGAAGCGATCCTGGCGCCGAATCGCGCTCGCGGATCAGGGGCGCTTGACGCCCAGGCGGGCGAGCAGGCGCGTCAGCCAATCCGGCAGGCGCTGCTCCCGGATCTCAAAGGCTTCGCGCAGCATCGGGCCCGGATCGCCGTCTGCGGCGGGAGGGGGAACGCGCACGAAGCGCCGGGGTGGGACATTCGCCATCATTGAGTCTTTTCTTGCAGTTCGGGCGGCAACAACACGCCCGCCCGAGCGTGGGGTTCAGCCTTCGCGGTCGGACACACGCCTGAGGCCGTGGGCAGGTGAGGCGTCGAGCGCGGGCGCCTCGACGGAAGGGCGGATCGGATCCGTGCCTGCGGCGGAGTGCGCGCCGGTGGTGCCCGAGCCATCGCCGCCGATCGGCTCGGTGCCGCCAGCGCCGGCGCCGGTCGGCACATCCGGCGCTTCGCCCACGCCGCCACCGGCGGACAGGCCGCCCATGCCCGAAGCGCCGCCCGCCCCGGGCGATGCCAGCGCGCTGCCGCCACCGGCGGACGTCGGCCCCTGGTGCTCCGCCTCGCCGCCGAGGCCGAGTGTATCCGCGATCTTCGCGATGATGCCGGTCATGGCGTCTTCTCCTTGTTCAAAGGTCTGAACGGCAGGCGCCTCCCACCGGTTCCTTCCGAACCTCCGCCGGCCCCCGCGGCGAACCGGGATTTCGATTTGAAACCCTTTAACTTTCCGTGACTTATCCCCATTTACGGTAAGCCGCCCCCTCCCTGGGCGGCCATGGCGCGGGTCCTTCCCCCCTTTTGGATCTTGCGCCTGAAAAAGCCCCGTCGCGGTCCTCCCCCTTCCGCGGCGGGGTATTCCTCCTCCGCCTGCGCCAAGCGCAAAAGAAAAGGGCCTTCCGAAGCGGAGGCCCTTTCGTTTTTCAGGCATTTCCGGAGCGGGGTGCGCTCAGGCGGCGTCTTCGAATTCGTCGGCGTTCATCACCGGTCCCGAATCCTGGCCCTTGGCCGATACGTCGCGATCGACCAGTTCGATGATGGCGATCGGCGCCGCGTCCGAGGCGCGGGTGCCTGCCTTGATGATGCGGGTATAGCCGCCGGCGCGGTCGGCGTAGCGGGGCGCCAGCGTGTCGAACAGCTTCACCAGCTGCGTGTCGTCGAGCATGCGCGCATGGGCCAGGCGGCGATTGGAAAGGCCGCCCTTCTTGGCCAGCGTGATCAGCTTCTCGACATAGGGGCGAAGCTCCTTCGCTTTGGCCACCGTGGTGGTGATCTGCTCATGCTTGATCAGCGCGGCGGCCATGTTGCGGAACATGGCGGTGCGGTGGGAGGAGGTACGCTGCAGCTTACGGCCGGCAATGCGATGGCGCATGATATTTTGTCCTTGTTCGTCCGGGATCCGTTTCAGGTAATCCCGGCCGGGCCGTCGAAATGGGGGCGGCCCAAACCCAAAAAGAAACGGGCGGGGAATACCCGCCGCGTGCCGCCGCCTCAAAGCGCAAAGCGGCCGCCAAGTCAATGGCCGGGCTGGTTTCCCCGCCTCAGCGCGCCTTCGCCGCCAGCCATTCCTCGACCGTCCAGTAGGCCGAGCGGCCACGGGGTCCCGCATCGTCGATGCCGGTGGCGAAATAAGCAATGCCGGTGCCGCGCGCCGGATCGACCCACAGGCCCGACTTGAGCCCGTAGGCGTCGCCGGCATGGCCCAATCGGGTACGGCCGTCGCCAACCGGGTCGTCGCCCGGCGAACATTGGCCGAGCACCTGCACGGCAAGCCCATAGGCGCAGTAAAAGCCCTTCTCGGCATCGCCATTGGCACCATCCGAGCGCCAGTGGATGCGGGTCATCTCGGCTATGCCGGCTTCGGTGACGAGCCGCGTTCCATCGGCGAGGCGCCCCTTGCGCAGGAGGAGCTGTCCGACGGCGGCAAGGTCCCGCACCGAGATGCGAAGACCTCCCTGCGGCGAGAACAGGCCGCCATGGGTGCCGATCCGGTAGGAAGAAAGGTCGCAGCTGCCGTCGCTTGGCCGGTTGACCATGCAGGCGGGCATTGCCCCCTTCAGGTCGTCAAGCGCGACTGCGCCGTTGGCGCGATAGAGGACCCCGGCGCGCGCCACCTTTTCGGGCGAGCAGCCGGACCAGTTGAAGCAGGCGTCGAGCTTCATCGGCCCCAGCACCAGCCGCCGCATCAGCCGGTCGAAGCGCTCGCCGGTAGCGCGCTCCAGCACCGTGCCGATGACCGGAAAGCCGAGGTTGGAATAGCGAAAGAAGGTGCCCGGCGGATGCTCAGCGTCATAGGCCTTCGGGTCGGCCACCACCTCCTCGACGGTGCGGCCGAGCGGGATCACATAATCGACTTCGTCGCGCAGGCTGGAGCGGTGGGAGAGGAGCTGGCGCAGCGTGATCCTGTCGTCGGGAAAGGCCGGATTGCGCAGCCGCCAGCCGAGATAGTCGGAGACGTCCCGGTCGAGGTCGATCCGGCCTTCCTCGACCAGCCGCATGATGGCGAGCGCCACCACCAGTTTGCTGATCGACGCGATCCGCACCGGATCGTCCACGGTGAGCGCCCGCCCGCTCGCTTTGTCGGCAACGCCCGAGGCTTCGGCGGCGGTGATCGCGCGGGCGTCGAACCGCGCCCATGCATAGCTGGTATGAACCGGCGGCGGCGCCTGCGCTGCCTCGGGTACGGTCGCGCAGGCGGCGAGCGGGAGGGCGGCAAGCGCGCCGGCGAGGCGCAGGGCCGAATGGACGGAAAAGGTCATCATCGGCCTCCGCGGCAGGTGGAACGGGCCAGCGCAGCCCCGCCCAGCCTAGCCGCTTTGCCGTATCCTGCAACAGCGGCGGGTCAGCGCGTCTTGGGCGGCGGCCCCGATCCCGGCGGCGGCGCGCCCGGGGCGACGGTGCCCTTGGGCTGCTCGGCCACAGTGTCGCGCGGCATGCCGCCCAGCGACATCCACAGGACCAGAACGGTCAGCAGGGCCAGGAAAAGGATGAGGCCCAGGCACGAGCGGCGATTCTGTTTTTCAAGGCGCATGGCCGGCAAACGGGCGAGCCCGCCGCCGGCTCCATGCGGCCCGCCAATTGTTGCGTCGACCTGCCGCCGCGCCTACGCCGCCGGTCATGCTCGATGCCCACAACGCGCCCGCCGTCCCCACCGCCATCCGCCGCGAAGAGTATCGCCCGCCCGACTGGCTGGTCCCGGAGATCGCGCTCGAGTTCCAGCTCGACGCGGAGCGGACTCGGGTGCGCGCCCGCCTCACGGTGGAGCGCAACGGCGTGCACGACCGGCCCTTGCGGCTCGATTCAGAAGATTTGGACGTCCTCTCCGTTTCAGAACACGGCGACGATCTGCAGTTTTCCTACGCGGATAGCGTGCTGACGATCAACCTTTCCGGCCGCGACCGGGCGGTGATCGAGACGCTGGTGGAGATCGCCCCGCGCGCCAACACCCAGCTGATGGGCCTGTACGAATCCGGCGGCATCCTGTGCACCCAGTGCGAGGCCGAGGGCTTTCGCCGCATCACGCCCTTCCCCGACCGGCCGGACGTGCTCAGCCGCTACACCGTGCGCCTGGAGGCGGACGCGCGCCTCTACCCGATCCTGCTCGCCAACGGGGATCCGGTCGGCGAAGGCACGCTGGACGGCGGACGCCACTGGGCCGAATGGCACGACCCCTTCCCCAAGCCCTGCTACCTCTTCGCCCTGGTCGCCGGCGATCTCGTCGCCAATCGCGACAGCTTCGTCACTCGCTCCGGCCGCGAGGTGGCGCTCGGCATCTGGGTGCGCGACGGCGACGTAGCGAAGACCCGTCACGCCATGGAAGCGCTCAAATCCTCGATGAAATGGGACGAGGACGCCTTTGGCCGAGAATATGACCTCGCCGTGTTCAACATCGTCGCGGTCGCCGATTTCAACTTCGGCGCGATGGAGAATAAGGGCCTCAACATCTTCAACTCGCGCTACATCCTGGCCGAGGCTGAAACCGCCACGGATGCGGATTTCGACGCTGTGGCGGGCGTCGTCGCGCACGAATATTTTCACAATTGGTCCGGCAACCGCATCACCTGCCGCGACTGGTTCCAGCTCTCGCTCAAGGAAGGCTTCACCGTCTTTCGCGACCAGCAATATTCGGCCGACATGGGCTCGGCGGCGGTGAAAAGGATCGAGGATGTGCGGGTGCTGCGCTCCGGGCAATTCCCCGAGGACCAGGGCCCGCTCGCCCATCCGGTCCGTCCCGAAAGCTATATCGAAATCTCGAACTTCTACACCGCCACAATCTACAACAAGGGCGCGGAGCTCATCCGCATGATCCACACCCTCGTCGGCCCGGAGCGCTTCCGGGCCGGGACCGACCTTTATTTCAGCCGCCACGACGGCGAGGCGGCGACTTGCGAGGATTTCGTCGCCGCGATGGAAGACGGCGCCGGGATCGACCTTTCCCACTTCCGCTTGTGGTACAGTCAGGCGGGAACGCCCAGGGTCACAGCGGCGCTGGAGCATGAGCCGGGCGGCGGCCGTGCAAGCCTGCGGCTTACGCAGATGGTGCCCCCTACCCCGGGCCAGCCCGACAAGCAGCCGCTGCCGATCCCGCTGCGCATCGCCTTGTTCGGCGAAGCTTCCGGCCGCAAGCTCGAGGAACGGCTGGTGCTGCTCGATACCGCCCGGACGGAGATCGTCTGGGAGGGCATAAGCGAGCGCCCGATATTGTCGATCAACCGCGGCTTCTCCGCGCCGGTGATCGTGGATGCCTGCCGCGACGCCGCCGATCTCGCCTTCCTTTCCGCCAACGACGACGATCCGTTCGCCCGCTACGAAGCGATGCAGCAATTGATGCTGGGTACGCTGATCCAGGCGGTGAAGGGCGAGGCGGCGGACCCTGAACCGGTTGTCGAGGCGGTGCGGGAGACGCTCGCCAACGCTACCCTGGATCCGGCCTTCGTCGCCGAAGCGGTGCTGCTGCCGAGCGAGGCGTTCATCGGCGACCATCTGGCGATTGTGGATCCGGAAGCGGTGCGCACGGCCCGCGACACGCTGCGGCGGCGCCTCGGCGAGGCGCTGGAGAGCCAGTGGCGGGCCGCTTATGCCGCCAATGCCGCCAATCGCTTCGAATATTCGCCGGCGGCCAAAGGCGCCCGGCGGCTGCGCACGGTATCCCTGGGCTATGTGATGGCCGCCGGGGCTGCGGACGCGCCGGCCCTTGCGATGCGGCAGTTCGACGACGCCGACAACATGACCGACCGGCAGGGGGCGCTGGGCACCCTGGTCAACTCCGATGCGCCGGAGCGGCAGGAGGTCCTTTGCGCCTTTTACGACCGCTATCGCGGCAATGCGCTGGTGCTCGACAAATGGTTCACCGCGCAGGCCTTGTCCTCCCGCGACGACACGCCCGACGAAGTCGAGCGGCTTGCCGCCCACCCGGAATTCTCCCTCTCCAACCCCAATCGAATGCGGGCGCTGGTGAGCGCGTTCGCCTCGAACCAGCATGCCTTCCACCACGCGTCCGGCCGCGGCTACTGCTTCGTGTCCGGCATGATCCTCAAGGTGGACAAGCTCAACCCGCAGACGGCGGCGCGGCTGGTGCCGGCGCTCGGCCGCTGGCGCCGCTTCGATGAAGCGCGGCAGGCGCTGATGCGGGCGGAGCTGGAGCGCATCCTGGCGACGCCGGGGCTCAGCAAGGATGTCATCGAGCAGGCGTCGAAAAGCCTCGGCTGATCAGCCGACCCAGCCTGCAACTTCACTGGCAACCTGGTTGGCGGCGCGGTTAAGCGCCGGGCCCGCGCTGATCCGGTCGATGGCGGTCATCGGCACCCGCGCTTCGAAGCGGCGGCTTTCGATCGCATCCGCCCCGCGCGCCAGCACGGCGTCATAGACGACTACCGCCTCGCTGGTGTCGGCATCGATCCCGAAGCTGTGCAGCGTCCCCGTCAGGCGGGTGCCGGGATCGAGGGTGAACTGGCGCGCATCGAGCACCACGCGCCCGCTGCGGGCCGATATCGTCTCGCCGATCAGGCGCGCGAACAGCGCGCCGGGACTTTCCACCCATTGCGCATCCTTGAGATAGGCCACCGCGGTACCGCCGGTGCGGACCGGGACCCGGGCGGTGCGCAGCTCCTCCGGAACGGCGGGCGGCACCACCGTCAACGCCTGCGAGGCACTGGACGTCTGGCTGGCGCCGGCGGTTCGCGCCTGGTCGGGCGTCAGCCGCATCAGCACGGGCGGAGTCTTGGGTCCGAAGCTGCAGCCGGCCAGCACCAGCGCCGCGGCGAGGGGAAGGAGCAGGTTAGGGTGGGGCATTACTTCTTGTTCCCCTTATAGTCGGGAAGGCTGGGGCCGCTGATCACGCCAAGCGCGCCCTGGGTTTCAAGCCGCTGCGATACCACGCTGAGGCTGGAGGACATTTCGCGCAGGTCGCGCACAAGCTGCCCAACCTCCGGAATGGTCTGCTTGGAAAAGGCCTGCACGCCCGGCCGCGCTTCCGACAGTACGGTGTCGAGATTGCGCATGCTGCCTTCCGCGGCCCGCACCGTCTGGCGCAGGTCGGAGATCAGCGGGCGTGCATCGCGCTGGAGCAACTGGTCGCTGGTGTCGGCAAGCCTGCCGAACTCCTCGGCGGCCTGGCCCGCCTGGCGGATCGCGATCCGGGCCTCGGCCATGGTGGCGGCGATCTCGTCCGAGCGGGCAGCGAGGTTGCGGCTGATTTCCTGGACATTCTCAAGGATCGACGCGATCGATTCCTGATTGCGGTCGGACAGCAATTCGGTGAGCCGGGCGGTCAGGGTCGAGACGCGCTCCAGCAACTCAGGTGCGCTGTTGAGCAACTGCCCCAGCGCACCGGGCTTGGTTGGAATGATCGGGACCCCGTACGGGCAGACCGAGCGGACATCGCCGTCTTCCGGGCAGGCGATCTCGCGCCCATTGGCAACCCGCCGCGCCGAATTGCGCTCGGGCGGATCGAGCTGGATCTGAGAAACGCCGGTGAAGCCGACCCCCTTGATGGTGGCGGTGGTGCCGACCAGAACCGGCGTCGGCTGGCTGACGGTGATCCGCACCCGCACGAATTCGGGCGTCGCGGGCTCGAGGTTGATCGATTCCACCTGGCCTACCGGCACTCCTGAAAAGGTCACGGCGCTGCCCTTGGCAAGGCCGTCGACCGCCTGCTTGAAGAAGATGTCGTAGCGCTTGTCCTGGTCGCCGCCGGCCTGGGACAGCCAGATGATGAAGCCGACGAGCGCGATGATCAGCGCCATGACGACGCTGCCGACGAGAAGGTGGTTCGAACGCGTTTCCATCAGCTCTTACCGTTCCCGTCCTTCGCCGCCGCGGCGCGGCCCGCTTCTTCTTCCGCCGCCTCGGTCGCTTCCTCCGCTGCACGCCCCCGGGGGCCCCTGAAATATTCCTGGATCCATTCGTGGTCCAAAGCCAATAGTTCCGGAATCGTTCCAACCGCGACCACCTTGCGATCGGCCAGCACCGCCACCCGGTCGCAGATCGCGTAAAGCGTGTCGAGATCGTGGGTGATGATGAACACGGTAAGGCCGAGCTGGTCGCGCAGCTCCAGTGTCAGCTGGTCGAAGGCGGCCGCGCCGATCGGATCGAGGCCGGCCGTCGGCTCGTCGAGGAACAGCAACTCGGGATCGAGCGCCAGCGCACGGGCGATGCCGGCGCGCTTCTTCATGCCGCCCGAAAGCTCGGAGGGATATTTGGGGCCCGCCTCCGAGGGAAGGCCGACCAGCACGATCTTGAAGGCAGCGATCTCGTTCAGCAGCTTTTCCGACAAGCGCGGGTAGAATTCGCGCAGCGGCACTTGGACATTTTCCGCCACGGTCAGGGTGGAAAACAGCGCGGCGCCCTGGAACATGATGCCCCAGCGCTTGCGTATCCCTTGAAGCACGGCATCGCTGCTGTTGCGCATCGGCTGGCCGAACACGTCGATCTCGCCGGCACTTGGCTCCTGAAGGCCGATGATGGAGCGCATCAGCACCGACTTGCCCGTGCCCGATCCGCCGACCACGCCGAGAATTTCGCCGCGGCGGACATCGAGGTCCAGTTCGTCATGAACCGCCTGGTCGCCGAAGCAATTGCGCAGCCCGCGCACCGAGATTATGGCTTCAGGATCGCTCACGGCCAACCCATGCTGGTGAAGAAAACGGCGAAAAAGGCGTCGAGCACGATTACCAGGAAGATCCCCTGCACCACCGCCGTGGTGGTACGAAGGCCGACTTCCTCGGCGGAGGATTCGACCTGCATGCCCTGGTAACAGCCGGCCAGGGCAATGATGAGGCCGAACACGGGTGCCTTGATCAGCAGCTGCCACAGGTCGGTAATCGGCACCACCTCGCGGATGCGCTGCACGAAGGTGATGGGCGGGATGTCGAGCCCGACCCAGGTAAAGACGCCGCCGCCGATCACCGCCACCACTGCCGCATAGAAGCCCAGCAGCGGCATCATCAGCACGGTGGCGAAGACCCGGGGGAGGACGAGCGCTTCCATCGGCGACACGCCGATGGTGCGCATCGCATCCACTTCCTCGGCAAGCTTCATCGAGCCCAATTGCGCCGCAAAGGAGGAGCCGGAGCGGCCGGCGACCATGATCGCCGTCATCAGCACGCCCAGTTCCTTGACCGCGCTGCGGCCGATCAGGTTGACCGTGAACACTTCGGCTCCGAACTGGCGAAGCTGAACCGCGCCCTGCTGGGCGATGACGATGCCGACCAGGAAGCTCATCAGGCCGATGATCGCAAAGGCGTGGACTCCGACCACTTCGAAACGCTGAACCACTGCGTTGAGGCGGAAGCGGCGCGGCTCGCGCGCCACGCGCACGACGCTGATCAGCATCGCGCCGAAGAAGCTCAGAAGGCCGATAAAGGTCCGGCCAGACTCGATCGTCGCCGCGCCGAGCTGGTTCAGGATGCGAGTCAGCGGCGGCGGCGGATCGGGCCGCACCTTTACCGGCTTGTCCACCTCCTCCATGCGCCGCAGCAGCCGCGCGACATTGGGGTTGGCGCCGACCACCTCCGCGCCGCGGTCGCGCGCGGTGCGGTGGATCATCCAGGCGCCGACCGTGTCGACCCGCGCTACGTCCGACAGGTCGACAAGAAAGCCGCTGCCCTTCAGCCGGTCGAGGCGGGTGGGGAGGACACCGAGCTGCGGCAGCGTCAGATCCCCCGAAAAGCGCAGCACGCGCCGGCCCTGTTCGGACCCCTCTGTCAAACGGGCAACCGTGCTCATCCCTAGGCCATGCTTCAATTCTCCTTGGCGGGCAAGCTGGACAAAAGGCGGCGCGCTGTGCTTGCCCCGTTTCATGAAGGCGCACCTTGCAATCTACGACATGGACCGGACCATCACCCGGCGGGCAACCTACACGCCTTTCCTGGTCCACGCGGCGCGCGAACTGGCGCCCTGGCGGCTGGTGCTGTTCCCGCTCGTGCTGCTCGCCATGGCGGCCTATCTTGCCAGGCTGATAGACCGCGGGCGCCTGAAGGAGATCAATTACGATCTGCTGATCGGCACCGCAGTCTCCTCGTCGCGCCTGGAGCCGGTGATCGAAAGCTTCGCCGAAGCGCAGATCGCGTCCAACATGATGCCGGGCGCGTTGCGCGCCATCGCCGCCGATCGGGCGGCGGGGCGGCGGCTGGTGATGGCCACCGCCTCCTACCGGCTCTACGCCGCCGCCATCGCCCGCCGGCTCGGCTTCGACGATGTCGTGGCGACGGAAACCAGCCTCGGCGCGGACGGCCGCATCCTTGCCCGCATCGAAGGCAGCAATTGCTACGGCCCGGCCAAGCTCGACATGATCGAGCAATGGATGGCGCGCGAGGGCCTCACTCGCGACGCTGTCCACATCCGCTTCTATTCGGACCATGTTTCGGACCACCATGTGCACCGCTGGGCGGACGAGCCGGTGGCGGCCAACGCCCACAGCCGCCTGGTCAAGCTGGCCCGCGCCGAAGGCTGGGAAGTCGTCGATTGGGGCAAGGAAGGCTGAGGGGGCTCAACCCCCTCCCGCGATCTTACGGGAGAGTGTTAGCCAGCGGTTGCCTCTCGACCCCCTCTCCCGTCCTTACGGGAGAGGGAGGGGCCCGCCCGGAGGGTGGGAGGGTGAGGGTCTGTACCGTAGACTCAGCAAGACCCTCACCCTCCCAAGCCTGCGGCTTGGGCCCCTCCCTCTCCCGCGAAAAGCGGGAGAGGGCATTACGGCAATCCCGCCTTCCAGCTCCCGATCTTCGGGAGAGGGGTTCATTCCGCTCAGACGGCGCTCAGTGCCTGGTCGAAATCGGCGATCAGGTCGTCCGGATCCTCGACTCCGATCGAGATCCGAACGAGGTTGTCGGTGATGCCGAGCGCCTGCTTGCGCTCCTCGGGCACCGACAGGTGGGTCATCGCCGCCGGCGCGCTGGCCAGCGTCTCGGTACCGCCCAGGCTGACCGCGAGATGAGCGATCTTGAGCGAATCCAGGAAGGCGAACGCCTCCTTCTCTCCGCCCTTCAGGTAAAGCGAAAAGGTCGAGCCGGCGCCGGTGCA
Organism: Allosphingosinicella sp.; assembly: GCA_035644835.1. GTDB lineage: Bacteria > Pseudomonadota > Alphaproteobacteria > Sphingomonadales > Sphingomonadaceae > Allosphingosinicella. The sequence continues at coordinate 76,893 of DASQNR010000017.1, read as the reverse complement.
GTGGCGGCGGTAGATGTCGGCCTGCCGGGCATCCTCGCCTTGCTCGAGGAAGCCGAGATAGCCGACGCTTTCGACCTTGGCATGGTCCTTGAGGAACTGGCACACCTGCTCGGCATTGCGGCCGGCTTTTTCCATGCGAAGCTCCAGCGTTTCGAGGGAGCGCAGCAGCATCCAGGCGGTGTTGGGATCGGTGATGGTGCCGATCGTGTTCCGCAGCATGCGGATCTGGTTGATATAATCCTTGGAACCGGTGATGCCGCCCGCCACGAGATCGGAATGGCCGCCGGCATATTTGGTCAGCGAATAGACCGAAAGGTCGGCGCCGTGGCGCAGCGGCTGCTGCCACAATGGGCCCAGGAAGGTGTTGTCGATGGCGATCGGCGGGCGCTCGCCCTCGCCGAACTGCGCCTCAACGACGCGGCGGACCGCCTCCACGTCGACCAGGACGTTGGTCGGGTTGGCGGGGCTTTCGAGGTAGACGAGCGGCACGCGGCCCTTGGCTTTGGCGCGGCTCATCACCTCCGCGATCTCGTCTTCGGTGGCGCCGGCCGGGAAGTCGAGCCAGGAAACTCCGAAGCGGCCGAGGATACGGCCGATCAGGGTTTCGGTGGCGGCATAAAGCGGGCCGCTGTGTACCACCACATCGCCCGGCTGCACGAAGGCGAGCAGCAGGGTAGCGATCGCCGACATGCCCGACGAGAAGGTCAGCGCGTCCTCCGCATCTTCCCACAGGCCGAGCCGATCCTCCAGGATCTCCTGGTTGGGGCCGTTGAAGCGGGAATAGACGAGGCCTTCGGCACCGCCCGGGCGCTTGCCGGTGACGCCTTCGAAGTGGCGCTTGCCGGCCGCCGCATTTTCGAACACGAAGGTGGAGGTGAGGAAGATCGGCGCCTTGAGCGACCCTTCCGACAAGGCCGGATCGAAGCCATGGCCCATCATCAGGGTGGACGGCTTCAACCTGCGTCCGCCGATTTCCAGCACGCCGGGCTTGGGACGGCGCCGGGGGGTGGCGCCGGTCAGGTCGGATTCGTCTTCGTTCATCGTGTTTCTCCTCGCGTGCCGCCCCCTAGCCCAGAAGCGGCGCGAGCATCCAGACGATACCGACCATCAGTGGCACCCCTGCGATGTCGAGCAGCAGCCCCGCCTTGAGCATGCGCGGCAGGGCGATATGGCCGGTGGCCCAGGCAATCGCATTGGGCCCGGTCCCCGATGGCAGCATGAAGCCCCAGCTGGCCGCCCAGGCCGCCGGCAGCGCGAGCAGGATGGGATCGATGCCGGTGGCGGCGATGATCCCGGCGACGACGGGAATGACACCGCTCGCCGCCGCGACATTGGAGGCGAATTCGGTGATCAGGATGACCAGCCCCACCAGCACCGCCGCCACCACCAACGGATGCACGGCGCGCAGCGGCTGGAGCGCGACGCCCAGCCAATCGGCCAGTCCCGATGCGCCGATACCCGCGGCCAGCGCCAGGCCGCCACCGAACAGCATGATCACGCCCCACGGCGCGCGATTGGCTTCGTCCCAGTTCAAGATGGCGCGGCCGGTGCCGTCCGGAATCACGAACAGCAGCAGCGCGCCCGCCACCGCGATGGTGCCGTCGGTGAGGCTGTCGCGGGGCAGGAAGCCGGCGATGAACGGCAAGGCGACCCAGGCCGCGACCACCGCGGCAATCAGCGGCACCAGCCTTTTCTCGGCCGTCGACCAGTCGCACGCTTCGCCAATGCCGGCCCGGGCGGCGGCCGGATCGAAGTCGGTCGGCCGGACCCGCTGCACCTTGAGCAGGATCAGCCAGCACAAGGGAATGGCGACGGCGACCAGCGGCAGGCCGTAGAGCGCCCAGGTGAGGAAATCGATGCGCAGGCCGGTGCTGCGCTCGATGATCCCGGCGGCGATCGCGTTGGTGGGGGAGCCGACCAGGGTGCCGAGGCCGCCGATCGATGCGGCAAAAGCGATGCCCATGACGAGGGCGCCGGCAAATCCGTCGGTGTGGCCGGCCTCGATCCTGGCCGCGTGGAGAACCGCCACCGCGATCGGGATCATGATCAAGGTGGTCGCGGTGTTGGAGACGATCATGCTGAGCAGCGCCGTCGCCGCCATGAAGGCGAGCAGCATCGCCGCCGGAGTCGATCCGCCGCGGCTGACGATGGCAAGAGCGAGGCGGCGGTGCAGCCCGGTGCGCTCGATGGCGAGCGCGATGATCGCGCCGCCCAGCACCAGGAACAGGATCGGCGAATAATAAGCGGACGCGGTCTCGGTGGCCGTCATGATCCCGAAAAAGGGAAAGGCGAGAAACGGCAGCAAGGCGGTGGCGGTGAGCGGCAGCGCCTGGGTCATCCACCAGGTCGCCATCAGCACCACCAGCGCCGTGGTCCGCCACGCCGGCTCCGGCATCGCCCCGGGCGCTGGAAGCAGCAGCATGAGGAGAAAGACGGCCAGCCCGCCCCAAAGCCCGATACGCGCCGCCATTGTGCCCCCTTGTTGTGCGACGGGTGATGCCAGAGGCGCGGCCTTGCTGCTAGGGGTGGCGAAAGACTCAGTAGGAGCCGCCCCCTTGCGCAGACGCAGCTTTCTCGCCGCCATTCCCCTTGCCGCCGCCGGGGTTGCGCTTGCCCGGCGCGCCGATGCGCAGGCGCCGCTCAGCCCGGCGCTTCCCGGAACGCAGGATTATCCCGGCGTCGAAGCGGGCGACCGCCCGGTCGGCGCGAGCTTCGCCACCCGTTCCGAAGCGTTCGGCCGCAACGGCGCCGCCGCCTCCTCCCACCCGCTCGGCACCTTGGCGGGCATCGAAATCCTGAAAAAGGGCGGGTCCGCGGTCGACGCCGCCATCGCGATCAACGCCGCTCTGGGTTTCCTCGAGCCGACCGCCAACGGCATCGGCGGAGACCTTTATGCCATGCTGTGGGACCCGAAGGCGGCCAAGGTGGTCGGCATCGCCGGCTCCGGCCGCAGTCCCAAGTTCCTGGATCTGGAGACGGTGCGCTCGCGGGCTACGAATGGCGTGCTGCCGGCCTACGGCGCCGTCACCGTCACCGTGCCCGGCACCGTCGATGCCTGGTGGCGGCTCCACCAGCGCTACGGCAAGCTCAAATGGCGCGAATTGTTCGAGCCCGCCATCGCCTATGCCGAAGGCGGCGTGCCGCTCTCGCCGGTGGTGGCCCATTACATGAACCGCGCGATGGCGAACTACGCGCGACCCAACCTGGGCATCGAGGAGATCGCCAACGCGCAGTCGACCTACGCCTCGGGCGACAAGGCGCGGGCCGGCGAAATCTTCCGCAATCCGGACCTCGCCCGCACCTACCGCCTGATCGCCGCCGGCGGCCGCGACGCTTTCTACGAAGGCGAGATCGCCCGCACCATCGAGAGCTATTTCAAGCGCATCGGCGGCTGGCTGACCCGCGCCGACCTTGCCGCGCACCGGAGCGAGTGGTCGGAGCCGCTGACCACCACCTATCGCGGGGTCGGTATCCACGCCATCGGTGCCAACACCCAAGGCATCGCTACCTTGCAGATGCTCAACATGATCGAGCGCTTCGACATGAAGGAAGCCGGCTTCCAGTCGCCGCTGTCGATCCACCTCCAGGCGGAGGCCAAGCGCCTCGCCTACGAAGACCGGGCGCGATATTATGGCGATCCGGATTTCTCGCGGGTCCCGAACGACTGGCTGGTCTCCAAGGACTATGCCGCGACACGCGCCGCGCTGATCCGCCCCGACCGGATCAACCCCGACATCCGCCCGGGCGAGGCGCCGTCGCGCGGCGACACCACTTACTTCAGCGTCGCCGACAAGGACGGCATGATGGTGAGCCTCATCCAGTCCAACTTCCGCGGCATGGGCTCAGGGCTGGTGCCGGACCGCTTGGGCTTCATGCTCCACGACCGCGGGCAGCTCTTCACCCTTCAGGAGGGGCACCCCAACCTCTATGCACCCGGCAAGCGACCGTTCCAGACCATTATCCCCGGCTTTGCGACCAGAAACGGCAAGCCCTGGCTGTCCTTCGGCGTGATGGGCGGCGACATGCAGCCGCAGGGCCAGGCGCAGATCATCGTCAACCGGGTCGATTACGGCCTCGACGCCCAGGCGGCCGGCGACTCGCCGCGCTGGCATCATGAAGGCTCGTCCGAAACGATGGGGGAGGACGACAAGACGATCGGCGGCACCGGCCTGCTGCGGCTCGAGACCGGCGTGCCGGACCGCACCAAGATCGCGCTCGCCCAGATGGGCTGGCGGATCGGCGCGTCCGACGGCGGCTTCGGCCGCTATTCGTGCGTCGAGCGGCGCGACAGCGGCGGCAGCCTCGTCTACGGCGCCGCCTCGGACGTGCGCGCCGACGGCATCGGGCTTGCTTACTGAGGCAGCGCGATCAGCGAAATCTGGCGGCCGTAGTTCGGCTCGCTTTTGTGGGTTGCGCGGCGGTAGCTGAAGAACAGGTCGGGCTGGCTGTATGTATCCTGGCCCAGCGCTTCGATGCGGGTGAGCCCGGCGGCCGCGAGGCGGGAGACGACGAAGCCTTCCAGGTCGAACTGGTGGTGGCCCGGCCGCCCCAGCGTGAAGAAGCGCTCGCCGTCCGGATCGGCCTCGGCGAAGCGGCGCAGGAAGCCTTCGTCCACTTCGTAGCTGCGCCGGGCGATGCACGGCCCGACCGCGGCGGCAATCCGCCCTCGCTCGGCGCCGCGCCGCTCCATCTGCGCCACCGTCGCCTCGACCACCCCGGTGAACGCGCCCTTCCAGCCGGCATGGGCCGCGGCGACTATTCCAGCTTCCCTGTCGGCGAGCAGCACCGGCGCGCAATCGGCGGTAAGGATGCCGAGGACGAGGCCGGGCCGGTCGGTGACCATCGCGTCGGCCGGCGGCCGGGCATCGTCGGGAAATGGCTCGGTGACATACAGCGCCTCGGCAGAATGGGTCTGGTGAAGCGTCACCAGCCCTGCGCCCGGCGCCACCGCGTCCACCGCCAGGCGGCGATTCTCGCGCACCGCGGCCGGATCGTCATCGGCGCCCCAGCCGGTGTTCAGCCCCTGCACCAGCCCGGCACTGACACCGCCGCGGCGGCCGAGGAAGCCGTGGGGGGCGCCGTCCAGGGCGCCGGCGCGAAAAGGCTCTACCGTCATACATCATCCTTGAGCGAGAGGCGCAGCACCTGGTCCTCGTCGGCGTGGTTGCCGACCATGAACGCATAGGGCCCGACATAGGTGAAGCCGTAGCGCGCATAGAAGCGCTTGGCGCGGTGATTATCGACAAACACCGACAGATAGAGGTCGCGGGCGCCGCGCCGCCGCGCTTCCGCCAGCACCCACTCCATCAACGCGCCTGCGACGCCGCGGCCCTGCCAGGGGCTCAGCAGATAGAATTGCCGAAGCTCGATGGCCGGACCGGGCGCGACATGGGGCAGGCTGGTGGGGCCAAGCTTCGCATAGCCGATCGCGCCCCCGTCCTCCTGCGCGATGCGAAAGGCGTAGCGCGGGTCTGACAGTTCGAATTGCCACGCCGCCTCGGTGAAGCCGGCCAGAAAGGCCGCGAGGTCGTCCGGCGCATAAAGGTGCCCGAACGTCTCGGTGAAGCTTGCGCGGAAGAGGGCATCGATGATTGGGGCATCCTCCACCGTCGCGGCGCGACAGGCGATCATTGGAAGCCCTCGGGCGCGGGCCATGACGGCGCGGCGAGGCCAAGGACTCGGAACAGGCGCCCCATCTGCTCGGGGGCGACGAGCCGGTTGCAGGCCTGGTCGAGCGCGTCCGCGCGTTCGGGGGCAGTTCGCGCAAGCGCGGCGCGGCGCGCATCGATGCCGAGCCGGGTCAGGAACGCGCCCTGCCCCGTCGGCCCAAGCACCTGCAGGCCGCTCTCGGCCGCCGCTGCGCCCAGCGCTTCGAAGTCGACATGGACGGTAAGGTCCGCCTCGCCGGGTTCCACCCACGGGTCGGCGAAGCCGTGCGCCTTTACCGCCTGCAGCGTATCCCCTGCCGAGCTGCGGTCGTGCCCGTAATCGACCACCAGCGCGGCGCCGCCTTGCGCCGCGATGCGGCGCGCAAGGTCGCGAACCACGCCCAGCGACGCGGGCGAGGCTTCCAATATCGTGCCCTCCGGCGCTGTGCGCAGGTGCGCCGGTATCGCAGTGTCCGGCACCGCCGGTCCCGCGCCCGGCGCGAAGCGGGCGCCGTCATGGCCGACCAGCCGCTCGTGCCAGCCGCGCGCGCCGCGGATCAACTGCCTCGCCGGAAGCGCGTCGAAAAACTCGTTCGCCACGGCCAGCAGCGCCGGACCCTCCGGCAGCGTGGAAAGATCCTCGTGCCAATGGGCCTGCGGCACCCGCTCGGCCTGCGCGTTGCGCAGCACCGGGCTGGTCTCGACGAAATGGACTTCGGGCGCCAGCCCCGCCGCCCGCATCGCCCGCAGCGCGTCGGAGGCCAGCGTGCCGCGGCCGGGGCCCAGCTCCACATAGGCGCAAGGCGGTCGGCCGGCGCGGGACCACAGGTCGGCGAGACACAGGCCGATCAGCTCTCCGAACATCTGGCTGATCTCGGGAGCCGTGGTGAAGTCCCCGGCCGCGCCCAGCGGATCGCGCGATGCATAATAATGCGCATTGGCCTCGGCCATGTAGCGGGCGACGCTGATCGGCCCGGTCTGGGCGATGAGACGGCGCAGGCGTTCGGACGGGCCGTTTACCGGCACGGGCGTATAATCATGCACCAGGCGCTCAGGCGACGCTGCCCGCTCCCGCGATCGGCTCGACCCGCTGGCGCCGGCCGCTGGCGGTGGCGATCAGATATACCCCGGCAACGATCATCGGCACGGTCAGCGTCTGGCCCATGGTGAGCCCCCAGGAGAGGTTTTCCAGGCCAGGGTCGGGCTGGCGGTAGAATTCCACCAGGAAGCGGCTGAGGCCGTAGCCGAGCACGAACACGCCAACCAGCAGCCCCGGCTTGTAGCGCGCGTCGGTGCGCCAGAACAGGAAGCCGAGAATCGCGAACAGCAGCAGCCCCTCGAGCCCGGCTTCGTAGAGCTGGCTGGGATGGCGCGCCACGGGACCCCCTGTGGGAAACACCATCGCCCAAGGCACATCGGTCGGCCCGCGGCCCCACAATTCCCCGTTCACGAAATTGGCGAGGCGGCCGAGGAACAGGCCGATCGGAACGACGCACGAGACATAATCGTGGACGCGCAGCACATTGAGGTGGTTCTTCCAGGCGAGGTAGAACATCGCCACGCTGGTGCCGGCCGCGCCGCCGTGGAACGACATGCCCCCGTCCCACAATTGCAGGATCTCGATCGGGTTTTGGAGGTAGAATTCGGGCCGGTAGAAGAACACATAGCCGAGCCGCCCGCCCAGGATCACGCCCAGCGTGCCGTAGAACACCATGTCGTCGGCATGGCGCCGTGCCATCGGCGCACCGGGCCGGGCCAGCATCTTGAGGCAATACCACCAGCCGCCCATGATCCCCACCAGGTAGGCGAGCGAATACCAGCGCAACTGGAAAAAGCCGAGGTCGAGCGCCACCGGGCCGAGGCCGAGACTTTCGAACTGGATGGGCTCGGCCGCGGCTGCTGCCACCAATGTCAGTAAAGTCGCACTCAATGGCTTCCCCCTATCGCTCCATTCCTTAATAAGGGTGCATAGCCAAAACTGGAAGGGAGAGACGGATGCCAAGCGGCCTGGATCGAAAGTTCGATGCGGTTCTAGCGGCGGTGACCGCGCCCGGGTCCGGCCGTATCCAGATCGGCGAGGACGAACAGGGCCGCAAGATCGTCACCAACCTGCCGCCGACGCTGGTTGGCATGTTCGACCTGTTCTGCGCCCTCCATGCCGGCACCACCGGCATCATCGCCAATGGCGAGCGGCTCACCTTTGCCGAGATCAACGAGCAGGCGACGCGTGCCGCCAGGGCGCTGGTCGGCGGCTGGGGCGTCAAGAAGGGCGATCGTATCGCCATCGCCATGCGCAACTGCCCGGCCTGGATCGTCTGCTACATCGCCGTGCTCAAGGCCGGCGGCATCGCCACCCTGGTCAACGGCTGGTGGCAGGTCGACGAGCTTCGTCACGGCCTTTCGCTTACCGAGCCTTCCCTGGTGCTTGCCGACGCGCCGCGCGCCAAGCGAGTGGAAGCCACCGGCGTTTCCGTCCCCACCGTGGTGCTGCCGATCGAGCAGCCGATCGCCCAGGCGCTGGCGCCGCTGCTCGGGCGCGGCGGCGAGGAGGCCGAGCTGCCGACGGTGACGCCGGAGGACGATGCGACGATTCTGTTTACATCCGGCTCCACCGGCCTGTCGAAGGGAGCGGTGTCCAGCCACCGCGCCGTCACCACCGGCCTGTACACTTATTCGATCAGCCTCGTGACCTTGCTCGGCATCATGGAGAGCGAGGGCCGAAGCCCCGCCAATCCGCCGCGTACCCTGGTCAACGTGCCGCTCTTCCATGTCACCGGCGAGGTGCCGGTGCTCTTGAACAGCTTCGTAATCGGCCGCGGTATGGTGCTGATGTCGAAATGGGATCCGGGCGAGGCGCTGCGCCTGATCGAGGCGGAGACGGTCACCTATTTCGTCGGCGTCCCGACCATGAGCCTCGAGATGATGCAGCATCCCGACCGCGAGAAATACGATCTCTCCTCCTTGACCGACATCGCCGCCGGCGGCGCGCCGCGCCCGGTGGCGCATGTGAAGCGCCTGCAGGAGAGCTTCACCAGCGCCCAGCCTGCGCTCGGCTACGGCCTTACCGAGACCAATGCGGTGGGCTGCGGCAATTTCTGGCAGAATTACGCCGACAAGCCCGCCTCTACCGGACGCCCGCACCAGCCGACGGTGGAGCTCGCCATCTTGGGCGAAGGCGACCGCCACCTGCCGCAGGGCGAGACGGGCGAGATCGCGATCCGCTCGGCCGCCAACATCCGCGGCTATTGGAACGACCCGACCTCCACCGAAGCCGCCTTTACCGCCGACGGATATCTCAAAACCGGCGATATCGGCTATCTCGACGAGGAAAATTACCTGTTCATCGTCGACCGCAAGAAGGACATCATCATTCGCGGCGGCGAGAATATCAGCTGCCAGGAGGTGGAAGCGGCGATCTATTCCCACCCGTCGGTGTCCGAATGCTCGGTGTTCGGCGTGCCGGACGAAAGGCTCGGCGAAGTGCCGGGCGCGGTGGTCTATTGCGAGGAGGATCGCGCGCTGGACGGCGAAACGCTCACCGCCTTCCTCCAGGACAAGATCGCGCAGTACAAGCTGCCCGCCTATTTCTGGATTCATGACGAGCCGCTGGTCAAGCTGGGCACCGGCAAGATCGACAAAAAGGTCCTGCGCGAGCAATATTCGCAAGGGCTTGGCGGCTAGACACCGCGGGAGCGGCGGGGCACCCCTTGATCCCCCTTTCGAAATCCGGAAGGGATCGCGGCGATGGCTTCCGATGACCGCTCCCCCCGCATCACCCGCCGCACGCTGCTGATCGGCGGCGGCGCCGGGGCGGGGCTGCTGGTCGCCTGGGCGCTGTGGCCGCGCATCTACCGGCCCAACCTGCGCACCGCGCCGGACGAGACCCTGTTCAACGCCTTTTTGAAGATCGGCACGGACGGCCGCGTCATCGTCGCCGTGCCGCAGGCCGAACTCGGCCAGGGCGCCTGGACCAGCCTGCCGCAAATCCTCGCCGACGAGCTTGGCGCAGCCTGGGAAACGGTGGCGGTGGAGCCGGCGCCGCTCTCCCCCCTCTACGCCAACCGTATCCTCGCCGAGGAAGCGGCGAACGGCGTGGCGCCGGCATGGCTCGCCGAGCCGGCCCGCTGGGCGGCCCGCGAATATGCGGTGCGCGGCGCCCATATCGCCACCGCCGGCTCGACCTCCACCCGCGCCTTTGAAAGCCGCATGCGCGAAGCCGGCGCCGGCGCCCGGGCGCTGCTGATGAAGGCGGCGGCTGCGCGCTGGAACACGCAGTGGGACACGCTCGACACGGCGGGCGGCTTCGTCGTCAACCCGAGCGGCGAGAAGCTGCGCTTCGCCGAGCTGGTGGAGGCGGCGGCCGGGGAAAGCCTGCCTGACATCCTGCCGATGCGCGGGGGCATCGAGAACCGGCTTTCCGGCCAGCCGCTTACCCGCCTCGACCTCCCTGCCAAGATCGACGGCTCGGCGCGCTTTGCCGGCGACGTGCGCCTCCCCGACATGGTTTTCGCCTCGGTTCGCGCCGCACCCGCGCCCGGCGCGCGGCTGGAGCGGCTCGATCGCGACGCGGCGCAGCGCGTGCCGGGCCTGGTCGGCCTGTTCGACACCGAAGCCTGGGTGGCGGCGCTGGCGAGCAACTGGTGGGCGGCGGACCGGGCGCTCAAGGCTGCCAATCCCGGCTGGCGGCTCCCCGTCTCCGCCCCTTCGCGCGACAGCGAGGCCGAGGCGCTTGCCGTCGCGCTGGCGGAAGGCAAAGGCACACGCCTTTTCAGCCGCGGCGATATCGGTGCGGTGTTCAGCGCCGGGCCGGTGCTGCGCGCCACCTACGGGTCGGCGCCGATGGCCAACGCGCCGCTGGAAACGCTCACCGCCACCGCGCGCTTGGTCGGCGACCAGCTCGAAATCTGGGCTCCGGCACAGGCGCCCGGCCTTGCCCGCGACGCGGCGGCGCGCGCGGCCGGCCTGCCGCGCGGCCAGGTGACGCTTTACCCGATGCTGATCGGCGGCGGCTATGGCCGCAAGGTCGAAGTGGCCGCGATCGAGCAATCGGTGGTGCTCGCCATGAAGGCGCGGCGGCCGGTGCAGGTCGTCTGGTCGCGCGCGGAGGAAAGCGTGCAGGACACGCTGCGCCCGCCGGTGCGGGCCGAGGTCAGCGCCCGCATGGCCGAGGGCGGCGTGGTGCTCGGCTGGCAGGCCCGCATCGCCGCGCCGGAGGTGAGCTCGCAGCTTGAGGAACGGCTTGGCTCGGACGCCCGCCTGCTGCGCGGACCGGCCGCGCCGGCGGCGGGAGCGGTGCCGCCTTATTCGATCCCGGCCGTGGCGGTCGACCACCTGCCCTCGCCAACCGCCGCGCGGCTCGGCCTGTGGCGCTCGGGCGCGCACGGCTACACGGCGTTCTTCACCGAAAGCTTCGTGGACGAATTGTCCCGTATCGCCGGCATCGAGCCGTTGTCGTTCCGGATGCAGATGCTCGGCGAGAATCCCCGGCTTGCCCGCTGCCTTTCAACCGCCGCCGCGCTCGGCGGCTGGGACGGCGGCCAGAGCGGCAGCGCGCTCGGTCTTGCCGCCCACAGCGCCTTCGGCTCCCACATCGCCACCCTGCTCGAGATCGAGGTGGAGGCGGACCAGCGCATTCGCGTGCTGCGCGCGGTTTGCGCGGTGGATTGCGGCCGGATCGTCAATCCCACCATCGTGCGCCAGCAGATCGAGGGCGGCTTGCTGTTCGGCATCGCCGCCGCCACCGGTACCGCCATCGGCTATGCCGACGGCATGGTCTCGGCACGCGGCTTCGGGCATTTCGATTATCCCACCCTTGCTCGCTCGCCCGAAGTAACGGTGGAGCTGATCGACAGCGACGAACCTTCCGGCGGCGCCACCGAACTGGGCGTGCCCACCGCCGCCCCGGCCATCGCCAATGCCATGTTCGCGCTGACCGGCCGCCGGCTGCGCGCCCTCCCGCTTGGAAGCCCCGCATGACCCCGCCCACCGACCACCCGCCGATCCCGGCCCCCAAGGTCGGGGTGCTGCTGATCAACCTTGGCACCCCCAATTCGCCCGAACCCGGATCGGTGAAGATCTATCTGCGCGAATTCCTCTCGGACCCGCGGGTGGTGGAAATCCCTCAGCTCGTCTGGCAGCCGATCCTGCGCGGCATCATCCTCACCACGCGGCCCAGAAAATCCGCCCACGCCTACCAGCAGGTCTGGACGGAAGAAGGCTCTCCCCTTGCCGCCATCACCGCCCGCCAGGCGCGGGCGCTGCAGGGCGCGTGGGGGGACGGAGTGATCGTCGATCATGCCATGCGCTACGGCAAGCCCGCCATTCGCGAGCGGATCGAGGCGCTGAAGAGCCAGGGCTGCGAGCGCATCCTGATCGCGCCACTTTACCCGCAATATTGCGCGGCAACGACGGCGACGGCGAATGACGAGGCGTTCCTCCACCTGCGCCGGATGCGCTGGCAGCCGGCGCTGCGCACCCTGCCGCCTTATTACGAGGACCCCGTCCACATCGAGGCGCTGAAGGCGCGGCTGGAGGAGGGCCTCGCCGCGCTGGACTTCACACCGGACGCGATCCTTGCTAGCTTCCATGGCATGCCCGAGCGGACGCTCGAGCTTGGCGACCCCTATCACTGCCACTGCCGCAAGACGGCGCGCCTGCTGTCCGAGGCGAGCGGGCGTGACCTTGTTGTGACCTTCCAGTCCCGCTTCGGCCGCGCCAAGTGGCTGGAGCCGGCCACCGACACGGTGCTCGAGGCCATGCCGGGCAAGGGGATCGGCAAGGTGGCCCTGTTCGCACCCGGTTTTTCCGCCGATTGCCTGGAGACGCTGGAAGAGCTGGCGATCCGCGGCAAGGAGCAGTTCCTGGGGGCCGGCGGCACCCACTTCGCCTATCTCCCCTGCCTCAACGACAGCGCCGGCGGCATCGAAATGCTGCGCAGCATAATCGCCCGCGAACTTGAAGGCTGGGTGCGCGTTCCGTAAGGCCACAGACATAAAACAACGGGAGAGCTTGACCATGGCACGCGTCGCAATCGTTACCGGAGGAACCCGCGGCATCGGCGAAGCGATCAGCGTCGCGCTGCGCGATGCCGGCCTCACCGTCGCCGCAGTCTATGCCGGCAACGAGCAGAAGGCCGCCGAATTCACCGAACGCACCGGCATCACGGCGTATAAGTGGGATGTCTCCGATTTCGACGCCTGCGCCGAAGGCTGCCGCCGCGTCGAGGAGGAACTCGGGCCGATCGACGTGCTGGTCAACAATGCCGGCATCACCCGCGACGGCACCATGAAGCGCATGACCCGCCAGGCTTGGGACGACGTGATCGACGTCAATCTGGGTGGCTGCTTCAACATGGCCAAGGCGGTGTTCGAAGGCATGCAGGGCCGCAAGTTCGGCCGTATCGTCAACATCGGCTCGATCAACGGCCAGGCGGGGCAATACGGCCAGGTCAATTATGCCGCGGCCAAGTCCGGCATCCACGGCTTCACCAAGGCGCTCGCCCAGGAAGGCGCCCGCGCCGGCGTCACCGTCAACGCCATCGCCCCGGGCTATATCGACACGGAGATGGTCGCCGCGGTGCCGGAGGACGTGCTCGCCAAGATCGTCGCCAAGATCCCGGTCGGCCGCCTCGGCAAGGCCGAGGAGATCGCCCGCGGCGTCCTGTTCCTGTGCGGCGAGGATGCCGGCTTCGTCACCGGCAGCACTCTTTCGATCAACGGCGGACAGCATATGTACTGAGCTCTCATCGAACTGGTACTTCGATGGGGACTGTGAAGGAACGGCATGGTGGGGCCCGTGAAACGATCGATGATGATCGCGGGTCACGCCACGTCGATCAGCCTCGAACCTGTCTTCTGGGAGGCGCTGCGCGAGGCGGCGGAAGTGGAGGGTCTGCCCTTGAACGCCCTCGTCGCCCGCATCGACGCCGCGCGGATCGAGGCGGCGCATCCCGCCAATCTCGGCAGCGCGATACGGGTCTGGCTGTTCGAACGGGCGCGGGGCTAACCTGAGATTACCCCCTCTCCCTTGGAGGGGAGAGGATACGAAGCCTTGGCGACGAAGGAGCCTAGGCGAAGTTGGTGAGGGTGACACCGGCCGCGTACCGGTCTCAGATGCTGTTACCCTCACCCAGCTTCGCCTAAGCTCGCCGAAAGAGGCTCGCTAAGGCTGCGCAACCCTCTCCCGTGAAGGGAGAGGGGGAGCAGCTTTTGCGCGAAGACGGAGCTACCGCCCCAGCAGCACGCGCGCCTGGGTGGCGATCTGGGCAAGCATCGGAGCGGTGGTGACGGGCGCATTGCGGGCGCGGTCGACCAGGCGGCGGAACTGGTCGATCCGCGGACCCTGCTGCGCCACCCATTGCTCCACCGCCTCGCCCGGCTCGACGCTCGGCCTGCGGGCGAGGAAATCGAGGCGGAGCTGCTCGAAGTCGCGGGCGAGGCCGGAGGTGAGCAGTCGTTCCCACTGGTCCTTGGCCTGGAAGCGGTTCGCCACCGTCTGCGCCCAATCGAGCCCCAGCGCCTCGCCAAGCCGCGTATAGGCGTTGGTGAGCACGATCTCGTCGACCGAAATGCGCCGGCCGAGCGCGGCGATGCCAACGCCGCCGTTCAGCTCGTAGAGCCGCACGATCCGGTCGGCGATCGCGGCCGGTGCGCCGAGTTCGATCAGCCGCTCGCGGCGGGTCGCGGCCTCGGCGGCGATTTCATGGCGCAGCAGCTTGCCGACCGCCGCGTCGAGCTTGTCGATGCCCGGCTGGAGGTTGTCGACGATCTCGGTGAGCTTGGCCGAGGCGGGCGTGTTGCGCAGGATGTCGGCAATGTGGAGCTGCAGCGCCTCCGAGACCTGGTTGAACAGCTCCACGCGAAGCTGCTCGCCGACCTCCACCGTATCGAGCTGCTCCCAGAAGTCGCGCATGCCGAACAGACGCTCGGCCGCCACGAACGCCGCCGCGACCTGCCCGAACGAGGCGCCTTCCTCCTCCGAAAGGGTGAAGGCGGCGGTGATCCCCAATCGGTTGACGAAGCGGTTGGCGATCTTGGTGGCAATGATCTCGCGGCGCAGGCGATGCTGCAGGATGGCGCTCTCGTGCCTGGCCTGCATGCTGCGCGGAAAGGCCCCGAGAAGCTCGGGGGTGAGCGTTGAATCCTCGGTGATGCGGCCCGCCTCCAGCGCCGCCTGCAGCGCCATCTTGGAGGTTGACAGGAGCACGGCGAGCTCGGGCCGGGTGAGGCCGCGATTGTCCTGGCCGCGGCGCATCAACTCCTCGTTGGACTGCAGCCCCTCGACCGCACGGTTGAGGCGGCCGCTATCCTCCAGGATCTCCATGGCGCGCAGCAGCGGCGGCAGATCGGCTGCCCCGCCCTGCTCGGCGATCGACAGCGCCAGCGTCTGCAGCCGGTTGTCCTCCAGCACGATGGCGGCGACTTCATCGGTCATCTCGGCGAGCAGGATGTTGCGCTCCTCGAAGCCGAGCCGCCCTTCGATCATTTCCCGGTTGAGCGGGATCTTGATGTTGACCTCATTGTCCGAGCAGTCGACGCCGGCACTATTGTCGATGAAGTCGGTGTTGATCCGCCCGCCGGCCTGGGCGAACTCGATCCGGCCCGCCTGAGTGATGGCAAGGTTCGCGCCTTCGCCCAGCGCCTTGGCCCGGACCTCGCAGCCGGTGATGCGGATGGCGTCGTTGGCAGGATCGCCAACCTCGGCATTGCTTTCGCTTTTGGCGCGGATGTAGGTGCCGATACCGCCGAACCAGATGAGGTCCGCCGGTGCCTTGAGGATCGCGGTGATCAGCGCGGTGGGCTCGATCTCCTCCACCTCCAGGCCGAGCAGGGCACGAACCTCGGGGCTGAGCGGGATCGTCTTCTGGCTGCGCGGAAACACGCCGCCGCCCTGTGAAATCAAGCTGCGATCGTAATTGTCCCAGCTCGAGCGCAGCAATGCGAACATCCGCGCCCTTTCCTCCCAGCTCCTCGCCGGATCGGGATCGGGGTCGAGGAAGATATGGCGGTGATCGAAGGCGGCCACCAGCTTGATCGCCTTGGACAACAGCATGCCGTTGCCGAACACATCGCCCGACATGTCGCCCACGCCGGTGACCCGGATCGAATCGGACTGCACATCGACCCCCATTTCGCGGAAATGGCGCTGCACGGACACCCAGGCGCCCTTGGCGGTGATGCCCATCGCCTTGTGGTCGTAGCCCTGGCTGCCGCCGCTCGCGAACGCATCGCCCAGCCAGAAGCCGCGCTCCAGCGCGATGGCATTGGCGATGTCGGAAAACGTCGCCGTCCCCTTGTCGGCGGCAACCACGAAATAGGGATCGTCGCCGTCGAGCACGCGCACCTGCTCCGGCGGGACTACCTTGTTCTCGACGATATTATCGGTCACCGACAACAAAGCCCGAATGAACACACGGTAGCTTTCGGTTCCTTCGGCTAGCCAGGCGTCGCGGTCCGACACCGGTGGCAGGTGCTTGGGGTAGAAACCGCCCTTGGCTCCCGTGGGAACGATCACGGCATTCTTGACGAGCTGCGCCTTCATCAGGCCGAGGATTTCGGTGCGGAAATCGTCGCGCCGGTCGGACCAGCGCAGGCCGCCGCGGGCGATCGGTCCGCCGCGCAGGTGGATGCCCTCGACGCGCGGCGAGTAGACCCAGATCTCGCGCCACGGCAGCGGCTTGGGAAGGCCCGGCACCTTGGCACTGTCCAGCTTGAAGGCGAGCGCTTCCTCGCCCGCGGGGGAAAAGGCGTTGGTCCGCAAGGTCGCCGAAATGACGCCGTGAAACAGGCGCAGGATGCGGTCTTCGTCGATTGCGGCAACCTGCGCCAAACCGTCGCGGACCGCTTGCTCGGCTGTGGCCACCGCTTGGTCGCGGCCCGCTTCCCGAGCGGGATCGTGGAGCGCATCGAACAGGGCGACCAGGCCTTGCGTCACCAGCGGCGCGCGGCGCAGTGCGTCCACCGCGGTGATCAGGCTGTAGGAAAGGCCGGTCTGGCGCAGGTAGCGGAACCAGGCGCGAAACAGCACCACGTCGCGCCGGCCGATACCGGCGGCAACCAGAAGCTGGTTGAACGGATCGTTTTCCGCCTTGCCTTCCAGCACATCGGCGATCGCGCGCTCCACCAGCTCCGCGCGAGCGAGCACTTCGTCGGCATTGCCCGTGCGCATTTCCAGCACGAAGTCATGGATGTAGCCCAGCCGCCCCTCGTCGAGCGCCGTCGGTACTTCCTCGAGCACCCGCACGCCGAAATTCTCGAACACCGGCACGGCATCCGACAGGGCGATGAGATCGCCCAGCCGATAGGTCTTGAGCCGCAGCCGATCGGGCGAATCGCCGCTCGCCCGATACAGGCGGGCGCCGCGCTGGCCGGTGCCCTGCAGCGTGCAGATGCGCAGGATGTCGGCCGCCGCTTCGTCGGGCGCCGTGTGGATCCGATAGCCTTCGGGGAAGTCCGAAAGGTAGGAGATGCCGAGCCGGGTGGCGCGCTGCGGCCCGACATGCAGGCCAAGCGCTTCCTCCACCGCCGGTTCCCACCCGCGCACCATTTCATGCAGGCGGCGGTTGAGCGCGGCCACATCGGGCGTCGGCGTCTCTGGTCCGACATAAAGCGTGTAGCGGATCAGGGCGAGATCCCCGTCGCCAAGCTCCACCGACCAGTTGGAGATCCGCCCTTGCGAGGCGTCCTCGATCATGGAACCGATCGCCAGGCGGCGCCGCGTGGTGAGCTCGTCCCTGGGCAGCCAGACGAAGGCGAACATGTTGCCCTTGAGAAGCGATCGTACGAGAATGATGGTCGGCCGCGGTCGGTCGGCGAGCGACATGGCGGTGGTGACGAGCTCACGCACGCAGTCCATCGACAGGCTGACGAGCAGGTCGTGGGGAAGCGAGTTCACGGCGTGGCGCAGCGCCTTGCCGCTGTGGCCCGAAGGATCGAAGCCGAATTCGCGCTCGAGCTGCTGGAGCCGCGCGCGCAGCAACGGCACTTCCTCAACCGGGGCGGTCAGCGCTTCGCTGGTCCAGAGCCCGGCATGGACGCCGATCCCGGTCACGGCGCCATTCTCCCGCACCGGCACGACGACGAGATCGAGCGGCACCCGGCGGTGCACGGAGGCGCGGCGCTCCGCTTTGGCCAGAAGCGGCACCGAGCCGCCCTCCTCGAAATAGCGCATTGCGCCCAGCGCACCGCCCGGATCGGTGGGATCGCCGGGAAGGCGGAACAGGCCGAGCGTGTCGCGCGGCGGCGAGTCCGCGCTTTCCACTTCAAAGCCGAGCAGGGTCATTTTACCCTCGGCGAACCAGCGCAGCAGCGCCGCGCCTTCCTCGTCGCCGGTGTCGTCGGCATCCTGGCGCATCCGCGCCTGCATTGCCCGCCAGTCGGTGACCGCGGCCCGCACGTCGGCGAGCACCCGGTAGAGCTCCGCCACCACATCCTTGCGGCCGCGCGCATCCTCCCGGTCGACTTCCAGATACATCAGCGATTCGCGCCGCTCCAGATCGTCGCACAGCGGCTCCAGCTTGGTGAGGCCGCCATCCCCGTCGCGCTCGACGCATACAACCGGGTGGAGCAGCCGGTGAACGGTCAGGCCGCGCGCCGCCAGCGTGTTGGCGATCGAATCGACCAGGAACGGCATGTCGTCATTGGCGATGGCGATGCGCATCCGCCGCTGGCCGAGCTGCCCGCCCAGCGTCTCGACACGCACCAGCGGGACGCCGCGCGGGCGGCGCATCGCGCAGGCCGCGACGAACTCGGCCGCCTCGCGCTGCTCGGCAGGCCCGAAATCCACCACCTCGCCCGGCAGGGCATTGGCGACGAGGGCATGGGATAGGGCTTCGAGAATCTGCACGTCGGCGGTCTGCGCCGCGACCATGCTGTCCGAGGTCATAAACAAGGCTCCGCGAGGAGCGGCGCGAGACGCCGCGGGGATCAGTCGCGGCCCCTATGCTCCCGCCGCGCCGGACGGGCAACCCCTTG
This sequence comes from Allosphingosinicella sp., assembly GCA_035644835.1. Classification (GTDB taxonomy): domain Bacteria; phylum Pseudomonadota; class Alphaproteobacteria; order Sphingomonadales; family Sphingomonadaceae; genus Allosphingosinicella. The sequence continues at coordinate 58,274 of DASQNR010000017.1, read as the reverse complement.
GCAAAAGCCTCAAGCTACCTTCAGGATTGCCTTTTCCGTAAGGGCGGCGTCGCGAACGGTGCCGATCAGCGCCAGCCTGCCTTCGCCCGCCCGGCGGGCGAGCAGCAGCACGAACTCGTCGCCATTGCTGTCCATCGCCACTTCGGCCAGCGTCGGCACGCGGCGCAAGGCGGCGCGGGCGGCGTCGCCCTTGTCCGGTGTCGGCACCGGCCGGCGCGCCTGGCGTTCGGCCTGGACCATCGCCTTCAATCCGCCGTCGAACCGCTCCAGATAAGTGCGGAAGGCGTCGCCCGGCAGATCCTGCCGGCGGGCCCAGCACAGGGCCGAGGCGAATTCGGTCAATCGCGCCTTGTCGTAGTCGATGCCGAAGATGAGCTTCACCACCGGCGTCATCGGCGCGCGCGCCTGGGCCTTGAGGCCGGCATCGTCGAGGATTTCGGCATAGCCCGCCGCATCCGCTTCGGCGGCGCGGGCAAAGGCATAGGCCTGGCCGAGCGCGCGGTAGAGGGCGGCGCGGCTGCGTGTGTCGGCGCCGCGCGCGGCCTCGGCGGTTTCGCGGGCTGCGCAGAGCCGGTCGGCAAGGCCGGCCTCCTCGTCGAGCGGAAGTTCGGGCGCGTCCCAATCCGGCTCCTTGGGGAGCGCGGCGATAGGTTCATGCTCGAGCGGCTCGGCATTGGGGCCGTCGGCCCACACCGGGCTGGCCTCGGCGGGCGCCGGGGCCGCGGACAGCGCTCGGGCGGCGTCACGGGCGATGGTGTCGGAAACCCGGCTGTCGGCGATCTCCTTCCAGTTGATCACGCCGTAGATGAAGTCGATCGATTCGCCCGATGCCGAGAAAGGCATGAGGATGCCGCGATACATGGTGTTGCGCCCGCGCTGGCCGACGAACTCGGCCTCGAAGCCGATCGGCGCGCAATTGGCGATGATCTGCATATAATGGTCGGTGAGGCGCGAAAGCAGCGAGCGCTTGGGCACATCGCTGATCTTGCGAATGTCGCCGATCAGCTCGCATTCCTCGCGAAGCGAGCGGCCGAGCCAGACCACCTTGGCATCGTTGGCATCGCCGGTGAAGTCGAGTAGCACGCTGTGCGGGCCGAAATCCCCGAGGGTCTGCGGATTGAGGTCGTGGATCGAGGGGTACGGGCGGCCGTCGAGAAGCGACACCCAATAATTGTAGGCGCGCACATGCATGCGCCGTTCGTCGACGCCGATCTCCGGCGGTGCCTCGATGGCCCCCTCCTCGTCGGTTGCGGAGCTATACTCAAGCTCCTCGTCGAATGCGCGCACGCTGTCCATCAGGCGATGCCCTTTTGCCCTGTTTCCTGTAGGCACAGTGCGCATGGTGTGGTTGAGAAACCGTAAACCTTTGGCGAAATGGGCGGCGGCGGCCGCGGCGCTTGTCATCCCCTCGCACCGCTGATAGACGCCCGCACCTTGACGACCCGCCGCTTTAGCTCAGCTGGTAGAGCACATCATTCGTAATGATGGGGTCAACGGTTCGAGTCCGTTAAGCGGCACCACTCCTCAAATCGCATAAAACTGCCGTAATCCAGCCTTGCCGGCCGGGGATCATCCGTCGCGCTCGGCCAGTTCCATGAAGGTCCGCGCCGCTTCGCGCTCCGCTTCGTCCTTGAAGGCAATGTCGAGATCGGGCGCCGCGCCGAACATGTGGAGCAGCGCCCAGAGCGCGAAACGCCGCCCCCGGTCGGTTTCGAGCCCAAGATCGACGCGCATCCGCTCCAGCCCCGCGGCCAGGGCTTCGGGCGGCACCAGCGCCAGGTCGCCGGTGCCGAAATAGCGGCGGAACTGGTCGTCGAAGTCCACGGGATAACGCCTAGAGCGCGATCGCCACGGTTTTCACTTCCAGATAGGCCTCGATGCCGTGCCGGCTGTTCTCGCGGCCGAAGCCCGATTGCTTGTAGCCGCCGAAGGGAAGCGCGGTATCCGCAGCCGAGGGCGTATTGCCCCACACCATCCCTGCCTTCAGCTTCGCCGCAAGCTTGTGCATCGCCGAAATGTCGCGCGTCCAGATGGAGGCGGCAAGGCCGTAGGGCGTGTCGTTGGCCGCCTTGGCCACCTCGTTGATGTCGTCGAAGCGCTGGGCGGCGAGCACCGGGCCGAAAATCTCCTCGCGCACCACCTTCATGTCCGGCTTCACATCCACGAGCACGGTGGGATTGACGAAATAACCGTCACCGCCCGGCGCATCGCCGCCGCACAGCACGGACGCGCCTTCCTTGCGGCCCGCCTCGATATAACCGAGCACCCGCTCATGCTGCTCGGTGGAGACGAGCGGCCCCATCATCGTGTCGGGCGCAAGGCTTGGGCCCACCTTCCAGCCGGCGGCATTCTCCGCCACCGCTTCCAACAATTTGTCGAACACATCGCGGTGGGCGAACAGCCGCGATCCGGCGATGCACACCTGGCCCGAATTGGCGAAGATCGAGCGCGCCGCCCCCGCCGCGGTGCGGCCGATGTCGACATCGGGAAGCACGATCACCGGCGATTTGCCGCCAAGCTCCAGCGTCACCCGCTTCAGCGTCTCGGTCGCATTACGGTTGATGATCTTACCGACTTCGGTCGAGCCGGTGAAGGCGACCTTGTCGACGTCCGGGTGGCGGACCATGCGGTCCCCCGACACTTCGCCATAGCCGGTGATGATGTTGACCACGCCGGCCGGAATGCCGGCCTCGGCGATCAGGTCGGCAAGCCGCAGCGCGGTCAGCGGCGTCTGCTCGGCGGGTTTCAGGACAATGGTGCAGCCCGCCGCCAGCGCCGGCGCGATCTTCTGCACCGCCATCATCAGCGGGAAATTCCACGGCACGATCTGGGCGCACACCCCGATCGGCTCGCGCCGCGTGTAAGCGTGAACGGAGCCCATCGGCATGCCGTTCGGCTCGACATGCTCGCCGGCAATCTTGGTCGCCCAGCCGGCCATGTAGCGCAAAGTCATCACGCAGCGCGGCAGGTCGTAGCCCATGCTCGCCGAGCGCGGCTTGCCGTTGTCGATCGATTCGATCTCGGCCAGTTCCGGCGTGTTCGCCTCGATGAGGTCGGCGAGGCGGTGGATCGCCCGCTCGCGCTGATAGGGGGCAAGGCCGCTCCAGCGCCCGTCGTCGAACGCCCGCCGGGCGGCGGCGACGGCGCGGTCGACATCCTCCACGCTGGCATCGGCAATGGTCGCCACCTGCTTGCCGTTGGACGGATCGTAGACGGCGATGGTGCCGCCGCCGCGCGACTCCACCCATTCGCCGTCGATGAACAAAGCCGGCGCGCGGCCCAGCAGCTTGCTGACCCCTTCGGAATAAGCGGGCTGGGCGGCGATGCGGCTGATCTCGTTCATGTCTGTGTCTCCTTGGGAACGCCTATAGCCCCGCGCATCCGGTTCAGGCGAGCATCGACTTAGCGGTGGCAAGCGTCTTGGCCGGATCCGCGCGCGGCGGGGTCGCAATCCCCTTCTGCACCGCCGGGCGCGCGGCGATCGCCGCCATCCAGCGCTGCAGATGGTCCAGCCCGTCCACCGAAATGCCCGGCCATTCATGGGTATGGACCCACGACCAATTGGCAATGTCGGCAATCGAATAATCGCCGGCGAGATATTCCTCGTCCGCCAAATGCCCGTCCAGCACCTCGAACAGCCGCCGCCCTTCGCGCCGGTAGCGCTCGATCACCGATGGGAGTTGCTCGGGAAAATAGCGGGTGAAGACATTGGCTTGCCCCATCATCGGGCCGACGCCGCCCATCTGGAACATCAGCCACTGGATCGCCCGGCTGCGTGCCTTGGTCTCGGTGGGCAGGAGCTGCCCCGTTTTCTCGGCCAGATAAAGCATGATCGCGCCGGATTCGAACACCGCGAAATTGCCTTCGCCCCGATCGACGATTGCGGGAATACGGCCGTTCGGGTTGATTTTGAGGAAGTCCGGCTGCTTCTGCGCGCCTTCCGCAAGGCTGAGGACATGGAGCTCGTAAGGCAGCGCCAGCTCCTCCAGGGTGATCGAGGCTTTCCAGCCGTTTGGCGTGGCGGCGGTGTAGAGGTCGATCATCAGGCTCTCCTTCCTAGAGACTGCGCAGCGCGCGGGCGGGGCGGGCCGCCAGCGCAGGTAGGGATCCCAGCAGGCCCAGAACAAGGGTGACGAGCACGCCCGCCACCAAAGTCGCCGCAACCACCGCCCAGTCGGGCGCCCAGTCCAGCTCCAGCACCTCCACCACCACATACCAGCCCGCGCCCGCACCCAGTGCAAAGGCGAGCAGCCCGACGATCAGCGCCAGCGCGCCGAACTCCAGCGCCTGGGCGGCAAGGATCCGCCCCCGCGTCGCGCCGAGCATTTTCAGGATCACGCTGTCGTAAACCCGCGAACGTCGGCTGGCGGCGAGCGCGCCGACCAGCACTGCAATGCCGGCGAAGATCGCCACGGAGGCGGCGGCGCGCACCGCCACGGCAAGCTGGCCGAGCATGTCGGACACGGTCTGCACCACATCCTTGACCCGGATCGCCGACACGGTCGGAAAGGCGTTGGCGACGGCGCGGGCGAATGGCCGCTCCTCGGCTTCCGGCATGGAAATGGTGGCCATGAAGCCGTGCGGGGCTTCCTCCAGCGCACCGGGCGAGAAGACGATCACGAAGTTGAAGCCCATCGTGTCCCAGTTGATCTCGCGCAGCGAGGCGATCCTGGCCTCGATCTCGCGGCCGAGGATGGAGAGGGTGAGCGTGTCGCCGACCTTGATCCCCGCCGCCCGCGCTGCCTCCACATCCAGCGAGATGAGCGGCGGCCCCCGGTAATCGGCCGGCCACCATGCGCCTTCGACGACGCGGCTGCCTTCCGGCAGGGCTGCCGAATAAGTGAGGCCGCGGTCGCCGCGCAGGAACCAGGCCCCGTCGGGAATATCCTCCATGTCGGCGACCCGCCGCTCCCCCACCGCCACCACCGCGCCGCGCAGCGAGGGAATGGTAACGAGATCGCCCTGCGGCGCCGCCGCCGCCGCCGTCTCGCGAAAGCGCGGCACGTCGGTGGACGGGATGTCGAGCATGAAGAAGCTCGGCGCCTTGGCCGGGATGGTGGTGCGGATCTGGCCCGAAAGGTTGGTCTCGATCACCGCCAGCGTGGTGAACAAGGTGAGGCCAAGGCCGAGCGCCACCACCAGCCGCCCGGTCTGGGCCCCTGGGCGGTGAAGGTTGGCGAGCGCCAGCCGGAACAGCGGATTGCGCGGCCGCGGCAGCCTGGACGCGATCCAGCGGATCAGCCCGCCGAGCAGGGTAAGGAGCAGCAGCAAGGCCAAAGCCGCGCCGATGAAGCCTGCGGCGAACAGCGGCTCGCGCGCGGTGAGGATCGCCAGCGCGGCGATGAGGAGTGCCGCGGCCGCCGCTCCCGCGACGGCACCCCAGCCTGGGCGGCGGGCGCGCTCGAACTGGCCGCGAAACAGGCTTGCCGCGGTGACGGTGCGGGCGCGGGCGAGCGGCACCAGTGCGAACACCAGAGCAATGAGCAGGCCGTAAGCGGCGCTGACCAGAAGGGGCAGCGGGAAGATGCCGCCCTCCGGAGGTACCGGCAGCGCGTCGCCCGCGATGGCGCTGACCAATGTCGGCACCAGCGCGCCGACCGCCAGCCCCACCACAATCGCGCCCGCCGCGACGATGGCAATCTCGATAAGGTAGGCGAGGAAGATGGTGCGGCTGCTCGCGCCGAGCAGCTTCAGCGTCGCGATGGTGCCGCGCTTGGAATCGAGCCAGGAGCTCACCCCGTTGCCGACGCCGATCCCCGCGACGATCAGCGCGGTCAGCGCGATCAGGGTCAGGAACTGGCCGAGCCGCTCGATGAACCGCCGCGTGCCGGGCGCGCCGCTGGTCCGGTCCTGGACCTGATAACCCGCTTCCTTGAAGCGCTGGGTCAGCGCCTCCCCTTTGGCTTCTGCGTCGGTGCCGGGCGGCAACTTCAGCCGATAGGCAGCGGAGAACATGCTGCCGGGCTGGACCAGCCCTGTAGCGGCAAGCCCTTCGGGCGAGACCAGAACCGTCGGGCCAAGGGTGAAGCCCTGCCCCACCCGGTCCGGCTCCTGCGCGATATAGCCGGCGATCTGCAGCTCGGCGGCGCCCAGCCGGATACGGTCGCCGATGCCGACGCCGAGCCGCTCCGCCAGATCCTCGCCGATCGCCACCTGCCCCGGCCCAGGCCGCTGGGCAATGGCGCCGGGCGCCATGGCGAAGCGCCCGTAAAGCGGCCAGCGTTCGTCCACGCCCTTCAATTCGACGAGCAGGCTCTCGGCGCCATCGATGCGCCCCGCCATCGCCCGCATCCGCACGATCCGGCTAAGCTCGCCCTCGCGGGCAAAGGCGGCAAGCTCCTCCGGCGTCGCCTCGCGGCCCGAAACGCCAAGCTGGACATCGCCGCCTAATATCTCCTGCCCCCGCTCCGCCAGCGCGGTAACGATCGACGCCGACAGCGATCCAATCCCCGCCAGCGCCGCCACGCCAAGAAACAGGCACACCGCCAGCAGCCGCAAGCCGGCGAGGCCCCCGCGCAGATCGCGAACGGCAAGGCGAAGGGCTAAACGCATCAAAGCCCCTCCCCTTCAGGGGAGGGGTTGGGGTTGGGACTGTAAGTCTGAACAAGCGACCGAAAGTCCGGGAGCATGACAACCCCCACCCCAAACCCCTCCCCCGGTGCGGAGGGGCTTCTAGTGTGCGCCCCCCTCACGCCCTCGTATCCCGCACGATCCGCCCGTCCTGCATCTCCAGCACCCGGTCGCACCGCGCCGCCAAAGCCGGATCATGCGTAATCACCAGCAAAGTCGCCCCCGTATCGCGCTGCCGTGCGAACAGCAGGTCGAGGATCGCATTCCCGGTCGCCGCATCCAGATTGCCGGTCGGCTCGTCGGCAAAGATCAGCTCCGGCCGCGGCGCCGTCGCGCGGGCAATCGCCACGCGCTGTTGCTCGCCGCCCGACAATTGCACCGGATAATGGGTAAGCCGGTGGCCGAGCCCCACCGCCTCCAGCTCCGCCGCCGCCGTATCGAACGCGCCGTCAGCCCCCGCCAGCTCCAGCGGCACCGCGACATTCTCGAGCGCGGTCATGGTGGGCAGCAGATGAAAGGCCTGGAGGACGATGCCGATCTTCCCCTGCCGGGCCCGCGACAGGCCGTCTTCGTCCAGCGTGGTAAAGTCCTGCCCCGTCACCATGATCTTGCCGCCCGTCGCCCGTTCCAGGCCCGACAGCACCGCCATCAGCGAGGATTTTCCGCTGCCCGAGGGACCCAGCAATGCAACGCTTTCGCCTTTCGCGACTTGAAGCGCGATGCCGCGCAGGATGTCCACCCGGGCCTCGCCCGTGCCCAGCGATAGCGTCACGTCGCAAGCGTCGATAAGGAAGGAATTGGTCATGGAAGGAACACGGATCCGATGTCGTTACGGATGCCATATGGTGCGGCTTTGCGCATTGTCTACGCACTGCTGCTGATCATGGGGTTTGAAAGCGCCGCAAGCGCCCAGGCCAGGGACGTCCACATCCTTGCCTTCGGAGACAGCCTCACCGCCGGCTACGGCCTCCCGGCCGCGCAAGGCTTCGCGCCGCAGCTCCAGGATGTGCTGCGCCGGAACGGCGTGCGCGCCTTCGTCACCAATGCCGGCGTTTCCGGCAACACGGCGGGCAACGGCCGCGCCCGGGTGCGCTGGACGCTGGACGGGCTTAAGCAGAAGCCCGATCTCGCCATCGTCGCACTGGGCGCCAACGACATGCTGCGCGGTATCCGGCCGGAGCAGACCCGCGAGGACCTCGATGTCATCCTCGCCGAGTTCAAGAAGCGCGGCATTCCCGTGATCGTCGCCGGCATGCTCGCCGCCCCCAACCTTGGGCGCGACTACATGACCAAGTTCAATTCGATCTTTCCCGACCTCGCCCGCAAATATGATGCATTGCTCTACCCCTTCTTCCTGGCCGGAGTGGCCGGCAATTCGGCGCTCAACCTGCCCGACCGAGTCCACCCCAATTTCCAGGGCATCAAGCGCATGGTCACCGGCATCGCTCCGACGGTGATGCGGGCTGTGGAGAGGCTGTAGGTTCACATCAGCCCGCCCCCTCACGTCACCCCCGCGAAAGCGGGGGTCCCGCTTCTCCTTCCTCTTCCACGCGCCGTCAAAAGAAGCGGGATTCCCGCTTTCGCGGGAATGACGGGGTAGGTTGGGAAACGCGCCTAGTCGCCCAGCACCAGCTCGTGGCCGAAATTCAGGCCGAGCCGGCCTTCGCGCGCCCAGCGCACAAAGGCGTGCATGCGGCTGCACTGGTCGAACTCCACCAGCACCGGCTCGCCGAGCCGCGGATCGAGCGCGGATTCCACCATTGCTCCGCGGGACGAGATGTTGAGCACCGGCACTCGGTACGCCTTGCCGCGGAAATGGAGCAGGGCGCTTTCGATCAGGCCTTCGTGGCGCTGTTCGCCTCGCCGGTCCGCCCACGGGTCCTTGGTCTCCGTCGATGCCGCGCTTGCCATGCTTCCTCCTCCCGGTGGAAGCGCAAGCTACGCCCGCAATCCTTAGCGAATTGCTATCGCCCTCATTCCCACGGATATGGCTGGCGCTTGCGGCTGCCGGTGACTTCCTCGTTCAGCGTCGCGGCGTCGTAGAGGCGGCCGTTCAGCATCACCTTCGACACCTTGTCCGAATTGCGGATGTCGGCCAGCGGATCGGCGTCGAGGATGACGAGATCTGCAAGCTTGCCGACTTCCAGCGTGCCGATGTCGGAGAAGCCGTAAACCTGCGCCGGCGTGACGGTGGCGGCGCGCAAGGCTTCGAGCGGGCTCATGCCGCCGCGCACGAACGACCACATCTCCCAGTGGCTGGCCAGGCCAACTTCCTGGCCGTGGCCGCCGATCGACACCGGCACCCCCCGCTTCGACAAGGCATGAGCGCTGGCGGCGCTCACCTTGTCGACGAAATCCTCCTCCGGCGCCTTGGTGGAACGCACGCTTTGCGCCAGCACCTCGGGCGGGACATGCCGCGTGAGCAGCGGATGCTTCCAAACCTCCGTCGCCTGCCGCCAGTAAGGATCGCCGCCCAGCCCGCCGAACGACACCACCAAAGTCGGCGTGTAGCCAACTTTCGACTGCGAGAAGTAACTCAGCACATCCTCATACAGCCGTGCCTGCGGCAGGTTATGCTCCACCGTCGTATTGCCGTCCGCGATATGGGCCATCCCCAAACCGAATTGCGCGCCACCTTCGGCAACTACCGGGATCTTCTCCTGCAGCGCCGCGGCAATAATCTGCTGGCGCTGCTCGCGCCGCGGCATGATGTAGTTCTTGATCGAATGCGCCCCCTGCGCCTTCAGCCGCCGCACATGCGCCAGCGCATCCTCGTACTTCTCGATCTGCGAGAAGCCGAAGGACCGCGCACCGTAGATCGTCTCACCGGTGGAGAAAGTGCGGGGGCCAAGCAGCAGCCCGGCCCGCTGCATCTCCGCAGCCGCGAAGATATGCGCCGCCTGGCTGGACGGATCGTGCACGGTGGTGACTCCGAAGGCCAGGTGGGCGAGCGCAGACCAATTCTGCTGAGGCACCAGTTCGTCCACCCCCTGCGGCCCGTGGGCGTGCGCGTCGATGATGCCGGGGATGATCGTCTTGCCCGCCGCATCGATCACCCGCGCGCCGGTGGGGATTGCGGGAATGGCACCGGCAGGCCCGATGCTGCGGATGCGGTTGCCGTCGATGACGATCACGCCATTTTCGATCACCCCCCCGTCCGCCGCCGCCATGGTGACGATGCGCGCGCCGGTGATGACGGTGACGCCTGACGGCTTCTCCGCCGGCACTTGCATGGCGAGCGAGACTCCGCTGGTCGGCGGCGTGAAGCTCTCCGCCTTCTCACCTTGGCCAACGGGGAGGTTGCGGATCAACGTCGCCGTCTCGGCCGAATAGAGGTTCGGACCCAGCGTCCAGGCGACGCTCTTGCCGTTCTGCCCCCAGTGAAACCACGCGCCGCCGTCGCCGCTGGCGCGGACGACGGGGAGTTGGTTGCCCTTGGAACCGGCCGTCAGCGTCTGCGCGCCGGGGAGGAAGGGCATCACGAACACATTGTAGTTCTCGCGAAAGGCCAAGTGCTCGCCGGTCGGCGACACCTGATAGCCGGAGACGAGGCTGCCCTCGGCATGGGTGCGCTGGTCCTTTCCGTTCAGGTCGACGCTGACCAGGCGCCGCTTTGTGTCCTCACTCACCTCCATGAACACGCGATCGCTCGCCGCGCCATAATGCGCGTTGCTGCCCGAGGCGGTAAGCCGCACCGCCTCCCCGCCCGCTGCGTCTACGCGGTAGACACCGCGCTCTGCGGTCCACAGGTCCGAGGTGAGCCCGCCATTGTTGCCGCGCTCGAAGACGATAGTCTTGCCGTCCGGCGAAAAGCGGGGCCGGCGGTAATGGCCGGGGGTACGAGTGACGGTCTTGAGGCCCGATCCGTTGGCGGTGACAGTGCGGATTTCGCCAAGCCTCCTGTCGTTCCAGCTGACAAAGGCGATGCGGCTGCCGTCGCGCGACCAGTTCGGCCAAAGCTGGAAGTCGCCGTCCTTGCCCGCGATCAGCGGCCGCGCCGCGCCGCCGGACATATCCTTCAAATACAGTCGCCCCAGGCTTTCGAACACCACCCGGCGACCGTCCGGCGACACGGCGGCAAAGCGCGGAATGCGGGTGGTGAAGCTGTCGGGCGCGACCTCGACATTGGTGCGGGGCGGATCGATCAGCTTGCGGGTGTCGGCGATACGGAACGGAATCTCGCGGGCGTTCGAGCCGTCGGCGTCGATCCGGCGCAGCTTGCCGCCGGCCCAGAACAGGATCGAGCGGCTGTCCGGCGTCCAGTCCATGTTCGGATAAAGGCCCTGCACGGCCCAGATTTCCTGCATGTCCTGGTCAAGATCGTCATAGATCTTGCGCTCCTCGCCGCTGCGCAGATCCTTCACGTACAGCTTCGACTTAGCCCGCTCGCGCCGCACGAAAGCGAGCCACTTGCCGTCCGGGGAAGGCGCCGGCCGCACCGCGCCGCCAGCCCCCGCGGCCACCGTGCTGCGCTCGCCGGTGGCCATGTCGTAGCGCTCGATGGCGTAGATCGCCCGGTTCGAATCCTCGGCATATTCGAACACGGCGCCCGGCGTGGTGTTGCGGGTGAAGTAGATGGCGTCGCCTTTGGGCGTGAAGGTCGGCTCGCCAAGCTCCTTCTGGTGCTGCGGGCTCGGCCGCTGGACGAGCGGCACCCCCGCCCCGCCGCCGAGGTGATAGAGCCACACTTCGCCGGTGCCGAGCGAGCGGGTGGTGGTGAAATGCTTACGGGCTGCGATGTAGCGCCCGTCCGCGCTCCAGCTCGGATTGTTGAGTGTCTCGAAGCTTTCCTTGGTAACGGCGCGCTTGTCGGAGCCGTCGGCGTTCATCACCCAGATATTGTCGCCGCCGCCCCGGTCCGAGGTAAAGGCGATCAGCCGCCCGTCCGGCGAGAAGCGGGGCTGCATCTCGTAGGGAAGCCCCTCGGCAATCCGCTGCGCCTCGCCGCCGGCGATCGGCATGGTGTAGATGTCGCCCAGCAGATCGAACACGATCGTCCCACCGTCGGGGCTGAGGTCGAGGTTCATCCAGGTGCCCTCGCCGACATCGATCGTGACCTCGCGTGTCGGCACCGGCGGGTTGGCCACATCCCATTTGCTTGCCGCCGGCTGCGGTGTCTGCGCCCAGACGCTGGTGCCGGCAAGAAGGAGCGGGACGGCGACAAGGGCCTTCAGCATCGGGTGGGTCTCCGGGGGAAAGAGCAGTGGCGGCGGCGGTGGTGCCCCAGCCCGCGCACCCGCGCAAGCACTCGGCAAAACTGTCTAACCTGCTTTAGCTCCGCCTGGATTTGCCGGAACCGCGCCATGCGAGGCCCGTTTCCCGTTCGTCTGTTAATTTCGAGGCCGAAACAGGGATGATCGAAGCAAGCAGCCAAGCGACGCGCCTTGAATTGTGGGGCGGCGTCGAGTGCACAATGGTGCGGATCGGCGATGAGTATCGCGATCAAACGGCCGAAACGGGGCACCTTCAGCGCCGCAGCGACATCGACCTCATTGCCGACCTAGGCGTCACCACCGTCCGTTATCCGATATTGTGGGAGGCGATCGCGCCGGAAGACCTCGAGGATTGCGATTGGGCCTGGACCGATGAGCGACTCGCGATGCTGCGCGAGCGCGGCATCAAGGTGATCGGCGGCCTCTGCCACCACGGCTCCGGGCCGAAATATACCGAATTGCTGGATCGCGAATTCCCGCAGAAGCTCGCCGCGTTCGCGGAAAAGGCCGCCAGGCGTTACCCGTGGATCGAGCAGTGGACGCCCGTCAACGAGCCGCTCACCACCGCCCGCTTCTCCGCCCTCTACGGCCACTGGTATCCCCATACCAAGGATTATGCCCGCTTCATCCGAGCGCTGGTGAACGAGTGCAAGGGCGTGCTGGAATCGATGCGCGCCATCCGCCGGCACATCCCCGGTGCCAGGCTCGTCCAAACCGAGGATCTGGGCAAATGCTATTCGACGCAGCGGCTTCGCTACCAGGCGAAGTTCGAGAATGAGCGGCGCTGGCTGAGCCTCGATCTGCTGTGCGGCATGATCGGCCCCTCCCATCCGATGCACACCATGCTGATCGGCGCCGGCATCACCTGGGCCGAAATCGAAGCCTTCGCCGGCGGCGAGGCCAAGCCGGACCTGCTCGGCATCAACCATTACCTCACCAGCGAGCGCTTCCTCGACCACCGGCTCGATCTCTACCCCAGCCACGACGTCGGCGGGAACGGCCGCGACCTTTATGTCGATGCCGAGGCGGTGCGGGTGAAGCGCTGCGACAAGGATACCGGCATTGGGCCGCGACTGCGCGAGGCCTGGGCGCGTTACGGCATCCCGATCGCCGTTACCGAAGTCCACCACGGCTGCCACCGCGACGAGCAATTGCGCTGGTTCGTGGAAGTCTGGAACACGGCCAAGCAGTTGCGCGACGAAGGCATGGACCTGCGCGCCGTCACCATCTGGTCGCTGTTCGGCAACGTCGATTGGCGCTTTCTACTGACCCAGAAGAAGGGCTTCTACGACACCGGCGCGTTCGATGCGCGTGGCGATGTGCCGCGGCCCACCGTCATCGCCAAGGCGGCCAAGGAATTCGGGCACGGCCGCCCGTTCGACCATCCGGTGTTGGACAGCCCAGGCTGGTGGCGCCGCCCGCCGAGACTTTATCGCTGGAACGGGCGTTGTAACCCGATGGAGTATGACGGCCGCAAATTGCTGATCACCGGCGCCACCGGCACGCTTGGATCCGCTTTCGCGCGCGTATGCGAGGAGCGCGCCCTCCCCTACTGCCTGACCACGCGCGATGATCTCGACATCACGGACGAAGCGTCGATGGCGGCCGCCATCGAGAAGCACAAGCCGTGGGCGATCATCAACACCGCCGGCTTCGTCCGCGTCGCCGACGCGGAGAACGAACGGGATGCCTGCCTTGCCGCCAACTCTGCGGGGCCGGAGAAGCTCGCCCGCGCCTGCTCGGCGGCCGGGGTACAGCTCGTCACTTTCTCGTCCGACCTGGTCTTCGACGGCACGCTCGGTCGGCCTTACCAGGAGACCGACCCGGTTAACCCGACCGGCGTCTACGGCCTTTCCAAGGCGAAGGCGGAACAGCATGTTCGGGACGCGATGAGCGACGCGCTGATTATCCGCACCAGCGCCTTCTTCGGCCCGTGGGACAAGTATAATTTTGCCTGGAACGTCCTCTCCGCCCTTGCCCGCGGCGAGGAGGTGATGGCCTGCAACCAGACCGAGGTCTCGCCCACCTATGTCCCCGACCTCTGCCACGCGACCCTCGACCTGCTGGTCGACGGCGAAACCGGCACCTGGCACCTTGCCAACCAGGGGCGGCTGAGCTGGTACGATTTCGCCCACCGCGTCGCGGAAGGCGCTGGAATGGATACCGCACTGGTCAAGCCGTTGTGCGACGGAGTTCCCGCCGTGACAGCTCTGGCAAGCAGCCGCGGAGCCATGCTGCGGCCCGTCGAGGATGCGCTGGACGCCTATCTTGGCGAGGTGCGAGAGCGGCTGGACCTCCTCCAGCCGGCGCCGGCACCAGCGCCGGATTTCGACGAGATAAGCGCGTCAGAGGTGAAGGACGCCGCCGAATAGACGTGACGCTTAGGAAGGGGCCGTCGCGCGCCTGGATACAGCGGCAACGGACGTCTCCTTCATAGCCGCTGCAAAGACGCGGATGAGCAGGATCTTCGTCCCGATTGCGGAAGACGAAATCATTAGGAGCGGGCACGATAGCGCTCGGCGGGTTTGGCCCTTCATTCTCTTGACGGCACTTATGCCGGAGGCCTCGTCGCGGGTCTCTTTGCTCGCCGGTGGTGGCACTTGATCCCGGCGCCGCCATCCCGCCGGTCCTGCTATATTATTCAATGTTATTCCCCCGGCTACTGTCTCCATACGCCCCCATTTGTAGTGGCAGCGGGAGTGGTTTGGATGGTGGCAGTCCATGCAGCGAAAGGGCATCTTCAAGGGCCAGTCGCCACGCACAAAAAGGGCCCGCACAGTGGCGGGCCCTATAAGTTCGCCAGGTGAACCCGCTTATTCGGCGGCTTCGGTCCAGACGCTGGCATTGTCGGCGGCCTCCGCCTTGCGGCGCGCCTCGAGCTTGCGGAAGGTGGCGAGCGCCTGGCCCACCACCTGGTCCATATTGTAGTAGCGGTAGGTGGCGAGACGGCCGACGAACGAGACGTTCTTCTGCGCGTCGGCAAGCGCTTCGTATTTCTTGAACAGCTCCTGGTTCTCAGCCCGCGGGATGGGGTAATAAGGGTCCCCTTCCGCCGACGGATATTCGTAGGTGATACTGGTCTTCTCGTGCTCCTGGCCCGTCAGCTTCTTATATTCGGTGATGCGGGTGTAGGGCACCTGCGGATCGGGGTAGTTGACCACCGACACCGGCTGGAACTCCTCCTGGTCGAGGATCTTGTGCTCGAAACGCAGGCTCCGATACGGAAGCTTGCCAAACCGGAAGTCGAAATATTCGTCGATCGGGCCGGTGAAGACGGTGTGGCCGGCGCTGATCTCGTCGATGATGTCCTTGTAGTCGGTCGACAACAGCACGTCGATATTGGGGTGATCGAGCATGTTGTTGAACATCGCCGTGTAGCCGTCGCGCGGCATCACCTGGTGCTTGTCACCGAAATAGCGGTCGTCGGTGTTGGTGCGCGTCGGAATGCGCGCCGTCACCGCCTTGTCGAGCCCCGATGGGTCGATGCCCCACTGTTTGCGGGTATAACCCTGGAAGAACAGTTCGTAGAGTTCGCGACCGACCGCGTTCACCACCACATCCTCCGAAGTGCGGATATCGTCCACCGGCTCGGCTCGGGAGGCGAGGTACTCGGCCGCTTCGTCGTCCGTCTTGAGATCGAGCCCGAACAGCATGTTCAAGGTGGTGCGGTTGATCGGGATCGGCACCAGTTGCTCACGCACCTGGGCCAGCACCCGGTGCTCATAAGGACGCCACTCGGTAAACTGCGAGAGATACTGAACGATCTCGTCGCTGTTCGTGTGGAAGATGTGCGGGCCGTATTGGTGGATCAGCACACCTGCCTCGTCGAGATGGTCGTAGGCGTTGCCGGCGATGTGCGGGCGTTTGTCGATGACGAGCACATGCGCATCGTGCTGGCTGGCCAGCCGCTCGGCGATCACCGAGCCGGCGAAGCCGGCGCCGACGACCAGATAATCGTACTTCTTCTTGGTCACCGCCTTGACGATGTTCGGGCCAGCGCCCGGCACATTGATCGCCTCGCGCACCAGTCCCGCCATGCGGGCATAGGTGGTGTCCCAGCTCAAATTGGCGAGCTTGGCATCGACTTCGCCGAGCCACTCATCGCCACTATGAAACAGCGCCAGCGCCTGCTCGCAGCCCTTGATGAAGGCGTCGGCGCCATCGGCCACGATCACCGCGTCCATGTCGCCGTAATGGCGGATCACATCGGTGATCGGGGTCGACACAACCGGCCGACCGCCGGCGAGATATTCCGGCGTCTTGGTCGGCGAGATGAACCTGGTCGATTCGTTGATCGCGAATGGCATCAAGGCTACATCCCAACCGCCGAGGTAAACGGGCAGCTCGTCATAGCTCTTGTTGCCGAGATAATGGATGTTGCGGCGCAGCGGCAGGTCGGCCGGATCGATCTTCACCACCGGCCCGACCATCACGATCGACCATTCGGGATGCGCGTCGGCGACGGCGGCGATCAGCTCCAGGTTCATCCGCTCGTCGATGACGCCGTAAAAGCCGAACCGCGGCCGCCCGGTCGGCGCCTGATCGTCGGGCTGTGCGTCCATGGCGCGCGCCTTGGCAAAATGGCCGCGGTCCACGCTTGAGGGAAAGGGGTGGATGTTGGGATGCTTGTCCTTCTTCGCTTCATACAGGCTGTAGCCGCCGGTGAAGACCACATCGGCCGCAGCAAGCAACTCGCGCTCCAGCTCGAGGAGCTGCGGCGGAGCGAAGCGGAAATTGGCAAGCTCGTCCATGCAGTCGTAGACGATGCAATCGGCCGCTACGTGCCGCGAGAAAGGCAGCATCATCGGCGTGTAATACCAGCGGATGAACGGCCCCGCCTCGCCCTTCAGAAAGGCGTCGAGCAGGGTCGTGAGCGCGCGCTCGCGGCCGCTTTCGTCCAACGTTTCGGGGAGGGAGGGAGTGACCACGATAACCCCAGTTTCGGCGCAGGTGCGCACGCCCAGCGCCGGCTCGCAATCGGGCAGCGCCGCCTCCGGCTCTTCCCAATAGATGACGCGGCGGTCGGCCGTGAAGCGACTCATCAGATGCTGGGGCCGCTGAAACACGAAATTCCACCGCAGGTGGGAGAAGCAAATCAGCGTATGGTGATCGGGAAGCCGAGGCGCGGACTTGTTCTGCCCCAGCTTCGAGGCGGTGGACGACGTGATCAAGCGAGGAAATCCCTGATGGTTCTTGGACATCAGGCACAACGGAAACCTGCCGCACGCGGTTCCCCCGTGAACGCCAGATTTATATTAATTCAAATCAGCTTAGCGCCGGATCGTTTCGAATCCGAGCCGGCCCGCCTCAATCCTCCCCTAATGCTGCGTCGAGCTCCTCCAGCCAGGGCCCAGCCACGCCATCGGACGGCGCCCGCCAGTCGCCCCTGGGGCTGAGGGCGCCGCCGGCGGAGACCTTGGGCGAATTGGGAATGGCCGAGCGCTTGAACTGGCTGATCTGGAAGAAGCGGAACAGGAACACCCTCAGCCACTTGCGGATGGTGGGGAGATCATATTCGCGCTTGAGCTGCTCGGGGTAACCGACCGGCCACAGCCCGCTGCCGGCGTCGCGCCACGCCTGCCAGGCCAGGAACGCCACCTTGGACGGCGGCTGGCCGGAGCGCAGGATGTGGAACAGGAAGAAATCGTGCAGCTCATAAGGGCCGATCGAGTTTTCCGTGGACTGCATCTCGCCCTTGTCGTCCGCCGGGATGAGTTCGGGCGAGATCTTGGTGGCGAGCACGGCTTCGAGGATGCGGTTGGTCTCCGCATCGAACTGGCCGGTCTTCACCGCCCAGCGGATGAGATACTGGATGAGCGTCTTGGGGACGCCGGCATTGACGCCGTAATGGCTCATATGGTCGCCGACTCCATAGGTCGACCAGCCAAGCGCCACCTCGCTCAAATTGCCGGTGCCGATCACGAAGCCGCTGCGCTGGTTGGCGAGGCGGAAGAGGTAATCGGTGCGAAGCCCCGCCTGCACATTTTCAAAGGCGATGTCGTAGACCGGCTCGCCCTTGGCATAGGGGTGGCCCATGTCCTTCAGCATCTGCATCGCCGCCGGGCGGATGTCGATCTCCTCGCCGGTGATGCCCAGCGCCTTCATCAACGCCCAGGCATTGCCCTTGGTGGTGTCGCCCGTGGCGAAGCCGGGCATGGTGAAGCCGAGAATGGTCGAGCGCGGCAGCTTGAGGTAATCGCACATCTTGGCCGCGACGATCAGCGCGTGGGTGGAGTCGAGACCACCCGAGACGCCGATGACCAGATGCTTGCCGCTGGTCGTGGTGAAGCGCTTGGCGAGGCCCTGCACCTGGATGTTGAACGCCTCGTAGCAATCCTGGTCGAGCTGATCGGCGCGGTTGGGCACATAGGGAAAGCGCCGAAGCAGCCGCTCGAAGCCGACATCCTCCATGCCCGGCTCGTGGACGAAATGGATGCGCCGAAAGCGCTTCTCCGGGTGGCAGGCGGCGACCGCATTGTCGTTGAAGGTCGGCATCCGCATCCGCTCGAGCCGCAGCCGCTGCGCATCCACGTCCGCCACGGCAAGCTCCGGCTCCATGTCGAAGCGGCCGGATTCCGCCAGCAGCTCGCCCATTTCGTAGATGGCGCTCTGTCCATCCCAGGCAAGGTCGGTGGTGCTCTCCCCCGGGCCGGAAGCGGCATAGACATAGGCCGCGCAGCAGCGGCTGGACTGGGAACCGCAGAGCAGCTTGCGCTCATCCGCCTTGCCGATGGTGATGTTGGACGCGGACAGATTGCACAGGATCAGCGCGCCGGCGAGCGCCCCGTGGGTGGAGGGCGGCTGCGGCGCCCAATAATCTTCGCAGATTTCGACATGGAAGATGAAATCCGACACATCCTCGGCCGAAAAGACCAGGTCGGTGCCGAATGGCACGAGCTGCCCCGCCACCGCGATCTCGATGCCATCGAGACCGATCCCGGAGACGAACCAGCGTTTCTCATAATATTCGCGGTAATTGGGCAGGAAGCTCTTTGGCACCACGCCGAGGATCCGCCCGCGTGACACGACCAGCGCGCAGTTGTAGAGCCGCCCGTTGCGCCTGAGCGGCGCTCCGATCACGAAGGCCGGCGAGAGCCCTTCCGTTTCCCCGCAGAAGCGGGCGATCCCCATCTCCACCGCATCCAGAAACGCTTCCTGCATGAACAGGTCGTCGACCGCGTAGGAGGAGATGTTGAGCTCGGGAAAGACGACCAGGTCGCAGGCCCGCCGGTCCGCCTCGCGCGCCAGCTCGATCGCCTGCTCGACGTTGAAGGTTACGTCGCCTGAAGATCCGGTTGGGCTCGCTGCAGCGGTGCGGACGAAGCCGTGGCGGTGGATTGCGGCAAAGGGGGCGCGGCTCACAGCATCTCCGTCATCATTTCCACTGCGGTTCTAAGGCAGGCGAGGCGCGTAGCACCGCGGCCGACATCGCCGAAATGCTCCTCGCGATGGAGGGTCAGCCGTCCGGCGCGGGCGCAGCCGAAATGGACCAGGCCCGGCTCCGGCCCTGAATCGGCGTAGCCGGTCACGGACACCGCGATATTGGCCCGGCTGTTGGCCAGCGCCCCTTCGGCCATGGCGATCGCCACTTCCTCGGAAACGGCGCTTTTCTCCTCGATCACCGGCATCGGCACGCCCAGCATCTCATGCTTGGCCTCGTTGGTATAGGTCACGAAGCCGCGGTCGAACGTGTGGGAAACGCCTTGCACGTCCGTCAGCAACGAAGCGATCATGCCACCCGTGCAGCTTTCGGCGGTGGCCAGCATCAGCCCGCGCTCCGAAGCCTTGGCGAGCAGCCGGCGCACGGCAGCCTCGGTCTCGTCGGGGAGCAAAGGAGAGAGGGTTTCGGTGTCTTTTACGTGCCGCATGAGAAGCCCTTCCGGGCAAACGGAACCGGCGCTCACCCCGAATGTTCCCCCGGCTGAACAAGGAGGCACATTTCATGGCCGAGACACTGAACGCTATCCAGCTGCTGACCCGCGACCACCGCGAGGTCGAGGGGCTTTTCGAAAAGTTCGAGAAAGCGTCGGACGACGGCAAAAAGGAAGAGATCGCCAAGGCAATCTGCACCGAACTCAAGGTCCACACGATGCTGGAGGAGGAAATCTTCTACCCGGCCCTGCGCGGCAAGATCGACGACGACGACATTGACGAAGCCTATGTGGAGCATGACGGCGCCAAGGTGCTGATCAACGACATCGAGGCGGGGTCGCCGGACGACAAATTTTACGACGCCAAGGTGAAGGTGCTCCAGGAGGAAGTCGAGCACCACATCAAGGAAGAGGAATCGGAATCCAACAATATCTTCAAGCAGGCGCGCAAGACCGACGTCGATTTTGACGCGCTGGGCGAGCAGATGGCGGCGCGCAAGGCCGAGCTGATGGAGATCGCGAACACCCAGGGCCTCCCGCCCGCCAAGCCCGCCACGCTTACCGAGGTGGAGGTGTAAGCGATGAACCGTAACCTGAAGCTTCTTTCCGCCGCCGGCGCCACGCTTGCCGCCGGCATCGGCTATCTCCTCGCCAGCCGCTGGCGGGAGGCTGGCGACGGCGTCACTACTACCGGCACGAGCGGTAGCGCGGCCCTGTCAGGCTCCGGTGCGGAAGGCGCGGTCGGCAATTCCGGCGCCGCCCGCCAGGCCGGACCAGAGACGATGCGCGATCCCCCCAAGACCTGGAGCAAGGTCGACGAGGCCTCCGACGAAAGCTTCCCCGCCAGCGACCCCCCGTCGATCAGCCCGCACGTAGACTAAGCGGCTCCATCCGCCTCACCTTATCCGCCGTCATCTCCGCGAAAGCGGGAGTGGCATTGCGCGTGCACCTGCACGCCGCCGATCCAGGCCACCGCTCGGCACATCCCTGTTCGGGCCATCCGCCAGGATCGTCTCCCGCGCCAGCTTGAGCTCGCGCATGGCCGACGCCGTCGCAGCCCCCCACACCAGATGGACGCCGATCATCAGCAGGTTGCGGCGGGCGGGGTGCCGCGTCGCCGGCTCCAGTACATTCACCGCCGGGATCCAGCCCATATAGCTGGCCAGCCACACGGCGAGGCCAGCCGCCGCGCCGGTCTTGCGCGACGGCTCCGGGTTCGCCGCGGCGATCAGAGCGCCTATCGCCGCCCCGTAGGCGAAATGGGCGGCGGTGGTGAGGTCCTTGGCGGCGTCGGTACTCAGCTTCGTGCCGGCCGCCTCCGCGACGCTGTCGACAATCTCCCGGGGTGTGAGCGGATAACGCTCCTTGGCCGGCAGCCGCGCGTGGAGCCGCCGCATCGCCGCCGTCATCGCCATCGTGCCGACGAAACCGGCGATGGCACCGGTGACCAGGCGGCTTGAAAGCTTCATCTCACGGTGTTGCGTCAACAGTCGCTCTCCCTTGTGACGCAAAGTTCAGGCGGCAGCCGCTTCACCAAGCGCAAGACCCGATCCTATCACCTCCTTCACCAGCCGAACACGGGGTCGGCCGAACACGGGGTCGGCGGAAAGCCTGCCTTCATTCGTATCGCAAGGCGTGGATGGGGTTCGCCCGGGCGACGCGGAAGGCGTGGCCGGCGATGGTGCCCAGCGCGATCGCAAGCGCCAACAGGCCGGCCAGCAGGAACGGCGTCGGCCCCAGCCCGACGCGGATGTCGAAGCCGTTCAGCCAATCCCGCATCACCCACCACGCGACCGGCCAGGCGATCAGATTGGCGACAATCACCGGCTTGGAGAATTGCCAGGCGAGCAGCTTGACGATGTCGCGGCTACGCGCGCCGAGCACCTTTCTGATCCCGATCTCCTTGGTGCGACGCTCGGCGGTGAAGGCGGCGAGACCGAACAGGCCGAGGCAGGCGACGACCACCGCGAGCAGGGCAAAGCCGGCGAAGGTCTGCGCGCGGGCCGCTTCGGCCTGGTACAGCTCGGCGACGATGTCCTCGCTGAACTCGCCATCATAAGGGACATCGGGCGCGATCCGCTTCCACACCGCCTCGGTGCGTGCGCGGATCGTCGCCGGGTTTCCCTGGTAGCGGATCAGCAGAGTGCCGGCATAGGTTTTGTCGAAGCGGAACAGGATGGGATCGATCGGGTCCCGGATCGAGCGAAAGCGCGAATCCTGGACGACCCCGATGATGGTCGCAGGGACGAGACCGTGCTCCGCCTCCACGAGGGCAACCTTGACTACCTTGCCCACCGCTTCCTGCGCGCTGGCAAAGCCCATCCGCTTGGTTGCCAGTTCATTGACGACGATGTTGACGCCGCGCGCCGGCAAGCTCCGCTCCCATGCCGGATCGGCGGGGAAGGGAGTGGTTGCTTCGTCGCCCGGTCGGTTCTCGTCGAACAGCCGGCCGGCGATCAGCTTGATGCCCATCGTTTGAAAGAAGTCGGGGTCGACGCTGTAGCTGCCGAGCGTGACCGGCTCCGGGCGGCCGGGCACCTGCACGCCGGTGTTGGTGCTGTTGCGGGTGTTGACGCCGATGCCGCTGCGGCCGACCGCCTTGACGCCTTCCACGCGGCGCATCTCTTCGACGATCGTGTCCGCCTTGGGCATGATCTGCCGGCGGCCGAAGCTTTCGATCTGCAGCAAGCCATCGCGCTGGTAGCCCGGGTCTGCGCTGCGGGCATAAGCGGTCTGCGCATAGACCACGGCCGTACAGATGATCAGGCCGATCGAGACCGCGAACTGCGCGATCACCAGCACGTTGCGAAGCTGGCCGGAGCCTGCCGCTTCGGCAGTGGACTTGTTGGCCTTGAGCACCTGCGCCGGCTGGAAGCGAGACAAATAGAGCGCAGGGTAGAGACCGCCCGCGGCACCGACCAGCAGCACGAGCCCTAGGATCGGCAGCAGCATCCCGCTTTCGCCGAAATAAGACAGATTGAGATCCGCATCGAGAAAGCCGGACAGCGCCGGCAGCGCCAGCTCGGCCATGGCAAGGGCAAGCAGCATCGCGAGCGAAGCAACCAATACCGACTCGCCCAGGAACTGAACCATGAGCTGCTTTCGAGTTGCGCCCAGAACCTTCCTGAGTGCCACCTCGCGAGCGCGCTGACTGGCGCGTGCGGTGGCAAGGTTGGTGAAGTTGACGCATGCCATACCAAGGATCAGCAATGCGATGATGGCGAAGGTGACCATGGTGCGGCGATCGTTGCCGGGCCGCATGGTGCCATCCTGTGCTTCGCCGAGATGGACGTCGCGGACGTTGGCGATCTTCCAGTCCTGCTCCTCACCTGCGTCGTAGCGCTGGTCCCCGAAATTCTCGATCTTGATGTTGCGTTTTTCCCAGGCGGGGAATTGCGCCTGCAGCGCCTGGGGATCGGTGCCGGGTTTCAGCGTGAAGTAGAACCAGCCGGACTGCCAGCCCCAGCTCGTGGTGAATTCCGGGCTGTCCGCAAAATAGGTGGTGGGGTCGAAACGGCCCACCATGTCGAAGGCGACATGGCTGTTCTTTGGGACGTCACGCGCAATGCCGGTGACGCGATAATCGGTGGTGATGCCGCGGCTCACCATGGTCACCGTCTTGCCCATGGCCTCTTCGGAGCCGAACAAGCGCTGCGCTTCCTTCTCCGTAAGGACCAGCGAATTGGCCTGGGCGAGCGCCGTTCGGGGATCGCCCTTGACCAGCGGGAACTGGAGCACATCGAAGAACAGATTGTCGACCAGCAGCACGTCCTCGGTCGGCAGCGCCTCGCCTCCGCGCAGCACCACCGGACCGCTCGACAGGGCGTAGACTCCCTTGTCGACTTGCGGAAAATCCTTCTTGAGCGCCGTTCCCGCGACATAGGAAGTCATTTGCAGCTTGTTCTCCTCACCGGTCTGGCGGCTGCGGTAATGGCTCTGCAACTGGTAGCTGTTCTCCGCATTGGGCAGCCACGAATCATAGTTCGATTCAAAGCGAACATAGAGCAGGATCAGCAGGCAGGCGGCGAGGCCCAACGCCAGTCCGAAGATGTTGATGAACGCGTAGGTCTTGTTCTTGGCGAGAGCCCGGACGCCGACCGTCACATAATTGCGCCACATGTGTTGGATCCTACTCTTTGCTGATACCGCCGGGCTTGCCGGCCGCTGCGGCCGGGCGTTTGGCCACGACCTTGATTTCGGTGATGCCGTTGCCAAGAATCCGGGCGACGCCGATGGCGGTCCAAGCCGGATAGGGCGCCTTCACATGGCGCTTGTGAACGGCCGCGAGGGAGTCGATCTGCGTTTCCACATCGGTGTGGAAGCTGGTGATGTCGACCACATCGTCCCAGCTCGCGCCTGCCCGCTTCAGCACCGCGGCGATATGGCCGTACGCTCGCTCATAGGCAGGCTCCAACCCCTCCTCATCAGGCCGCTCGCCCGCCACCACGCCGGACAGGTAAATCGAGTCGCCGGCGACGATGGCGTCGTTATAGCCCCATTTCTCTTGGGACTCGCGGCCGCCTGGGCTTTCGGACATCAGCACCGTCGCCCGCTCGCGCACCCCTTGCGCGGCGGCGGGCGCTGAGGCGGCCAGCGCAAGCAGGAACGCAGCGGCCTTCACCGCGCTGCCCGGGACACAGCGCCGCCACCGTTGATGGCAACGGTAGTTGCGGGATCGGCGAGATAGGTGACGGAGCCGCCGCCCACGATGCTGACGGCAAGACTGCCGCGCGCATCGGTACGGATGACGCCGCCGCCCTTGATGGAAGCGGCGACATGGCGGGCAGGCACGCTGTCGAGATCCAGCATGCCGCCGCCGGTGATGCTGGCCGCCAGGTTGGGCTGGGCGCCGAAGCCGGTGCCGGAAACGATGCTGCCGCCACCGGTGATCGACACCGCATCAATGCGCGGGGTGACGATTTCCACCACCAGCTTGTAGTTGCGGCAGCTCGTCTCGCAAGCGCGGATCACGAGGCTCTTCCCGTTCTCGACGCGGAAGCTGCTGACGGCCGCGCTGCCTTGGATCAAGCTCACTTTCTGCACCGGCCCATGGCGCAGGCGCACTTCGCCGCCGCCGACCAGCCGAACCCCTTCGAAAGCTCCAACCGATACGTCGGTAGCCGCGGACGCGGGCGCGGCAAGCGCCAGCGCGAGGAGCGCAAGCGCGGCCCTCATGCCGCCCTCCGACGCTCGATCAGCACCTTGCCGTCGAGCATGTTGACGACTCGGCCGGCATAATCCGCATGCGACGGCGAATGGGTGACCATGATGATGGTCGAGCCTTCGCGGTTGAGCGCCTGGAGCATCTTCATCACTTCCTCGCCATGCTGGGTGTCGAGGTTCCCGGTCGGCTCGTCGGCGAGGATCAGCTTGGGCGCGCCGACGAGGGCACGGGCAACGGCGACGCGTTGCTGCTGCCCGCCGGAAAGCTGGCTCGGCCGGTGCCTGGCTCGGTGGGCGATGCCGACCTTGTCCATGACCTCCTCCACCCGGCGCTTGCGCTCGGACGAAGGAACATCGTGGTAGAGAAGGGCCAGCTCGATATTCTCGCGCACCGAAAGCTCGTCCACCAGGTTGAAGCTCTGGAAGATGAAGCCGATGTTCTTCTTGCGGACATCGGCGAGCTTGCCCTCGGGCAGCCCGGCCACTTCGACGCCGTCGAACAGGTAGGAGCCGCTCGACGGGCTATCGAGCATACCGATGATGTTGAGCAGGGTCGATTTGCCGCAGCCCGACGGCCCCATGATGGCAACGAACTCGCCGTCGGCGATATCAAGGTTGATCCGGTCGAGCGCGCTCGTTTCGACAGTTTCGGTTCGGTAGACCCGCGAGAGTTCGCGCATGATCAGCATGGCCATATGCTCCTTTTTCAGCTGTCGAGATCGAGCCGGTCGCGATCCGCGAAACCGGTGTAGGGTGAGGTGACGACGCGCTCCCCGGGCTCCAGCCCTTCGAGCACTTCGATGTGTTCGGCGTTGCGGCGGCCAAGGCGCACGGGACGCTTCACCGCGGCGGTCCCGTCCGGGGCCATCACGAACACCCAGGCGCCGCCGGTTTCGTTGTAGAAAGCCCCGTTGGGGATGAGCAGCGCCGGCGTCGGATCGCCGAGCGTCAGGCGCACCTGAAGAGTCTGGCCGCGCTGCAGCTCCCGGGGTTCGCTGCCCAGGAAATGCAGGTCGACCTCGAACGTGCCGTTGCGTACCTGCGGGTAGATTTTCGCGACCTTGGCCTTGTAGCTCCTGCCGCCGGCTTCCACCGTCGCGACCTGGCCTGGCTGAACTCGGCCGAGATAAAACTCGTCGACCTGCGCGACGAGCTTGTTGCGGCCCGCGCTGTCGATCTGGCCGAGGCGCTCGCCACGGTTCAGGGATTGGCCGACCTGGATCGAAAAAGCCGTGATCTGCCCTGTGACCGGCGCGCGCAGGTTCAGCGCGTCGAGGGTGGAGCGGGCGATATCGAGGCTGCCGCTCAACGAGGCATTGGAGGCGCGGAGCTGGGCAAGCTGGCTGCTCTGAAGGCGGCGGTTGACCGACTGCGCGCGGCGCACCGCTTCGGCGCGGCGCTGGCTCGAGACATAATCGTCGCGGCTGTCGTTGAACATTTTGGCGGGAACATAGCCCTTCTCGAACAGCGGCTTCTGGGTCTCGAACTGGCGCCGCGCCTTGTCGGCTGCGAGTTGCGCGTCGATCACGGCCCGTTCGTCGCCGATCTGGCTCTGGGCCAATGCGAGTTCCTGGCTGCGCATCGAATTGACTTCGCGCGAAACATCGCTCTGGCGGGCGAGGAGATTGAGCTGCAGATCGCTGTTCGAAAGCTCGGCGAGAAGCTGGCCTTGCTGAACCATGGCGCCGTCCTCCACCAGCACCTTCTCCACCCGCCCGCCTTCCACCGCGTCCAGAAAGACGGTGACAAGCGGAGTCACCCGCGCCCGCAGCGGCAGGAAGTCGTCGAAGCGTCCGCGCTCCACCGTCGAGACAGTGAGCCGGTCGGCGGCAACGGTCTGGCTGTTGGCGCTCGGCGCATAGACATAGAAAAGGAGTGCGATCAGCAGCGCCGCGGCCGCCGCCATCCCGATCTTCGCGTTGCGCCCCCAGCCTTTCCGCTCCACCACGCGGTCCATCGCACCACCACTGTGCGCGCTGGCCGGGCTGTCGTTGCTCTGCATCTTGATCACGCTCATCTTCACCTCGCCGGCTCCCTTGAGCAACCATCGTGCCAGGGGGCGTTGAGCAGGTTGCCGTCGCGCGGCAGCCTCGCGGTGTCCGTTTCCGAACAGGCCTGTACGAGGCCGGACAAAGCGTGAGGATTTCGGATCACAGGTGAATGCTTTCGCAGCCCATGGCGAGCATTGCTGACCCATCGGCGCACATCGCTACCGAGGTCCCCGCGGCTCGATCCGGCGTGTCCGCCTTGAGCGGCACCGGCTCCAGGGCCGCCGCAGCCATGGTAAGGGCCAATGTGATCCATATAAAGCCTCCGGCTAATGCTTCGAACTTCTTCATCCGGTCTCTCCCCGAAACAAGGCGATCCCTGTTCCAGCTCCTTCAGCATCAGCCGTGCCAAGCAGCGCAAGCGGCAGAAAACCGCCGTTTCCTAGGCGCGGCCCCGATCAACCTCCTGTTCATTTCCGCACAGCAACGATTACCGCCGCTGCGGCGCTGTCCGGCATCGGACGCCCGTGGCATGAATATTGTTTATGGGGCTGAGGACTGGCTGTAGGAGATGGGATGTGGCGCGGGAGGGGAAGACATTCGGGCGGTGCCTTGTCGTCGATGACGATCCGGA
Organism: Allosphingosinicella sp.; assembly: GCA_035644835.1. Lineage (GTDB taxonomy): Bacteria > Pseudomonadota > Alphaproteobacteria > Sphingomonadales > Sphingomonadaceae > Allosphingosinicella. Next base: position 30,835 of record DASQNR010000017.1, on the reverse strand, counting down.
CATCCTGCTGTCCGCCCGCCTGCTGCTGCGCGACCTGTTCCACCAGGTGGCGACATTCGAGGCTCCCTCCGAGGCGATGCGGTCCTTCATGTCCGAAGGCGGCGACGTCATCCTGCTCGACGCCAATTTCGGGCGCGGCGCCACCAATGCCGCTGAAGGCTTCCACTGGCTTGGGGAGTTCCTGAAGGGGGATCCGCAGGCCGTGGTGGTGATGATCACCGCCCATGGCGGCGTGAACATCGCCGTGGAGGCGATGAAGCGCGGTGCCACCGACTTCGTTTCCAAGCCGTGGTCGAACGAGCGACTGCTCGCCACCGTGCGCACCGCCGCCTCGCTGCGCAGCTCGCGCCAGGCCGTGGTGACGGAGCGCAAGCGCGCAGTGGCGATCGCGGCGCCGGCGGCGGGGGGCGAGACGCCCCTGTTGGGCGACTCAGCTGCGATGAGGCGCGTCTACCAGCTGATCGAGAAGGCTGGGCCGACCGAGGCCAATGTGCTGATTCTGGGCGAGAACGGCACCGGCAAGGAGCTGGTTGCGCGCGAGCTTCATCGCCGCTCGCGCCGCAGCGACAATGTCATGGTCTCCGTCGATCTTGGCGCAGTGGCCGAAAATCTGTTCGACAGCGAGCTGTTCGGTCATGTGAAGGGTGCCTTCACCGACGCTCGGGGCGACCGCATCGGACGGCTGCAGGCAGCCGAGGGCGGCACCTTGTTTCTGGATGAAGTCGGCAACTTACCGCTTCACCTCCAGCCCAAGCTGCTTACCGCGCTCGAGCAGCGCCAGATCGTGCCGGTTGGCGCCAACCGCCCGGTGCCGATCGATGTGCGGGTGATCGCCGCCACCAACCTGCCGCCCGACCAGCTTTGCGACGAAAGCCTGTTCCGCCAGGACCTTCTGTTCCGGCTCAATACGGTCGAAATCGAGCTACCGCCGCTGCGCGACCGCCGGGAGGACATCCCCGTGCTGGTCGACCATTATGTCGGCCTGTACTCGAAGAAATACGGCAAGCCCGCCCGCCGCATCCCATCACCGGTGATGGCCGCGCTTGAGGGTTATGACTGGCCGGGCAACGTGCGGGCGCTGCGCCACGCCGCCGAACGCGCCGTCATCCTCGCTGCCGACGACGCCTTCACCGCCGACGATTTTTCGTTGTCGCGCGCCGCCGCCCCGCGCATGGCGTCCCCACCGCCGGTCCCGCTCGGCAGCGACCTCAACCTTGAGCGTGCCGAAAAGCAGATGGTCGAGCAGGCACTTAAAAAGCACGCCTACAACATCTCGCTCGCTGCCGCGGAACTGGGCCTTACGCGGGCCTCGCTGTACCGCCGTATGGACAAGCATGGCCTGTAGCGGCAGCGCCTTGGCGGGGCACGGGTGACCTTTCGAGTCCGCTTCGTTGCCGGCCTCGCCTGGCGCGCGGGCGCGATGCTCGCCACCGCCTTCGCGTTTGCAGCATCCGTCGCCACGCCGGGCCTGGGTGCCGCACGCCTGCTCGGCGGTTTGCTGTTCGTTTGGGCGGTGGTGGAGTTGTGGCGCTACATTCAGCGCACGAATGTGGAGCTTGCCCGATATCTGGAGGCGGTGCGGCTTGGCGACCTTTCGCAAAGCTTTTCGCAGCGCAGCGGCGGCAGCGGTTTCACCGAGGTCGGCGAAGCTCTCGAGCAGGGAATCCGCAAGCTGCGCGAGGAGCGCCACCGTCTGTCGGACGCGAACCGCTTCTACGAGGCTGTGCTCGACGACGCCCCCACGCCCCTCCTCACCGTGGACAGCGAGGGGCGTGTCGAGCTCGCCAACAAGGCGGCGCGGCGGCTGTTCATTCGCCACCAGGGTGTGCGGATCGAGGATTACCGCACCTATGGCGAGACCTTCGCCATCGCGCTCGGCGACGAGCAGGTCGGGCGGCCCCGGCTGGTACCGCTGATGATCGAGGCGGTGCCGCAGACCGCGATGGTCAGCGTCGCGTCGGTGCACCGCCTGGGCGGCACGGTGCGAGTGGTCGCCGTGCAGCCGATCCAGGGCGAGTTGAACGCGGTGGAGATCGCCGCGCAGTCCGACCTGGTGCGCGTCCTCACTCACGAGATCATGAACTCGATGACTCCAGTGACGTCCCTTGCCCACACCGCCGCCGAGCTGATGAAGGAGGTGGACCAAAGCGGTCATCCCGACATTGCCGACGCCCGCGCGGCCGTGGAAACGCTTGCCCGCCGCGCCGATGGGGTGATGCATTTCGTCGAGAGCTACCGCCAGATCAGCCGCACGCCGCAAGTGCGCCGCCGAGTCTTCGAGGCGGGGCCGTGGGCGCAGGAACTCGACCGGCTGTTCCGCGCGAGCGATGCGTCGGAGGGCGTGTCGCTGTCGCTCGAAGTGACGCCCGCGACCTTGACGATCGACGTAGATCCCGACCTGATGTGCCAGGTCCTGATCAACCTCCTTCGCAATGCTGCCGAGGCTGCGCGCGGCCACGCCGAAGCGCCGGCGGTGTTTCTCTCATTCTCCCTGATCGCCGGCGGGCGAGTGCAGATCGAAGTGGGCGACAACGGACCGGGAGTGCCCGAAGCGCTGCGCCAGGACGTGTTCCTGCCCTTCTTCACCACCAAGGCGAAAGGCACGGGCGTCGGCCTGAGCCTCGCCCGCCAGGTGGTCCTTGCCCATCGCGGCTCGATCGGCCTGAGCGAAGGCGAAGGCGGCGGAGCGCTGTTCCGGATCCTCGTTTAGGATTCGGCCTCCACCCAGGCATCCTCCGGAACCGCGTCGGCCAGGCTGAGTCCGTCCAGGATTCGCGCCGTCTCGTCGCGCACCATCAGCATCACCCGGTGGAGGCGGCATTTGTCCTCGGTGATGCAGTTCTTGCACTTCTCATAGGCATAGCGGCTTGCGCAGGGCAGCAAACCGAGCGACCCGCGCGTCAGCCGCACGATGCTGCCGTAGCTGATTTCGGCCGGTTGCTTGGCCAGCCAATACCCGCCCTCGCGCCCGCGGCGGCTCGCTACCAGGCCCTCGCGGATCATCTGCGACAGCATCACCGTCAGGAACTTGGGCGGAATCTTCTGCGCTTCCGCGATTTCGGTGAGCTGGACCGGACCTTCGCCAAAGCGGTCGGCAAGATGGAGCAGCGCACGAATTGTGTACCGCGTTCGTTGAGAAAGCATGGGGCCTCATGGACCTCCCGCGCCGCCAAGGCAATCGGCGTCACCCCGCGTTGCGCAACAGCCACCACAACATGCCGGCGGCCGCGCAACCGGTTATGGTGACGACGGGGCCCGCCTTGAAGCGGAAGACCGCGACCAGAGCTGCCATCGACAAGATCGCTGCGGCGGGATCCACACTTGAAAGAACCGGGGCATCCAGCACCATCGGCCCGACGACCACCCTGCGCACCTGCGCGAACAGGGTGTGGAGCGCGAACCAGATGGCGAGGTTCAGGATCACGCCGACCACGGCCGCGGTGATCGCCGTCATCGCTGCCGAAAGTGCGCGATTGCCCCGCAGCCGCTCGATGAACGGCGCGCCCGCGAAGATCCACAGGAAACAGGGCGTGAAGGTTACCCAGGTGGCGAGGATCGCGCCCAGCGTGCCGGCAAGGAAAGGATTGAGCCCACTTGCCTCGCGCGCGGCGCCCAGGAAGCCGACGAACTGGGTCACCATGATCAACGGGCCCGGCGTCGTCTCGGCCATGCCTAGCCCGTCGAGCATCTCGCCGGCCGATAGCCAGCCGTGCGTCTCCACCGCCGTTTGAGCGACATAGGCCAGAACGGCGTAGGCGCCGCCGAACGTAACCACCGCCATCTGCGAAAAGAACAAGGCGATCTCGGCAAATACGCTGCCGCGGCCGGCAAACGACAGGATCGCTGCGACCGGCGCCAGCCACAGCACCAGGAACCACGCCGCGACTCGCAAGCTCCGCCCGGCGCTCGTGCGGGCATGATCGGGCAACGCCTCGCCAAGGGCCGACATCGCATCGGGCGCGGCTGCGCCCCCCGCGCCATGACCTCCCCCGCTAAACGCGCTGGGCCAGGTGCGTCCGCCGATCCACCCGGTCAGGCCCGCGGCAACGATGATCAGCGGAAACGGGATGGCCAGGAAGAAGATCGCCAGAAAGCCTGCGGCGGCGATGGCCATCATCGCCCGGTTACGCAGCGCCCGGGCCCCGATCCGCCGTACCGCATCGAACACGATCGCCAGCACTGCCGCCTTGAGTCCCAGGAAAAGCGCCGACACCGGCCCGACATTGCCGAACGCAAGGTAAAGCCACGACAAGGCCATGATGCATACAAAGCCGGGCAGAATGAACAGCAGCCCGGCGGCAAGCCCCCCTTTCACCTTGTGGAGCAGCCAGCCGATATAGGTGGCGAGTTGCTGCGCCTCGGGCCCCGGGAGCAGCATGCAGAAGTTCAAGGCGTGAAGGAAACGCTCCTCGCCAATCCACCTCTTCTCCTCGACCAGGATGCGGTGCATCACCGCGATCTGTCCGGCCGGGCCGCCGAAGCTGAGCAGCGCGATGCGCGTCCAGACGCGGAGCGCTTCCCCAAAGGAAATGCCGTGGCCGGCGAGCGCGGGCTGTTCATCCATTGCCGATCGGGCTCCGTGGGCTCTTCAACCCGGGTGAAATGCAAACGGCCGCGGATTGCTCCGCGGCCGCCTGTTGTTCCGGCTGCACCGGCCGTCTCCGTTCAAAAAAGGAAGTCGCTAGGGTTCCACGGGATCAGTCCGCCGTTCAGAACCTCGATCACCAAATCGGCGGCACCGTCGCCGTTGACATCGCCCTGAACGAACCAATTGCCCTCGTCGTCACTGACCACGCGCAGCTCGCCCGCTTTGTTGGAGAAGGCTGCATTGACGCCGATCCAGAAGAAATTCTGATTTCCTTCAAGATTGACGTTGGCATCGATTCCGGAAAGATCGATCCGCTCCCCCGCACCGCCACCGGCAAAGTCGACGATCGTGTCGATGCCGTCGACCCGATTGGATTCGGAGACGCTCTCGAAGCGGAACCAATCCTTGCCCGCGCCACCGGTAAGCCTGTCGGCACCGCGTCCCCCAAGCAGTAGATCATTACCCTCGCCGCCGTTCAGCACATCATCACCGGAACCGCCGGCAAGGTAATCCTTGCCCGCACCGCCGGTGATGCTGTCACCGCCCGCGCCGCCGATCACGATGAAGCGGCCGCTCGCCTCGTCCGACCCGTCGAAGGTCAGCGTCTCGTTCGTGCCGAGCGATGCCGCGCCGACATACAGCTCCTGTCCGGCCGCGACATTGCCGTCATTCATGACCAGCGTGTAGCTGAACGGCCCCGCGCCGGCGACGCCGCCGCCGTACACGACGAGGCGCTCGACGGAAACGAGCTGCCCCGCGCCGAAGGTAGCCCCGCCGCCGCCCAGGAGAGCAAGCGTGTCGGTGCCCGTGCCGCCATTGACGACATCGCCGGCACCGAAGGTGTCGCCGAAGTAGAGGAAGTCGTTGCCGCCGCCGCCGTCAACTTGATCTGCGCCGCCCTGATCGACGACAACCAAATCGTTGCCACCGTTCATGGTGATGACATTATTGAGGCCGTTGTCGCGCACGGCCTGGTTGCCGGCAGCCGTGCCGATCAAATTCTCGACATTGGCCGGGATGACATAGAGGTCGCTGTAGGACGGTGTTGCCGAGCGGCTGCCCAATGCGGTGCGCACGGTGTCGGTGCCGCCGTCGAGGGCCTCCACCACCTCGTCCTGAAGGTCGTCGACAGTGAAAGTGTCGTTGCCCGCGCCGCCGACGATGCGGTCGCCGACCGAGGCAACGCCGTTCACCGTCACCGTCACCGTCGCGGTGCCGCCGTCGCCCTCGGTATAGGTGAAGCTGTCGGTGCCCGAAAGGTTGGTGCCGCCGGTCGTGCTGTCCGTCAGCTGGTTGAACTTGCCGTTGGGATCGTAGGTCAGCGTCCCGTCATTGTTGAGCGTCACCCTGGCGCCGGAGCCGGTCAGCGTCACCGCGCCTCCGGGTGCGATCGGCTGGCCGTCGACCTGGGTAACCCGCTTGCCCGGGCCGTCCGGATCTAGGTCGTTGGTCAGCACATGGATAACCGTCGTGCCGTTTTCGGCAACGCTGCCGGTGTCGTCCGCCGGCACCGTCGGGTCGTTGACCGGAGTCACCGTCACGGTCGCAGTGGCCAGCGTGCTGGTGCCGCCGTCGCCGTCGGTAAGCTCGTAGGTGATGGTGCGGTCGCCGCCGGCGGGAGCGTCCCCCTGCGCCACGAAATGCACGGCGCGCAGGACCTGCTGGATCAAGGCCGCGGTGGCATTGGCGTTGAAGTCGATCTGCACGAAGTCGGTGGCGATCGTGATCGTACCGATGTTGATGCCGTTGACGATGAGGCTGTCATCCTCAGGGTCGACTTCGAAGGCGTCGCCGATCAGCTCGATGCGATCGGCTGCGTCCAGCATCCCGCTGACGAGCAGCCGGCCGCTATCGAAATTGCCGGAATCGGGGTCGCTCACCACCACACCGGGGGTAATCGCCACCCGGTCGTCGCCCTCGGTATAAGGCAGAGTCGCGTCGATGCCAGCGGCTGCGCCGTTGAGGTCGATCACCGGTGCGTCGTTCACCGCGGCGATATCGAAAGTGAGGGTTTTTGCGGACGACACTGCCTGGTTTGGGCTGGTCATGCCGCCATCGTCGATCACCCGGAAATAGACCTTGGCCGCGCCGAGCCCGTTGAGATCGGCATCCGGCACGAAGCGGAGCCAGCCCTTGTCCAGAAAACTGACGGTGAAGCTGTAGCTCAACGCTTCCCAATTAAGCGCATACCATTTGCCCGAGCTCGGTTCGTAGGCCTCGATCACGCCGCCCGTAGGTTTGGCCGAGAAATTGATGTTCATGAACGCATCGCCGTCCACGTCGGCGAAGCCGAAATCCTCGCGTGCGAAAACATGGGGCACGTCCTCACTGATCGCGATCGTGTCGTCCGCGCCGCTCGGCGGGTCGTTATAGGCCGCGACGGAGAGCGACTTCGCGCCGACATTGCTGTCGGCGGTACCGTCGTTGACGGTGAAGCTGATCGTGCGGCCTGCGGTGCTGGGCTCCTCCGATAGGCTGGTAAAAGTCACCGCACGAAGCGCCGCCTGCCACTGCGCCACCGTTGCCGTGCCGCTCGCCGAGCTCAGGCTGAGCACGCCGTCGGCAAAACCGGTGGCCGCGATATCGCCGAAGGCCGCGGCGTTGTTGTTGACGAAGGCGAGAACATCCTTGCCGTCCTCATAATTCGCGGTGACGGCGACTGTCGCGCTGCTCAGCGTGTTATTGTCCCGATCTACAAGGGTGATACCGCCATCGACCGCGACCGGGGTGGAGGTAACGCTTACGCCTTCGTTGAAGGCGGTGGTTCCGCCGGAGGTCGTCACCGTCGCCGCGTCGTTGACCTGGGTCACGGCGATGGTGGCGGTTGCGACATTGCTGTCGGCGGTACCGTCATTGACCTTGACGCTTACCGTCCGGCCCGTGCCTGGGGCATCGCCATCATGCTTGAAGCCGATCGTGCGGAGCGCCGCCTGATAATCGGCGAGGCCAGCCGTGCCGGAAAGGGTGAGCACACCCGTGGCCGGATCGTAGTCGAAGCTGATCCCGGAGGCGGTAGTGCCGTCGGTGGTGCCCCCTACCGTCAGGGAGTCGCCAGGGAGGAAGCCGCCGGTGATGGTCACCGTTGCGCCTCCCAGAACCGCGTCGTTGCCGTCGCCGATCTCCGCATCCGGCGCAATCAGCGCGGGTCCGTCATTTTCGACATAAGCCGCCGAAGAGCCGACCCCGGCCTCCGCCGCGCCGTTCAGGTCCACCGTCGGAGCGATGTTGGACTGGCCGATGTTCAGCGTGAAGGTGTCGGGATTGGGGTCGAGATCGACGCCGCCATTGGCGGTGCCGCCATTGTCCCGGACCTGGAAGGTGAAGACCGGCGCAGTGTTGCCCGATCCGGCAGCCGGCACGAAGGTGAGCTTGCCGGTGCTGAGGTCCTGCGCGGTGAAGCTGTCCCCGGCCGAAATTGCCACCGGCGCAGCGCCACCGGCGCCGTCGGCGTCGTAATAGATAATGCCCGCCTGCACCGGCGGCAGCGTGGTGATCCGCACGCCCGCGAAGCTGTTGGGCGGGCTGTCGTTCGCATCGGTCAAGCCGGTGCTGAAGTCGGCAACGGTGAATACATGCGTGGCATTGTCCATCACGCTGGCGCCGTTATTGGCACCGGCGGGCGCGTCGTTCACCGCAGTGATATTGAAGGTAATCGTGTTGGCGCTCTGGTCGGTATCTATGCCGCCACTGGCCGTGCCGCCATTGTCGCGAACCTGAAAGGCGATGGACGCCGCGCCGCTGCCGTTGAGATCCTGTGTGGGGGTGAAGACCACCTGGCCGGCGTTGAGCTTGGCCGGGGTGATCGTAGCGGGAAAGGTGGAAACGGCAGTGCCGTTCACCGTCAACGTGCCGCCGGTCACCGAGTTGATCCGGATCTCGAGCAGCGCATTGCCGTCCGCGTCGGTGTAGCCGAAATTCGCAATCACGAGCGTCCGGGGGCTGTCCTCGTTGATGACGATGGTCGCATCCGCGCCGGACGGTGCCAGATTGGGCTGCACAAAGGCGAGGTCCAGCGTGTTGTTGGTGTCATTCGCGGAGCCGTTAGGGCCCCCGCTCGTCTCCAACCCATAATCAAGGCGGATCGAACGCGTCGCAACCGCTCCGTTCAGCGCCTGCACGTTGTTGTCATTTTCTGCGTTGTTGTTCGGATCCGCAGGGCTGTCGACAGCGGCCTTGCCGAACAGCGCGCCGCCCGACTGGAAGTTGGACGCGTTGACGACGACGATATAGTTGCCCGGCGCGAGACCTGCGAAGCTGTAGACGCCGTTCAGGCTGGTGGTGGTGAGCGGGGTGCCGGTGCCGGCGGCGGCAGGGGTATCCTCGCCGGCCTGGTAGCCGGGGGTTCCGTTCACATCGTTATACCCGACATAGAGGTCTGTGCCCGGATCGTACGCGCCGTTGTTGTTGGTGTCGACATGGAGGGTGAGCGTGACTCCGTTCACCCCCGTGTCGGTGGCCGCATCGTAGACGCCGTTCTTGTTGACGTCGTGGAAGATGAAGTTGCCCAGCGTCAGCGAATCAATCAGGCCGCTTTGGATCACGGATGTGACCGCCGCGGTCTGGTCGCTGCTGACGGTGGACTGGCCGCTCAAGAAGCCGGCGAGGCCGCCCTCGGCCGGGCTGTTCACGGTGTGGCGCCATTCGATAACAACGGTCCGGCCTGGCTCCAGTGTGCCAAGGTTCATCTCGGCAATGGCGAATGCGCCTGCGATCGGGCCATCCTTGGCGTAGTGAAGATCGTCCGCGCCAGGCAGGCGGCGCTCGCCCGCGCGGATGGTGCCGAACATCAACTCGTCCTGCTCCCCGGGGGCATAGATGTCCGACAGGCCGATCTGATGGCCAAGCTCGTGCATGATGACGGTGAGCAGATCGATCCGTGTGCCCGCCTGGCCGTTGCGGTCGGCGGCGGTGAGGGCGGTGCCGGAGCCGGCATATTCCTCGTCCGAACCCGGCGTCGAGTCGATGAACCAGCGCCAGCCGCCGGCATCGTCGTCGATCGTGATCTTGCCCAGCCCGCTCTCGCCGAGCGTCAGCCCGCCAAGATTGGTAACCGCGATGTCGACCGCGCGCATCGCCGCGACCTGCTCCTCGGTGGCGCCGGCCGCGATCCAGCGCTGGATCGCCGCTTCGACGATGAAGGCCAGCTCGGCGGCGCTGAGCACGCCGTCGTCGACGACGACGGGGCCTGAGGGCGCAACAACGGCCGGGGCGGACGCATCGCCGTCTTCGGCGGGGATGGGCGCGCCATATTGCTGGTTGCTCTGGCCGCCTTCGGCCGGCTGCTCCGTCTGCGGAGCGGTCGGCGGCGCTGCGGCCAGCATCGCAGCGGGCGGCAGGGTCGGCGAGGTCGGCATCGGCACGTCGCCGGCAAAGCCGTTGCGGGTTCCCACCGTGCCGATGGTGTTCGAGAAGGTCGTTACCTGATTGTTGGCGCTCCAATAATTGTTGTACTCGGCTGCCGTCCGCACGCCGCCAGGCAGACCTTCCATGAACACGTCGACAGAGCCGCCGATGCGCATTCGGATGTCGAAGCCGCCCTGGCTCTCGTTGGCGGCGTTGGTGAGGTTGTTGTTGCGGACGTCGAGATAAACCTGAGTGTCATCGGTGCCGAGCACGCCGAGGTCGAAGTGCAGGCCGTGCAGCGAATTGGCCGGATCGGCCGGGTTCGAGACGAGGTTGTTGGTAATCGTCGCATTGAGCCGGCCGTTGCCCTCGCCGGCTTCGATGATGATGCCGCGGTCTTTGAACTGGTAGACCTGGTTGTTGTGGACGTGGACCGTGTGGGTGCCGTTGCCGCGCTGCGCGACGAGGATGCCCGAGGCCTGAGCGGAGCCCGAGAAGGCGACGCCCGGATCGCCGATCACATTGTTGGTGATCGTGCCGGAGAAGGTGCCGGTGCCGGAGCCCTGCGTCACATGGATAGCGCCGCCCTGGACGTTGCCGTCGATCGGGTCGGCGACAGTGCCGTTGTTCGATATATTGTAGACGAAGTTGCCGTTGAAGGTCGATCCCAGAACGAAGATGCCTTGGCCGAGCGTGTTCGTGTGCCCGCCGTCGAGATCGTTGCCGGTGAAGGTCAGGTGCACATTGGCATTGTTGATCAGCGACATGTTGAAATGGTCGCCGCCATGCGCAGCGAACCGGTTGTTCGCGATGTTCAGGAACATCGTTGCGCTCGCCTCGGCCTCGATCGTCAGGCCGTCGTCGCCGCCGTTCACCGCCGTGTTGCTGAGGGTGTTGCCGGTCATGTTGAGGTTCAGCGTGCCCGACTGATTGTCGATGCGGACATTGTGCATGTGCCCGCCGCTGATCGTGTTGTTGAGGATGTTGACGGTGCCGATCACCTGATCGAGGATGATCGAGCCTTCGCGGCCGGCGTCGTTGGTATTGCCGTTGCCGCTGAAGACGCTGTTCCGGATGGTAAGGCCAGAGCTGTTCTCGCCACGCACACCGTAATTGGCGTTGCTGCTGATGTTCATCCAGGCCAGTGAAACATTGTTGGTGTTGTTGATGTAGACGCCGGTGCCGTCGAGCTCGCCGTTGACGCTGGCCTGCGTCTTGTTTTGGATCGTGCCGCCGGTGCCGCTGAAGCCCGCGCCGGTGATCGTGAAGCCGCCGGAGCCGGCATTGTTGAGGATGATGCCTGAACCGCTGCTGCCGTTCGAGCTGACGCTGGTAAAGGTGACGCCGCCCGATCCGATGGTGACGCCGCTGATGTTGACCGCGGTCGCCGCGCCGGTCGAGACCGTGTTGCTGCTGCCCAGGATGACAAGGTTGCCGGCGCCGGCGGCGTTGATGGCGATGCCGGACGTCGTCACGATGTCGAGCCCGATGCTCGTGCCGCTGAAATTGACGTTGGTCGTAGCGCTGTTGTTGGTCATCGTGACGGCGTTGCTGGTACCGGTGGTGAGCTGCACGGGGACGTTGAAGTTGGTCGTGCCGCCGGTGTTGTTGGTGACGTCGATGCCGCCGCCGGTGCCGCCGGTCGCATTGATCCCGCCGTTCTGGAAGGTGATCGTGCCGCCGGTATTGGCATTGATCAGGACGGCGTTGCTGTTGTTGTCGGTGATCGTGCCATTGAACGTCACGGTGGCGTTCGAATTCGTCACGACGAAAGCGTCGCCGCCGCTGTTGTTGCTGATCGTCGCGGTGTTGCTCGCCGTACCGAAGGTGAAGGTGCCGCTCGATCCGTTGACGATGTCGATGCCCGCGTCGCCGCTGCCGGTGAGGGAGACGACGCCGCTGAGATTGTAGGTGCCGTCGGCATTGTTGAATTGAAGGCCAGTACCGTTGGTAGCGGTTATGTTGCCGGAAAGGGTGATCGTGCCGCCCGTGTGACCGGTATTGATGTTGACGGCCGGTGCATCGACGGCCGTCTGGTTGATCGTGCCGGAATAATTCACGGTGGCGGTGCCGCCGCTCACCCGCAGGCTGCCGCCGGTGTTGCCGGTGCCCGTGGCGCCGCTCAGCGCGCCGCCGCCGAGGTTCACGGTGCCGTCGATCTGGCCGAGCGCGATGTTGTTGCCGCCGCCCGACGAGGAAACGGACGCGAAGCCGCTGCCGGTGATGGTGCCGGAGGAAAGATTCAGCGCCTGGCCGGTGGTGTTCACCACCACGTCGTCGGTTACGGTGAGGGTGCCGAAGCTGGAGCCGGCGATGCCGCCGGTGCCGCCCAGATTGATGCCGGCGATCGTGTTGTTGGTGCTCAGCGACACGGCAAAGCCGCCGGCGGCGTTCAGCGTCGAATTGGCGCCGCCGTCGGGGGTGATCTGGAAGCCGCCGACAAGGAGCTCCTCGCCAGTGCCGATCAGCTTCTGGCTCGCCTCGAGCTGGAGCGCACCGGAAACGGTGCCCTTTACATAAATGACGTGGCCCGCCGAATCGATATCGCCGGCGCCGCCCGCGCCGTTCAGCGCGGTCAGAGTCTGGAAGGGCTTGGCCGACGTGCCGTCGCCGCCCGGAGCGGCGCTCGGATCCACATACCAGACGCGGTGGACGGGGGTGCCGCTCGCGCCCTGCAGCACGAAGTTAATCTTCACGGTAGCGGTGCTGGTGAGATCGTCCGCATTGCCGAGGATACCGTCCAGGCCGGCATCGCGGATCGTGTAAGTGAAGGTATCGCCGCCCGTCAGATCGATTTCGTCGTCGGCGCCGTCGTTGATGTAGTTGAATGAGCCGTCCGAGAAGATGCTGAAGGTGCCGCCCTTGGCGCTGACGCCGCCAGTCACCGTGACGATCTGGAAGCCCGGAACCGAATCGCCCAGAATGATCCCCGTGCCGAGCGAGGCGGAGCCGCGGTCGTTGGACAGCAGATTGCCAACAACGACAGTGGATTCGCCGCCGTTGATCGTGCCCGCGCCCCCGACGCGCAACACGGTGTTCGCCACCGCAGTGAACGTGTCGTTGAACGCAATGGGAGAGACGTTGAGGGTTCCGGCGATCAGGGTCGTGCCGGTGAAGCTGTCCAGGAACCGCACGTTCGTGGCGTTCTGATCCCCGTTATTCTGGATCGTGACTCGCGTGTAGAGCACATCGCCCGGATCGAAGACGCCCTGCTCGTCCTGATCGTTGAAGAAGTTGGTCGAGCGAGTGATCGTCAGATTCGCGGCCATTTGGTCCCCCCACTGGGCTGATGCGGCTGTTGAGCGGTACGCGCGTCAGTTCACGCGCGATCCAGCCCCAAGCTGCAAGCATGGCACGATAAGCCCGTCCTGGCCAGAATATTTCAGCATGGAAAGGAACTTAATTACAAGAACAGAGTTTGCGGCCCGCCAAGAAACGGGTCCGAAACAGTTTCATCCTTGTTTCTAGGCGGCAGCGCTAGCCGCGTGACGGGAAAACGCCCTGCAACGCGATGCAGAAATACACCGTCAAATATGGCATCATGTTGTTGTGCGGAAGGCTCCCACCGGTAGGGGCCAGGGTCTGGGGCGCCAGGTTCGTATTCGACGGCGCGGGGGCGTAGGCGTTGCCGCCCGCGCTGCGCGAAAAGGTCGTGGTGCCCGTAGCCTGGATGACATTGGCCGGATCAACCGCGGCGCGAAGCGCGTGGGTGTGCGCGGGCATTTCGCTTTCCAGCAGAGTCACTGTCTCGCTGCCGCCCGCCTCGCCCAGATCATACAGACTGAGCCCGGGCCCCTGACCCGGGTGCATGGGCGCGGAGCCCTGCAGGTTGGGCAGGGCGAAGTTCGACTTGCCGTCGCCGCCATAAGTGGTGCCGAGCAGCGCGAACAAAGCGGTATTTTGCGAAAGCGGCAGCAGCTGTCCGTTGCACCACGCCCATCCTCTGGGCGCGAAGTTGAATGGGAACATGCGGATTTCCGCCACGAACGGATCGGCCATGTTTCGGAACTCCTCAGGTTGGGCTCGGGAAGATGCCGTACAGCGAGATGATGAAGTTGAGGCCCAGATAGGGCTGGAGGTTTGTATGCGGCTGGCTGCCGCCCACCGGAGCGACGGCACCGTTGTTCATGTTCACGGCAGGCTCGTCCTCGATGAAGACCTTTACCGCCGAACTGACCCCGATCACATTGCCCGTGGGCGTGTTGACGCTGCCGGGCCCGGTGGAGGCGAGCACGGGGTGGCTGTGAACTGGGAGCTGCTGGGTGGTGAGCGTGACCTCTTCCGCGCCCCCCGTCTCGGCAAGAATGAAGCCGTTGCCCTGGTGAATTGGCAATCGCCCGCGCAGGTCCGGCAACGCAAAAGTGCTCTCCCCGTCGCCGCCATAGCTTGTGCCGATCAGCTGGAAGAGCGTCTCGTTTTCGGAAATGGGCAGGAGCTGCCCCTCGCAGAACATCCAGGCGACCGGCGCGAAATTGCCCGCGAAGATACGAATTTCACCGACATAAGGCTGTGCCATGTCTCGACCCCCTCAATTCTGCGACGGAAAAATGCCCTGAAGGGCGATGCAGAAGCTGATCGTGAGGAACGGCTGCATGTTGAGATGCGCCTGGCTTCCGCCTGCAGGCGTGAGCGTGTCTGACCTTATCGCCAGGAGATTATCGGCGGATCTGTAGGCATTGCTCATCGCGGAAAAGAAATTTCCAGTCGCGTTGAGCGCGGTTCCATTGGCCGTTGTAGCCGCCACCAGGTGAAGATGCTGGGGCATCTCGCCCTGACTCAGCGTGTGCGCCTGCGCGCCGCCCTTCTCGCCGAGGGTGTGGCCGGAGCCGACGTGGATCGGGGTCCGGCCGCGAAAATCGGGCAGCGCGAAGGTCGTCTGGCCGTTGCCACCATAGGTGGTGCCGAGCAGCGCGAAGAGCGCCTGGTTCTGGTTGATGGGCAGCAGCTGGCCGTTGCACAGCGCCCAACCCTTGGGGGCGAAGTTGAACGACATCAGCCGTATTTCAGACAGGAATGGCTCCGCCATCTCGCTCCCCCCTTTTGCGAGTTCGTTACGCGACCATACAGGACGGAGTGCAAAAGAAAAGGCCGCGTCCCAGCTTCTGCTTTACAAAGAAGACGGCGCTCTCTTCCCCCGGAGAAGGAGATTTGATCCTGAAATATCCCTGAGAAAAGAACCGGATCGGTCGCGCGTCTGCGCATGCGCCTGCGCCTGCGCTGCGGCTTTTCGCGCGCTTTCCCCCGCGCGCGGCTCCTGAGCGGGAGCGGGCGCTCCGAATTACTCGCGCAGCGCGGTGTCCCTGAGCTTGGTGATCGGGCTCAGGATATATTCCAGCACCGTGCGCTTGTCGCCAAGCAGGCTGACATCCGCGATCATGCCGGTGCCGATCGGCAAGGCACGGCCGCTGCGATCCTTGAGCGCATTGGCGCTGGTGCGGACCTGAACGGTGTAAAAGCTTTCGCCGGTGCGCTCGTTCAGCACCGCATCGGGGGAGATGGCGACCACCACGCCGTCCAGGGCGCCGTAGACGGAAGGATCGTAAGCGGTGACGTTGACCTTGGCGTCCTGGTTCATGCGCACCACGCCGATATCCTGCGGACGGATCATGGTTTCCACCAGCAGGCTTTCTTCGGACGGTACGATCTCAAGCAGGGGCGCGCCCGGCGCGACCGCGCCGCCGACGGTGGTGACGAACACGCGGTTGATCCGGCCCGGGAGCGGTGAGCGCACAATGGTGCGTGCCACCCGCTCGGCGAGCGCGGGAATGGCGCTGCGGCGGGCGGAAAGCTCGGCCTGGGCGGTGGCGAGCTCGTTGGCGGCGAGCGTGCGCCAATCCTGGCGCTGACCGTTGAGCGCGGCCTGAGCCTCGCTGATCTGGGCGCGGGCGCGGCTGATCGAAGCCGAGGCGGCCGCCGCCTCGCTGCTTGAAACGGCAAGCTGGCTTTCGGCGGCGACCAGCGACATGCGGGGCTCGATGCCGCGCTCCACCAGCGGACGGATGATGGCGATCTCGGCTGCCCGGGCGTCGCGGGCCGAGACTCGCGCCTGATAGGCCGCCTCGGCCTCCTGCACGGCGCGCTGGGCCTGGACGATGCGCGCCTGGCCGGCGCTCACCGCGCTGCCGAGCTCGGCCATGCGCGAGGCGTGGAGCGCGCGCTCGATCTGGATCTGGTTGGCGACGACCGGATTGGCGGCGGCCGGATAAACCGGCGTGCGGCCCTGCACCTCGGCCTGCAGCCGGGCGATCTTGACCGCCAGCGAGACGATCGACGATTCACCGCTGCCCAGCTCGGAACCGGTGGCGGTGCGGTCGAGTCGGACCAGTTCCTGCCCCGCCTCCACCAGCTGGCCGGTGCGGACATTGATCGCCTCGATCACGCCGCCTTCCAGCACCGACACGGTCTGGAGCTGCGAGCTGGCGACGATCCGGCCCATGCCGCGCACCGTGCGGTCGAGTTCGGTCAGCGCCGCCCAGACGATAAAGGCGACAAAGGAGGCCAGCACCACCCACAGGAGGATATTGGACGCCGTCCGCGGCTTGATGCGGTCGGCATAGTCCTCGATGTGGGTCATGTCGTTCATAGGGTCAGGCCGCCTTCGGGCTGGGTCGGGAGAGCTGCTTCAAGACTTCGTCGCGCGGTCCGTCCAGCACCACCTTGCCTTTGTCGACCAGCATCACGCGGGACACCAAAGCGAGCAGCGGCGGACGGTGGGTGATGAGCACGAAGGTGCGGCCCTTGAGCTCGTCCTGCAGGCGCTGGATGAGACCGTTCTCGGTGGTCGAGTCCATCGCGCTCGACGGTTCATCGAAGATCACCAGCGGCGGACGCCCGGCCAGAGCGCGCGCGATCGCGATCGACTGGCGCTGGCCGCCGGAGAGACCCTCGCCGCGGTCGGCCAGACGCAGGTCGTAGCCGTTGGCGATCTGGCCCATGAACTGGTGGGTGCCCGAAAGGTGGGACGCGCGCAGCATCTCCTCATCGTCGACATGGGTGCGGCCAAGCCCGATATTCTCGCGCACCGTGCCGGTCAGCAGCACGCTTTCCTGCAGCGCCGCGCCGAGCTTCTGGCGCAGATCGGCGGGATCGAGCTGGCGGATGTCGGTGCCGTCGATCATCACCAGCCCGTCCTCGGGTGGATACAGGCCCAGGATCAGGCGCGCGATGGTCGATTTGCCCGAACCCACCCGGCCGAGCAGGCCGACATGCTCGCCCGGCTCGATGGTGAAGTTGATCTCGTCCAGCGCCTTTTCCGAGGCGCCGGGATAGCGGAAGCTTACGTTGCGGAACTCGATCTTGCCTTTCACATCCCGCAGCTTGAGGCCCTCGCTCTCCGGGCCCTCCGGCGGCATGTTCATCAGGTCGTTGAGCTGGCGGTAGGCCGTGCGGGTGGAGGTCATCCGCGACAGGAGCTGCGAGATCTGGGCCAGCGGCGCGATGGCGCGGCCGGCAAGGATCGAGCAGGCAATCAAGCCGCCCATGGTGAGATCCTGAGTGGCGATCAGACCGACGCCGACGATCACCACCCCGGCATAGGAGATGGTGCCCGCGCTGGTGGCGGTGGTGATGCCGATGCTGGCGATCAGCCGCTGCCGCATGGAGCTGTTGCTGTGCTGGTCCTGCGCCTTGGCCCAACGCTGGGCCAGCAGCGGCCCGGCGCCCGCCGCCTTGACCGTTTCCAGCCCGCCGATCGCCTCAACCAGCACCGACTGCTTCAACAGGCCCTCGCCCATCGCCTTGGCGGACAGGCGGTCCATCGCCGGCTGGGTGAGCAGGCCGACCAGGATCACCAGCGGCACCATCAGGGCGGGCACGATCACGACCCAGCCGCCGATCGCCCACACCACGAAGAGGGTCAAGATGATGAAGGGGAGGTCGACCACGGCGGTCAGCGTTGCCGAGGCGAAGAAATCGCGCAGCGCTTCAAGCTCGCGCATCAGGCCGGTGAGGGCGCCGGTGGAGCCTTTCTTGAGCTCGAGGCGCAGCGACAGCAGACGCTTAAACAGGGTTTCGCCGACCTCCTGGTCGATTGACGCACCGGCGATGTCGACGAAATAGGCCCGCAGCATCTTCAGGATGAAATCGAAGACGATGACGATGGCGAGACCGATCGAAAGCGCGATCAGCGAGGAGGTGGCGTTGTTCGGCAGCACGCGGTCGTAGACCGTCATGGTGAAGAGCGCCGTCACCAGACCGAAGATGTTGATCACCACGGCCGCGAGCGCGACCTTCATGTAGATCGCACGGTTGCGCCGCATCGGCTCCATCAGCCACGGCGCAAAGCGCCGGGCGGGCGCCTTGATCTTCAGCTCTTCACTCACTTTGTCCCCCCACCGCTGCCGGTTCGATGTCCAGCGCGGCGAGCAACGCCCCCGTGCGGGAGAGCAGCACATACCGTGCCGCATCGAGCTCGCTCAGCGACTGTATATAAGCGGTGGCGGTCTCGAAATAGGCATCTTCGGCGGCGACCACATCGAACAGGTCGCCGCGCGCGTTCAGGAACCGCTCCAGCAGCACATCGCGCGAGCGCCGGCTGGCGATGTAGCTCGCCTCCAGCGCCGCCAGCTGCTCCTCCAGAGCGCGGATGTCGGACCAGGCGATGGTGGCGTCGCGCGCCGCCTCTTCGCGGATTCGCGTGGCGCGGGCATCGGCCTGCATCACTCGTGCGCGGGACTGCGCGACTCGCGCTTCGGTGCCGCCGAACAGGCGCTGTCGGACGGTGACGCGGCCGCGAATATCGTAGTCCCTATCGGTCTCGAACACGCCGTAGCGGCCGGCGTCGATCCCCACCGCCACTTGCGGGAAGCGATCGGCCTTGACCGCCTTTGCGTCCTGGCGCGCGGCATCGGCGGCGGCTTGGGCGGCACGCGGCGCTGGGCTGCTCATGGCGGCCAGCGCGGCGGCATCCTTGCTGAGGCCCGGAAGCTGCGCCACCGGCGCCCGCTCCAGATCGGGCGGAGGCGGCGTGCCGGTCAGCTCGGTGAACCGCGCCTCGGCCGTGGCGAGCAGCCGGCGAAAGCGCGCCAGCCTGGTCTGGGCGGAGGCGAGGTAGCTTTCCACCCGAGCCGTGTCGCCGGGGGCGGACACGCCCTGGCGGATCCGCTCCGCCACCGCCTCGCGCAGCTCGCGCTGGTTCGAAACAAAGCCTTCGGTGATCGCCACCAGCGCACGCGTCGCAAAGACATCGTACCAGGCGGCAACGGCACCGAGCGCGATTCGATCGGCGGCGGCTTCGGCATCGGCAGCCGCGGCCCGCAGCCGTGCGCCGGCGCTTGCCACCCGGGCGGCACTGGCGCCGAAATCGAAAACGTTGTGCTGGATGCTGAGCTGCGCGTCGGTGCGGTTGTCCGGCCGCGAACGCTCGATGATGTTCTGCGGATCGTCGGAAAAAGCGCGGGAGATCACCCGGTAGGACGACAGGTTCATGTCCACCGACGGCAGCCGCCGCTCTTCGGCCTCCGCATAAAGCGCACGGGCCTCGGCGCTCAGCGCTTCATATTCCAGGGTGCCGGGATGCCGCTCGACGGCCGTGGCGACGACGCGGCGGAATTCCTCCTCCGTGGCCTGCGTGCGGGCGAGGCGCAGGATCGGATCGGTTGCCGGATCGATGGCGAGCGGATCGTTGGTCGGCGCAGGCAGTCCCGGATTGAGCCGCGGCGTCATGCTGCCGGGAGACCGCAACGGCGTGAGCGGCGACCCGGCCGGCGGAGCGGCAACCGGCGCCGGCACCGGTGCGGGAGCCGGACGACGAGGCTGAACCGCGCGATCCGCAGGCAGCGACGGCCCGGACGTGGCCTCGGGCGAGGTGGTTTGAAACGATGTCGGCGGGGCGCCCGCAGGCGGGGTAGAGCCAGGTGCCGACGTCGCCTGGGCAAAGGCTGCCGCGCCCCCGCCAAGCGTGAGCGCGAACACGAACGTCCTGCCGAAGACCGTCATAAGCTCAAAACCCCTCCCGAGCCCGGCGCCATTACCTATGTTTGGTGCGCCGAACCAGAAAAAACTTATAAATGTTCAATAGCTTGGCCGCTCCGAACGCCGCCCGCGGCCGCCGTCCGGCAGCAAATGGCTCGTGAGCGGCGAAGTAGGAACGGCCGATCCCGCGCCGTAAGTGCATGTACAGGCAACAGGGCTCGCGAAAAAGGTCTGAAAACCCAATGCGGCTGGCTCCGATATCCGCCGCCGTCCCATGGCGAAGTCAGGCAGCGGCGCCAGCGGCTGGTGCTCAGCGGCTGAGCGGCAATTCACGCTGGTCCGGATCGAAGCGCTGCCAGCCGTGCGGCCCCAGCTTCTCGATCGGGCGGAAGCGCGCCTTGTAGGCCATGCGCTGCGAATTATCGACCCAATAGCCAAGATAGACATATGGCAGGCCGGCCCGGCCGGCGCGGACGATGTGATCGAGAATGATGTAGGTGCCGAGGCCCGGGCGCAGCGGATGGTTTGGCTCGAAGAAGCTGTAGATCATCGACAAGCCGTCGCCCTGCTGGTCGGTGAGGCAGGCGCCGACCAGCCGCCCCTGCCGGCCATCGACCGACGGCTCACGATATTCGATGACATAGGTCTTGACCGGGCTTTGCTCGATCATGTCGGCAAAGTCGCTCTCGTCCATGCCGACCATGCCGCCGTCGGGGTGGCGGCTGGTGAGGTAGCGGCGCAGCAGCTCATATTGCTCTTCGGTCGCCCACGGCTTGCAGGCGGTGACTTCGAGGTCCGCATGACGGCGCAGCATCTTGCGCTGGGTGGCGCTCGGCTGGAACTCGCCGGTGACGACCCGCACCGAGACGCAGGCGGCGCAATCGAGGCAGGAGGGGCGGTAGGCGACCGCCTGGCTGCGACGAAAGCCGATCCGTCCCAGCGCGTCGTTCAAATCGCCGGAATGGTTTCCGCTCAGCTCGGTGAACACCTTCCGCTCCGTCTTGCCCGGCAGATAGGGGCATGGCGAAGGGCTGGTGACGAAGAATCGAGGGAAGCGAAACGGTGCGCTCAACGGAACTCCGCAGGGTTGTGAGGAATGGGTGCCCGATACTTATGCGGCCTCGGGCAGGCCATGGGAAGCGGTTCGTGGGACGAAAACGTTGGTAAACGGAAGCCGTTCCAGCGCGGGACGCAAAGCCTAGTGAATCTCTACGGGATGCACGTTGAAGCCGGCGCCTTCGAGTTCCCGGACCAGCGCCTGGAGCTGCTCGGCATCCTTGGCCTCGCACTCGACGTCGATAAACGCGTCCTTGGCCGGCAGGGTGGTGAAGACACGCTGGTGGTAGACCTCCAGCACATTGACGCCGTGCATGTTGAACAAGGTTACCACCTTCAGAAGCGCGCCGGGCCGGTCCTGGAGCTGGATGCGCAGGCGCGCCATCCGGCCGGAGCGTGCGAGATCGCGCAGCAGCACGGTGGCGAGCAGGCGGGTGTCGATATTTCCGCCTGACAAGACCAGGCCCACCGTGCGGCCGCGGAACCGCTCCGGGTAGCGCAGCAAGGCTGCAAGGCCCGTCGCCCCCGCCCCTTCGGCCACGGTTTTCTCGATCTGCAGGTAAAGGCTCACCGCGGTTTCGATGTCGCGTTCGGGCACGAGCAGGATTTCATCCGAAACCGCGCCGATGATGCCCGATGTAACTTCGCCGGGCTGCTTCACCGCAATCCCTTCGGCGATCGTGTCGCCGGACGAAGGCAGGGTCTCCCCGCTGATCCGGCAGTACATGGACGGATAGAGCTCCGCCTGGACGCCGATCACGGTTACGTCGGGGCGCAGCGCCTTGGCGGCGGTGCCGACCCCCGAAAGGAGGCCGCCGCCGCCGATCGGCACCACCAGGGTGTCGATCGCGGGCGCATCCTCCAGCATCTCGAGCCCGACCGTGCCTTGCCCGGCGATGATCTCGGGATCGTCGAACGGGTGAACGAAGGTCAGGCCGCGCTCCGCCTCGAGCCGGCGCGCTTCGGTATAGGCTTCGTCGAACATTTCGCCGTGAAGCACGATTTCGGCGCCATGCCCTTCGGTCTGCATCACCTTGATGGCCGGGGTGGGCACCGGCATCACGATGGTGACCGGCACGCCCAGCCGCCGCCCGTGATAGGCCAACGCCTGGGCATGATTGCCGGCCGAGGCGGCGATCACGCCGCGGGCGCGGCGAGTTTCGTCCATCAGCAGCAATTTGTTGAGCGCGCCGCGCTCCTTGTAGGCGGCGGTGAACTGCAGATTCTCGAACTTCACATACACCGTGGCCCCCGTCACCTGCGACAATGTGCGGCTGAGCAGAGTGGGCGTGCGCATCACCGCGCCCTCGATCCGCTTTGCCGCCGCCCGGATGTCGGACAGGGTGACGGAGGGCTGGGGTGCGGGGCTGGCCATGGGCTGGGGCGTCTAGACCATCTGGCGCCGACGCGAAACAAGGCTTATCGCCGGGCCATGTTCCTGAAAAAGCTTGTGGCGGCCTTTGCCGCTTTGTCCCTCGCGGCCTTCGCCGCCCCCGCCGCGGCCGATGTGCTCGTCGACAATGTCAACGGCTACACGCTGGGCGCCGACGGGCGGCTGATCCGCTTCAACGCCATCCTGGTCGGCGACGACGGGCGGGTGGAGCGGCTTTATGCGCGCGGCGAGAAGAAGCCCGATCGCACCAGGTTCCGGTTCGACGGCAAGGGCCGAACCTTGATGCCGGGCCTGATCGATGCCCACGGTCATGTCATGGGCCTCGGCTTCGGCGCACTGCAGCTCGACCTTTCGGATACGCGCAGCCTGGCCGAGGCACAGGCGCGGATCGCCGCTTATGCCGCCGCCAACCCGACCCCGCGCTGGATCGTCGGCCGGGGCTGGAACCAGGAACGCTGGGGTCTCGGCCGCTTTCCGACCGCCGCCGATCTCGATTCGGTGGCGCCCGGCCGCCCCATCTGGCTGGAGCGGGTCGACGGCCATGCCGGCTGGGCGAACAGCCTTGCCATGAAGGAAGCGGGGATCACCGCCCGAACCGCCTCCCCCGCCGGCGGCAAGATCGAAAAAGGCGCGCGGGGTGAGCCGAGCGGCATCTTTATCGACGCCGCTTCCTCCCTGATCGACAAGGTGGTGCCGGGCCCGCTGCCGCGGGTGCGCGACGCGGCGCTCGCCCGCGCGCAGGATATCATGCTGTCGAACGGCCTCACCGCCGCTGCCGACATGGGCACCAGCACGCAAGATTGGATGGCGATGCGCCGCGCCGGCGATGCCGGCACGCTCAAGGTGCGGATCATGTCCTATGCCGGCGGGATCGAACCGCTGCTGGAAGTGGCCGGCACCGGCCCCACCCCCTGGCTTTACAACGGCCGCCTACGGATGGGCGGAGTCAAGCTCTACTCGGACGGCGCGCTGGGCTCGCGCGGCGCCTGGCTCAAGCAGCCTTACAAGGACAGCCTCAAGGAGCGCGGCCTCGGCTTCCTGAGCGACGCCGAGCTGCGCAACCTGATGAGCCGGGCGGCAATGGACAATTTCCAGGTGGCGGTTCACGCCATCGGCGACGCCGCCAACGCCCAGCTTCTTTCGGCGATCGATGAATTGTCGGCGACCTACAAAGGCGACCGGCGCTGGCGGGTGGAGCATGCCCAGATCGTCGATCCCGCCGACCTTCGGCTGTTCGCCCGCCACGGCACGATCGCCTCGATGCAGCCGGTCCACCAGACCAGCGACTGGAAGATGGCCGAAGCGCGGATGGGAATGGAGCGACTCGGCGGCTCTTATGCCTGGCGCTCCATGCTGGCGGCGGGCGTGCCGCTCGCCTTCGGATCCGACTTCCCGGTCGAGCATCCCAATCCGTTCGCAGGCCTGGCCGCCGCGATCAGCCGGCAGGATCCGGGCGGCCTGCCGCCGGGCGGCTGGATGCCCGAACAGCGGCTGACGCTGGAGCAGGCGCTACGCGGGTTCACCGTCGCCGCCGCCCATGCGGGGTTCGCCGAGGACCGGATCGGCACGCTGGAACGCGGCAAGTTCGCCGACTTCGTCTTCATCGACCGCGACATCTTCGCCGACGCCACCCCCGAGCAGGTCCGCGACACCAAGGTACTGGAAACCTGGATCGGCGGCGAAAAGGCGTGGCCGGCGCGGTGAGAAATTGAATCCTGGCCGGAGCTACAAGGTGAGCCCCGTCAACCGCCCCACGGTCAGTATCTGCGGCAGCGTCTCGGGCTCTGCCTTGCCCGCAGCGTACCACAGATAAAGCGGCACGCCCGACCGTCCGTGGCGCTCGAGGAAGCGGCCGATCTCCGCGTCGCCGCGCGTCCAGTCGCCCACCAGCACCGTCGCACCTGCCCTTCGAAATGCCTCAGCCACCGCCGGCCGCGCCAGCACCGCCTGCTCGTTCACCTTGCAGGTGACGCACCAGTCTGCGGTAAAGTAGACGAACACGGGCCGCCCCTCGGCACGCAATTGGGCGAGCCGGGTCTCGCTGAACGGCTCGGCCTTCAGCGCCGTCTCCCCGGCCTCGGCGGGCGCGGCGGCGGTGGGCAGGAACAGGATGGCGGCCCCCGACAAGGCAAGCGCGGGCGCCAGCGCCGTCCAGCCGTGGCGGCGGCCCGCCCACCACAAGGCGGCGGCAAGGAGCAAAGCGGCGACCAGGCCGACCAGGAGGCCGCCCGTCCCGGTCTGGCGCTGCAGGATCCAGGCGAGACCGAGCGCGGTGAGGAACATCGGCACCGAGAGGATGCGCCGCAGCCTGTTCATCCATGGTCCCGGCCTGGGCAAGCGGCGGCGCAAGGCCGGCACGAAGCCGAGCAGCAGGAACGGCAGCGCGAGCCCCAACCCGAGGCCCGCGAAAATGGCGAGCGCCGCCGCTTCCGGCAGCACCAGGGCCGCCCCCAACGCCGCGCCCATGAACGGCCCGGTGCAGGGCGTTGCCACGAACGCGGCCAGGGCGCCGGTCCAGAACGCGCCGGCCGCGCCGTCGCCCTGCGCCAACCGCCCGCCACGACCAAAAGCGGGAAGCTCGAACAGGCCGGCAAGGTTGAGCGCGATGGCCGCGACCAGCAGCAGCAGGAACAGGATCACGCGCGGGTCCTGGAGCTGGAACGCCCAGCCCACCGCAGCGCCGCCCGCCCGCAATCCCAGCAAGGCGGCGCCCAATGCCAGGCACACGCCGACCACGCCCGCAGTGTAAGCCAGCGCCTCGCGCCGTACCGCCTGCGCCTCGCCGCCGGCGCGGGCGAGGCTCAGTGCCTTGAGGCTCAGGATCGGAAACACGCAGGGCATGATGTTGAGCAGCAGCCCCCCCGTCACCGCGCCGAGCAGGGCCAGCAGGATCGTGCCGGCGCCCGCCGCTTCCGATGCACCCTCGGACGACAGCGGCTCCCCCGCCGGCGGCACAATGCCCGGCGATGCGGCGAGGCTGAGGCCGCGGCCGTCGCCGAGCGCGATCACCCCTTCCACTGCCGGCGCGGCAGCGGCGCCCTCCCCCGCTTTGGTTTCGACGATCAGCACGTCGCCCGTGCGGGAGACGAATTGCGGCGCGCTGTGGTCCAGCACGCCTTCGGCGAGCGGGAAGAAATAGGGTTGCGAGACCGGCACCGCCGCCGGCAGCGGGATCGCGACGCGGAGCCGGCCATCGGCGACCTCGAAGCGCGCCGGGCTGCCCAACGGGCGCGGCAGCGCCTGGCGCCAGCGGTCGAATTGCGTCTGCGGGGAAGCACCCCGGGCGGATGCCGCCACGGGCAGATCGAGGGCGACTTCGGCACTTTCGCGAACGCAGATCTCCTTGGTGCAGACCAGATAGTCGAGGCTGCCGCGCACCGGCAGGCTTGTGCCGGGGGCGTGTCCGGGCGGCACCTTCAGCTCGGCAAGGAGTGCATAGGGACCTTCGTAGACATAGTTCATCAGGCCTGCGACGGTGAGCCGCTCCGGCACCGGATAGCGCAGCTCGCCGACTGCGGCCCCGGGTGGAAGCCGCCACGCGACGCCGCTTTCGAAACCGGCATCGCCGGGGTTCTTCCAATAGCCGTGCCAGCCTTCGCCCGGGGTCATCCGCAGCGCCAGCGTGACAGTGCCGCCCGCGGCGGGCGCGGGGCCTTCGGCGACGAGCTCCACCCGCATCGCCCGCTCGCCGGGCGCAAGCAATTGCGCCGCGGCGGGCGCCGGGGCGAGGAGCAGGAGCGCCAAGAGGAAGGCGAGAAGCCGTGTCACCGCGCCGCTATAGCTATGCCGGGCGCGGCGCGCACCTGTGGCGGAATGGAGCGCCTAGCGCTTCTCGTACCGCGCGATCTTCGCGCCGAGTCGGTTCGCGCCGATCTGCGCCACTTCCCCGCTCCAGTCGGCGACGAACACGGTGCCCTTGTCCATGCCGGGGGCGAGGCTCGCCTGATTGTCGGCAATGGCAAGGCCCGCCGAGCGATTGTTGCGCCCCTCCCCTGCCACGGCGATCAGCGCGCTGTAATTTTCCTTGTCGCGTCCTTGCACGAACACATTGCGTCCGATCGTGCCGGAGGCGCCGGTGGAAAGGTCGATCATGTAATTGGTGGTCCGCCCGCCGGTGTCGTCGAAGCTTGAGTCGGTGACTTCCACCCGGGCTGCACGGGTTTTCACATAATGGCCGCCGCGGCCGCGCTCGAAGCGGCTGCGCCGCACCGACAGGCTGCCTTTGCCATATTCCCCGATATAGATGCTGTGCGCGCAGGACAGGCCGCGGTCGCAGCGGCCGAGGCCGGAGAAGGTGGAGCGTTCGACCAGGATGGCGCCGCCATTGTCGGTGTTGGCCGACATGATGCCGCTTTCGGAATCGCGGAACAGGCTTTCGCGAACGGTGAGATCGCCCTGCTCCAGGCGGATGCCGGCGCCGTTGGCATCGGGAACCGTGATACCTTGAAAGATCAGACCTTCAACGGTTGCGGATCGGCCGCCGAGAACCAGCGCAGCCTTGCCTTCGCAGGCGACGCCATCGAAGATCGCCGTGCCGGGCCGGGCCGCCGCGAAGGTGATATCGCCCGCTTTCTGCGCGGCGCATTGGCGGTGGCGGCCCGGAGCCAGGACTATGGTGCCCCGGCCGTTGCCGACTGCATCCACGGCTTCCTGCAAAGTCGCGAAGCTCTGCCCGCTTTCGCGGATCGTGTACGGGGCGCCGCTTGCCTGAGCGAGGAGCGGCGAGGCGGCAACGGCCGCGACGGCGAGGATGACGAGCGAGAGTTTCATACGCTCCGACTGCGCCCGGTGTCGGGGCGAGTCCATGCGGGAAGAGGGTTAACCGGCAGGGTGGCCCGCTATGGCACGATGGCGGAGTAAGGCGTTCAGGCGCGAAAGAAGACCCTCATCCCAACCTTCTCCCGCGAAAAGCGGGAGAAGGAGCCCGCCCCACCCTGCTCTGAACTCCCTCTCCCGCCTTTCGCGGGAGAGGGTAGGGTGAGGGTCTTCTTCTTCCCTCTTCCCTTCTTTCTTCCGCCTCAGTCTAGATTGGGCCGCAGCCAGCGCTCGGCCTGCTCGATGCTCACCCCGCGGCGGGCGGCATAATCTTCCAGCTGGTCACGGCCGATTCGCGCCACGCCGAAATACTCGGCATCGCGGTGGCCGAAATAGAAGCCGGACACAGCCGAGGTCGGCCACATGGCGAAGCTTTCGGTGAGCGTCACGCCGGCCGGCTCGCCGCCGAGCATGGCGAACAGCTCGGGCTTGAGGCTGTGGTCCGGGCAGGCCGGGTAGCCGGGCGCCGGGCGGATGCCCTGATAGGTCTCGCGGATCAGGTCGAGGTTGGTGAGATGCTCGTCGGCATAGCCCCACATGCTGCCGCGGACATGGGCATGAAGGGTTTCGGCGAAGCTTTCGGCGAGGCGGTCGGAGAGCGCTTTCAGGAGGATGTCCGAATAATCGTCGTTCTGCGCCTTGAAGCGCGCGATGTGCGGCTCGAGACCGTGGATGCCGACGGCAAAGCCGCCGATCCAGTCCTCGCCATTCGGGTCGATGAAGTCGGCGAGGCACATGTTGGGCCGGCCTTCGCGCTTCTTCACCTGCTGCCGGAGGAAGGGCAGGCGCGTCCAATCATTGCCGACAAGGACGAGCACGTCGTCGCCTTCGCGCTTGCAGCGCCACAGGCCGACGGTGGCGCGGGGCACCAGCCAATGCTCGGCGACGATCCGGTCGAGCATCGCTTGGGCGTCCTTGAACAGCGACGTGGCGCTTTCGCCGACGACGATGTCGCTCAGGATTGCAGGATAGTTGCCGGCCAGTTCCCAGGCGCGGAAGAAAGGCGTCCAGTCGATCTGGGCGCGCAGGTCGCGGATCGGCCAGTCGTTGAAATGGTGGACGCCGGGGCGCTTCGGCGCAGGGGGCTTGCCGGCGGGGTCGAAGGGGAAAGCGTTGGCGCGGGCGGCGTCGATCGGGGCAAGCTCCGAATGGCCGCGGCCGGCGCGGCTTTCGCGGACGAGCTGGTAATCCTCGGCGGTCTTCTCGACCAGCGGCTCCTTCTGAGTCTCGGAGACCAGGGAGGAGGCGACGCCGACCGCGCGGCTGGCGTCGAGCACGTGCAGCACCGGACCCGTGTAGGCCGGGTCGATCTTGAGCGCGGTGTGGACCTTGCTGGTGGTCGCGCCGCCGATCAGCAGCGGCATGGTGAACCCGGCGCGCTGCATCTCGTCCGCCACCGTCACCATCTCGTCCAGCGAGGGGGTGATCAGGCCGGAAAGGCCGATCATGTCGGCGCCATTCTCGTTGGCGGCCTTGAGGATGTCCTGCCACGGCACCATCACGCCAAGGTCGATGACCTCGAAGCCGTTGCACTGCAGAACCACGCCGACGATGTTCTTGCCGATGTCGTGGACGTCGCCTTTCACGGTCGCCAGCAGGACCTTGCCGGCGCTCTGGCGCTCATTCCCCGCCTTTTCGGCCTCCATGTAGGGCAGCAGGTAGCCCACGGCCTCCTTCATCACGCGAGCGGACTTCACCACCTGCGGCAGGAACATCTTCCCCGCGCCGAACAGGTCGCCGACCACGTTCATGCCGTCCATCAGCGGGCCTTCGATCACGTGCAGCGGCCGCTCGGCGGCAAGCCGCGCCTCCTCCGTGTCGACCTCGATGTAGTCGGTGATGCCGCGCACCAGGGCGTGCTTCAGCCGCTCGGCCACGGGTTGCTCGCGCCAGGCCAGGTCCACGACCCGCGCCACGCCCTTGTCGCCCTTGTACTTGGGCGCGAGGTCCACCAGCCGCTCCGTCGCCGAGACGTTGGACCTGGACGGTCGGTTCAGGATCACGTCCTCGACCGCCTCCCGCAGCTCCGGGTCGATCTCGTCGTAGACCGGCAGGTCCCCGGCGTTGACGATCCCCATGTCCATGCCGGCGTTGATGGCGTGATAGAGGAACACGCTGTGCATCGCCCGGCGCACGGGCTCGTTGCCGCGGAAGCTGAACGAGACGTTCGACACCCCGCCCGACACCCGCGCCAGCGGCAGCTCCGCCTTGATCCGCCGCACCGCCTCGATGAAGGCGACCGCGTACGGGTCGTGCTCCTCGATCCCCGTGGCGACGGCGAAGATGTTCGGGTCGAAGATGATGTCCTCGGCCGGAAACCCAACCTTCTCCGTCAGCAGGCGGTAGGCGCGGGTGCAGATGTCGACCTTGCGTTCGACCGTCTCCGCCTGCCCCTGCTCGTCGAAAGCCATGACCACCACGGCCGCGCCGTAGCGCCGGCATTGGCGCGCCTGCTGGAGGAAGGGCGCCTCGCCCTCCTTCATGCTGATCGAGTTGACGATGGCCTTGCCCTGCACGCACTGCAGGCCCGCTTCGATCACCTCCCACTTGGAGCTGTCGATCATGATCGGCACCCGCGAGATCTCAGGCTCGGAGGCGATCAGGTTCAGGAAGGTGACCATGGCCGCCTTCGAGTCGAGCAGCCCCTCGTCCATGTTGACGTCGATGACCTGGGCGCCGGCCTCGACCTGCTGGCGCGCCACCGACAGCGCCTCGGCGTAGTTCCCCTCGGCCACCAGCTTGCGGAATTTGGCCGAGCCGGTGACGTTGGTCCGCTCCCCGACGTTGACGAAAACGGGTCTCACCACTCAGCTCCATCCTTGGGCGCTTCACGCCCTGCGAGCGCCAGTCGGCGGCTGATCACCGCCTGCGGCGCGCCCGCCTGCACCGCCTTGCGCCAGCCGGCGGGCGGGCCTTGCAGCAGGGCCTGCAAACTAGCGAGCAGGCTGTTCAATCCTGCCACATCGGCCGAGGCGGCCTCCGCAACGATCTGTTCCGGCGTAAGATTCCGCCCCTCGCCGGCCGGCGCGAGGCCCACGCGATCGATCACGGTGAAATAGCCGCGCGCCACCACCGCCATGGCGGCGTCGCTCGGCGGCAGCCGGCCCACGCGGCTGCGGTAGTCCCTCAGCGCCTCGGTCTCGAGCGCGCTGAGGACCAGCGACGGATGAAAAGGCTTCATGCCAGCTCGAAGGGCTCCAGCCCCGAAAGCCTCAGCGCCTTGGCTCGCTGCGGGACGGGCCGCGGCGCCCTGCCCGCCACCGCCCGCGCGATCGCCGCGATGTGCTCGGGCGTCGTGCCGCAACAGCCGCCCAGGATGTTGACCAGCCCGCTCTCGGCCCACTCGCTGAGCTGCGCCGCCGTCTCGTCCGCCTGCTCGTCGTACTCGCCAAAGGCGTTCGGCAGCCCGGCGTTGGGATAGGCGGCCACCAGGGTGTCCGCTACGCGCGACATTTCAGCGATGTGCGGCCGCATCAGCTCGGCGCCGAGCGCGCAGTTCAGCCCGACGGCGAAGGGGCGCGCATGGCGCACGGAGTTCCAGAAGGCCTCCACCGTCTGTCCGGTCAGCGTGCGTCCCGAGCGGTCGGTGATGGTGCCGCTGATCCAGATCGGCAGCGGCTCGAGCCCGTCGTCCTCGAGGTCGAGGATCGCCTTGATCGCCGCCTTGGCGTTCAGGGTGTCGAAGATGGTCTCCACCAGGAACAAGTCGACCCCGCCCCGGTGCAGCG
>DASQNR010000016.1:0-454797 GCA_035644835.1 Allosphingosinicella sp. | reverse complement strand
ATGTGGTCTCGGTGGTCGCCGGGCTCGCCACGGCCTTGTGGTCGCTGTACCGCAGCTACGGCCTGCCGAGCGGCTGGAAGCCGCATCCGGCGCAATTGCTGTTCGTCGCCAAGAAGAACATCCCGCTTGCCGCCGCCGATGCGATCGAATGGGGCTCGCGCCGCCTCGACATTGCCATCCTCGGCCTGTTCGTCGCGCCTTACTGGGTCGGCGTTTATTATGTGGCGCAGCAAGTCGCGTCTCTGCCGCAAAAGCTCAAGACCAGCTTCGATCCGATCCTCGCCCCCGTGATCACCCAGAAGCTTGCCGAGGGGGACCACAAGGCCGTCGCCAAGCAGGTGCGCCAGGTCGGCTTCTGGATCATCGCCGCGCAAGCCGGCATCGCGCTGGCGCTCGGCATTCCTGGCGAAGCGGTGATGGGCGTGGTCGGCCCCGAATTCGTCGGGGGCACCGGCGCGCTTGCTTTCCTGCTCGCCGCCGAAGTGGTGGCGGCGACCGCGGCGGTATCGGAGGCGGCCTTGGTCTATGTGGCGCGGCATCGCAATCTGATGCTGTCGCTGCTGATGATCGCGGTGCAGGCCGCCGTCACTGTCGCGCTGATCCTCTCCGTGCGCGCAATGGGGTGGCCGGAAAGCTGGCAGGCGGCGGCGGCGGCGCTGGGCCTCGCAATTGCCTTGGCGCTTGCCTCCGTGCTCAAGGCGCGGCTGCTCAGCCGCATCCTCCAGGCACCGGTACAGGGCTGGCGCTGGCCGTTGATCTGGGCGGGTGCGGCGGCCGTGGCGGTCGGTGCGGCCGTCACGGCATTGCCGCCCAGCCTCGAATGGGTCGAGCTCGCTTCCGGTATTCCGGCGATCCTGCTCGCCTTCGGCCTGGTCGTGTGGCGGCGCGGCTTCACCCATGACGACCGGGTGCTGTTCCGGATGAAGAAAGGCGAAACGCCCGAACTCCCTACGCCGCTCGGCGTAACGCCGCCGGGCGCGGAGCCGCCGGCGCGCTAGCCGCCTAGTGGCGGAAGTGGCGCATGCCGGTGAAGACCATTGCCAGACCGGCTTCGTCGGCGGCGGCGATCACTTCGGCGTCGCGGATCGAGCCGCCCGGCTGGATCACCGCCGTGGCGCCGGCTTCCACCGCCGCGAGCAGGCCGTCCGCGAAGGGAAAAAAGGCATCGGAGGCCACCGCCGACCCGACCGTGCGCGGCTCGGCCCAGCCGGCTTTGTCCGCCGCATCCTTGGCTTTCCAGGCGGCGATGCGGGCGGATTCGAGCCGGTTCATCTGCCCGGCGCCGATGCCGGCGGTGGCGCCGCCCCTGGCATAGACGATGGCGTTGGATTTGACATGCTTAGCCACCGTCCAGGCGAACAGGCAGTCGGCCAGCTCCTGCTCGCTGGGAGAGCGCTTCGTCACCACCTTGAGGGCGTCGCGTGCGACATGGCCGTTGTCGCGCGACTGGAGGAGGTAGCCGCCGGCGATCGACTTGAGCTGCAGGCCCGGCCGCAGCGCATCGGGCAGGTCGCCGGTGAGCAGCAGGCGCAGATTCTTCTTGCGCGCGAACACCTCCCGCGCGGCGTCGTCTGCATCGGGCGCGATGACCACTTCGGTGAAGATGCTTGCGATCGCCTCCGCCGCCTTGCCGGTCAGCGCCTGGTTGACCGCGACGATGCCGCCGAAGGCGGAGACGGAGTCGCAGGCGAGAGCGGCCTGATAGGCGTCGCGCAGGGTTGCGCCGGTGGCGACCCCACAGGGGTTGGCGTGCTTGACGATGACGCAGGCGGGACCCGCTCCGGCAAACTCGGCGACCAGCTCCAGCGCCGCGTCGGCATCGTTCAAATTGTTGTAGCTCAGTGCCTTGCCCTGCACCTGCGTGGCCTGGGCGATGCCCCGCGTGTAGGGGCCCATCGGCACATACAAGGCCGCTTGCTGGTGCGGGTTCTCGCCGTAGCGCAGGGTGTCGCCGCGCTTCATGGTCAGCGGCAGCGCGTCGGGGAACATCTGCCCCTGGTCGGCAAAGGCGAACCATTGAGCGATGGTTGCGTCATAAGCCGCGGTCGCCGCGAACGCCTTGGCGGCCAGATACTTGCGGAAATCGGCCGTCGTTGCCGCATCCTGATCGTCGAGCATGCCGATCAGCCCGGAATAATCGGCCGGATCGGTGAGACACGCCACATAAGCGTGATTCTTGGCGGCCGAGCGCACCATCGAGGGCCCGCCGATGTCGATATTCTCGATCACCTCGGCGCGTCCCGCGCCGCGCGAAACCGTCTGGGCGAAGGGATAAAGGTTCACCACCACCAGATCGATCGCGCCGATGCCATGCGTCTCCATGGCCGAAGCGTGGGCGGGGTCGTCGCGGACGGCAAGGAGCGCGCCGTGAACCTTGGGGTGGAGCGTCTTCACCCGCCCGTCCATCATTTCGGGAAATCCGGTCAGGTCGGAGACGTCCTTCACTTCAAGCCCCGCGTCGCGCAGCGCCCTGGCCGTCCCGCCGGTCGATACCAGTTCGACACCGTGCCGGGCGAGCGCGGCGCCCAGGTCGACAAGGCCGCTCTTGTCGGACACGGACAAGAGGGCGCGGCGGATACGAACGTGGTCTGGCACGATGAGTAGCTCCTGAAGCGGGTCAGCTCGGGCGGCGGAAGATCCAGGCGATGGTGTGGCCACCGGGCGGCGTATTGCCGGTGACGACGAGCTGCAGGCTGGAATGCGGCCGCGCCGCGCCGTCGATCCAGATCGAATCCTCGATGGAAAGCTGCCCGCCTCGGCAGCGGAACTGCCACACCGTGCCGCCGCGGATGCGCAGCAGCGCGCCCTGGCCGTCGGCGGTGGTCGCCGCCTCGACGGCCGGGGCAAGGTGGAAACGCGCCGCAAAGGGCAGCTCCTCGCCGCCCTTGCGCTTGCCGCGGCCCTGCTGGAGCAGCACATCCTGCCCCCTGAGCTCGCGCCCGTCGGCGGCGAGGGTGAGGGTGCGCTGGTGAACCATGCCGAAGCGCCGGACATAGCCGTCGTGGCTCGCCTCGACCTGGACGACGCCGCCAGTGTCGTCGCGGGCAAGCTCGACCTGGCCGACACCCTTGCCGAGCGTGCCGTCCTGGTGGATCGCAGTGGAGTTGCGGTCGCCCAGCGTCAGGGTGGAATGGGCGGCGGTGGTGCGCAAGGCTGCGGCAAGCTGGTCCGGAAGCGCGCGCAGGGCGGCTCCGTCGCCGCCGCAATTGACCACCAGGCGGTGCTGGCCCTCGCTGAGTTCAAAGGCGAGGGTGGACGCGCAGCCGCCGGAATAAGCGCGGCTGGGCGGCGGCGGGGCGGCGTCGAAGATGGCGACCGTCTGCTTGGCATCGAGCCGCTGATACCCCCAGCCCCGCGGCTGGCGCAGCGGGCGGGCGCGCACGCCCGTGCCTTCGACCGCTGCGGCGATGCGGCGCTTGGAGGCCATGTTGCCGCCCTGCCAGTTGGACAATGCCTCGTCGCCGAGCGTCACACCAAGCAGCGCTCCGACCGCACCTTCCAGCGCTTCGGCGAGACGATCCGGCATGTCCTGCTCGCCCGCCAGGTAAATCGCACGCAACTGCCCGAGCAGTTCCACAAGCGCGAGCTGCTCGACCGGCGAGCGGCTGGTCAACCCGCCGTCGTCGTGGAGGCCGAGCGACAAGGCACGCAGCAGCCCCGCCTCGCCTCCGCTGAGCCGGGCGGGGCCGCCCTGGACGATCAGGGCGGCGGCGATCACTCCCGCCCAGGCGGTCATGCGGGCGATGCCGGGCGGCGCCTTGTCGGCCGCCTTATCGAGGTGGCGGGCGCCGCGCGACAAGGTGTTGAGGACCTGCGCGCGATACTCGGCGTCGCGGCTGGAAAGGATATAGGGCGCGTAAGCCGACCAGAAGAGGATGCGCCGCCCCCACAGATCGGCCCGCCAGGCACCCTCGCCAAACTGGCCGCCAAAGGCCGCGAGCCATTTGCCCATCACCTTTTCGGCCGGTTTGGCGGCGCGCTCGCGGGTGGCGGCGGCAGCGAGATCGCGCAGCCATTCGAAGCTTTGCAGATAGTCGGAGAAATCGGCCGGCAGCGCCGGATCGTTGAAATCGAGGCTGTCAATCTCGATCGTCTGGCCGCGGTGCAGGAAACGGCCGCGCAGGATCGCCTCGCCGGCAAGCTTGTCGCCGGCCACCGGATCCTTGGGGACGGCGAGCAGCTTGAGGGGATGGCGGCCGCGCAGGCGCAGGCTGTGCAGCGGCGTGCGCCACGAAAGTCGATGGAGCCGCCACGACAGGCGCTCGGCCAGGGAGACGCCGCGGTCGTCGCCGGCCCGGATCAGCCTCTTGCCCGGCTCGATCCCGTCCTCGCCGCCGGCCCCCTCGCTCACCCGCGCAGCTTCCGGATATTATCGGCGTAAGCGGAAGCACCCCCTCGGAAGGTGGCGGTGCCGGCGACCAGCACATCGGCGCCGGCATCGATGGCAAGCCGGCAGTTGTCGGCATCCACGCCGCCGTCGACCTCGAGATCGATCAACAGCCCTGCCTTGTCGATCTGCTTCCTGATCGCCTCGATCTTTCTGAGCTGCGAGGAAATGAAGCTCTGCCCGCCGAAGCCGGGATTGACGCTCATCACCAGGACAAGATCGACTTCCTCCAGCACGTAATCGAGCATCTTGGCGGGCGTGGCGGGATTGAGCGAAACGCCGGCTTTTTTACCCAACGCGCGGATCGCCTGCAGCGTACGGTGGAGGTGCGGGCCGGCCTCGGGATGGACGGTGATGATGTCCGCGCCCGCTTCGGCAAAGGGTGCAAGGAAGGGATCGACCGGCGAGATCATCAGGTGGACGTCGAACGGCTTGGTTGTGTGCGGCCTCAGCGCCTTCACGACGGCGGGTCCGATCGTGAGGTTGGGGACGAAATGGCCGTCCATGACATCGACATGGATCCAGTCGGCGCCCGCTTCATCGATTGCGCGTACCTCCTCGCCCAGCCGCGCGAAGTCGGCGGAAAGGATCGACGGGGCGATGCGGACGGGCTGCTGCACGCTTGATGCGATACCCAAGCCGGACTCCCCCGGCAAGGAAGCGCGAATACTTATCCCCGCTTAGTTTGCGCGGCGGAAGCGTGCGATAAAGAAGCCGTCCGCACCGCCTTGTTCGGCGAACAAGCCGGGCAGGATGCGGATGCGATTGCCCTCGACTGGAATGGTGTCGGGGAGTTCACCCGCGGCGATGTGCGCAGCCTCGAAGTCGCCGCGGCCGGCGAGAAAGGCCTGAACGACCTCCTCGCCCTCCTCCGGCTCGAGCGAGCAGACCGAGTAGACGAGGATGCCGCCGGGCTTCAGCCAGCCGGCAGCGCGGGCGAGCATCGCTTTTTGCATTTCGGCAAGCTCGGCGATGGCGCGCGGGCGCACTCGGTGGAGCACATCGGGGTGGCGGCGGTAGATGCCGGTTGCCGTGCAGGGCGCGTCGAGCAGGATCGCGTCGACCTTTTCGGGCGGCGACCATTTCATCAGGTCGCCAACGATCACCCTAACTTCGAGGTTGGTGCGGACGAGGTTCTCGGAAAGTCGTGCCAGACGACTTGTCGACGAATCCACCGCCGTCACCTGGAAGCCGGCGGAGGCGAGCTGCATGGTCTTGCCGCCCGGCGCGGCGCACAGGTCGAGCGCAGTGCGCCCTTCGCCGGGGCCGAGCAGGCGCGCGGGAATGGAAGCGGCGACATCCTGCACCCACCAGCGGCCTTCGCCATAGCCGGTGAGGCCGGGAACGGCGGTGCGGCCGGGCAGGCGCAGGTGCCCCGGCAGCAGGCTCACGCCTTCCATGTCCGGCTCCGCGCCGGCGGGGTAGATGAGGTCGAGCGGCGGCGGCGCGGCGAGCAGTCTGGCCGCCTCACCGGCGACGTCCTCGCCCCAATTGCGAGTCCAGCGCAGTTCCACCGCGGGGGGCAGCGCCGGTACCGACCGGAGCGCCGCATTCTGCCGCATCAGCGTGCCGAACACGCCGTGGACCAGCTTGCGCGGCCCGCCGTCGACCAGCGGCAGCACGGTGGAAATCGCCGCGTGGGGCGGGGTGTCGAGCGCCAGCGCCTGGACGAGCGCGATGCGCAAGGCGAAGCGCGCCTTGGCATCGTCGGGCAGGCGGCTCTTGGTGGCGCTGTCGATCAGCGCGTCTAGATCGGCGAGGCGGCGCAGCGCCTCGGCGGCCATGGCATGCGCGAAGGCGCGGTCGTCGGCCCGGGTGAGGTGGCGCGCGGCGGTGTCGAGCGCGGCTTCCAGCGGCAGGCCCTTGCGGAGCACGGCATCGAGGAGGCTCAGCGCGGCGCGGCGCGATTCCGTGCCGATCGGATCGTTCATGCTAGTGGTGCCGCTTGAGCGGGTTTAGCGCGCTGGCGCGAGGCGGCGAGGCCTTGCTCTTCGGCACGGCGGTGCGCCGCGCGGCACTGGCGTGGAGCCCCATTTCGGCGGCGATCTGTTCCAGCGCCGCGATGCGGTTGCCGGTGTCGGGGTGGGTGGAAAACATGCTGTCGCGGCCGCCGCTCGCGCCCGGCACGATGTACAGCGCGGCCGCGGCCGGATTGCGCTGCGCCACCGGATTGGGGATGCGCCTGGCAGCGTGATGGAGCTTGGCCAGCGCCGTCGCCAGCGCCCGCGGGTTGCGGCAGATTTCGGCCGCCGCGCGATCGGCGCCATATTCGCGAGTGCGGCTGATGGCGAGCTGGACGAGCATCGCCGCGAACGGCGCAAGAAAGATCGCAGCGATCATCGCGACGGGGTTGGCCCGCTCGCCATTGTTGAAGAAAAAGCCGAAATTGGCGAGCATCGAGATTGCACCCGATATGGTCGCGGTCATGGTCATGATCAGAGTGTCGTGATTGCGAATATGGCCGAGTTCGTGCGCCATCACCGCTTCCACCTCATGCTTGTCGAGGATGGCGAGCAGTCCGGTGGTCGCGGCCACCGCCGCATTGGCCGGATTGCGGCCCGTGGCGAAGGCATTGGGGCTCGGCGAATCGATGATGTAGACCTTGGGCATCGGCAGGCCGGCGCGGGCGGCGAGCTTTTGGACGATGCCGACGAACTGCGGACAATCCTGCGCCGTCATCTCCTTGGCCTTGTGCATCTTGAGGACGATCTTGTCGGCATTCCAGAACGTAAAGAGGTTCATGCCCACCGCGAACAGGAGCGCGACCACCGCGCCGCGCGCGCCGCCGATGGTGAAGCCCAGCCCCATGAACAGGGCCGTCATCGCGGCGAGCAACATGGTGGTCCTGAACTGGTTCATCTTGCATCCGTGCCTTTCACATCCGAAATGTGGGGACACGCCCCCCCTTGTTCAATCGGAGCCGCAAGATGGCCAAGCGCCCCCCGCATGTGAAGCCGCCGGAGCACCTCTCGAAAAGCCCGCCGGTGCCGCAGCCCGAGCCCGCCCAGGCCGCCGAGGAAAGCGGCGGACCCAAGGGCCGCGAGCCGACCCGCTACGGCGACTGGGAAAACAAGGGTATCGCCTGGGACTTCTAGGCAATCGGATCGAAGTGGTACTTCGATCCGGGGGCTCAGACGCCTTCGGTTCGTAGGGGACGGGCAAGGAGGCGTTCGACCACTTCGTCCACCGACGCTTCGCCGCTGAGGAGGGCGCAGACGGCGGCTACGATCGGCATGTCCACGTCCGCCTCGCGTGCGGCGCGCGCCAATACGGGGGCCGTGTGGGCGCCTTCGGCCACGGTGCGGCGGTCGGCGAGGAGTTCGGCGGCGCTGAGGCCTTCCCCCAGGCCTTTACCCAGCGAGAAGTTGCGGCTGTTGGTGGACGAGCAGGTGAGGACGAGATCGCCCAGGCCCGATAATCCGGCCAGCGTCTCGGCCCGCGCACCGCGGGCGAGGCCGAAGCGGGTCATTTCGGCAAATCCGCGGGAGATGAGCGCGGCGCGCGCGTTGAGGCCGAGCCGGCGGCCCTCCACCACGCCGCAGGCGATGGCGAGCACGTTCTTGACCGCGCCGCCGATCTCGGCCCCCACCACATCGTCGGATAGATAGGGCCGGAACCACGGCCGGGCGAGCCGCGCGCGCAGCCGCTCGCCGACGGCTCGATCCTCGACCGAAAGCGTAACCGCCGCCGGCTGCCGCGCCGCCACTTCGTGGGCAAAGGTGGGACCGGACAGGACGGCGACCGGCGCATCGGGCTGCTCCTCGTGCGCAACATCGTGCATCAGCTTGGTGGTCGCCCCTTCCATGCCCTTGGCGCACAGGATGAGCGGAACGGTGAGGCGCGGCATGGCGGCGAGAACCCGCCGCATATGCTGGGCCGGCGTTACGACCAGCAAGGCCTCGCAGCCGGCGAGCTCCTCGAGGGCGCCGGTGGCGCGAATGCCCGGATCAAGCGCTACGCCCGGGAGGAACAGCCGGTTCTCGTGGGAGCCGTTGACGCTGTCGACCACCTCCGCCTCGCGCGCCCAGAGCAGGGTATCGCCGCCCTCGGCCGTCACCTGGGCGAGCGCGGTGCCCCAGGCGCCGGCGCCCAGGACGCCCACCATTCCGATCATGCCTTCACTCCCGCGCCGCGCACCTTTTCCGCCTCCGGATCGAGCGGCCAGCGCGCCCGCGCCGGTGCGTCGAGCCCATCGATCATGCCCGCCTCGAAGCGCAGCGCGCCGGCCCAGGCGATCATCGCCGCATTGTCCGTGCAGAGCCACAAAGGCGGTGCAACGAAAGGCAGGCCGTGAGCACCGGCAAGGGCGGTGAGCGCGCCCCGCACCGCCTGATTGGCCGCGACGCCTCCCGCGACCACGAGGGCAGTGGCGCCCGGTACGCTGCGCAGCGCCCGCTCGGTGCGGTCGACCAGGCAATCCACCACCGCCTGCTGGAAAGAGGCGGCGATATCCTCCGCCGCATAGGCGCCGCTGTCGCGCGCCCGCAGCACCGCGCTCTTAAGGCCGGCGAAGGAGAAATGGGGCTCAGCCGACCCCACCAGCGGCCGCGGCAGCGGCACGGCGCTGGCATCGCCGTCGATGGCGGTGCGCTCCACCGCCGGTCCTCCCGGGTAGCCGAGGCCAAGCAATTTGGCGGTCTTGTCGAAGGCTTCGCCGGCGGCATCG
This sequence comes from Allosphingosinicella sp., assembly GCA_035644835.1. Lineage (GTDB taxonomy): Bacteria > Pseudomonadota > Alphaproteobacteria > Sphingomonadales > Sphingomonadaceae > Allosphingosinicella. The sequence continues at coordinate 445,744 of DASQNR010000016.1, read as the reverse complement.
TCGATGGTGGTGGCGAGGCGCCGGTAGCGGCCGAGCCCTTCCACGAACAGCAGCTGGCAATGGCCGCCGGAAACGAGCAGCAGCAGATAAGGGAATACGAGGTCCGGCTGGCTGAGCATCGGCGACAAGGCATGGCCTTCGAGGTGGTTTACCGCCACCAGCGGCTTCCCGCTCGCCAGCGCCAGCCCCTTGGCGGTAACCAGGCCCACCATCACTCCGCCAACCAGCCCCGGCCCAGCGGTGGCGGCAATGGCGTCAACCTCAGCGAGGGCTATTCCAGCCTCTTCGAGCGCTTCTTCGATCAAGCGCGGCAGGATCTCGACATGGGCGCGCGCCGCGATCTCCGGCACCACCCCGCCGAACGGCCGGTGGGCGCTCTCCTGCCCCGCCAGCCGGTGCGCGAGCACCTGCCGGCCCGAAGTGACCAATGCCGCCGCGGTTTCGTCGCAGCTCGATTCAATACCGAGGATCAGGCTCATCCACTATTCCCTGCCACCCGAGGAGCCGCTAGCACAAGCGCCCCATGATAAGCATCTTCAGGATCGGCACGCGCGGCTCGCCGCTTGCTTTGGCGCAGGCGCGCATGGTGGCGACGGCGCTGCGCGACACGCACGGCTGGGGGCCCGACGCGATCGAGATCGTGCCGATCACCACCACCGGCGACATGGTGCGCGACCGGCCGCTCGCCGAGATCGGCGGCAAGGGGCTGTGGACCAAGGAACTCGACGCCTGCCTGACCGATGGGCGCACCGACATTTCGGTTCACTCGATGAAGGATGTGGAGACGATCCGCCCCCCGGAACTCGAGATCGCGGCAACCCTCGAACGTGCCCATGTCTGCGACCGGCTGATCGGCGCCGACAGTATCGACGCCCTGCCGCCCGGGGCGCGGGTCGGCACATCCTCCCCCAGGCGGGCGGCACAGATACTGGCGCGGCGGCCGGACCTCGTCATCGTGCCGTTCCGCGGCAATGTCGAAACCCGCCTCAAGAAGCTGGCCTTGGGCGAGGCCGACGCAACCCTGCTCGCCTCCGCCGGGCTCGACCGGCTGGGGCGGCACGACACCGGAGTCGTCTTGGACGACTTTCTCCCCGCCCCCGCCCAGGGCGCGGTCGGCATCGAAGTCCGCAGCGATGATTCCAAGAGCCGCGCGATCGTTGCCGCGATCGACCATCGCGAGACGCATCTGTGCATCCTGGCCGAGCGTCGGCTGCTGGAGGGCCTGGGCGGCACGTGCCGGTCGCCGATCGCCGCTTTGGCGCGGCTGCACGACGACGAGATCCACCTGCGCGCCGAAATCGTCGCGCCCGACGGTCGTGAAATTCAGGAAGGCGAGAGCCGCTTCCCCGCCGGCGATACCGAGGCACCGCTGGCGCTCGCCCGCCTGCTGCTCGACCGCGCCTCGCCCGCGCTGCGGGCCTTGTTCTCGGGGTGAGCCTCGTCCTGATCCTCAGACCGGCACCGGGCGGCGAGGAAACGGCGGCGCGGGCGCGCGCGATGGGGCTGGAGCCGGTGGCGGCGGCGCTGTTCACCGTCCGGCCGGTGGCGTGGCACATGCCGAACCGGCCGTTCGACGCGCTGCTCCTGACCAGCGCCAACGGCGCACGCCACGGTCTGCGACCGGAACTCAGCCACCTTCCCTGCTACGCCGTGGGAGAAGCGACCGCCCGCGCCGCGCGCGCCGCGGGGTCCAGCGATGTCCGCACTGGGTCGTCCGATGGGGCCGCCGCCATGGAGATGATGGGGCGCGCCGGCGTGAAGCACGCCCTGCACCTGTGCGGGCGGGAGCATATCGCCTCCGCGCATCCGGCTTTGTCGATCGAGCGGCGCGTCGTCTACGCCGCCGAAGCCGCCGAGGCCTTGCCGGTGGGAGTGGAAGCGGCGCTGGAGCGAGGTGCCCTCGTGCTGGTCCACTCGCCGCGCGCGGGTGCCGTGCTGGGCAGCCTCGTCCGCCAGCGCGCCGACCTGCGCATTGCCGCGATCAGCGGCGCCGCGGCGCAAGCTGCCGGAACGGGATGGCGCGACGTCCAGGTGGCGGCCGAGCCGCGCGATCAGGCATTGCTGGAGCTTGCCGCGCGACTGTGCAAGACTGACGCCTCCTGAAGAGACGAAGCGGACCTGCGCGAATGGAATATGTGCCTGGCGAAAGCGTCGCGGCAAAGCCGAAGAAGCCGCTATTGCCGCTGCTGCTCGTGCCGCTGATCGCCTTTGTTCTGGGCATCGTCGCCATGGCCTGGCTGCTCAGCCGGTGGGATCGCGGCGCGGAGCTGCTCGGCCTGTCCCGCGCCGAGCCTGCCGCAGCCGTCGCCGCGCTTCCGCCGCGGATCGAGGTTGAGCGGGAGGCCGCGATCGCGCCCCAGGCTGCGCCGGGCGCTCCCCGCCCGCTCGCCGATCCGGAAACGGTGCGCCGGCTCAACGGGCTCGAGCAGCGGCTTGCCGAACTCGATCTTCAATCGCGCGCCGCTGTCGGCAACGCCGATCGCGCGGAGGGCCTGCTGGTTGCCTTTGCCGCCCGGCGTGCGCTCGATCGCGGGGTTGCGCTCGGCTATATCGAAGGTCTGCTGCGGCAGCGCTTCGGCGCCAGCCAGCCGCAGGCGGTCGGCACCGTGCTCACCGCCGCGCGGGAGCCGGTAACGCTGCAGCAGCTCCAGGACTCGCTCAAGGAGATCGGCCCGCAGCTCGCCGGCGGCGGCCCGGAGCAAAGCTGGTGGACCGCGCTCAAGACCGAATTCGCCGGCGTAGTGCGAATCCGCAAGGAAGGCACGCCCTCCACTTTGCCGTCGGAACGGCTGGCGCGGGCCACCCGCGCACTGGACGCGGGGCTGGCCGAAGTGGCGCTGGCCGAAGTGCTGCGCCTGCCGGGCCGCGACAAGGCCGGTGCGTGGATCGCCCAGGCGCGCCGCTATGTCGCCGCCCGCCGGGCGCTCGACACGGTTGAAACGGCGGCGTTGCTTGAAACCCGCAGCCCGGCCGCCGCCGCGGCACCTCGCGGCGAACCCGCCCCGGCGCCGAACGGACGACCGCTCTAGATTTCGAGCAGGGCGTAAGGCCGCCCGAATGCCTCTTCGACCACGAATTGCGCGACATTGTAGACCGGAATGCCGCCGGGCGTGCGCCCCTGATAAGTACCGCGATGGGCGTGGCCGTGGACCACCGCCTTGACATTCTCGAACCGGTCGATGGCGTTAGCGAGGCGGGAGGAACCCAGAAACGGGAAGATCTCCAGCGGTTCGCCCATCACCGTGTCGGGCACCGGCGCATAATGCAGCACCGCCATCACCCGCTCCGTCCGCAAGGAGCGCAGCGCATTTTCCAGCTTGCGCGCTTCGTTGCGGCTTTCATCGACGAACGTCTTCACGGCCTCCTCGCCGAAGGCGCCAAGCTCGCCACGCCCAAAACCGCCCAGGAAGCCCTTCACGCCGGCAAAGCCGACGCCGTGGATTACCGTCGCCTGCTCGTCGAGGATAGTGACGCCGGCGCTCTGCAGGATCTTGAGCACCTCGTCCGTCTCACCGGCCTCGACGTCGTGATTGCCGAGCACCGCGACGATCGGGATCGTGCAGTGGCGCAGGTCCTCCGCCAGTATCTCCGCCTCGCCGACCTTGCCGAAATTGGTCAGGTCGCCGGCCAAGGCGACCACGTCGGCGGCGCCCGACATTTCTTCGAACAGCGCGCGGTAGCGGCCTTGGGACGTTTCGGTGACATGGAGGTCGCCGATCGCGGCGACGGTGATCGGACCGGTGGGAGCCGAGGGTTCCGCCTCAGTGGTGCTCGGGTCGTTCATGCTTCTCGTCCACTCCCTTGCCGACCACATCCGCGAAGCCCCAATCGGTCACGTCGACGACATAATCGGTCGGGCTGATCAACCGGCCCCGGCAGATCTTGATGCTTGCGGGGGGCATCTGGTCCTGGGCCTTCAGCCGCTCGAGCAGCTCGTCGTACAGCCAGCGTGGGATCCGGTCGCGCTCAGTGGGGTAGACGAATCGGAAATTGAGCACATTGATGAGCAGGACTTCCCAATACAGCTCCATGTTGGCCAGCAGCCAGGTCCAGTCGATCTCCTCATGCTTGATCAGGATGGCGTGGACGATGTCGGCGCCGTCATAGCGGTAGCGCGTCTGGAGGAAGAGTTTGGACAGGATGAACTGGGTCGGCGGCGTGACTCGCACCCGGGTGCCGTAGACCTCGGCCTGATAGACCTCGTTGAACCATTCCTCGGTGATCGGAATGCTGGCGGAGGAGATGTTGAAGATCACGTCGAAGAAATAGCCGTCGCGCCAGACTTTGCCGATCCAGCGCTCGTCCTCCATCTCGATCTCAAAGCCGCGCGCCTTGAAAAAACCGAGGATCTTCGGCGCGTCGCTGGGCTTGCAGAAGACGTCGAGGTCCTTGGTGGGACGCACGATGCCGGTAAAGCAGGCCAGCGCATAGGTGCCGGAAAGAAGAAAGGGGATGCCCGATTCCTCGAGCAGCTTCAGGCTTTCGATGTAGAAATCCACCGCCTCGGGCGGGGGCTCGAAGACCGAAGCGGCCATGCTGTCCATGTTATTGCTCATGCGGGCTTGAGAACGGGACTGCGCCCGATGCGTTCCGTGCCTCATGAGCGAAGCCCCGGCGCTACACCTCCCCGACGATTGGCGACGCGCGCTTGCCGCTCTGCACCCTCGCCGATGCCGCTGCGAGGACTTGGCGCTGGCCGTGATCGAGGCGGTGGAGGAGGGGCGGGTGCGATTGCGAGGCACGGTGCCGACGCGGCCGGTGGGATGGGTTCGCCTGGGGCGGATGTGGGTCAGGCCCGGTGAAACAGAATGGTCGCTGGCCGATCGGCTCGAGCCCGCCTGGCGCGCACCGGCCTAGGAAGCGGGTGCCGCTTCGACATGGGCAACATCGACCAGCGTGACGGTGAACTCGAGCTCGGCATTGGGCGGTATCACCCCGCCGCCGGCGCCCTTTTCGCCATAGGCAAGGGCAGAAGGGATCCAGAAGCGATACCGGCCGCCGGTGTTCATCATCATCAGAGCTTCGGTGAAGCCGGGGATCACATCCTGCGTCCCGAAGGGTATTGGAGCGGTGCTCGCGTCGAACTGCTTTCCGTCGGCAAGCCGCCCCTCATAGGTGACCAGCACCGCGCCGGTCAGGCTCGGGCGGGGGCCGGTGGACGCTGTCAGCGTCTGGAAGCGCAGCCCCGAAGGCAGCGTGACGATGCCCTGCGCCGCGCTTGGCGCGGCCGGTGCGGCCGGTGTGGCCGGTGTGGCTACGGGCGCCGCCGGACCGGCAGCAGGCTGGGCAATGGCAAGAAGCAAGGCAAGCGACAGCATGAGCGGATTTTCCTTCGTTTCCAGGCCCATATAGCCGACCCGGAGAGATCGGAACAGATAGGCCGAAGCCAGCCAGCCTGAACGGAAGAACCACTCGAACGTGCGAAGGCGCACGCAATGACTCCGCCGAGGCCCGATCGCGCAATTGTGGAAATTGGAGCGGGCGAAGGGATTCGAACCCTCGACCCCAACCTGGGCAAGGTCTCCGAGGCCCCTACGCGAGAGCTTTCCGGAGCACCTCTTTCCACTCTAAACCGCTGATTGACAATAATATCGACTCTGCCGTCCTCTTTGACGTCCGGCTAGCATCCATCGACACGCTCCCGGCTGCTCACATTCTGCTTACAGAGAATTTCGAAATAGCCACCGTAAGCAGACGGAGGGAAAGCGGCGCCATGGAGAAGCTCACCGAACGCTCCGTCGAGGCACTGAAGCCGCCATCGGCCGGCCAAGCCTTCCTCTGGGATGGTGAGATGCGCGGCTTCGGCGTTCGCGTGATTCCTTCAAGCCTCAAGAGCTTCGTACTTCAGTACGGTGGGTCGGTCGCCGCGATCGCTACGTCGAGCCGACCGGACCGAAGCCAGTCGGCGAGCCCGTCGTTGGCACCTTTGATGATTTCGACCGCGATCGCCGGGAAGTCCGTAGCGAACGGTCCTAACAGCGCGACCGGCGTGCTCAGGGGCGACCACACCAGCCCTAGGGCGAGATGGAGAACCTGCCCGGCGGCCGCCCGCCGAGCGTCAAGGCTCGCCCGCTCATATCGATTAAGGACGTCGCGTGCGGACGAGACATAGCTTCGACCGGTGTCGGTCAAGCGCGCACCCCGTGGTAGCCGCTCGAAGAGCCCGACGCCTAGATCGTCCTCAACCTCGCGTACGGCCCGGCTCACGGCGGAGACTTCGGTGTTCAGCTCCCTTGCCGCTGAGCTGAAGCTGCCGCATTCCGCCGCCACGACCACGATCCTTGAATGCTTTAGGTCGGTGCTCAGGCGACGGGCCGGTCGGCGCCCGTGATCTCCGCGCCACCACGAACCATCTGGCGGACTTGCGCGGCCCCGAGCATCTCGTGCGGGAAGCCGGGCGGCACGGCGCTGACCGCGTCGAGGCGAGCGAGGTGCTCGTCTTCCAACGCTAGGTCGAGCGCGCCGAGGTTGTCGCCCAGCTGCTCTACAGTGCGCGCCCCCAGAATGGGCACCATCGCCGTACCGGTGGTCGCACCCCTGGCCCGCACCCAGGCGATCGCTACTTGCGCGGGCGTCGCGCCCGTCTCGGCGGCGGCGGCCTCGACCGCGTCAAGGATGGCGGTTTCCCGCTCGCCTTCCGTCCGCACCGGCCCGCCGCCCGCGTCGTGGCGGCCCTGCTCGCCGCGCCGCTGCTTGCCGGTTAGCAGTCCGCCGCCGAGCGGCGACCAGAGCGTCACGCCCATGCCGAGCCCTTCCGCCATGGGCAGCAACTCGCGCTCGGCCGTGCGCTCGGCCAGGCTGTACTCGACCTGCAGTCCGGTCACGGGCGCCCAGCTGCGCAGCTCGGCGAGCGTCGCGGCGCGCGCGGCGCGCCAAGCCGGGAAATCGGACAGGCCCACGTATAGCACCTTGCCGGCGGTCACGAGGTCGTCCAGCGCGCGCATCACCTCGTCCACCGGCGTCATCCCGTCCGACATGTGCGCCCAGTAGAGGTCGACGCGGTCGGTTCGCAGCCGCCGAAGGCTGTCCTCCAGCGATCGCACGATGTTCTTGCGGCTGTTCCCCGTGCGCGACACGCCACCTTTCGGGTCCGCGCCCCCGGTGAACTTGGTGCCGAGCACGAAGTGGTCGCGGTCAGCGGCGAGGAGGTCGGCCAGGATCTCCTCGCTTTCGCCAAACTGATAGACGTCGGCCGTGTCGACGAAGTTGCCGCCGGCTTCGGCGTAGCGGTCGAACACCGCCCGGCTCTCCGCCGGGTCGGAGCCGCGGCCCCAGCGAGTCCCGAACGTCCCCGTGCCGAGCGCCAACTCCGACACGCGCAGGCCCGACCGGCCGAACAGATTGTAGCGCATGGATGGTCCTCCTGACGGGATCACGCCGCTTCGGCCGAGATGAGCTCGTCGACCCGCGCCTCGGCGCGCGACACCGTGTCGGCGTCGTAGACCGTGCCCTCGGCGTGCACGAAGGTAACGTCCGTGATGCCGATGAAGCCCAGGATGGTGCGGAGGTGCGGCTCCTGGTGGTCCCAAGACTGCATTGGGGTCCCGATGTAAGCGCCGCCGCGGGTAGTGGCGACATAGGCCCGTTTGCCGTGCACCAGCGGATTGGGCCCGGTGTCCTTGTACTCGAAGGTCCTCCCCGGCCGGACAATCTGGTCGATCCAGGCCTTCAGCACCGACGGAATACTAAAGTTGTAGAGCGGGACCGAGATCACCAGCACGTCGGCGGCCAGGAGTTCGTCGACGAGCTCGTCCGACAACCTGAGCGAGGCGGCCTCGACCTCGCTCTGCGCCTCCTTTGGCGTGAACATGGCCCGCACCAACACCGCGTCAACATGCGCGACCGGATCGGCGGGGAGGTCACGCACCGTCACTTCCGTCACGCCGCCGCCCGTCCGCAGGCGCTTGAGGATGTGCTCGCCCAGCTTGCGGCTGTCCGAGACGGGGCCGCGCGGACTTGAATGGATCACCAGCACCTTGGTCATTCGTTTCTCCTTTAAGAACATGTCGGGGTGGCTGAGGCCGCGCTGACGATTCACCAGAAGCTCAGGACCATCTCGCCCTTGGTTCCGCGAGCCTTGAGCCGGCGTTGCGCCTCGGCGGCCAGGCCGAGTGGCAGCTCGGCGCCGATCGGCACCGTCAGCTCGCCAGACGCGGCTTCACTGACGGACCTCCTGATGCGCCGGAAGCAACGAAAAAAGATCTTCGAGCAGAGTGCGCGTGTTCGCGACTGGTCAGCCCAGCAGGTATTCGACAAGTGCTCATCTCGGCGCTCCGTATGCCGAACGGCGAGCGGCATTGCGCTACGCCCATCCAGCCTTTATGGTTCAGACTGCAATCAATAGCATTGATGGCGGTCGTAATCATTCGTGTCAAGGGTGAAGCGGGATCGAAAGTGAAGGTCGACAAGGAGACCAAGAACGCGAACCGGGAAGCGCTGCTTTCAGCGGCGTCACGGCTGCTGCGCGAGCGCGGGGTCGACGGCGTCGGCGTGGCCGAGATCAGCCAAGCCGCGGGGTTAACGCATGGTGGCTTCTACCGCCACTTCCGCTCGAAAGAGGCGCTCGTCGGCGCGTCGGTCGAACGCACGCTCTTGGAAACCGCCGAGCGCGTCGTTGAAGTTGCCGAGGACGGGCTCGACGCGTTCGCGCAGTTCTACTTGTCTCCGGCCCACCTCGACGATCGTGCCGCAGGCTGCGCCATCGCGGCACTGGGCGGCGACATGTCTCGTCAAGGAGGCGACGTCCGCGCCGCCTACGCCCGCGGCGTGCGCGCTTACCTCGACGCCTTGGCGCCGCCCGCCGGACCGGACCGTGCTGCAAGCCTGAAGGCGCTGACCGCGCTGATCGGGGCCGCCGTTCTCGCAAGAGGGCTCGCTGGGGTGGACGAGAGGCTCGCAACCGAAATCCTTGCGGCGGTGCGGGACGATCGGGCATCCTTCAAGGGAGACTGAGCTGCCTTGAAGCGTCGGTTCGTCTCGTGCCGCCGCCGGCCGAGCCCGGCATGACCGTCGATAAAGCGAAACCCGCGTTGTTGACGTGAAGATCAATCCGCCCCTCGGCCTCAAGCACTTGATCAACGGCCCGGGCCACCGATTCGTCGTCGGTTACGTCAAGCTTGAGGCCGTGCACGCGATCAGCGACGGTGCTGTCCCGGCGGCTACCTCCGAAAACGCGCCAGCCCTCGTCGGCAAGCCGCAATGCGGAGGGCGAGACGAACCGTCCAGACATAGTTGCTTCCCGGCAAGCCGATGGCCTGAACTGTCGACACGGCTCATCTCCCATTGTTTCGTGGGTATGACGTCGTGGGGAGGAGCTTTGGGTCAGGCCTAAGATCTTGAGCGCGTCTCTTTTTGCGAGAAGCCAGGCGCGCGATGCTTGCGACTCCATCAAACCGGCGGCGCGCCCGTAAGCGTCCGCCATCAGCATCGGCGGCATCGAGAGCCACAGCCGGGACGAAGTTCATGATGCAGATACGAACCGCGCTGACTTGATGACGCGCGCGAGCACACGATTGGGATACAGCAGACCCGCAGGACCCGCCGCCAAGTCTTCACGGCGTCAGCTTACCGTCGGCCCAGCCATCGGCTCGGGCGCGGCGCCGGTACGTCGGTCCCGCATTCTTTGCAGCACAACGATCGCGACGCCGGTGCCCAACATCCAGAAAAGGTAGGGTGTACCGGCTTCGGCCATTGCCTCGTTCCGGAAGAACACGCTTGAAATCACGATGAACAATCCGAAGTTCTGAATGCCGACTTCGATCATGATCGTGCGGCGCTGGGGCCAATCCAGCCGAGCGATCGTGGCGATCAAGAGGCCGAGCGCGAGCGACCCGACATTAAGAGCGCCGCATAGCCAGAAATTGCGCCACCAGTCCTGCGGGGATGAGCCGTCTCCTCGAAATGGCAGCGTCATGGTGGGAATGATGATCAGCGCCAACCCAAGGTAGATCGACGGCTTGCTGAGTCGTTCGGCAACACCCGGCTTCATCGCGTACAACGCCATTCCGGCGACCAGCGGAAGGACCAGGGTGAGAAGGATCTGCATCGCGGCTTCAATCGGGGATAGGTGAATGGCCACCGTCGATGAGCCGAACATGGCAACCCCTACCCCGATCACAAATGGCGTCGTGACAAAGGACAGCAAGCTGTTCAGGCCCGACAGCGAGATCGCCAACGGAACGTCGCCTCTGGATAGGAACGTCAGGGAGTTGGATGAGGCGCCCCCAGGAGCCGCCGCCAAAGCGATCAGCGCAAGAGCGATTACCGGCTCGAGCCGGAGCCCGGCGGCCAACGCGAAGGCGACGACGGGCAGACCAACGAGCTGCGCGAACAAGCCCACCGTGACGGGCCAAGGGGACGCGATCACTCGCGCGAAGTCTCTGGCGTGGAGCGTCATCCCCATGCCGAACATGGTCAGCACCAGGCCAACCACCGCCAGCTGCGTCCAGATGCTGCCACCCATTGCGTTCTCCCCTGCGACCCGCGAGCGCTGCTCGAGACCGAGCCCAAGCAACGGAGCAACCGGAAGGGACAGTGACCTCGTGAGCCAGCTCAGGAAGCCCAGAACCCTATCGGCGCAATTCCGTCATGCAGAACTATGTTTCACATAAGGGGGTGGCAAGCTAATTCTGCGCTTCAGGCGCCGGGCCCTCGGCGCATCCAGTCGGACGTGACATTCTGGAGCATGGACAAAAGGCGCGGTCCGCCTTCAGCTTTCATGACCTTGGGCGTAAGTTCAAAGGACGGGCCGGTGATGTTGAAGACGAAAACGTTTGACCGGTCGGGCGTGACAAAGGGCGCTGCGACGACGTTGATCGTTTTCTCGAAAACTCCCTGGCCGAGTACGTATCCCTGGCCATCGAACTGCGCACAGGCGTCGTCGATCCCCGCCTTTGCCTGTGGCCACAATGCCGGATCGCGCCGTTGAATGGCTTCCTTGATGGCCTCGCGTTCGTCTTGCGGCAAACCAGCGACGAAGGCCCAACCCGTGACCGACCGCGGAATAGGAAGACGTGAACCGACGTCCAGCCGAAGCGTCAGGGTGCCGGGTCCTCGACACAGATCGACGTACAGAACCGACAGTCTGTCCCGCGCGCCCATGCCGACCGCGCAATTGAAGCGGTCCGCAAGCGCCTGCATGTGCGGCTTGGCGATCGTTCGGAGCCCAAAGTTGTTGAGGAACGCGTAGCCAAGGGTGAGCACGGGGGCGCCGAGCTGGTACTTTGACCACTTTGGCAGGAACTCAAGATATCCCAGTGCGGACAGAGTGTAGGTGATTCGAGAGACCGTCGCCTTTGGCAAACCGGTCTTTTCGGCGATCTCCTGGTTCCCCAGCAGCCCTTCGCCGGGTTCGAAGCAGCGAATGACATCGAGACCGCGGGCAAGCGCGGTGATGAATTGGCGATCAGCCTCGTGGTGGTCGGCGAGGTCTGGAAGCCGGGAGGTCAGGTTGGTTCTTGTGCGCATGTTCAATGTCCGCCGCATGCTTAAGGGACACCGAGCCCATTTCGCAATGCGAAAAACCGCAGCGTTTGCGGAACGCTATTTTGCCTATTGAAATAAGCTTCTGTTTACGGAACAAAGCGGACTGACCCGGAGAATGCCGGGCGCGAGGAGGTCCGGATGTCTGTTCGAATTCGCTTGATTGCGTCGTCGGCCTTGGCGGCTTCGATTGCCGCGCCCCTCCCAGCGTTCGCGCAGGTCGAAGCGTCGAACCCCGCCGGAAGTTCGGACGAGGCACAGAACGCGATTATCGTTACCGGCAGCTATATTCGCCGGACGGAGGATCGAACCGGCTCTCCTGTCCTCACGTTCGATCGGGATTTGATCGAGCGTCAGGGCATTGCCAACGCGGCGGACTTGGTCCGGGCGCTGCCGGAGAACTTCGGGGCCGAACTCAACTCAGACGTCCAGGGCCAGGGCGGTACGCTCGGCACCGCGAACATAAATTTGCGCGGTCTGGGGCTCAATTCCACGCTCGTGCTGCTCAACGGCCGACGGCAGACGGAATACGCGATTAATAACGCGAACGGCGACACCTTCGTGGATGTGAACACGCTCGTTCCGATCATCGCCATCGAACGTGTCGAGGTACTCAAGGACGGCGCATCCGCCCTCTATGGCTCCGACGCGATCGCCGGAGTGGCCAACTTCATCACCCGCAGACGCTTCAAAGGATTCCGCATAAGCGTGGATCATCGCGCCGTGACCGAGGGCGACCAGAAGGACCTCTTGGTGGAAGCCATGGTCGGAGCCCGTGGGTCTCGTGGTGGAATATCGCTGGCGACAAGCTACTTGTACCGCACCTCGCTCCTGTCATCGGAGCGGCGCTCGATCACGGCAGGTAGCGGCCTGTCCACCCTGGGCCAGCCCGGCTCCTTTCAGCCCGTCTTCTTCCCGATCGTCGCCGGTCGACCCAACTTCAACGCCGCCCCGCAGCCCGCCGGGCCACCTCTGGCCGACCCGCTTTGCGGCGATCCGCGCGTGGGAGGCATTCCGGGTGCCGGTCCATCAGGCGCCTGCGGCATCGACGTATCTGACTTCAACACGCTCGTTCCCGAAGAGCGCCGCTTTGTCGCCTACGCTCAGGGAGACTATGAAATCAGCGACGGAGTGCGGGCGCAAGCTGAACTCTCCTACGCGAACACAGAGGCGAGTTCGATCACCTCCTCAGGATTTCCAATCCTGCAATTCCCCATCGTACCCGCAAACAACCCGGGAAACACCTTCACCTTCCCGCGCGCCTTCGGACCGCCCGGGTCCGGACAGTTCACGGGCGACCGCGCCCCGACGCGCCTGTTCGGTCGCGCATTCGGCGTATTCGACCCGGCACAGGATATTACCACCGAGCATGAGCTGTACCGAGTGGTTGGCGGGATCGAGGCGGACGTCGGCGCGGATTGGGTGCTGAATCTGGACACCGCCTATAGCAACAGCAAGGCGCTGGGCCAGCGCGACGACCTGAAACGTCGCGAGTTCATCGATGCGCTCAATGGCCGCGGCGGCCCTAACCGCAATCTTTTCTTCAACCCCTTCGCAAACGCCCGCCTCGCGTCTCCCGGTGACCCACGGTTCAATTCGCCCGAGATCCTCGCATTCATCAAGACGCGCATCTCCAATGTCGCCGAACGGACGCTCTGGTCGTCGCAGGCGGTCATCAGCGGCAATGCGTTCGATCTGGGCGCCGGGCCCGTGGGTCTGGCGTTTGGCGCTCATTACCGGCGAGAGACGATATCGTCCGACTTCGACCAGGAGACGAACAACGACAATCTGCTCTTCTTCCTGGGTGATCCCGACTTTCGAGGTTCTCGCAACATCTGGGCTGTATTCGGCGAAATCAGGGCCGAGCCCGTCGAACGCCTCGAACTCCAGTTCGCGGGTCGATACGAGCAATACGAGGGCGGCAGTTCCAGCTTTGATCCAAAGGCCTCCTTCATCCTCCGACCGACTGACACGATCACGCTACGCGGCTCGGCAGGCACAAGCTTCCGCGCGCCCTCGCTTTTCCAGATTTTCGGCTTTCGGACGGCGGTCGCCGGCGTTGTGGATCCACTCGGGACCGGCCAGGCGGTGCTCTTCCGCCCAATCCGCACCACGCCCAACGAAACACTGACGCCCGAGCAAGCGACCAGCTATTCGGCGGGTATCGGGTGGGAGCCAATGGGCGCTGTGAACCTGAAGGCAGGTTACTGGCGAACGGAGTATGAGGATCGGATCGTTCGAAGATCTCCCCAGGGGATCTTGAATGCGAACCCGCGCGATCCCCGCGTCGTTCGAGAAGCGGCCACCAACGAGATCCAGCGCATCGACGCCGAATTCTTCAACGCTGCCTCGGTGAACACCGATGGGCTCGACTTCGAGCTGTCGGCCCGTTCAAACGCGGGCTCGTTCGGAGCGTTCTCGCTTGTCGCTAACGCGTCCCGGTTGCTTTCGTACGAGATCCGCGAGACCGAAAACGGTCCGAAGATCGACGCGCTGGGCCGCCGAAACGAGACCAACAGCGGCTTTCCCGCCCCGAAATGGCGCGGCTTCGCCACACTGGGCTGGGAGCGCAAAGCGCTCTCGGCGAACGCGACCGTTCGATACACCGGCGACATCATCGACGACAGCCCGGGTGGCCAGAAGCTTGGCTCCTACACCACGGTGGACCTTCAGCTCGCGTTCGAGCTGCCGACGGTGACGGAAGGCCGCGAGGCGCCTAAATTCAGCATCGGCGCGATCAACGCCTTCAACAAGCTTCCGCCCCGCGCCGTATCGACGCTCGGCTACGAGCCTCGGCTGTACGATCCCCGCGGTCGCATGGTCTATGCAAGGCTTGACCTAGGCTTCTAGTCCGGAAGGGCCACAGCGTAGAGAACTCCAAGCCCCCCAGCGCTGCGCTGTTCGACTGGGTCAAACTTCGTGTACCGCCCTTCCCTTTTGCCCTCGGCGGTTCACGACGGAGAATATTATCGCAGTGGCGAAGCAAGCCAGGGCCATAGTCATGGGAAAACCCGCGCTGCCCAGCAAGGGCGCCAGTGCAGCGACGCCTACCGTGCCCAGAACCCCACCAGCCATCTGCTCGAACCCGATCACCGCAGCGGCCGATCCCGCCCTGTCGGGATGGAGCTGCATGGCCTGCGCAGTCGACAGCGGCACCACAACGCCCATGCCTCCGCTGAACAGCCACATCGAAAAGGTCAGGCCATTGATCTCCAGGGTGCCGGTCGCCCGAAGAACCAGCGCGATCGTGCTCCCCATCACCGCCAGCAGCAGCCCGATCGCGACAAGCCGGACAGGTCCCAAGGTCGGCAAACGGTGCATCGCCAGACGATTGAAGACGAGAAACCCGGTCGTTGCCAGCGGCGGGTAGATGCCGAAGGCGCTGGCGGACATGCCGAGCTCCTTGATCGCGAAAACCGGTCCGCCCGCCAGGAAAGCGAAGATGCCGGCGATCGGTCCCGCCGAGACGATCGCGTGACGCTGGAAGGCGCGGTCGAAAAAGATGCGCCGATAGCCTTGTAGAAGCTGCCGAGTAGAGGGCGGCTCCGATCGCCTGAGACTTTCGGGGATGATCGCAAGATAGGCCAGCATCAATACGAGGCCCAAAAGGAGCGTCGCGACGAAGGCCGCGCGCCAGCCCAGTGCGTCCTCGATCAAGCCGCCGAACAACGGCGCCACGCCGGGCACCAGCGCAAAGGCGATCGCGATCGCCGACACGGCGCGCACCAGTGCGTCCCCCTCGAACAGGTCGCGGGCAACGGCGCGCGAGACCACAAGGCCAGCCGCGGCGCCAAGGCCCTGGAGAGCCCGCCCGGCAAAAAAAGGAGCCGCGCTGATCGCAAACAAGCAAACGGCAGTGCCCGACAGGAATAGAAGCATGCCGCCGGTCAGGACGCGGCGACGGCCCCATCGATCGGCCAAGGCCCCCATGACCAGCTGCCCGACCGCGATCGGCACCAGATAGGCGGCGATCGTGAGCTGCAGCACCGCCACAGGTGCCGCGAGATCCGCCGCCATCGAGGGGATGGACGGAACATAGACGCTGGTGGAGAACTGCCCGACGGTGGCGAGGCCTGCCAGGATCGCAGTCTGCCGGCGGGCGGACGCGATAGAGCCCGCACCCTGCGCACTCAAGCGGCGTTCGCGGGCAAAGGCTGAGGCGCGAAGCGATCGCGCTCCTCGGTGATAAAGTCCTCGAGCGGGCGAGTCGGGGTCCCCGTCAGATCGGCAACTGTGGTTGTCACCTCGGCGAATTCGCCGGCCTTCATCTTCTGCGATAGCGAGCAGAGATGGGCGACAAGATGTTCGCTCCGCCCGGCTTTCAGGAGATATTCGCGATAGCGTTCCACCGGAATGTCCAGATAGGTGATCGAACGCCCGAGCACTTTGGAGAACTCGGCTGAAATCTCCTTCATCGTCAGCGCCTGCGCCCCGGTCAGCCTGTAGGTCGCCCCCATGTGCGGCACGGGGTCGGTCAACACCTCCGTGATTACCCTTGCGATGTCCCAACCGCCGATGAAGGCGACCGGCAGCTCGCCGAACGGCATTCGGATCTCGTCGAACATCCGGATCGTGGGCCCAGCCAACATGGAGAGCTGTTCAGCGAACAAGGAGGGGCGAATGGTCACAACCGGAAGCCCCGACCATTCGAGCAAATGCTCGGAAAGCCAGTGCTGGCGCGTGGCCGGGCTGGGCGTGTCCTCCTTGACGGTGAATTGGGACATGTTGACCACCGCCTCGACGCCCTCGTCGCGCGCGGCCACCGCAAACATCGTCGTCTGGCTCGTCAACTGCTCGACAACCGCGCCCGTGAAGTAGGCACGGCGAACGCCGCGAAGCGCGCGTCGGTAGTCGGCGATCACGTCCATGTCGCCGACCAGAACTTCCGCACCCGCATCGCGCAGCACGGCGGCGCGCTCATCGTCGGTACGGACCCAGGCCCGCACCTTCAGCCCGCGGCCGAGCAATTGCCGGGCGACGAAGTTGCCCGTTCTACCCACCCGGCCCGCGGCGCCGCAAACCAGGATCGGTGCTTCCGCCGTCATCGCGCTTCTCCTTGCTGAGCTGCTCCCGTCTTAAACGGTGTTGCGCGCAGACCGTCAAGATGCGAAACGATGTTTCGCACCGCAGAACAGGTAGGATAACCGAATGCCTTCTAACGCGCGCGACGGCTACGGGCGTCAGCTCCACTGGTTCTCCGCTGGAGAGTACGCGACGCCGAAAGGCCCACCGCCGCTGTGGCTGAATCATGCCGACCGGACCGCGCGCGAGCTGCCGATGTGGATGTTGTCGACGCGTCAGATCGCCGCTGCCGCGCACCTGCCGGCCAATGCTGCCTATCGGATGGGACGGGTGGCCAATGTCGTCGCGCTCACCCAGAACCTGTGCCTCACGCTCGACCCGTTGGCGCTGGAGGTCTACCTTGCCAATCTCGACCCAGACATGCGGGGCTTCGCGGTCGAGGGCGTCGGCATGGGCCTGTTCACCCGTGAAGTCGCAGGCGACGCGGATGGATTGCTCGACCGGTTTCTATCCGGCACCGGCGCCCAGTTCTCGGGATTGGGCTATACCGGCGTGGGGCTCGGACATGTGCATGTGCGCCTTCCGTTCGACGCCACGCTGCTCGATCGATGGGCCGGGATCGGCCGTTGGATGGTGCTCGACGGACTGGGCTTCTGGTCCAGCAAGATGGACTGGCAGCGGCATGGCCTCCAGTTTCAGCTTCACCCGGGCGTGGACGAAGTCCACCGTAGGATCTTCGATCGAGGCCTTGGCCGGTCGGGTTGGTTCGAGAACGGAACGGTGGTGACCCGCGTTGCCGACTGGGTGCGCTCGTTCCCAGAGGACCGGCGGCGCGACATCGCGCTCGGAATCGGCGTCGCGGCGACCTTCACCGGAGGGGTGGAGGAGGAGGAACTGCGGGCTTTGCGGCAACTTCTCCCGGAGCATGCCATGGACTTGGCCGCAGGCTCTCTAAACGCCGCCGAAACGCGTTTCGCCGCCGGGATCGACACGGCCTACACCGAGCGCGCGACCCGGGTGCTGGCCGGCATGTCCGTCGTAGACGCTCATGACGCCGCCAAAGAGGCACGCCGGTCACTATCGGCAGACGGCTATTCCGATCTGCTCCACTGGTATGACGCCTTGCGGGCGGTGGCGTGATCCTGGACCGCAGCCCGAGCGCTCAGCTGCTCGAGGCCGCCGATCTGGCGCGCCGCATCAACTCGTCGATCGCGGGCGCGATCTTCTGCGTCACCTCCACTTCCTCGGCGCTGTCGTCCGGTTCAAGGTCGGCGAACCGCACGCCGGCCGCGACTTGCTCATAGGTCAGCCGCGGGATGACGAGCGGATCGTTCGTCCGGCAGTAGATACCTCCGCCGCCCGGCATCCGCGCGAGGAGGTTCATGTTCCGCCAGAGAATGTGCATGCGCTCGACATCGATGATCTCGTCATGCAGGTGGAAATGTACGACCTCCCCGAACAAGATGCGATTAAGACCGATCGTGACGTCCTCGACCAGGCGACACTCGAGATTGATCGGCGACTCGGCTATCCGCGGCGGCGCAACCTGCTTCGAAGGCAGCAGTGTCACGCCCATGTAATCGGTCTCGCTGACGTCCTCCGGAAACACGGCGGCAGCGATCGTCATAGCCTCCGCGAGTTCCTCGGAAACCATGTTGACCACGAACTCCTTGCTCGTGAGCACGTTGCGGCGGGTGTCTTTGATACGGGACGGGCTCACCGAATGGGTGCCCGGTGAGAAGGCGACGATGGGCGGATTGCTGCCGAGCGCGTTGAAGTAGCTGAACGGTGCCGCATTCACCCGGCCATCCGCACCTAACGATGTGATCAAAGCGATCGGCCTCGGCACCACTGTCCCGGTAATCAGATTGTAGCGCGCCCGCGCGTCGAGGGCGGCGGTGTCGAAGTCTGCCATGTGCAATTCCCGATTGGAGATGGTGAAGCGGCAGGATCAGGCCGCGACCGGCTGGGCCAGCATGTGACTGAGCCGCGCCGAAATGATGCGTTCCGCCTCGGCCACCGTGCGCTCGATCAGCTCGCGGCAGGTCGGGACATCGTGTATGAGCCCCGCCACCATTCCGCACGACCACCCGCCCGCGTCCATGTCGCCGTCGACCATGACACGCGGGTAGACGCCTGCGACTTCCGGGCGGATGTCCTCGAAGGTGATCGTCTCACCCAGCGCACGCTCCTTGGCGACAAGCCGCTCGACCGCAGCGTTGGTGAGGACGCGCTCGGTGTTGCGCAAGGGCCGCATGATCAGGCGCGTGTCGAGCTCGGTCGCATCGAGGATTGCCTGTTTGACGTTCGCGTGGACTGGCGCCTCGACGGTCGCGACGAACCGCGTGCCCATGTTGATGCCCTCCGCTCCGAGAGCGAGCGCCGCGGCGAGCGACCGGCCGTCGGCCATGCCGCCAGAGGCGATGAAGGGGATATCGAGCTCGTCAGCGGCGCGCGGCAGCAGGATGAAGTTGGGAACGTCATCCTCGCCCGGGTGCCCGCCGCACTCGAACCCGTCGACCGACAGTGCGTCGCAGCCAATCGCCTGCGCCTTGAGCGCGTGCCTGACCGACGTGCATTTGTGCATCACCAGGACGCCCGCCTCTTTCAAGGCAGGCAGATAGGCCTGCGGGTTGTTGCCAGCCGTCTCCACGATCGGCACGCCGGCATCGATGATCGCGCGGACATACCCAGGGTAATCGGGGGGATTGAGCGATGGAAGGAACGTCAGGTTCACGCCGAAAGGCTTGGTCGTCATGGCCCGGCAGCGCTCGATCTCCGCGGCCAGTCGCTGGGGCGTCCCCAAGGTGTGCGAGGTGATAACGCCGAGGCCTCCAGCGTTCGACACCGCGGCGGCCATCTCGGCAAAGCCGACATAGTGCATGCCGCCCTGGATGATCGGGTGCTCAATCCCGAACAGCTCAGTGATGCGCGTCCTCATGCCACTCTCCCTCGCCAAGCTCAGACCGTTCAGTCGCAGCATGTCTTCTGCATGCCGGTCTAGGTCGCTGCGGCGTGCCACGTCAATATGCGGAACTATATTTCGCTTGTCGAAACCGTTTTGAATGGATTAGACGCTTGGTATGGACACGCTCGCCGCGGAAGCATCTCCGATCTCGTTCGACGAGGTTGCACACCACCCCGCCTTCCAGAGCAACCTGGCGCCCGTAAGCGAGGAGATCGAAGACCTTCCTGCTGAACTGATTTCAGGAACTCTCCCCGAGGAGGTTGCCGGCACGCTCTTGCGGATCGGCCCGAACCCACAATTCGTGCCCCGCGATCCGGCGTCGCACCACTGGTTTCTTGGCGATGGCATGGTCCACGCGCTGCGAATCGGCGCCGGGGAGTGCCGGTACTCGAACCGGTGGGTGCGCACCGCGAAATGGCAGCACGAGAACGCCGCCGGACGGGTCCTGTATGGGGGCTGGGGATATCGGCCGCTCGACGGTGGACCTCCCGCCGATCTCGACGGCACCGCCAACACCAACCTCGTCTACCATGGTGGCCGCCTGCTCGCGCTTCAGGAATCCAGCCCGCCCATCGCGGTCGATCCGGGCGACCTCGCGACTATCGGTCGAGAGCTGTTTGATGGCCGATTGGGAAAGACCTTCACCGCGCATCCCAAGCTCGACGTGATGACCGGCGAACTCGTGGCGCACGGCGTCCAAAGCACGGGCTTCGGATCGGAAGAGGCTCATTACTATGTGCTCGATGCCGCCGGGGAGCTGGTTCGGTCCGAGACCTTCAGGCTCCCGTTCGCGGCCTATGTTCACGACTTCCTGATCACGGCCACCCACGTTATCTTCCCGCTGTCGCCCTTGGTGGCCGACCGCGACAGCGCGCGCCGTGGCCAGCCCTATCTTTGGCGGGGGGATCGCCCAGCGCTCGTGGGCATCTTTGATCGAACGGTTGGTCCGGCAGGCGTGCGGTGGATAGAGACATCCGCCTTCTACGTGTTCCACGTGTTCAACGCGTACAACGGCCCGGACGGCACCTTGATTGCGGACGTGCTTGAGTACACGCGCCCGCCGCTCTTCCCCGACGAGACCGGCCGCGTACCCACGAATGCAGAGATCAGCAGCGCCGTCGTGCGCTGGACCATCACGACCGGAACGGCACCTTCGATCACACGCGAGCGCGTCTGCGATTCGCCCGCCTACTCGCTCGAGTTTCCCACCATCGACGAGCGGCGCAGCGCCTTGCTTCATCGGGTGGGATACTTTGTCGGCCGCGAGGATGGCGACAGGCTTGGCTTCAACACTCTTGCGCGCGTCGATTTCGCAAGCGGCGCGGTCACCTCGCGTCGTTACGGTCCGCACGACATGCTGTCCGAGCCCCTGTTCGTCCCGCGCGGCCCGGGCGCACCGCCTGATGACGGATGGCTGGCGTTCCTGCTGTATCGCGACGAAACGCGTTCGAGCGAACTGCACCTTCAAGACTCAACGAACCTGACGGCCGAAGCGACCACCGTGTTCGCTCTTCCCAGGCGGGTGCCCCAGGGCTTTCACGGCGCATGGATCCCGGCGCAATGACTCCGGCCTCGTCCAATCCCGTCGCCCATATGGCGCTCGCTTCGCCCGAGGCGCGCGCGTTCATCGCGCAACCGCCGCATCTGCACATCGCCGGCAGGACCGAGGGCTGGACGGGCGCGACCCTGGAGACCATCGATCCTTCAACGGGCGACACGCTGGGCGTGGTCGCCGAAGCGGACGCCGCGGCGGTTGACCGCGCGGTGGCGGTGGCGCGCGCCACGCTGCGCGATCCCGGCTACCGCGACCTGACGCCTGCGGCTCGGGAGCGGATGCTGCTCCGAGTCGCCGAGCTGATCGAGCGCGACGCCGCTGTACTCGCGGAGCTGGACTCGCTGGAGATGGGGAAGCCCCTCGTCGTCAGCCGCGGCATCGTTGGGGCGGCGGCTACCTTCGTGCGATACATGGCGGGCTGGGCGACCAAAATCCACGGCCGCACCTTCACGCCATCCCCCCGCCAGCCCGGCCTCGTGCTCCACGGTTACACGCTGCGCGAGCCCGTGGGTGTGGCCGCTTGCATCATCCCATGGAATGTCGCGGTACTGATGGCGGCGTGGAAGATCGCGCCGGCGCTTGCGACCGGCTGCACCGTGATCCTGAAGCCGGCGGAAGGCACGTCGCTTTCGGCGCTCAGACTGGCGCAACTCGTGGCGGAGGCGGGTTTCCCCGCCGGCGCGCTGTCCGTGCTTCCGGGCCGGGGCGCCGTGACTGGACAGCTCCTGGTCGACCACCCGGGTGTCGACAAGATCGCCTTCACCGGCTCAACCGCGGTCGGCCTGCGGATCGCAGCGTCGGCAGGTGGGCGCATGGCGCGGGCGACGATGGAACTCGGCGGCAAATCACCCTTTCTCGTGCTGCCAGACGCCGATGCGGAGACGACTGCCCGGGCCGCGGCGCACGCGGCCTTCTACAACACCGGCCAGATCTGCGGCGCGGGTACGCGATTGATCGTGCCCCGCCCGCGCATGACAGAGTTCGCCGACCGGATTCTAGAGCTCGCGACCGAGTACCGGCCGGGTCGGGCGCTGGATCCTGGCACGGACTTCGGCCCGGCCGCGTCGCAGGCCCAGTTTGACAAGGTGCATGGGTTGATCGGCGCCGCCGGCAACGAAGGGGGCGAGGTGCTGGCCGCGTCAATTGTGCTACCCGACTCCGGCTTCTTCCTCGCCCCGCACCTCATCATCGATGCGCGTCCGCATCACACCATCTTCCGTGAGGAGGTCTTCGGCCCGGTTCTGGCGGTTACGCCCTACGATGATCTCGACGAGGCGATCGCGCTTTGTAATGACAGCGAATACGGATTGGCG
Source organism: Allosphingosinicella sp. (assembly GCA_035644835.1). Classification (GTDB taxonomy): domain Bacteria; phylum Pseudomonadota; class Alphaproteobacteria; order Sphingomonadales; family Sphingomonadaceae; genus Allosphingosinicella. Next base: position 423,405 of record DASQNR010000016.1, on the reverse strand, counting down.
GCCGGCGTTTGGGGAAAGGACACGCGCACCATCCGCCGCGCCATACGTGAAATCCGGGCAGGTACCATTTGGGTGAACTGCTACCACATCTACGATGCGACGATGCCGTTCGGCGGCGTTGGCCGCTCCGGTATCGGTCGAGAACTCGGCGAGGAGGTGCTCGACAACTTCCTCGAGACGAAAACAGTCGCGGAAGCATGTTAGAATGCTCGTTCGCAGCAAGCTGGCGCGGACGGCGCGTGAGGCGCTCGGCAGCACCGCCGACGGAGCGATAATTCTGGTAGGCGGCTTTGGCGACCGGGGCATTCCTTTTGCCCTCCTCGATGGCCTCCTTGAGACGGGAGCGCGGCATCTGACCCTTGTTTCGATCAACGCCGGTCGTGGCGATCTTGGCGTATCCCGCCTGATCGCCGCAGGCAGGATCGACCGGATCGTGTGCAGCTTCCCGCGAACCGCCGGGTCGGTTGCTTTCGAGGCAGCCTATGCCGCGGGACACATTGGGCTCGAACTCGTGCCGATGGGAACGCTTGTGGCTCGTCTTCAGGCCGGCGCCTCCGGCACCGCCGCCTTCTACACGCCTGTTGCAGCCGGAACGGCGCTGGCCGACGGCAAGGAGGTCCGTGACTTCGGCGGCAGACCCCATTTGCTCGAACACGCACTGCGCGGCGATGTAGGGCTAGTACGAGCGGAGAGGGCTGATGCGTATGGGAACCTGAGCTTTCGCGGCACCGATCGGAACCTCAATCCGCTCGCAGCGCGGGCCAGTAACCGGGCGGTCGCCGAGGTCGAGCGGATGTCGGACGCCCCGATCAATCCCGAGCATGTCGAAGTGCCCGGGCTTTACATCGGGCAGGTGCTCATCGCGCCGGAGCGCCGCCGCAGGGCCGCCGCATGAGCGACTCGTCCATGCTCGCCGTAGCAGCGAGGCTCGCGGCGGAACTGAGGTTTGGCGCGGTCGTCAACCTCGGACGAGGCCTACCGACCCTGGTAGCGTCAGCGCTGCCTCCAGACGCTGACATCATATTTCAGTCCGAAAACGGGATCGTCGGGGTCGGTCCCGCCGCTGAAAGCGCCGATGCGGATCCGTCGATCACAGATGCCAGCAAACGGCCTGTCACCCTCAAGCCCGGCGCGGCGCTGTTCGATCTTGGTGCGGCTTTCGACATGATCCGTGGCGGCCGGATCGACCTCGCGGTGCTCGGTGCTTTCGAGGTCTCGACCGGAGGCGATCTGGCGAACTATGCGGGAACGGACGCCAGCCTGCCGCCAGCGGTCGGCGGCGCCATGGACCTTGCAGCCGGCGCCCGGGAAGTGTGGGTTCTCATGCGCCACCAGGATCGCGATGGGCGGCCGAAGATCGTCGATCGCTGTTCGCTGCCGCTGACCGCCGTCGGCGTCGTACGGCGAGTCTTCACTGAGTTCATGACGCTGGACATTCCCGCCTCCGGCCAACCGTCGCTCATGTGGCAGGATCCGCTTCTGTCATCCTCCGAGTTGCGCGCCCTGCTTCCCCCTTCGCTGAAAATGAGTTTGGAGCGATGACGAGACCATCGGCGATCAGGCGCGACGCGGTGGCGGCGGGTGCCCTTGCTCACGATCCCGCCGGCGTCATCTCGTTCTGGGCCGCCGCCGACCCCGACCTCGTCGCTATCCGCTGGGGCCGTGATGTGCTGACATATGGTGAACTCGATCGGCGGGTGTCGGACTTGGCAGACGCCATGTCCCGCGCGGGCGCCGGCCCCGGCCACCGGGTCGCCATTGTCGGGGAAAATGAGCCCGACGTCGTGTCGTCGATCTTTGCAGCCTGGCGCGCCGGCGCTTGGGCTGTCCCGCTGAATGCACGCTACACTGCACGTGAGATCACGACGATCATTGGCCACGCCGATCCGTACCTTGTCGTCGTCGTGGGTGACGCGCAGGCACGTCACGCCGGCACATTCAGATTGGGCGAGGCGACGTCGGAACCGGCGATGGTCCGACGTCCGGACGCCTCTCCCGAGCCGGTCGACGCCAGCCCTGCCGAGCGGACCGTTCTGATGCTCTACACCTCCGGCACGACCGGTGCGCCTAAGGGAGTCATGCTGCCCTCGCGCGCGCTCGCGTTCATGGCAGGTCTATGGGCGCACCGGCCGGTAACGGCCGCCGACCGCATCTACCAGGCACTGCCGATCTCGCACTCATACGGCCTGTGCAGCTATCTCTTCGGCGCCCTCAATATCGGGTGCGATATCGAACTCACCTCCCGCTTCGATCCGGAGGAACTGCGCCGCGCGTTCGCGGAGGGCCTCGCGCTCTTCCAGGGTGTTCCCGCCATGTATGCGCGCTACCTGCAGCACCTTGCGCAAACTGGCACCACTCACCACGCACCGGCGCTGAAGGCGATCTCGACCGGCGGAGCGCCGCTCGATCCCGCCCTTAAGGCGAGGGTCGAGGCGGAGTTCGGCATCAGCCTTCGACAGGCGTTCGGTCTGACCGAAGCCGGCCCCACCGTGACCGTCCCCGACTCCGCACCTCAGCCTGCGACGGCGCTCGGGCACCCCGCTCCGGGCGCGGGAGTGCGGCTGGTCGAGCCCGACGGAGAGATCACCGACGGGCCAGCCGAAATGTGGGTGCGAACGCCCGGCGTGATGAAGGGCTACTTTCGGGATGAAAAGGCAACCGCAGCGGTATTGACCCCCGACGGCTGGTTGAAGACGGGCGACATCGTGCGGCGAGCCGCTGACGGCGTCCTCCACATCGTCGGGCGGGCCAAGGACGTTATCATCCGCTCGGGTTTCAACGTTTACCCGGCTGAAGTCGAAGCGGTGCTGCTCTCGCACCCGTCTGTGCTACATGCCGCCGTAGTCGGCCGACCGATCGACGGCAGCGACGAATCCGTTGTGGCGTTCATCGAGCTGGCGAGCGGAGCATCGGCCGGAGTTGACGAGCTCCTGGCGCATGCCGCCAAGGATCTCGCGGGCTATAAGCGACCATGTGAGCTCTACATCCTCGACCGCATGCCCATGGGGCTCAGCGGGAAGGTAGCGACGGCAGAGCTGAAGGCCCAGGCGGCGACACCCAAAGCTGCCGGCAGAACGGCACGCTGACCTGAACTCGGCTATGACAGGATCTGGGCCCGCAGATCACGTCGGCTACTAATCCGTTCGTCCCGTTTCGTACGAATCCGACTGCTCCTTATATGCTTCCGACGTGCCAACGCCGGGTACTACAAGAGAGGCTAGCTGTTTCCGGCCTCCTTTCAGAGGCGTCCAGATTGCCTTTCGCCATCGAACTCAAGCTAGTGTTGCGGGCGGTCGGGCTCGGACGACATCCCTAACCGACTCTCGAGACCGACGCGTCTATCGACTGACCTTTGTACGACGCAGCCCCCGCGATCGCTCGCGCACTCGCTGAGTTGCGATCGCTGGTGATCATGCCTGCTGAGTCACCAAAGCGGGCTGGAGAAGCTACCCCGCCGATAGTGCGAAAGATTCTCTGAAACCGGGATACCGGATGCTTACAATGTGCTTACACGGACGCTTAGCCAAGCGCCTGTAAGCAGAAGTGGCCCCGCGGGGCGCTGTCTAAGTTCAGACCATTGCTAAGAATATTGGAGCGGGCGAAGGGATTCGAACCCTCGACCCCAACCTTGGCAAGGTTGTGCTCTACCCCTGAGCTACGCCCGCTCGTGCGCAAAGCCGGGCCAACAGGCGGACCGGCTGAGGTAAGGCGGCGGCTGCTAGCATGGGCTTTTCACCCCCGCAACCCTTATCGCGCGGGCTTGGCAGACAAGGCCGCAATCCCACATAGGGCAGGCACGAAACGGTGAGCGGAGGAAGATCGGTGGCTACTTTGGGGATGAGCGCAGCCGAAAAGGAAGCCTTGGAGACGTTCCGCCGCGACGTTGTCGAGCCGTCGATGAGCGCGCTCGTGATCCTCGATTTCTGGGCGGAATGGTGTGGGCCGTGCAAGCAGCTCGGGCCCGTGCTGGAAAAGGTCGCAGCCGATTATGCCGGCCGCGGAGTTAAGCTCGTCAAGATCGACGTGGACGCCAACAAGATCGTCGCTGCACAATTCCGGGTTCAGTCGATCCCAACCGTTTATGCGATCTTCCAAGGCGAGCTGGTCGCCGACCTCACCCCGGCGCGCACCGAGGGGCAGCTCACCCGCTACCTTGACCAGATCCTCGTGCAATTGCCGATCGCCGGCGAGGCGCAGCAGCTGGAGGCCGAAATCGAGCCGCTGATCGCGATGGGTGAGCAGGTGCTCGGCGAAGGCGATGCCGAGCGTGCGGTAAGCATCTTCTCGCAGATCCTGGAAATGGCGCCGGAAAATCCCGAAGTGATCGGCGGCTTGGCCCGGGCGCTTGCCGCCGCCGCCCGCGCCGACGAAGCGCAGGCCCTGCTCGACAATGTGCCGGAGAAGCTGGCCTCCGATCCCGCCATCGCGCGCGCCCGCTCCGCGCTGGCGCTGGCGCAGATCGCGCCCGCCGGGGCGGAAACCGCCGAATTCGAGCGCCGCATCGTCGCCGATCCGGACGATCACGAGGCACGATACGAACTGGCCGGGCTGCTGATGGCGTCAGGCGAACGCGATGGAGCGGCGGACCAGCTGCTGGACAGCATCGCCCGCGACCGCGCCTGGAACGACGGCGCCGCGCGCAAGCGCTTTCTACAGTTCCTGGAGGTGGTCGGCCTCGAGGACCAATGGGCGCGCGACCAGCGCCGGCGGCTTTCCGCCATCCTTTTCACCTGATGGCCGATCCGATCCGGATCCCGATCTTTCCCCTGGCCGGGGCGCTGCTGTTTCCGCGCACTCAGCTGCCGCTTCACATCTTTGAGCCGCGTTACCGCGCGATGGTTCGTGACGCGCTGGCCGGCGACCGGCTGATCGGCATGATCCAGCCCCGCGATTCCAAGGAGCCGCCGGGCCTGTTCGATACCGGCTGCATTGGCCGAATCGCGGCGGCCGAGGAACTGGAGGACGGCCGCTTCAACATCGTTCTGGATGGCCTCGCCCGTTTCCGAGTGGTGCGCGAGATCGAGGCCGGCACCGCTTACCGTCAGGTCGAGGCGGACCGCACCGGCTTTTTCGACGGTGAGGAGGAAGATCCGCTCGGCCTCGCCCAGCGGGCGGAGCTTGAACAGGAATCGCGCCTCTATGCCGACGCCCTGGGCTATTCGGTGGACTGGAATGCGGTCGGGCGGCTCGACGACGAGATGCTGGTCAACGGCATCGCCCAGATTGCCCCGCTCGACGCCGGCTCCAAGCAGGCGCTGCTGGAAGCGCCGGACATGGCCGCGCGCTGCGAACTCCTGGTTCAGTTCATGCAGTTCCAGCGCATGATCCCGGGCGGCGCGGAAGGTCCCGAGACGCTGCAATGACCGACGAACTTGCCGCCTCGCTGGTGTGCCCGCTGACCCGGACGCCGCTGCGCTGGGACCGGGAGGCCGGCTTGCTCGTGTCGGACGAAGCCGGGCTCGCTTACCCGATGCGCGAGGGCGTCCCGGTCTTGCTGGCCGAAACCGCAATACGCGTCGGAATCACCGGCGCCCCCTGACGGGGCGGTATCGATATCTGCCCTAGATCTGCATACCGCGCAGCAGCAGCGGCAGGTCTCCGGTCTCGCCGCGTGCTTCGGCCATCAACTGGTTGCGCAACGGTGCGATCCGCTGGACGATGCCCATGCCGAAGCGTCGCACCGCCGACGCGGTTTTGCCGGGAACGCCGTAGATACGCGTCAGCGCATCGGTCGCAGCGGCGACGGTGAAGGTATCGAGGCTGCGCCAGCGCTCGTAGCGGGCAAGCAGCTGGGCATCGCCGAGGTCGAGGCCGACGCGCGCTCCTTCGACGAGCACCTGTGCCAGCGCCGCCGCGTCGCGGAAGCCGAGGTTGAGCCCTTGGCCGGCGATCGGGTGGATGCCGTGGGCCGCGTCGCCCGCCAGCGCCAGTCGCTCTCCGGTGATGGTCGCGGCGTGATGGAAGCCGAGTGGATAGGACCAGCGCGGGCCGGCCAGGCGAACCTCGCCCAGGAAGCCGCCCATCCGCTTCTCGATCTCCGCCGCCATTGCCCGGTCCGGCAGGTCCACCACCGCCGCGGCATCGGCCTTGGATACCGACCAGACGATTGCGGATCGCGTTCCCGGCAGCATCGGCAGGATCGCGAACGGCCCGTCCGGATAGAAGATTTCGTAGGCGACATTTTCGTGATGGCATTGATGTTCGATGGTGAGCACGATCGCGGCATGGTCGTAGCTCCAGCGCGCCATCGGGATGGCGGCGGCTTCGCGGGTAGGAGAGTTGCGCCCCTCCGCCGCGACCAGCAGCGGCGCCGCCAGCAGCCGCCCGTCCTTGAGCGCCACCCGCACTCCGGTGGCGTCACGCACCGTTTCCGCCGCTTCGCTGGGCATCAGCAGCCGGATATTGTCCGCTGCTGCCGCCGTCTCGCGCAGCACCTGCCGCAGCCGCCGATTCTCGAACATGATGCCGAGCGGGGCGTCTCCTTCCGGCGGATCGAACACGATTCCGCCGGGGCGCAGGCCGTCGCTGACCCGGATCGAGCGGATCGGCGACCCTTCCCCGGCCAGCCGGTCGCCGACGCCGATCGCCTCCAGCATCCGCCACGACGCGCTCGCCACCGCGGTGGCGCGGCCGTCATAGGCCGGGGCGAGAACCGTCTCGGGATCGGCGGGATCGACCACAAGGCTGGACAGGCCGTGCCGGTCCAGCGCGATGGCGAGGGTCAGGCCGACAAGGCCGCCGCCCAGGATGATGACATCGGCGCGCTCCATTTTCCTGCCCTAGCGATGCAGCGGCGCAACGCCAAGCGCTTGACCGGCGAGTCCGCCGCGGCGCATGAAGGTTAACGCGAGAACATTCGGGGCACGGGGTATGGCGGCATCGGTGGCGCAAGGCGCCCGGCAGGAAAAAATGGCGCAGTGGCGGTCCGGCATGAAGCGCGGTGCCCAGCGCAGCTGGGACATGGCGCGTGGCGGCCTGTTGATCGCGGCGTCGGCGGGGGCGGCGCTGGCGCTTGCCACCTATCATCCCACCGACCCTTCGCTCAACACCGCCGCGGCCGGCCCGGTCGGCAACTGGCTCGGCGCCGGCGGCGCCTGGCTTGCCGACCTTCTGCTCACCCTCTGGGGCCTGGCCTCGCTGCTGCTGCTGCCGCTGGTCTTCCTGCTGGGGCTGCGCGTCGCGCGCGACGCGGGCGTCGGACGCTGGCCGCGGGCGCTGGCGCTGACCTTGCTCGCCATGCTGCTGCTCGGCGGCGGCGCCGCCTTATTGTCGGGCGGCGCGGTCAACGGCCTCCCCGCCGGCTGGGGCGGTGCTTTCGGTCTGTCGCTCGGCAGACTGCTCGACCTTGGCCTCGGTGCGCTCGGCGAGCCATCGATCGTTGAACCGTTCAGGCTGGTAGCGGTGGCGATTCTCACCGTCGGCGGGCTGTTCGCGGCCTGGTTCGGCCTCGCCCTGCGCGCGGAGGAGCGCGGCTGGATCGCCTCGCGCCGCCTGCCGCGCCGGGAGCGCGTTGCCGCCGTTGCGGGCTATCATGAGGACGAGGAGGATCTGCCGGACCCCGAAGACCGCCCCGCCCGCCCCGCGATCGTTCCCCCGGTCGACAAGCCGCGCACGGTGATCGCCGACCGTGCCGCCGCGCCCGAGAAGCGCCGGCCGGCTCGCGATCGCCAGCCCTCGCTGGCGCTGGGCGATTCCTACCAACTGCCGCCGCTCGAACTGCTCGCCCCCGCGCCGCCTCCGGTTGGCGGAACGCTCGACAAGGCGGCGCTGGAGCGCAACGCCCGCCTGCTCGAATCGGTGCTCGACGACTTTTCGGTGAAGGGCGAGATCGTCGAAGTCCGCCCCGGCCCCGTCGTCACCATGTACGAGCTCGAGCCCGCCTCCGGCATCAAGGCCAGCCGCGTCATCAGCCTGGCCGACGATATCGCCCGCAACATGTCGGCGCTGTCCGCCCGCGTCGCCACCATTCCCGGCCGCAGCGTGATCGGCATCGAGCTTCCCAATGCCAAGCGCGAGATGGTCGTCCTTTCCGAGCTCGTCGCGTCCAACGCATTCGAGGACCAGGTCGCGGCGCTGCCCATCATTCTGGGCAAGAACATCGCCGGCGATCCCGTCGTGGCCGATCTCGCGCCGATGCCGCATCTGCTCGTCGCCGGCACCACCGGCTCGGGCAAATCGGTGGGCCTGAACTGCATGATCCTGTCCCTGCTCTACCGGCTGACGCCCGAGCAGTGCAAAATGATCATGATCGATCCCAAGATGCTGGAACTCAGCGTCTACGACGACATTCCCCACCTCCTCGCCCCCGTCGTCACCGAACCCGCCAAGGCGATCCGCGCCTTGAAGTGGACGGTGGAGCAGATGGAGGAGCGCTACAGGATGATGGCGTCAGTCGGCGTGCGTCAGCTTTCCTCGTTCAACGCCAAGGTCCGCGAAGCCAAAGGCAAGGGCCAGTCGATGGGACGCCGAGTTCAGACCGGCTACGATTCCGAAACCGGCCAGCCGAAATATGAGAATGAGGAGCTGGATTACGACGTGCTGCCGCAGATCGTTGTGGTAGTGGACGAACTCGCCGACCTGATGATGACCGCCGGCAAGGAAGTCGAATTCCTCATCCAGCGCCTCGCCCAGAAGGCACGCGCCGCCGGCATCCACCTGATCATGGCCACCCAGCGCCCGTCCGTCGACGTCATCACAGGCGTCATCAAGGCCAACCTCCCCACCCGCATCTCCTTCGCGGTTACTTCCAAGATCGATTCCCGCACCATCCTGGGCGAGCAAGGCGCCGAGCAGCTGCTGGGCAAGGGCGACATGCTCTACATGCCCGGCGGCAAGCAGATCGCCCGCGTCCACGGCCCCTTCGTCTCCGACGAGGAAGTCCGCGCCGTCGCCGAGCATTGGAAGGGCCAGGGCCGCCCCGACTACATCCAGGCGGTGACAGAGGAGCCGGAGGACGGCGGCTACATGTTCGAAGGCCAGCCGACCGGCGACGACGATCCGGAAGCCCAGCTTTACCGGAAAGCGGTGCAGACGGTTGCGGAAAGCCAGAAGGCCTCCACCTCCTACATCCAGCGCCAGCTGCGCATCGGCTACAACAATGCCGCCCGCCTGATCGAGCGCATGGAAAAAGACGGCTTCGTCAGCGTCCCCGACCATGTCGGCCGCCGCGAAGTCCTCCTCGACCCTGACGGTCGCCCGCTAAGCTGAACGGGAAGGAACCGCCGGGTTCACAGCGCATTCAATGGGGCGAGCTTAGTGCCCTCCCCAAATCAGTAGCGTTCTCAGGAGACCATGTATGTTGCGTTTGAAGACGCTCGCCCTTGCCGCCGCGCCGCTCGCGGCCGCTGCGCTGGTGCTGCCGCAGGTGCCCGCCATCGCCCAGGCCGCCTCCCCGCTCACCCAGGTGCAGTCGCACCTCAAGGCGGTCAACACCATGACGGCCAATTTCAGCCAGACCGACCGGCGCGGCCGCACCGTCAACGGCACCTTCACACTGAAGCGCCCCGGCAAGATCCGCTTCGATTATGGGCGCAATGTCCCGATGCTGGTCGTCGCCGACGGCAGCCGGCTGTACATGATCGACTATGAAACCAAGGATGTGCGCAACTGGGCCATCGGCAACTCGCCGCTGGGCGTGCTGCTCGATCCAAATCCGAACCTGGCACGTATCGCCAAGGTCGTGCGCAACGACGGGCAGACGCTGCTGGTCCAGGCCAAGGATCCCAAGCGGCCAGAATATGGCACGGTAACCCTGGGCTTCGCCAAGCTTGCCAGCGCCCCCTCGGGCCTGCTGCTGCAGGGCTGGACGGTGATCGACGCGCAGAACAACCGCACGACGGTGAAGCTTTCCAATCAGCGCTTCAACGTGGGCGTCGCGGACAGCGCCTTCGCTTGGAACGACCCACGGCCGAAGGCCAAGAAATAGCCTTAATTCATTCATCGCCCCGACAGGATGCCGGGAATAAACAAGAGACTACGATTGCGGAGGCGGTTCTTCCGGGTTTTCCCCCTGTTACCCGGCGGCTGCATCCCAGTCGGCCTCGCGTGAACATACGCAAGGTTGGCCCTCGCTCCACGCCCCCGGAGCGGGGGCCTTTCGCGTCTCTGGGGGCTCGCCCGCGTTCTGCTCCATCGACAGGAAAGGCGCCCACCGCTAGAGCCCCGCACCATGTCCCCCTCGCTCAAGATCGCCTCCTGGAACATCAATTCGGTGCGCGCTCGCGCCGGCATAGTCGAGCAATTCCTCCTCGCCGAGTGTCCGGACATCTTGTGCCTGCAGGAAACCAAGGTCTGCGACAGCGACTTCCCGGCAGCCATGTTCCAGCGCCTCGGCTATGTCCACCAGGTGATCTGCGGCCAGCGCATGCACCACGGCGTGGCGATCCTGAGCCGCATTCCCATGCGCGAAGAGGAGCGGCACGACTGGCAGGCCAATGGCGAGGCCCGCCATGTCGGGGTGCGGCTCGAATGCGGCATCCGGCTTGAAAACGTTTATGTGCCCGCTGGCGGCGACGTGCCCGATCGGGAGGTCAATCCCAAGTTCGGCCAGAAGCTCGACTTCCTGGGGCGCATGACCGAGTGGTCGGAAGCCTGCGCCTGTCCCTCGATCATGGTCGGCGACTTCAATGTCGCGCCGCTGGAATGCGATGTGTGGAGCCACAAGCAGCTCCTGTCCGTGGTCAGCCACACGCCGATCGAGATCGAGGCGTTGAACCGGCTGCAGAACAGCAACGGCTGGGTCGATCTCGGCCGCCACTTTCACCCGGCGCCCGGGCGGCTCCACACCTGGTGGAGCTACCGCTCGCCCGACTGGACCAGGAACGACCGCGGCCGCCGGCTCGACCATATGTGGGCGACCGCGGATGTCGCCGCGCTCGCCACGCGCCACCAGGTGCACGAGGCCTGCCGTTCCTGGACACGCCCTTCCGACCATGTCCCGCTCGTCACCGAGTTCGCGATTTGAGCGATGAGCGACAGGTCGCCCGCGCGATCGATGCGCTGAGGCGGGGCTGGCCGATCAGGATCGACGGGGTCGGGTTCCTGGCTGTGGAAACCGGCGACGACCGCGCGCTCGCCGCCTTCGATGGGGCGGGCCCGGCGGATCTCCTGATCTCGGGTCATCGCGCGGTGACGCTGAAGCTCGCCAACCAAGTCGATGCGGTGCCGACCGGCCCGGTGCGGATCGCGCGCGGCTGGATCGGACTGCCCGAAGCGACCGCCATTGCCGATCCCGCGCGAGATCTTGCCACACCGCTCAAGGGGCCCTTTCGCACCGAGCCGGTCGGGTCCGAGCCGGCCGCGCGCGCGGCAATTCTGCTGGCCCGGCGTGCGGGCCTGCTGCCGGCCCTGTTCATCGGCGGCGCGCCGGATGATGATGCGGTGGATGTGACGGCTGAGGCGGTGGCGCGGCAGGCCGAGGAGCCCACGCTGACGATGGCGTCACGCGCCCGCCTGCCCACCAGGGCAGCCGAGAGAGCCGAGATCGTCGCCTTCCGCTCCGGCGATGGGGCCGAACACGTCGCGTTGCTGATCGGCGCCCCCACCGGCGAACCGCCCCTGGTTCGGCTGCACAGCGAATGTTTGACCGGGGATGTGCTCGGCTCGCTGAAATGCGATTGCGGCCCGCAACTCGACGCCGCTTTGGCCGCGATCGCGGCGAGCGGATGGGGCATCCTTCTGTATCTCCGCCAGGAGGGCCGCGGCATCGGCCTCGTCAACAAGCTGCGCGCTTATGCGCTGCAGGATCAGGGCTTCGACACCGTTGACGCCAATCTGCGTCTGGGCTTCGGCGACGACGAGCGCGATTTCTCGGTAGCCGCCCGGATGCTGAGGCTGCTGGGACAGGACAAGGTACGCCTGCTTTCCAACAACCCGCGCAAGAAGGCCGGGCTGGAAGCGGTGGGGATCGCGGTCACGGCGCAAGTGCCGGTCAAGGCCGGCGCCAATGCCCATAACCGCGCCTATCTCGAAACCAAGCGGCTGCGCAGCGGCCACCTGCTGTAGCGCAGATCAGGTGCGCAGACCGAGCAGATCCTCCACCTCCTCGAAGCTGTTCGCCAGCGCGTGGACGCCCAGCCCCCGCAGCGTCTCGCCATGGCCGGAAAGGCAGTGGCGCCCGGCGCAGAGGCCGATCACGAAGCCCCCGGACGCCACCGCGCCTTTGACGCCAACCGGAGAATCCTCAACGATTGCAATGCGTTCGATCGGCACGCCGATGGCGTCAGCGGCGTGGAGGTAGAGATCGGGCGCAGGCTTGCCGCGCGCGACATGCTCGGCGCCGCTGAAGATTCGGCCGTTGAAATGATGCCGTAGCCCAAGATGGTCCAGGTGACGCTCGACCCAGCGGCTGCTGCTCGAGGAAGCGACCGCCTTGGGCAGATCCGCCGGCAGCGCTCCCACGAACCGCACCGCGCCGGCCACCGCTTCGAGCCCTTCCTCCAGCACCCGCGCATCCTCGGCGGCGCGGGCCTCGTGGAAGCTTGGCGTGAGCGGGCCGCCGATCCACGATTCGACGGCAGCGTGGAAGTCGCTTCCGCTCAGCCCCATGAAATTGGCCATCGATTGCTCAACACTCGTGGGGTAGCCGGCGCCGGTGAGGTATCGGGCGAGCTGGAGATTGCCCGCATATTCGCTTTCCAGCAGCACCCCGTCGAAATCCAGGATCAGGCCATCGAACGTACGGGACGCCAATTCCGGCGATCGATGCTGTTCGGTGCTTTCGCGGAACCTCAAGCGCGCGTTCCAAACAAGGCGGAGCCGACCCGCACGCAGGTTGCGCCAATTGTCACCGCGGTCTCATAGTCGGCGGACATGCCCATGCTGAGCCCAGGCAGGCCATGCCGTCGCGCCAGCGTGGCCAGCAGCGCGAAATAAGGCGCCGGCTCGACCTCGGCGGGCGGGATGCACATCAGCCCGGCAACAGGCAGGCCCGCGCGCTCGGCCTTGTCGAGCAAGGCCGGCAATGCCGCCACCGCGCAGCCACCCTTCTGCGGCTCATCGCCGATATTGACCTGGACGAAGCAGGCGGGGCGCCGGCCGGAGTCGGCAATCGCCGCAGCCAGGGCCCTGACCAGCGAGGGCCGGTCGACGCTGTGAATGGCGTCGAACAGTTCAACGGCCTCGCGCGCCTTGTTCGACTGGAGCTGGCCGATCAGGTGAAGTTCCACATCCGGATATAGGGCCTTGAGTGTCGGCCACTTCGCCTGCGCCTCCTGTACCCGGTTTTCGCCGAACACCCGCTGCCCCGCCTCCAGCAGCGGCCGGATCGCGGCTTCGCCATGAGTCTTCGAAACGGCGATCAACTGCACCTCCTCCGCCTCTCGACGGGCGGCGGCGGCAGCCTTGGCGATGCGGCTGCGGACGCTGTTCAGTCTCTCCTCGGGGGGTATGTCGATCATCGCGGCTGCTATAGAAAGCGCCATGCGCCACCGCCACCCTTTGCCGCGCCTGTGGTTGATGACCGACGAGCGGCAGGGCGACGGACTGCTTGCCGCCATCGATCGCCTTCCGCGCGGTGCCGGCATCGTCTTTCGGCATTATGCCACGCCCGCTCCCCAGCGCCGTGCGCTGTGGGAGAAGGTGCGGCACACAGCGCGGCAGCGCGGCCTCGTGCTGATCGTCGCCGGGCCGGCGCTGCCCGGTGCCGACGGAACCCACAACCGCCGCGGCGCGGGCTTGCGCACCTGGTCGGCGCATAATCGGCGGGAGTTGGAAGCGGCGACGCGTGCCGATGCCGACCTCGTCTTCCTGTCGCCGGTTTTCGCCACCCGCTCTCACGCCCGGGCGACGCCGCTCGGGCCCGGCCGCTTTGCGCTTCTCGCGCATCAGGCCCGCGCTCCGGTGATCGCGCTTGGCGGTGTGACCGCGGCGCGTTTCCGCCGCCTCGGCGGCGCCTACGGGTGGGCGGGAATCGACGCCTGGAGCTGAGCCCCGGAAGCGCCGGCAGCATTGGCTTAGAAGCGGAAGGCGGTGCCGATATATACGGCCTGGCTGTCGCGGCGCTGGTCTGCCAGCGGCTCGAGCCGGTCGCGCTGGATCTTGTAGCGCACGCCGCCCGTCACATCGATGTTCGGCGCGATCCGGTAGGAACCGCCGACACCCACCGAGTAGCTTGAGTCAATTGGAGTGACGCGCGCAGTGGCCGGATCGGTCTCGGCGACGCCCGCGTCGACGCGCCCGGTAAAGCGGTTCGCTGAATAGCTGACGCCCACTTCGGCATTGCGGCGCGAACCGGGCAGCGCGCCGCCCTTCACCTCGGCGACGTCGCCGGAAAGCGCGAGGCCGCGCCAGCCCACCGAAACGCCGATATTGTAGGCGGCCGGCGTGATCGCCGTCACTGGAGACGATGAAGCATCAACGGACGCCGCGGCAGCGGCGGCGCGAACCGCCTGGGCCGGAGTTGCGGTGCGGGCCCGGACGGCGACGCGGACCGCACCGCGATTCTTGCCGGCGACATTGGCCGACGGCGTGAAGCGAAAGCTGTTGGCGGTAAGGCCGCGGCGGGCCAGCTCGGCGGCAAGGCCGGGATCGGACACGGCCGGCGTGAAGCCGCCGATCCGAAGCGAGGGCGCGGCCATGCCTTTTCGCGGCTGACCCTGGGCGGAAAGAACAGGGACGAGCAAAAGGGCAAGCGCCGCCAGCGCCCCTCCTGCTGCTCCAAGTCCTGCCGTCCTGATCACGCCATTCGACTCCCGTAACGAAGGCGATGTAGTGTGTCCCAACGCCTCAAGCCAGCAAAGCGCTGCACCCAAACGCGAATCGCCCGCGGCTGTTGCAGCTAATCCACATTATGACCTGTCCATGGGATGAAGGGGCAGCGGCTGGCTGCGCTGGCGCATCACCAGGAGAGAGCGCTTGCCGCCTCCGTCGCACCTTCTATAACGGCGCCTGATCCCTTTTGTTGTTTCAAGGACACGCCCCCGATGGTACGCGCCGCCTCACTGCTTCTTCCGGTCGCCCTGGTCTTCTCCCTCTCGGCGTGCGGTTTCGTGCGTGACGATGTCAACCGCACGCTCGGCAAGACCTCGGGGGACCGCGTTCGCCAGACCGATCTTGCCGCGTCCCAGGTCACCACGATCGGCGTCAATGCCTATCTGTGGCGCGCGACGCTGGAGACGCTCGCCTTTGCGCCGCTCACCCAGACCGACTCAAGCGGCGGCGTGATCGTCACCGACTGGTACACCAGTCCGAACACGCCCCACGAGCGGGTAAAGGTCACCGCCACCATCCTGGATGCCGACCTGCGCGCAGACGCGCTGCGAGTCGCCGCTTCGCGCCAGATCCTGCAGAACGGCCAGTGGATCGAAGCACCGGTTGCCGCCGCCACGGTGCAGCGGCTCGAGGAGATCATCCTGACCCGCGCCCGCGACCTGCGCCGGACCGCAATCGCCGGCTAAAGGAGCGTTTCTTTCATGGCGGCGCGTTTCAATCCGCTCGAGGCCGATGCGCATTGGCAGAAGGTCTGGGAGGAGCGGGGAACCTTCCACGCCTCCGACACCAGCGCCAAGCCCAAGACCTATATCCTGGAGATGTTCCCCTATCCGTCGGGGCGCATCCACATGGGCCATGTTCGCAACTATGCGATGGGCGACGTGCTCGCCCGCTTCCGGCGGATGAACGGCTTCGAAGTGCTCCACCCGATGGGCTGGGACGCCTTTGGCATGCCCGCCGAAAATGCCGCCATGGAAAAGAAGGTTCACCCGGGAACATGGACTCGGACGAACATAGAGACGATGAAGGCGCAATTGAAGCGCGTTGGGTTCGCGCTCGACTGGAGCCGCGAACTCGCCACCTGCGACCCTTCTTATTATGGGCACGAGCAGGCGCTGTTCCTCGATCTCTACGAAGCCGGCCTCGTCTACCGCAAGCAGAGCGAGGTGAATTGGGATCCGGTCGACATGACCGTGCTCGCCAACGAGCAGGTGATCGACGGCCGCGGCTGGCGTTCCGGCGCGGCGGTGGAGCGGCGCAAGCTTTCCCAATGGTTCCTCAAGAT
Organism: Allosphingosinicella sp.; assembly: GCA_035644835.1. Lineage (GTDB taxonomy): Bacteria > Pseudomonadota > Alphaproteobacteria > Sphingomonadales > Sphingomonadaceae > Allosphingosinicella. The sequence goes on along the minus strand of DASQNR010000016.1, from coordinate 407,411 downwards.
CACCGACTTCGCCGAAGAGCTGCTTGAGGGCCTGGACGACCTCCACCAGTGGCCCGACAAGGTCCGGCTGATGCAGGAGAACTGGATCGGCCGCAGCCGCGGCCTGCGCTTCCGCTTCGCCCTGTCGCAGCCGGCAGGGACGCATGGCGGCTTCGACGTCTTCACCACCCGCCCCGACACCATCTTCGGCGCGAGCTTTGCGGCGATCGCGGCCGATCACCCGATCGCGCAGGAGGCGGCGCGGGAGAATGAAGCGGCAGCCGCCTTTATCGAGGAATGCAGGAAGGGCGGCACCACCGCCGCCGAGCTTGAGACGCTGGAGAAGAAAGGCTTCGACACCGGCCTTACCGTTCGCCACCCGCTCGATCCCGACAGGCAGCTCCCGCTCTACATCGCCAATTTCGTGCTGATGGATTATGGCACCGGAGCCATTTTCGGCTGCCCCGCCCACGATCAGCGCGACCTCGAATTCGCGCGCAAATACGGCCTCCCGGTCACCCGCGTCGTCGCGCCCTCGTCGGAGGAAAGCACCGATCCGATCGGCGAGGAAGCCTATACCGGCCCCGGCCGCCTGGTGAACTCAGGCTTCCTCGACGGGCTCACCGCCGAGGACGCTATCCGGGAAATCATCGCCCGCGCCGAAGCGGAAGGCTGGGGCCAAGGCACCACCGTATGGCGACTCCGGGACTGGGGCGTGTCGCGCCAGCGTTACTGGGGCACGCCGATCCCGATCATCCATTGCGACGCTTGCGGCGCGGTCCCGGTGCCCCGCGAGCAGCTCCCGATCGTCCTGCCAGATGACGTCAGCTTCGACATCCCGGGCAACCCGCTCGATCGGCATCCGAGCTGGAACAAGGCCGACTGCCCCCGTTGCGGCGCCGCCGCCCGCCGGGAAACCGATACGCTCGACACGTTCGTCGACTCCAGCTGGTACTTCATTCGCTTCGCCAGCCAGCCCGCCGACGCCCCATTTGATCCAAAGGTCGCCTCAAGCTGGCTACCGGTGGATCAATATATCGGCGGCGTCGAACATGCCATCCTCCACCTCCTCTATGCACGCTTCTGGACTCGGGCGCTGAGCCGCATCGGGCGCCTTGATGTGGCCGAGCCGTTCCAGGGCCTGTTCACGCAGGGGATGGTTACTCACGAGACCTACAAGGCGCCCGATGGCCGCTGGCTTTCCCCCGATGAAGTGGAAAGCCGCGATGGCGGAATGGCGGTCGCCGCCAGCGGTGAACCGGTCACCGTCGGCCGCGTCGAGAAGATGTCGAAATCGAAGCGCAACACGGTCGATCCGGAGCCGATCGTCGACCAGTACGGCGCCGACGCGGTGCGCTGGTTCATGCTCTCGGACAGCCCGCCCGAGCGGGACCTGCCCTGGTCGGAGGCGGGCATCGAGGGCAGCTGGCGCTTCGTTCAGCGCCTGTGGCGTCTCGCCTCCGAGTTGGCGGAAGGTTCGCATTCCACCTGGCTTGGCGACGCGGAGGACATGCCGCTGCTGCGCAAGCTCCACCGCACCATCGCCGCGGTCGCCGCCAACATAGAGGCGCTTGCCTTCAACAAGGCGGTGGCGAACATCTACGAACTGACCAATGCCATCGAGAAGGCGGCGCCCTCGCCGACTCGCCAGCACGCGATCCAGACCTTGATCCTGCTGGTCGCACCGATGGTGCCCCACCTGGCGGAAAGCTCCTGGGCGGCGCTGGACCGCGATGGGCTGATCGCTGATGCACCCTGGCCCGATGTCGACCCAGCACTCCTGGTGGAGGACCAGGTGACGATCGCGGTGCAGGTCAACGGCAAGCTGCGCGACACGCTCGGCGCGCCCAAGGGTGCCTCCAGGGAGGATCTGGAACAGCTTGCGCTCGCATCCGACAAGGTTCAGCGGGTGTTGGAGGGCAAAGCGCCGCGGAAAGTGATTGTGGTGCCGGACCGCTTGGTCAACATCGTCGCATGACCATCCGCGCCGCCGCCCTTTTTCTCGCGCTCGCGTTGCCGCTTAGCGGCTGCGGCCTCCGCCCGCTCTACGGCGGCGGAGGTTCCGGCCCGGTCGCGCAGTCGCTGCACTCGATCGAAGTCGCGCCGGTCGGCAGCGGTCGCGCCGGCTGGCTGGTCCGCAGGGCGCTCGAAGACCGGCTGGGCGGGGGCGAGGGAGCCAAGCGCTACCGCTTGGAGGTGGAGCTCGACGACCAGATCATCGGCTTCGGGGTTCGCGCGGACGATGCCGAAACCCGCGAACGCCGCACCCTGCGCGCGCGCTACCGCCTGGTCGAGCAGGACAAGAATACCGTGGTTCTTGACGCCACTGCCGGCTCCGATGTCGGAATCGATGTGGTGAGCTCCGAATATGCCGTTGTCGCCGCCGAGCAGACTGCGCTGGAGCGCCTTTCCAAGGAGCTTGCCGACCAGATCGTTACTCGACTGGCCTTGTTCGCCTCGCGAGGCGGCGCGGAGCGGTGAAGGCCGCAAAGGGCCAGATCGATCGTGCCGTGAAGGCGCCGTGCGAATGGCGTTTCTTTCTCCTCTACGGGCCGGACGATTCCGGCTCCCGCGCGCTTGCCAAGGCGGCCGGCAAGGCGATGGGTGCCGATGCCGAGCGGATCGACCTGTCCGGCGCCGAGCTGAAGGCCGATCCGGCCCGACTTCCGGACGAATCCGCTTCCATTTCGCTGTTCGGCGGTGCTCGCTATATCGTCGTCGATCCAGCCGGCGACGAGAGCCTCGCCGCGGTGGAGGCGCTGCTCCAGTCTCCGGCGGCCGGCAACCCTGTGCTCCTCGTGGCCGGAGCCCTCAAGCCCGCCTCCAAGCTCCTCAAGCTGGCGCTCGCCGAACCTTCCGCGCTGGTTCACGCCAGTTACCCGCCCGAGGGTCAGGAGGCGGAGCGGATCGCATCCGATCTTGCCCGCGGACTGGGCCTCCTCATCCGCCCCGATCTCGCCCGGCGTCTCGCCGGCGCCTGTAGCGGCAACCGCGCGATCCTCTCGAGCGAGCTGGAGAAGCTGGCCTTGTTCGTGGACGCTTCACCCGAAACCCCGAAGCCGATCGATCACGACACGCTGGACGCTATCGGCGCCGCTCAGGAGGAGGGCGATCTTTCCCGCCTTGTAGACGCGGTCGGCAGCGGCCGCCCAGCCATACTGGGCGACGAACTCGCCCGCCTCTCCAGCGAGGGCATCGACGGTATTCCCCTGATCCGTGCAGTGCTGCGGCGGATGACCCTCCTGTCTCGGCTCCGCGCTGAAGTAGACTGCGGGCAAAGCATCGACGCGGTCATGGCGTCACGCGGCAAGGCACTGTTCTGGCGGGAAAAACCCGCTATCGCACAGCAGTTGCGCGGCTGGCGCTCGGACATGCTTGCAAAAAGCGTCGGTCGCCTGCTCGAGGCGGAGCGGCAGGCCAAAGCGAGCGGCGGCCTGGGCGCAGCGGCGGTTGATGAGGAGCTTTTCGCCATTTGCCGCCAGGCGGCGCGGATGCGCTGATCGTCCCTCCGGCACGATCCCGACCCCTGAGATCCCCTGCCCCTTAGAAGATCAAATCTTCTCGCCGCTCAGCCGCTGGCAGATCATGTCGAGCTGATCGAGGCTCGAATAATGCAGCGCCACGGATCCGCCGTCGGGTTTGTGGGTGATATTTACGGCTAGTCCGAGCATGTCGCCCAACTGCCGCTCCAGCGCTTCGATGTCGGTGCTCGAGCCCTTATATTCGAGCTTGCCCTGCCGCGCGCGGCCCGACTTGCCGAAGCGGGCCATCTTTTCGGCATCGCGCACCGACAGACCCCGCCGCACCACTTCCAGCGCGATCGCCTCGGGATCGGGGGCCGACACGATGGCGCGGGCATGGCCCATGCTGAGCTCGCCCGTCACCACCATTGCCCGGACCGCATCGGGCAGCCCGAGCAAGCGCAGCAGATTGGCGATGTGCGGGCGCGACTTGTTGACGATCCTGGCCAGCGCCTCCTGGGTATGGCCGAATTCCTCCATCAGCTTGCGATAGGCCTCGGCCTCTTCGATGGCATTCAGGTCGGCGCGCTGGATATTCTCCAGAAGGGCGACTTCAAGCGTCTCACCATCGCTGAATTCCCGAACGATTACAGGGACTTCGTGAAGCTGGGCGCGCTGTGCGGCGCGCCAGCGCCGCTCGCCGGCGACGATCTGGAAGCGGTGGCCGTGTGGCCGCACCACGATCGGCTGGATCAGACCGCGGGCACGAATCGATTCGGCAAGCTCGGCAAGCTTCTCCTCGTCGAAATGGCGACGCGGCTGATCGAGATGCGGCTCGATCGAGGAGACCGGCATCATCTGCACGCTGCTGCGCGGACCACCGCCGACCCCTTGCTGGCCGCCGGCGACCGGTGCCTCCTGCGCCACTTCCCCCAGAAGCGAGGAAAGGCCGCGGCCAAGGCTAGACGGACGCTTCCTTGCCGGTGCGTCGTCGCTCATGCCGCCGCCGCCGGCTTGGGCAGCCGCCCGATCGTCTCACGCGCAAGGGCGATATAGGCCTCGGAGCCCGGGCAGCGGTGGTCGTAGATCAGCGCGGGCAGCCCATGGCTGGGCGCTTCGGAAAGGCGCACGTTGCGCGGAATCACGGTCTCGAACACCACCTTGCCAAGGCATGCACGCACATCCTCGGCAACCTGGGCGGAGAGATTGTTTCGGCGGTCGAACATGGTCAGTGCCACTCCCAATATCGAAAGCTCGGGATTGAAGCGCGCGCGTATGCGCTCAATGGTCTGCAGGAGTTGGCTGAGGCCCTCCAGCGCGAAAAACTCGGTTTGCAGAGGCACCAGGATCGACTGGGCGGCAACCAGCGCGTTGATGGTGAGGAGGCCCAGGCTCGGCGGGCAATCGATCAGGCACACGTCCCAGCGTCCCGGCTGCGCGCCGTCGAGCGCCTTGTCGAGCCGGTGGGTGCGCTCCTGCATCTCGACCAGTTCGATCTCGGCACCGGAAAGGTCGACGGTCGCGGGAAGCAGATCGAGCCGCGGCACCCGCGTCGGCACCACCGCCTCCTCGAGTGCGCACTGCCCGGTGAGCAATTCGTAACTGGAAAGGCCGCGCTGGTCGTGGGTGATGCCGAGGCCCGTCGAGGCATTGCCCTGTGGGTCGAGATCGATCAGCAGCACACGCCAGCCGGTTGCGGCCAAAGCGGTGGCGAGATTGATGGCCGTCGTGGTCTTGCCCACGCCGCCCTTCTGATTGGCCACCGCTATGCGGATCATCGGGCCATATTCCTTTTCGGCTTCACCCCCTGCGCCACTATGATGCCGGCTTCGGCATCGGTGACGCTCGGTTCGATACGAAAATCACCCTGCCACGAAGATCGTGCGCCTTCCAGTTCCGACTGCGCGTTTTTCCCCTTTGGCAGAATCCAAACGGTATTCGGGTCCGAAAACCGCAGGCCGAGGCGCAGGAGCTTGTCGAGGGGCGCGAAGGCGCGTGCGCTGATGACGCCATAAGGACGCGGTGGCAGCGCCTCGACCTTGCCGCACACTATCTCGGCCCGCGCGCCGAGAACGAGGATTTCGGCGGCACGCTGGAGGAACTCGACCCGGAGCCTCCGCGACTCCACCATCGTGACCAGCCCTTGGTCCCGCAGCGCTGCAACCACGAGGCCTGGAAACCCGGCGCCGGTTCCAAGGTCGAGCCAGTCCCCCGACACCGGAGCGAACCGCAAAAGCTGCGCTGAATCGAGGATGTGCCGCGCCCAGACGGTCGGCAATGTTCCATGTGAAACAAGATTCTGGCGGCTGTTCTCGCTGCGGAGCAGATCCACGAAGCGTCCGAGACGCTCCAATGTTTCACCTGAAACATTCAGCGCCGCCTTCGCGTCTTCCTCCGTCATGCCGCCCGGCGCCTCGCGTGAATCAGGATCGCTGCCAGAGCCGCGGGCGTCACACCAGCAATCCGACGTGCGGCGCCGAGCGTCGCCGGTTGGCTCGCCGTCAGGCGCTCGATCATCTCATGGGACAAACCTGGAACCGCCGCGTAGTCGAAGGCCGGGGGAATTCGCACGGCCTCGTCTGCTCCCAGGCGGTGGATCTCAGCATCCTGGCGCTGGAGGTAAGGTGCGTAGCGGTGATCCTCCACCGCTTCGTCTACCAGCGGCGAGGAGCAATTCCTCAGGGCGGGGACGACGCGCAACAGCGCGTCGCGGGTTAGCTGCGGAAACCTGAGCCACTCCCCGATACTCCGCCGAGCCCCGTCGGCCCGTACATCCACGCCCTCAGCCTGCAGGGCGCTCGCGCAGCAAACCTCCCCAAGTGCCTCATCGATCCTGGCCCGCTCGCGCATCCGCGCCTGGTAGTGCGCCAACCTCTCACCGGTGACGCAGCCGGCTGCGATCGCCTGCGGTGTCAGACGTGCCTCGGCATTGTCCGCCCGGAGGCGAAGGCGATACTCGGCACGGGCGGTGAGCATCCGATATGGCTCCGTCACCCCTTGCAGCGTCAGGTCGTCGACCATGACTCCGATATAGCTGTCGGTGCGGCTGAACAGCATTGCGGCCGATCCGCCTGCCCAGGCCGCGGCGTTGAGACCCGCGACCAGCCCCTGCGCCGCGGCTTCCTCATAGCCGGTCGTCCCGTTGATCTGGCCGGCAAGGTAAAGCCCCTCCACATCCCGAACCGCCAAGGTGGCCTCCAGGATACGCGGGTCCACATAATCATACTCCACCGCATAGCCCGGCTGCAGGATCTCCGCTTTCTCCAGCCCCGCCATCGACCGCACCATCGCGATCTGGACATCCAGGGGAAGCGACGTGGAGATGCCGTTGGGGTAGACATTGACATCGTCCAGCCCCTCCGGCTCCAGGAAAATCTGGTGGCCGTCGCGGTCGCCGAAGCGGTGAACCTTGTCCTCGATCGACGGGCAGTAGCGCGGACCGACACCTTCGATGGCACCGGAGAAGAGCGGTGAGCGATCGAGGTTCGAGCGAATGATGTCGTGGGTGCGTGTGTTGGTGCGCGTGACCGCGCAGAACAGCTGCGGCGCCGTCCGGCCGCCGCTCAACGGAGACATGGTCCATGCCTCGCCATCGGACTCCTGCCGCTCCAGCGCACCCCAGTTTATGGTTCGCCCGTCGAGCCGTGGCGGGGTGCCCGTCTTGAGACGGGCGAGCGGCAACGCCAGCGCGCGCAGCTGCGCCGCGAGCGCCGTGGATGCACGCTCGCCCGCCCTGCCGCCGACGCAGCTTGTCATACCGAAGTGGAGCTTGCCGCCGAGAAAGGTGCCGGTGGCGAGGATGACGGCCTTGGCGGAGAGGCTTCGGCCATCCGCCAGGACCACGCCGCACACGCGCCGACCTTGGAGCTGCAGTGCCGCAGCCTCGCCTTCCACGACCGCGAGACCCGCCTGTGCCTCGATCATCCCCTGGATGGCCGACTTGAACAGGCGGCGGTCCGCCTGCACGCGAGGTCCGCGTACCGCCGCACCCTTGCTCGCGTTGAGCATCCGGTAGTGGATCCCCGCGTGGTCCGATGCGCGAGCGATCAAGCCGTCAAACGCATCCACCTCACGGATGAGGTGTCCCTTGCCGAGCCCGCCCATCGCGGGATTGCATGACATCGCGCCGATCTGCTCGCGGGTGAAGCTGATCAGGCCGACTGAAGCGCCCATCCGCGCCGCAGCGGCAGCCGCCTCTGTGCCGGCGTGGCCGCCGCCGATCACGATGATGTCAAACTTGTTGCTCACGGCGCTGCCATACCGAGCGGGCGCATCTTGTTCCACATGGAACATTCACTTGCCGATGCAGAAGCGTCCGAACAGGGCGTCAAGCATGTCCTCGACGCCGGCCCGGCCGGTCACCCGATGAAGGGCAACCCGCGCCTGCCGCAGACACTCGGCCGCTATGAGGGGATCCCGCGCCGCGTGCGCCTCCCGCAGCTGGGCAAGTGCGGCTGTGATGGCCGCCCGGTGACGGGAATTGAGCGCCACCTCTCCTTCGCCGGGAAGCAGATCGCGCGCACGCGCAATCAGCAACGCTACCAGGCCCTCCATCCCCTCGCCGGTTTCCGCCGAGACTCGTATGTCGACGGCGCGCTCCTCCAGCTTCAGATCGGATTTCGACTGGATGAGGATCGTGCGCGCGCGATCCGGCGCCTGCTCCGGCGCACCCAGCCAAAGGATCAGATCGGCCGTCTCGACGCTAGAGCGCGCCCGATCCACACCGATCGCCTCAACCTCGTCAGAACTGTCGCGCAGACCCGCCGTGTCGACCAGCAGGAATGGCGTTCCTCCAATTGCCGTCGGCGCCTCCACAAGGTCCCGGGTCGTCCCCGCGATGGCAGAGGTTATCGCCGCCTGCCGACCGGCTAACCAGTTGAGCAGGCTGGACTTTCCGGCATTTGGCGGCCCGGCGATCACCACTCGCAGGCCGTCGCGCAGGCGCTCGGCAGCGGGGCGCGCCAAAGCCGCCTCGATCTCATTCCCAAGAGCAGCAACCGCCGCGGCCCACCCGACCGGCCAAGCTTCGCCTACCTCGCCCTCATCCGAGAAATCGAGCACAGCTTCCAGCGCAGCCGCCTGGGTGAGCAGCCGCTCCTGCCACTGCGCGATCAAGTGGCTGAGACCGCCGCCGGCCAAAGCCTGGGCCGCCTTTCGCTGCGTTTCGGTTTCCGCCTGCAGGAGGTCGGCAAGGCCTTCCGCTTCGGCAAGGTCGATCCGGCCATTCTTGAACGCTCGCCGGGTGAATTCACCCGGCTCCGCGACCCGCAGGCCGCCCATCGCGCCGAGCGCCCCAAGCACCGCCGCGACCACCGCGCGACCACCATGAAGGTGGAGTTCCACAACGTCTTCCCCGGTCACACTGGCGGGCCCGGGGAATCGCAGCACCAGCGCGTCATCAAGCTTTTCGCCCTCGTGGCTGAGACGCGCAACGCTGGCTCGGCGCGGCTCAGGCAAGCGACCCGCAAGTGCCTGCAGCGCCGCATCGGCATGCGGTCCGCTGATCCGCACCACCGCCACCGCTGCAGGCGGGCTGCCCGAGGAAAGGGCGTAGATGGTGTCAGCCGTCACGGCGGCCGCTCATCCCTTCCAGCATCGATCGCCACATGGTCATACCCGCCTCGCTCATCGGGCCCCAGCTCTTCATCAGCTCGGCCATCGATTCCGCCGTCACGCCTTCGGACACGGCACGAGTCATCTTCTCGACATAGGCATCGTGCACCGGCGTCAGATCGGGAAGGCCGAGAAAACGCCGCGCCTCCTCGGGCGTGCAGTCCACATCCACGCTGATCTTCATCTTTTCCTCCTCGCGGTCCTTGCCGCCGCCTCCCGCTCTATGTGAAAGGAAGAGGCGCCAGAGACAAGGAGAAGCCATGATCCGCATCGATACGCTCGAAGGGGACCAGAGCTTCGGCGCCTACCTTGCCGAGCCGAGCGGCGCGCCGCGCGCCGCGGTCGTCGTCATCCAGGAAATTTTCGGCGTCAACGAATGCATTCGCCGCAAGTGCGAGCGCTGGGCGGAGCAGGGCTATCTGGCGATCGCGCCAGATCTCTTCTGGCGCCTCCAGCCCAACGTGGAGCTCGATCCCGATGTCGAGCCAGAATTCCGCGAGGCCCTCGACCTGATGGGCCGGCTCGACCAGAATCAGGGCATCCAGGACATCGAGGCCACGATCCGCGCCGCCCGCGCCCGCCTGAGGGAAGGCGGCAAGGTCGGCTGCGTCGGCTACTGCCTCGGCGGGCGTCTTGCCTACATGACCGCGGCGCGGACTGACGTGGACGCCAGCGTCGGCTATTACGCCGTCGGCCTCGACAGCATTCTTCACGAAAAGAACGCGATCTCCCGCCCGCTCCTCCTCCACATCGCCGGCGCCGACGGCTTCGTCTCCCCCGATGTCCAGGCGCAGATGCACGCCGAACTCGATCCCCACCCCCGCGTCACCTTGTTCGACTATCCGGGCGAGGACCACGGCTTCGCCGCCGAAATGGGCAAGCGCCGCAGCGAGGAGGCCGCGCAGCGCGCCGACGAGCGGACCGCCGCCTTCTTCGCTGAGTTCTTGGGATAAACTAAAGCCGGAACCTCTTGGCAGTTTTCTCGAGGAGTAGCTCGCCACGGATTGAGCCGCGGCGGACATCGTCAAGATACGCAAGACCGGCTTCGATTGACGGTCCGATTTCCCGATCAGTGCCCACCATGAAGGAGAACGCTAGCTGGCCTCGCTTAGCGAGGTCTACCAGCTCGCCGGGTTTCTTGCAGAAGATGACCTTGGCATCAGTGACTACAAAAAATGATGCACTCCTCGCGAATTGAAGCAAGGCATCCTCACCATCCGAGGCGGGGCATACGGCAGAGAACGTCTGAATCGAGTCTCGCACACGCCGTGGTCGCGCGCCCAGCTTAAGAAGGCGGTTGATGGCCCGGAGCACTACAACATCTCGGAACGTGTATGCTCGATGTTTTCCTTGGTGACCTCTTCGAGATCGTTCGGGAACAAAAATCTCCTCCCGCTCTAAATGGTTCAACATCCAAGGTTTCTCGAAGCCCGCGAGTCGAGAGACTTCTCGCGCGGTAAACACCCCAGTTTCGTCGGTCGTGGCCATTTTTAGAGTATTGCGCAAAAAACGATAGTTTAACAGGGCGTGTTGCTCCTAGCCCACGGGCACCAGTAGTGGTGGTCTAAGACGCACGATACACAACTAATGGTGGCTGCAATGGTGATTGCTGAGATACACGAGAACTCCTCAGGCCTATGGACCGGCCAGCTAGTGGAGACGGAAAACGGTGCCCGCATTGGCGAGTCGTGGAGTGCGGCCAGTCGGGCCGGGCTGATTGGGATGATGAACAAATGGGTCCCGCTGACCCACTTGACCTATCGCGACTGCATGGACCCGCTTGATCCCTAGCTCTGCGCGCTTCAGTGGGGCACAAGCGCTCCATGACCAAGCCCTACGCCTTCACCCTCACCCGCACCGGCGGTCCGGAAGTGCTCGAAGCCGAGCATATCGACATTCCCGCGCCAGGCGCCGGCGAGGTGCTGGTGCGCCATGAGGCGGTGGGGCTGAACTTCATCGAGACCTATCATCGCTCCGGCCTTTATCCGGTGCCGCTCCCCTCGGGCCTCGGCACCGAAGCGGCGGGCGTGGTGGAGGCTGTGGGCGAGGGCGTCACAGATGTCCGGGAAGGCCAGCGAGTCGGCTATTTCACCGGGGCGCTCGGCTCCTATGCTACCCACCGCGTCATTCATCCGGACCGCCTGGTGAAGCTGCCGGACGGGGTTACCGCCGAACAGGCGGCGGCGGCGATGCTGAAGGGGTGCACGGCGGAATATCTGGTGGAGCGCTGCGCCCGAATCACCGCCGGCGCGGCGGTGCTGGTCCATGCCGCGGCGGGTGGCGTCGGCTCGATCCTGGTGCCGTGGCTCAAGCATCTCGGAGCGACCGTCATCGCCCATAGCGGCGACAGCCGAAAGGCCGGGATGGCCAAGGAAGCCGGCGCGGATCACAGCCTGTGCTGCCCTTTGGAGGAGCTCGCCTCCGAAGTGCGGGCGCTGACCGGCGGCAAGGGTGTTCCCGTGGTGCTCGACGGCGTTGGGGGGGCGAGCTGGAGCGCGTCGCTGGCGTCAGTGGCGCGGCGGGGGCTCCTCGTCACCTATGGCAATGCCTCCGGGCCGGTGCCGCCGTTCACCGCGCTCGATTTGCTCAGCGCCGGCTCGGTGTTCGTCACTCGCCCGTCATTGGCCGATTATTGCGCGACGACCGAGGAGATGCGGGCATCGGCGGCCAGATTGTTCGAGCTGATCGGCAATGGGACCATCCCCGTCACGGTCGGCGGCCGCTTTCCCTTGCTCAAGGCCGCGGACGCGCACCGGGCGATCGAGGCCCGTGCAACCACGGGCTCGACCGTCCTGCTTCCCTGATCAGGTTAGGCGTGATCTGGTTAGGCCCGATCAGGCGAACAGCGTGCCTAGCCCGACCTGCGGGTCTATGAAGCCTTCGTAGACCATCTTGCCGGCGACATAGACGATCACCAGCAGGCCCACCCAGGCGATCCAGCGATAGCGCTCGATATATTTCGCGAGGATGTTGGCGGCGATGCCCATCAGCGCGACGGCCAGAAGCAGGCCGATGATCAGGATGCCGGGATGCTCGCGGGCCGCGCCGGCGACGGCCAGCACATTGTCGAGGCTCATCGAGACGTCGGCGACGGCGACCGCCCAGGCGGCGGCGGCGAAGCTCTTGGCGGGTTTGAGGCCGCTATCCTCGTCGCCGTCCACCTCGGGAGAGCCGTGCGACTGGCCGCTATGCTGAAGCTCGCGCCACATCTTCCAGCTCACCCAAAGGAGCAGAAGGCCGCCCGCAAAGGTCAGGCCGACGATCTGCATCAATTGGGTGACGACCAGCGCAAAGGCGATACGCAGGACGAGGGCCGCGATGATGCCGATCAGGATCACCTTGCGGCGCTGCTCGGGCGGAAGCCCCGCGGCAAGCGCACCGACTACGATGGCATTGTCGCCGGCCAGCATGATGTCGATCATCAGCACCTGGCCGAAGACCACCCACGCCGCGGCGGTGTTGAGCTTCGAAAAATCGGTGACGATGGCATCCCAGATGCCGCCGAGGCCGACCGGCACGGCGCCATGCGCGCTGATGAGAATGTCGAGCATAGTGTCCCCGAACGCCGTTAGCGCTTACTGGTTCATCGAGGCGAAGAAGTCCTCGTTGGACTTGGCGTCCTTCATCTTGTCGAGCAGGAACTGCATCGCATCGACGGTGCCCATCTGCATCAGGATGCGGCGCAGCACCCACATCTTGGAGAGCGTCGCCTGATCGACGAGCAGCTCTTCCTTGCGGGTGCCGGACTTGCCGACGTCCAGGCTCGGGAAGATGCGCTTGTCGGACACCTTGCGGTCGAGCACGATCTCCGAGTTGCCGGTGCCCTTGAACTCCTCGAAGATCACCTCGTCCATCTTGGAACCGGTGTCGATCAGAGCGGTCGCAATGATGGAAAGCGATCCGCCTTCCTCGATGTTGCGCGCCGCGCCGAAGAAGCGCTTCGGCCGCTGCAGCGCGTTGGCGTCGACGCCGCCGGTCAGCACCTTGCCGGAGCTCGGCACCACCGTGTTGTAGGCGCGGCCGAGGCGCGTGATCGAATCGAGCAGGATCACCACATCCTTCTTGTGCTCGACCAGGCGCTTGGCCTTTTCGATGACCATTTCGGCGACCTGGACGTGGCGGCTGGCCGGCTCGTCGAAGGTCGAGGAGACGACTTCGCCGCGCACCGAGCGCTGCATGTCGGTCACTTCCTCCGGCCGCTCGTCGATCAGGAGCACGATCAGGAACACTTCGGGGTGGTTGTCGGTGATCGCCTTGGCGATGTTCTGCAAAAGCACCGTCTTGCCGGTGCGCGGCGGCGCCACGATCAAAGCGCGCTGGCCCTTGCCCTGCGGCGAGATGATGTCGATCACCCGCGCGGACTTGTCCTTCACCGTCGGATCGAGCGTGTCGAGGGTGAGCTTCTGGTTCGGGTAAAGCGGCGTCAGATTGTCGAAATTGACCCGGTGCCGCACGGCGTCGGGGTCATCGTAATTGATCTGGCTGACCTTCACGAGGCTGAAATAGCGCTCGCCGTCCTTGGGGCCGCGGATCTCGCCTTCCACCGTGTCGCCGGTGCGAAGGCCGAACTTCCTCACCTGGTTGGGTGCCACATAGATGTCGTCCGGACCGGCGAGATAATTGGCTTCAGGCGAGCGCAGGAAGCCGAATCCGTCGGGCAGCACCTCGATCGTGCCCATGCCCATGATCTCCTGGCCGTTTTCGGCCTGGACCTTGAGGATGGAGAACATCAGCTCCTGCTTGCGCAGGGTGGATGCACCCTCGACGCCGATCTCTTCGGCCATCGCGACCAGATCGGCGGGGGATTTGAGCTTGAGGTCCTTGAGATGCATGCGGGAGAAACTCGGCAAAGATGGATCGGGAGTCGTTTGGTTCGCGCAGATATGGCGATTTTCGACTGGGTCGCCCGCACGGACGGCGGGCTGAACGACGCTCGGGCGTTACGGCGCGGCCCGATTCAAGTCAACCGGCTTAGAACGGCTTCACGATCACCAGAATGACGATCAGCACGGTCGCCAGGCCGGGTACCTCGTTCATGATGCGCAGCGATTTGCCGCTGATTGCGCGTTCACCGCGGGCGAGCTTCCTGCCGTAGCCGATCAGCCAGCCGTGATAGGCTGAAAGCGCCACCACGATCGCGAACTTGGCGTGAAACCAGCCCTCGTTCCAGGCGCCGGTGATCCAGGCGAGCGACAGGCCGAGGATCCAGACCAGCACAATCGCCGGCGTGATGATGATATTGCGCAGCTTCTTCTCGCGCTCGATCCACTTGCTCTCCTCGGCCGAGCCGGCGGGCGATTCTTGATGGTAGACATAATAACGCGGCAGCATGAACAGTCCCGCGATCCAGAAGATCACGAAGATGACATGCCCCGCCTTGATCCAGGCGTAGGTCAAGCTGAGCGCCGCTTCGACATCGCTCACCCGCGCACCAGCTTCAGGAGTTGCTCGACATGGCTGATCGGCGTGTCCGGCAAGATGCCATGCCCCAGGTTGAAGACGTGCGGACGGTCCGCAAAGCTCCATAGGATGTGCCGGGCGGCGCTTTCAAGCGCCTCGCCGCCGGCGATCAGCGCCAAGGGATCGAGATTGCCCTGCACCGGCATGTCGTCCGGCAATACGGAATGCGCCCACACCGGGTCCACCGTCTCGTCGATCCCCACAGCATCGACGCCGGTTTCGCGCGCATAAGCCGGCAGCTTGCCACCCGCGCCCTTGGGAAAGCCGATGATCGGCGTCTCGGGATGCCGTGCCTTGAGGCCGGCGACGATCGCCGCATTGGGCGCGATAACCCAGCGTTCGAACTGCGCGGGCGACAGGCTGCCGGACCAGCTGTCGAACAATTGCACCGCTTCCACACCCGCCTCGATCTGGCGGGCGAGATATTCGACAGTGCTGTTTGCCACGGCGTCGATGATCTCGGCGAAAGCCTTCGGGTCGCGATAGGCCAGGCGGCGGGTGTCGCCCTGATCCTTGCTGCCGCGCCCCATCACCATATAGGTCGCCACGGTCCAGGGACTGCCCGCGAAGCCCAGGAAGGTGGTTTGCGCCGGTAGGGCCGCCCGAACCTTCTCCACAGCGCCGTAGACCGGCTCCAGGCGCTCGGGAGAGGGGGTCAAGGCGGCAAAGGCCGAGTCGACCAGCGGCGGCGACAGGCGCGGACCCTCGCCGGCCTCGAACGCGAGGTCCTGGCCCAGCGCCCAGGGTACGATCAGGATGTCGGAGAACAGGATCGCGCCGTCGAAGCCGAAGCGCCGGATCGGCTGCAGCGTGATCTCGGCGGCTGCCTCGGGGTCCATGGCCATCGCCAGGAAGCCGCCCTTCTCGGCCCGCAGCGCGCGATATTCGGGAAGGTAGCGCCCCGCCTGGCGCATCAGCCAAATCGGTGTTTTCTCAGCCTTTTTGCCCTGGAGCACGCTGAGCAGAAGCTTGTCGGTCGAGGGCATGGAAAGGGGTCCGGCTTCCGCTCTCTTACTCTTAAAGAGTCTTATATAAGAGAGTCTGTTGTAGGTAGTTGGGCAGGCGAAGGCGGGGTTTATTCCCTCTGCCCGAATTTGCAAACAGCTTGACTCCGCCAAGGCCACGCCGCCCCGCGGATTCGCCTTGTCCGTCCCCGCTATCCACAGGCGGGCGTTTGGACCTTCTTCACCTTCGTGAATCTGTGGATGGGTTTTGCAAACCGGGGGTAAGCGCGGCGCTTGCAACCGTCCCGAGGCTTCCGCTAGCCAGACCAACATGCTTATCCACACAGCGAAACTGGTTCACGGAGCGAAGCCGGCGTGACCGAGCTTCACCTTCATCTGCTCTCCGATTCCACCGGGGAAACGCTGGAACTGATTGCGAAGGCGTGTCTGGCCCAGTTCGAAGGCGTCGAGTTTCGCCGGCACCTTTGGCCGATGGTGCGTTCCGAAGGCCATCTCGATCGTGTGCTGGACGATATCGAGCGGCGCCCCGGGCTCGTTCTCTACACGCTCGTCAACTCCAACATCCGCCGCGAGCTCGAGCAGAAGATCAGGCGCCGCGGGATCCATGCGGTCTCGGCGCTCGATCCGGTGGTGGATGCCTTGTCGGCCGTGCTCGGCATGGAGGCCAAGGCGCGGCCGGGACGCCAGCACGCGCTCGACGCCGCCTATTTCGCGCGGGTCGATGCCATCCAGTTCACCATCGCCCATGACGATGGCATCGGCTGGGAGAATTGGGAGGAAGCGGACATTGTCCTGGCCGGAGTCTCCCGCACCTCCAAGACTCCGACCGCCATCTACCTCGCCAATCGCGGCTACAAGGTCGCCAACATCCCTCTGGTCCCGGAATCGCCGCCGCCGCAGGCCTTGTTCGGACTCAAGAACCCGCTGGTGGTGGGCCTCACCACCAATCCCGATCGGCTGATCCAGATCCGACGCAACCGCCTGCTGGCGCTCAACCAGGCACCCGAAACCGATTATGTCGACCTGGAAGCGGTCAACACCGAACTCGGCTTCGCGCGCCGAATCTTCGCGGACAATGGCTGGCCGGTGATCGATGTCACGCGCCGTTCCATCGAGGAAAGCGCCTACGCCATCGTCAAATTGTGCAACGAACGCTTCGATGGCCCGCGCGCGGTGGAGGAAATGGCGGGGCTATGAAATTGCTCCTCGCCTCCAGAAGCGCGGCGCGACGGGCGATGCTCGAAGCCGCGGGAATTGTCTTCGAGCCGGTCGAGGCCACGCTCGACGAGGCGGCCGCCAAGTCCGCCCTGTGGAGCGAAGGCTTCGACGCGCGCGGCGTTGCCGAGGAACTTGCCGTGCGCAAGGCGCTCTCCGCCGCGGCCGGTGCGGGCGATCTGGTGCTCGGCTCCGACCAAACGCTCGAGCGCGACGACGGCACCTTGCTCGGCAAGCCCGCTTCGCCCGCCGAAGCGCGCGGTCAGCTGCTTTCGCTGGCCGGCGCCACCCACAAGCTCCACGCCGCCGCCGCGATCGTCCAGGGCGGTGGCGCCGTGTGGCGGCACTGCGAAACGGTGGAGCTCACCATGCGCCCGCTTGGCGACGCCTTCCTCGATTCCTATCTGGAACGGGAGTGGGAGGCGATTCGCTGGTGCGTCGGCGGTTATCGCATCGAGGGCCTGGGCGCGCAGCTGTTCGACCGCATCCAGGGCTCCCACTTCGCCATTCTCGGCATGCCGCTCCTCCCTTTGCTTGCCGATCTTCGCGCGCGCGGGCTTCTGCCCGCCTGATGGCCCGCCCTTTTGCCGAGGTGATCGGTGATCCGATCGAACACTCAAAGTCTCCTTCGATTCACCGATTCTGGCTCGAAAAAACCGGCCTCGATGCGGAATATCGCCGCACCCGGGTCGCCGCCGGAGCCTTGGCGGAGCATCTGGCCGAGCGGCGCTCCGATCCGAACTGGCGCGGCTGCAACCTTACCATGCCGCACAAGCGATCGGTGCTGCCGCTGCTGGCGGCGCCCGAGCCGCAGGTCGCCTGCATCGGTGCTGCCAACCTTGTCATCCCGGCCGGCGACGGGGCGCTGGCCGGCCACAATAGCGACGCCGCCGGGTTCCTGGAGCCGCTACGCCCCCTCCTCGCCCGCGCCCACCTGTTCCGGATGGCGCGTATCTTCGGCGCGGGCGGCGCGGCGCGCGCGGTGGTGGAGGCGTTGCGCGGCGAGGGTTTTGCGCTCGTCGTCGCGGCCCGCCGTCCGGAGCAGGCGGCACGGCTGGTCGAGGGTCTGGATCCGCAGTTCAATCACAGCGTGGCGCTCGACTATTTCGCCGATCCCACGGACTTCGCCTATGACGACCGCGCCGGGATATTGGATCTGGTGGTCAACACGACTCCGCTCGGCATGTCCGGGCGGTCCGCCTTGCCGATCGACTTCAGCCATGTTCCGCCGGGCGCGATCGTCTACGACATCGTCTACGAACCCGTCGAAACGCCGCTGCTGCGCGAGGCCCGGGCGCGTGGTCACCGGGCGATCGACGGCCTGGGGATGCTGATCGGGCAGGCGGCCGTTGCGTTCGAACACTTCTTCGGCGTCCCTGCTCCGCGCCGGCACGACGCCGAGCTGCGCCAGGTGTTGACGCGATGATCACCCTCGGCCTCACCGGCTCGATCGGCATGGGCAAGTCCACGGTGGCGGCGATGTTCGCCGAAGAAGGCGTTCCCGTATTCGACGCCGACGCCGCGGTGCACCGCCTTCAGGGACCGGGAGGCGCACTCGTTGCTGAAATCGAAACGCTCTTCCCCGGCACCACCGGCCCCGGCGGGGTGGATCGCGGCACCCTTGCCGAACGGGTGCTGGGCGCGCCCGAGGCACTGCGCCGCCTCGAAGCGCTCGTTCACCCGGCGGTGGCGCGCGAGCGGGAGGCCTTTCTCGCCACCAACGAGTCGGCGCCGGTGGTGGTGCTCGACATCCCCCTGCTGTTCGAAGCCGGCGGCTGGCAACGCGTCGACAGGATCGCCGTCGTTTCCGCGCCCGCCCCGATCCAGCGCCAACGGGTGCTGGCGCGGCCCGGCATGACGCCGGAAAAGTTCGAGCGCATCCTCGCCCGCCAGATGCCCGACGCGGAGAAGCGCGCCCGTGCCCATTTCGTGATACCCACCGGGGGGCCATTGGAGGAAACGCGACGAGCGGTTCGGCGCATCCTCGCTTGTCTCACCGGCGGCGGCGATTCATAGTTCGGGCCATGCGGGAAATCGTTTTCGACACTGAAACCACGGGCTTGAGCCCGCTCACCGGCGACCGCATGGTCGAGATCGGCTGCGTCGAGCTCGTCAATCGCTGCGAGACCGGCCGCACCTTTCACGCTTATTACAATCCGCAGCGGCCCATGCCGAGCGGTGCCGAAGCGGTGCACGGCCTGTCCGACGCCTTCCTTTCCGACAAGCCGCTGTTCGGCGACGCAGTCGAGGATCTGATCGAGTTCCTCGGCGATTGTCCGCTCATCGCCCACAATGCGAGCTTCGACTTCGGCTTCCTGAACCATGAGTTGGCGTATTGCGGCCGCCCGCTGGTGTGCATGACCCGAATGGTCGACACGCTCGCCATCGCCCGCACCCGCCACCCGGGCGCCAAGCACAGCCTTGATGCGCTGTGCAGCCGCTTCGGTGTGGACCGCAGCGTTCGCATCAAGCACGGCGCGTTGATCGACGCCCAGCTTCTCGCCCAATGCTATGTAGAGCTGACTGGCGGCCGCCAGATCGGCTTCAGCCTGGCCGATACCATCTTTATCGAGGAAAAGGCCGCCGCGGCCGCGGCCGCTGCTTCCGACGGGCGGCTGACCATCGAGATCCGGACGCCCCGGCCCCACGCCCCGACCGCGGAGGAGCTTGCGGCGCATGCGGACTTTCTTACGTCGATCGCCGATCCCATATGGGTCCGGCTGGAGGCGCGCGGTTGACGGCACGCCTGAGCCGCGCCTAATCCGCCCCAACTTTGCGGGAGCAATCGCATGGATATTCGCGTCTCGGGTCACCAGGTCGAAACCGGCGAGGCGCTGCGCGGGCGCGTCGCGGATCGCTTGAACGCCATTGCCGACAAATATTTCTCCCGCGCCATTTCCGCGCAGGTGACGTTCGGCAAGGGTCCGCACGATCACGGTTTCACCTGCGAGATCGTGTCGTTCATTCCAGGCGAGGTTCTAAAAGCGACGGACCGTGCCGCCGACGCTTATGCCGCCTTCGATGCGGCTGCCGAAAAGATAGAGAAGCAGTTCCGCCGCCATACCCGGCGCCTCAAGGATCACCATGCCGGCGAGGTGCCCGATCCGCTCGACATCGCGATGCGACGGGACGAAGCGCCGAGCGGCTGATCCCGCCGCAGCGCCAGCGGGCAGATGCCGTCCGCTTTTTTGCAGCGCGAAGTTTTTCCTAGGGGGCCAGGCGCTCCCCACTGGTGGTGCCATGAACGACCTTTCCGCTTTGCTTACCATCGATGGGATCGATGCCGGTCTCGCCGCAGCCAACAAGAAAGGCTTGTTGCAACTGCTCGGAACCGCCGCCAGCCGGCAAACCGGCATTCCGGCCAAGATCGCCGTCGCGGCGCTCAGCGACCGTGAGAAGCTTGGCTCCACCGGCTTCGGCGGCGGAGTTGCCATTCCCCACGGCAAGATCGAGGGGTTGGACCGAGTCTATGGCTATTTCGCGCGCCTGGCCCATCCGATCGATTTTCAGTCGGTCGACAATTTGCCGGTCGACCTCGTCTGCATGATCCTGTCGCCGCCCGATGCCGGCGCGGACCATCTCAAGGCGCTGGCCAGCGTCAGCCGCGCGTTGCGGGACCGCAACACCACCGCCAAGCTGCGGGGCGCGCGCTCGCGCGATGCCATCTTCGCGCTGCTCACCGGAGTTGAAAGCCTCCATGCCGCCTGATGCGCCCGCCGGGGCCGCGGCCCATTACCGGGCGCTCGAGTCGCTCTACCGACATGCCGCCATCAACGCCCTCTTTCCGTCCGCACTCGAGATTGCAGCGGAAGGGGAGGCGCGGATACATTTCGAAGTGCAGCCCGAATTCTTCCACGCCGCCGGCGCCGCCCATGGCACGCTTTATTTCAAGATGCTCGACGACGCTGCCTTTTACGCCTGCAACAGCCTCGTCACCGATCGCTTCCTGCTGACCACCAGCTTCAATCTGCTGTTCACGCGCCCGTTGCGCGAGGGGCCGGTGGTGGCGGAAGGGCGCTGGGCGAGCGGGCGCCGCCGGGTGCTGGTGGGAGAAGCGCGGTTGATCGATTCCACCGGCCAGGAGGCGGCGCGCGGCACCGCCACCTTCATGCGCTCCCACATCCCGCTCACCACCCTGGCCGGCTATACGGCGCGGACATGACCGCGCGGCTGGCAACCTCCGTCCTCGCCGGCGCGATCATCCGCAAGGCCGAGGCGGAGGGAGGCTTCGCCGCCGTCCTCGCCAAGGGCGATCCGACCGCGGGCGCAATCCTGCTTCTGCTCACCGAGCGCGGCAGCGCACCGTGCGTACTGGAACGACTGCTACGCCCCGATGGCAGCTACACCTGGGCAGCCCCGATCGCCGAGTCGGCACAAGTTCCGGAGTTCGTCGCGCGGCGCCGTCGATTCGACCCGGATTTGTGGGTGATCGAACTGGACGTCCCGTCCGCGAAACGATTCACCGACGAAATGAGCGGGTTCGATTGACACTGCTGCGGCGCCCAACCTAGCGCCCGCCTCGTTCTTTCGCGACGAGCGGGGGGTCGTCCCAACCCGGGGTAGGGGAGGTGGGCGGCCACGCAAGACGGAAGGCAGTCCCTGGATGCGCTTTCTTGTTCAAAGCATCCGGCGTCGGACGGCCGGCCGCATTGTTTTGAGATCAAATGAGTCTTTTTCTTCGCGCCGCCGGCGTTGCCGCGGCCATGGCTATCGCCATTTTCGGAACGCCCTCCCAGGCCTGGGAGCTTTCCACGCCCACCTTCTTCACCCCCGAGCCCGGCATCGCCGCCCCGCACCTGGGGGAAGGGGTGCTTCCCGGCAGCCTCGCCGATCCGGCACCGGCCACCTCCGCGCCGGCCACCCCCGCTCCGGCCGCCCCCGCTCCAGCCATTGTCGCTCCGGCACTCGCGCCCCTCACAGCGCCGCCGCCGCCCGAGCCGCAGGTCCGCCGCAGCCTTGCGGAACTGGTCGGCATCCATGCCTCCCCGACCACCGAGGATTCGGAGCATGAGTGCCTCGCCAACGCAGTCTATTTCGAATCAAAGGGCGAGCCGCTGTCGGGCCAGCTTTCCGTTGCAGACGTGGTTCTGAACCGAGCCGGTTCGGGCCGTTTCCCGCGCAGCGTCTGCGGCGTCGTCAAGCAGCGCGGGCAATTCTCGTTCGTGCGCGGCGGCCGCCTGCCCCCCGTACCGCGCGCCTCCGCTGCGTGGCACAAGGCGGTCGCGGTCGCCCGTATCGCCCGGCAGGATCTCGCCGACAGCCCCGCCTCGCGCGCGCTGTTCTTCCACGCCACGCGGGTCAATCCCGGCTGGCGCGGCCTGACCCCGGTCGCCACCGTCGGCAATCACATCTTCTACCGCTGACAAGCCGACTCGCTTTCGTTCCCCTTTCATTCTAGCTGGGGGGAATGGCTGCCGACCCGAGTCTCCGCGCCCCGTGCTTCACCGACGCCCCGCTCGCCGCGCAGGACGTGGCGCGCGGGGTCACGCGCTTGTTCTTCAACCAGGACATGTTCGCGCTGTGCGAGGTGCCGTTGCCCAACGGCCGCCGCGCCGACATGATGGGGATCGACGCCTGCGGGCTGATCACCATCGTCGAGATCAAGGTGTCGCGCGCCGATCTGATGGGCGACAACAAGTGGCTCGATTACCTCGCTTATTGCGACCGCTTCTATTGGGCCGTGCCGGCCGGCTTCGACCTTTCGCCGTTTGAGCGCGAATGCTTCCAACCCGGCCTGTGCGGCCTGCTTGTGGCTGATCGCTACGACGCGGCGGTGGTGCGGGAGCCGGCGCTGCGCAAGCTCGCCCCCGCCCGCCGCAAGGCCGAGACGCTGCGTTTCGCCCGCCGCGCCGCGCGGCGGCTGGTGGGCGATCTCGATCCAGGTCTTGCCGGTTTCGCCTAGAGCTTGGGCCCCATGGGCTTGTTGGCAGGCGCGGCCGGCGGCGCCTGGAGCAGCTTCAGGATCGAGGCGGAACGCGCCCCGTCGCGACTGGCATAATCAAGCGCCGAATAGCCTGCGGTGTTGTCGGTCCGCTTGGGGTTCGCGCCCTTGGAGAGCAGCAGCCGCACCATCGGCAGGTCGCGCTGCTGCACCGCCAGGATCAAGGGAGTCTCGCCGCGTCCATTGGCAAGATCGACACTGGCGCCGCGGCCGAGCAGCAGCTCGGCGCCTTCCACCCAGCCCAATTGGGCGGCAAGGCTGAGCGGACTGACGCCCTGCGCGTTCTGCACATCGGGGCGCGCACCCTTGGCGAGCAGAAAGGCAAGCCAGGTTTGATCGCGCCCGCGGGTGACGATATGGAGCGCGCCCTCGCCGTCGCCCCGGTCGCGGGTGTTGATCACCGTGGTGCCCGGCTGCGAAATCAGGCTGGTGGCCTTGTCGCCGTCGCGCTCCTTGACCGCTTTCAGGAAAGTGTATGCGTCGGAGCCTTGGGCCGATGCCGGCACCGCCACAACCAGAGCTGCCGCCGCAATTGCGCGCGCAAAATGCTTACCCACTGTTTTTCCCCGCTTCGGTTGAGGCTTGATCGCCGCGCTATAGCAAAGCAAGGCTGCCCGCGTCATGAACGAAACCCGAAAACCGCGCCTTTTCCTGTGGCTGTCGCTCCTGCTCGGCCTTGCGCTCGCCGCCTGCGGAGGCACCGGGGCCGGCGAACCGCCGCTGAAGGGCGCCAAGATCGGCGGCCCCTTCTCCCTGGTCGATCAGGAGGGTCGCCAGGTCACCGACGGCGATTTCGCGGGCAAGTACCGGATCGTGTATTTCGGCTTTGCCCACTGCCCCGACGTCTGCCCCACCGATCTTGCCCAGATCGGTCAGGCGATGCGCTTGTTCGAGAAATCGGCGCCGGCGCGCGCCGCCAAGGTCCAGCCGATCTTCATCAGCGTCGATCCGGAGCGCGACACGCCCGCCCGCCTCAAGGAATATGCCGCCGCCTTCCACCCGCGCCTGGTGGCGCTGACCGGCACCCCGCAACGGGTCGCCGACGCCGCCAAGGCCTACGCCATCTATTATGCCAAGGCGCCCGCCGACGACGGCAGCTACCTGATGGACCATATGCGCATCATCTTCCTGATGGACCCGCAAGGCCGGCCGATCGCGATGCTGCCCCACGACAAGGATGCGGAAGCGATCGCCGCCGAGCTCCAGCGTTGGGTGGCGTGAGCGGCGCCTCGACGCCGGTCTGGGAGAAACCGCTCGGTGATCTCAGCCGCGCCGAGTGGGAGTCGCTGTGCGACGGCTGCGGCCTGTGCTGCCTCCACAAGCTGCAGGACGACGATACCGGTGAGATCCACGCCACCAACGTCGCCTGCAAGCTGCTGGATCGGCACAACGGACGCTGTTCGAATTACCGCGGGCGCCATGCCTATGTGCCCGATTGCATCCGCCTCACCGCCGGCAAATTGTCCGACATGCCCTGGCTCCCCTCCACCTGCGCCTACCGCCTGCGCGCGCAAGGCCAGGCCCTGCCTGGCTGGCATTATCTGATCTGCGGAGATCGCGATGCCGTGCACCGCGCCGGCATCTCCGTGCGCGGCTGGACGGTGGGCGAGGTGGAGGCGGGGGATCTCGAATATCACCTGATCGGCCGTGACCTCTGATCTCGTGTTTCGCGGCGGCGCCACCGAAGCGCCGCTGCGCCTCACCGTCTCGGCCCGCGCCCGCAGGCTGCGGCTGCGAATCGATCCGCGCACCGGCGCGGTGATGCTCACAGTTCCGCGCCGCGTCTCGCAGCGCAGGGCGCTGGACTGGGCCGCGGGCCACCGCGACTGGATCGAGCGCCAGCTTGCCGCCATCACCCCGCCGCAGCGTCTCGGACCCGGCGCCTGCGTGCCGCTCCACGGCCGGCCGCACCTGATCGACTGGACGCCCGAGCGCTCCCGAATCGTCTGCCTGGAGGACGGCCGCATCCTCGCCGGCGGGCCGCTCGAGGGGCTGGAGGGCCGCCTGCTGCGCTGGCTCAAGCGCCACGCCCTCGACCTCCTGTCACGGGAAACCGCCGAATATGCCGCAAAGGCCGGCGTCGGCGTCACCCGGGTGGCGGTCGGCGATCCGCTGTCGCGCTGGGGCAGCTGTTCCTCGTCGGGGGCAATCCGCTACAGCTGGCGGCTGATCCTGGCCCCCGATTTCGTGCGCCGCGCCACCGTTGCGCACGAAGTCGCGCACCGCGTCCACATGAACCACGGCCCGGAATTCCACGCCCTGGTGGAGCAGCTGTTCGGTGCCGATCCGGCGCCCGCGCGGCTTTGGCTACGGCGCGAAGGGCCGCCGCTCCATGCCATCGCCCGTGCCTGATCGCGGACGGTCGGCCGGCGGCTCGCGGCGGCGCGGCGGTTCGCGGCGCGGCTCCCGGTCGGGATTGATCGCCCGGTCGAGCCATTCGCGGTCGAGCTGGTCCTCCGTCGGCTGTTCCGGGCGGTCATAGGGATCGTAACGCGGCGCCGGCGCCGGCCGTGCGGGGGGCTCATCGGACGGCAGCGGATTGCCCTCGGGATCCACCACGCGCTCCTCCGGTGCCTCGAACCACACTTCCTCGTCCGGCTCCGCCCAATCGGGCGCGGCCACCTTGGTCTGGAAATCCTCCACCGGCCGGTTGGAAACCGCGCGGGTCATGAAGGCTTGAAAGGCGCGCGCCGGCGCCCGTCCGCCCTGCAGGCCCGGAATCGCGCGGGAATCGTCGCGGCCCATCCACACGCCGGTGGTCAGGCCGCTCGAAAAGCCGAGGAACCAGCCGTCCTTGTTGGAACTGGTGGTGCCGGTCTTGCCGGCCGCCGGCCTGCCGATCATCGCCGCCCGCCCGGTGCCGGTCATCACCGCCGCCTGCAGGAGGTCGGTCATCTGCGCGGCGACATGCGGCGCCACCAGGGTGCGAGTCTCGTTCCCCTCATGCTGGTAGAGCAGCTCGCCGTCGGCCGTGGTCACCCGCCGGATGCCGTAGGGCACCACCGCCGCTCCGCCGGCCGCCACCGAAGCGTAAGCGCGGGTCATGTCGATCAGCCGCACTTCCGCGCTGCCGAGCGTGATCGAGGGGTGGGTGGGAAGCCTGGAGGTGATGCCGAAGCGCTGGGCGATGTCGGCCACCGTGCGGAAGCCCACTTCCTGGCCGAGCTGCACGGAGACGGTGTTGATCGATTGCGCAAAGGCCTGGCGCAGCGGCACCGTGCCGGCAAAGCTGCGGCTGTTGTTGCGCGGGCTCCAGCCGTTGATCGTCACCGGCCGGTCCTGCACCGCCGTATCGGGCGTGTAGCCAAATTCCAGCGCGGCCAGATACACGAACAGCTTGAAGGCGGAGCCGGGCTGCCGCGTCGCCTGGGTGGCGCGGTTGTACAGCGAATCGACATAGTTGCGGCCGCCGATCAGCGCACGGACCGATCCGTCCCGGTCGAGCGCGACCAGCGCGCCCTGCACGCCGGCCGGGGTGTTGGCGTTGATCACCTGGTCGCCGAGCCGCTGCATGTTGGGGTCGAGCGTGGTCCACACCTCGATCGGCTCGACGCTTTCGTCGATCAGGGTGTCGAGCTGCGGCAGCACCCAGTCGGTGAAATATCGGACGCTGTTCTGCTTGGCCGGCGTCACGAGCTGGACGTCAGCGGGCGCGGTGGTCGCCGCTTCGGCGGCGCTGATATACTCCTGCTCGCGCATCAGGGCGATCACCACCTTGGAGCGCTCGCGCGCCGCCTCCGCATCGGCAGTGGGCGAATAATTGGACGGCGCCTTGACCAGGCCGGCGATGATCGCGGCTTCCGACAAGGTCAGCGTCTCGGCGGAATGGCCGAAGAAGCGGCGCGACGCGGCGTCGATGCCGTAGGCGCCGCCGCCGAAATAGACGCGGTTCAGGTAAAGCTCGAGGATCTGCTCCTTGGAGAAGCGCCGCTCCAGCGCCAATGCCAGGATCGCTTCGCGCATCTTGCGGCCGTAGCTGCGCTTGTTGGTCAGGAAGATGTTGCGGGCGAGCTGCTGGGTGATGGTGGATACGCCGCGCACCCTGTCCTCGCGCTGGAAGCTGACGGCGACACCGCGGAGGATGCCGACCGGGTCGACGCCGGGATGGTAGTGGAAGCGCCGATCCTCCACCGCGACCATGGCGTCGGTCATGATATTGGGGATCTGGCGGTAGGTCAGCCATTTGCCGAATTCGGGACCGAGCGAGACGAGCACGCTGCCGTCGGCGGCGCGCACGCGGATCGTTTGCCCCAGATCGTCGCGGCGGATCAGCTCCTGGTAACTGGGCAGCTGGCTCATCGCCACCGCCACCGCGACGACCAGCGCGATCAGGCCCAGGATCGTTCCGTAGAGCGCCGTCTTGAAGATGATAAGGGACCACCGCTTGAGCGGCGACCGTCCGGAAGCGTCACTGGCCATTGCAACGAGAGGTTAGGGCGTGCGCGCCCCGCCAGCAAGCGCCGTGGCGTCAGCCCTCCTGGCGGCCCTTGAAGTCCAGTGCCGCGCTGTTGATGCAGTAGCGCAGGCCGGTCGGCCCCGGCCCGTCGGGGAAGAGGTGGCCGAGATGGCCGTCGCAGCGGGCGCAGCGCACTTCCACCCGGCGCATGCCGTGGCTGGTGTCGGTATGCTCGCTCACCGTCGGCGCCGCCGGCTCGGTGAAGCTCGGCCAACCCGAACCGCTGTCGAACTTGCTGTTGCTGTCGAACAGCAGTTCGCCGCAGCCGGCGCAGCGATATTCGCCCTGGGCCTTGTTGTCGACATAACGGCCGGTAAAGGCACGCTCCGTACCCGCCTCGCGCAGCACCTGATATTGCTCGGCGTTGAGCTTGGCGCGCCATTCGCGCTCCGAAAGGTTCATGCTGGTGTCCTGCTCATCGGCCATGCTGCTGCTCATCCCAGGTGATGCCCCACCTCCATAACCATTCCGCGCGTCGCTGGTTGCGCGCGGCGCAGTCGGGGCGGGACCGCTGTTCGATTGTAGTTTGAAGCATACGTCGATTTGCGCTCGGTGCCGGAGCCGCCCGCCGGACGGCTCCCTTTCTGCACAAGGTGGTGCGGTCGAGAAGACTCGAACTTCCACGGCCTTTCGGCCACAGCGACCTCAACGCTGCGCGTCTACCAATTCCGCCACGACCGCACGTGAAACCCGCCGGATAGGGACCGGCGCTGGCAGGAGGCGGCCTCTAGCAAAGGCCTCCGGAGCGCGCAATGGCGCAAATCCGGCGTCAATAAAGGAACATCGGCATGCCTTCGATCCGCATCAGCTTGGCCCGATAGGCCGCCGGATCGTAGAGCCCCGCCACATCCACCACCTTGACGCCCTCCAGCAGGGTGGATGCCGCGACATGGGTGTAATTGCCGTCCTTGAGCGCCACCATTCGCGCCTTCTCGCCGCGGCTCAAAAGCTGCACCGCCAGGCCGCCGAAGGCGAGGCCCACCATCCGGTCCATCGCATCGGGCTCGCCCGCCCGCATCAGGTAAGCGAGCTCCTGGTTGACCACGCCGGATCCGATCCGCTCGGTAATCGCCCGCCCCAGCCGTTGGCCGATGCCGAGCTCCTCGCGCTGACTGGCCGGCCTGGAGAGCGCGCCGTCATCCTCGCCGCCCTCATCCTTGATGCGCGCGCCTTCCGAGACCACGCACATCGCATAATGGGCGGGATTGTCCGCCTTGTCGCGCGCCAGCAGCGGCAGCAGCAGGTCGAGATCGGCCGGCACTTCGGCGATCACCGTGCGGTCGACCTGGGCGAGGAAGCCGGACAGCAAGGCGGTTTCGCCGCTGCGGCGGCCGAACAATTCGATGACGCCGATCCGCTCGTGGCTTTCAACAGTGGTGCGCAGCGCGTTGATCGCTTCCACCGATCGGCTGACCGCGGTCGAGAAGCCGATGCAATAATCGGTGCCGAACACGTCGTTGTCCATCGTCTTGGGGATGGAAACGACCGGCACGCCCTGGTCGGCGAGATGGCTTGAAAAGCGCAAGGTGCCGTCGCCGCCCATGGTGATCATCGCGTCGATGCCGAGCCTGTCGAGCACCATGAGCACCTTGCCGGTCTGGTCGCCCTCCTTCAGCGTCCTGGGATCGGTGCGGGAGGTGTGGAGGATGGTGCCGCCGGTGCGGTCGATACCGCGCACCCGCTCGCGATTGAGCTCGAGGCTGTTGCGGGCGACGCTTTCCGGGTCGTCCGGATCGATGGCGAGCACGCCCTGCCAGCCGCGGCGGAAGCCGACCACATCCCAGCCGAGATCGTCGGCGGAAAGGGTGATGGAGCGGATGCACGGGTTGAGCCCCGGCACATCGCCGCCGCCCGTCAGGATACCGATCCTCACCGCGCCGCCGTTCCGGGGCCGCTCAGGCCGACGGGCCGAAGCTGAGGTTCACCGCCTTGGCGCCGCGCGGCACGTCCACTTCGGCGCTGTTGAAGGTCGCGCTCTGGCCCGGCGGCAGGCGGGAGACCGGCGGCGAGATCATCCAGCCGTAAATGGCGCGGCCCTGCGCGTCGCGCAGCTCGGCGCGGATCGCCGGCACGCGCTGCTCGCTTTGGGTCGGGTTCGACACCCGGCCGCTGACGGTCAGCAGCTCGTTGCCGCTTTCCATCTTGGTGCGCGCGGTTTTCT
Source organism: Allosphingosinicella sp. (assembly GCA_035644835.1). GTDB lineage: Bacteria > Pseudomonadota > Alphaproteobacteria > Sphingomonadales > Sphingomonadaceae > Allosphingosinicella. The sequence continues at coordinate 378,160 of DASQNR010000016.1, read as the reverse complement.
GGTCGACGATCTGAAGCGGCGATCCGGGCCGCTGCGCCAGCGCCATGCCGCCGCCGAGATTGCCCGGCAGGCCCCACACCGAGATAGCGGCGGTGGCGGCCAGCATCAGCAGCGCCGCGACGGCGGCCGCGATCGTCGCGATCCGCGCCCAATTGCGGCGCGGGCGGAACGGAGGCTCGTGGGCGAAGGCGTCGTAATCGGCAGGAGTCTCCTCCGGCTCGGGGCCCAGTATCGCGGCGGCGGCGGAGGGGCGGGGCGGCGGCGGCACCGGCATCGTGCGCGGCGGCAGGTCGCGCGGTACGGCTTTCGAAACTGTCGGAGCCGGGGGTGGGGGAGGCGCCGGAGGTGGGGGGGGAGGCGGCGGCGCCGCGGCGGCGGCCGGGGACCGCTGCTCCGCGCCCCGTTCGCTCGCGGGGGCGGCCTGGAACCAGCTGTTGCGGCAACTGGCGCAGCGCACTTGCCGGCCGGTCGGCCCGACCGCGCTGTCCGGTACCACATAACGCGTCTTGCAGGCGGGACAGCTCAGGATCATCGATTGGGAACGCCCACTCTTGGTGCTTGTCCCCGAATCAAGCACAGTTTCCGCGCGTCATGCAAGCAAATGCGCGGCTTTGGGTGGTTTACGCGGGGCTAAGGGGCGTGCCATTGACGGGGCTCGGGGGTTTCATCGAGCGGAGACGGTTCTGAACAGCGGCGGCAGCATCGTCCAGTTCGACAATGTCGGCCTGCGCTACGGCACGGGCGCCGAAACGCTGTCCGACTTGAGCTTCTCGCTGCGCGAGGGCGGCTTCTATTTTCTGACCGGCCCGTCCGGCGCCGGCAAGACCTCCCTGCTGAGGCTCCTCTACCTCGCCCAGCGTCCCAGCCGCGGCCTGATCAAGCTGTTTGGCGAGGATATCGTCACCATGCCCAGGAAGCGCCTGCCCGGCTTTCGCCGCCGCATCGGCGTCGTGTTCCAGGATTTCCGCCTCGTGTCGCACCTTTCGGCCTACGACAACATCGCGCTTCCGCTGCGCGTCGCCGGCGTCGAGGAGCGCGATCTTGAGCATCCCGTCGGCGAAATGCTGTCGTGGGTGGGCCTTGGCCACCGCTCCACCGCCCGCCCCGCCACCCTGTCGGGCGGCGAGCAGCAGCGCGTCGCCATCGCCCGCGCGGTGATCGCCCGCCCCGAATTGCTGGTCGCCGACGAGCCGACCGGCAATGTCGATCCGGAAATGGCCAAGCGGCTGCTTTTCCTGTTCGACAGCTTGAACAAGCTCGGCACCACCATCGTCGTCGCCACCCACGATCTTCACCTCATCTCCTCCATCGCCCGCTCCGAGATGCTGCGGCTCGATCGCGGGCAATTGCTCGATCCCACCGGCGCGCTGCGCCACCCGCCGCGGCGCACCGAAGCATGACGGCGGCCCAGGCATGAAAGCGGGTGCGCGAAAGTTCGGCGCGGCCGACGCGCGGCTGCTGCCCGAGGGGCGGCTGTCCGGCCCGATGCCCTGGGTGATCGCGATCATGATGTTCCTGACCTTGCTCGCCGCCGCCGCGGGCCTCGGTCTCGGCAGCGCCGCCGCCAGCCTCGATACCGAAACCGGCAACCGCGCCACCGTGCAGATCGTCGAGCCCAATCCCGACGCCCGCGAAAGCCAGGCCCGCGACGCCCTGGCCCTGCTCGCGCGCTTGCCGGGCGTCACCGCCGCCGAACGCGTCGCGCCCGACGAGATGCGAGCCCTGCTCGAACCGTGGCTCGGCCCGGGCGGAATGGAGGCGGACCTGCCGATCCCCGCCATGATCGACATCGAATTGAGCCCCGCCGCTTATGCCCGGATGGACGGCCTGCGCGCCGCCCTGGCCGATGTCGCCCCGGCCGCCCGCGTCGACGACAATGCCCAGTGGCTGGCGCCGCTCGCCGGCCTGATCGGCTCCCTGCGCTGGCTGGCGGGATCGCTGGTGGTGCTGATGATCGGCGCCACCGCCGCCACCGTGGTGCTCGCCGCCCGCGCCAGCCTCGACACCCATCGCGGCACCATCGAGGTGCTCCACCTGATGGGCGCCACCGATGTGCAGGTCGCCCGCCTCTTCCAGCGCCGGATCGCGCTCGATGCGCTGTTCGGCGGCGCGGTCGGCCTGGCCGCGGCCGGCGCGGTGCTGCTCCTGATCGGCAATCGCCTGGGCGCACTGGGATCGGAATTGCTGGGTTCGGCGGGGCTGCCGGTGGCAAGCTGGGCGATTCTGGTCGCTTTGCCCGTTTTCGGGGTCCTTCTGGCGATGATCGTGGCCCGCGCCACCATTCTTCGGGCGTTGGGGAGGCTGTTGTGATCAGACGCGCCATCGCCTTTCTCGTCCTCCTCTACGCGCTCGGCTATGCCGTGTTCACCGTGCTGCTGCCGCGCGCCGCGGGCGAGCAGCAGACCGACGCCGTCGTCGTGCTGACCGGCGGCGCCAAAAGGCTGGAGCGCGGCCTCGACCTGCTTGAGCGCGGCCGCGCGAAGCGCCTGCTCGTGTCGGGTGTCGCCCGCACCGTCCGCCCCGCCGAGCTCGCCGCCCAATATGGCACCGATCCGCGCCTGTTCGCCTGCTGTATCGATCTCGGCCGCGAAAGCGTCGACACCCGCTCCAACGCCGAGGAGGTGTCGCGCTGGGTGGCCAAATACAAATTCCGCTCGATCCGCTTCATCACCACCGATTGGCACATGCCGCGCGCCCGTCTCGAACTCTCCCGCCGCCTGCCTGGCGATGTGGCGGTGCTGAACGACGCGATCGAGAGCAACCCGGCCTTTCGCCAGCTCTTCACCGAATATAACAAGTTCCTGCTGCGCCAGGCGTCGGTGTTCGTAGGCGTGTGATGGACCGGCTTCGCTCGATCGCCTTTCTGCTGGTCTTCTACACCGTCACTCTCTTGGGAGCCGCATTCGCCCTGCTGTCGATCCTGGGCGGCCCGCGCACCGTGCGGGTGGTCGCGCGCTGGTGGTCCAACTGGCACCGCTGGTGCGCCGCCACCCTGCTTGGCGTCCGCACCCGCATCGAAGGGGAGCTTCCGCCCGGCCCGGTGCTGATCGCCGGCAAGCACCAGTCGATGTTCGAAACCATGGAGCTGGTCCGCCTCTTCGAAGCGCCCGCCATCATCATGAAGCAGGAGCTCGCCAAGATCCCGATCTGGGGCCGCCTCGCCCACCATTACGGCTTGATCGCGATCGACCGGGCCGGCGGCGCCACCGCGCTGCGCCGCATGGTCCAGGATGCCAGGCAGGCGATTTCCGAGGATCGCCCGGTGGTGATCTTTCCCGAAGGCACCCGCGTCCTCCCCGGCGAGAGCCCGCCGCTGCAGCCGGGCTTCGCCGGCCTCTACCGCGCGCTCGGCGTGCCGGTCGTCCCGTTCGCCCTCGACAGCGGCAAGCTGTGGCCGCGCAGCGGCTTCGTGAAGCGGCCGGGCATCGTCACCATCCGCTTCGGCGCGCAGATTCCCGCCGGCCTCCCCCGCCGCGAGGCCGAGGCCGCCGTCCACGCCGCCATCAACGCGCTCGAAACGCGGCCTGCCGCCCCGCGCTGACAGCTCGGGCGCCGGCTCAGCCCTCGTCGCGCAACCGCTGCGCCAGTTGCTCGATCTCGTCGGGCTCAAGGATCCAGGTCCGGGTCTTGCGCCCCTCGCGGTGCACCGGCCGGGTCAGCAGGATCCGCGCCTGCTCCCTGGCGAAGGGTTTGAAGTGCGCGAAATGGGTGGCGCAGTCGCGCACCGTGCCGATGATCGGCGCCTTGCCGTCAAGGTCGATGAGGGTGGCGGGCTCATCCCAGGCAATCGGGTTCATCTCGGGCGGCGCTCCTGTGTGGCGTCGGCGGGAGCCTTGCGACTCAGCCAGTCCGCGATCGGCAAGCCGGGCGGAACCGTCCGATCCGCCCGCGCGCCCGGCGTCTCAATTGTCCGAACGGGCATAACGGGCGGCAAATTCGCGGTCGGGCATAATCAGGTACCGGATCATGTCGATAAACGCCCACGGGATGGAGACCACCAGCCCGATCACCGTGCAACTCAGCACCAGCATGGTGATCCCGGTGCCGACCCGCCCGAGGTAGAAGCGGTGGATGCCGAGCGGCCCGCCCAGGAAGGCCAGCACCGCCGCCAGGATCTTGTTGCGCTCGCCTGTTACCGGCGCGGGCGGCTGTGGCTGTATCGCGCCGGTCGTCGCGGGGATCGTGGCCGGAACCGGAAATATGGTCAGCGCCCGGGTCTGCTCGGCCTCGAAATCGACATACATGCCGATCGCCGGCTCGCCGCGATGCGCCCAATCCTCCGGCGTGAAGCTGTAGCGCTGCCCGTCGTCCCCGGCGATCTTGCCGTGCCCCGTTCTCGTGTCCACCCCGAGTACCTGTCCGCGCATAAGCCCCCTGATTCCTGCAGCCATGCCATCATGGCCGGCCCGCCGGTTTTTGCAATTACCTGCCTCACGCAAGCGCTTGAGTCACCCAGCCGTGCGCCGCCGTCAATCCCGCAGCCGTGCGCCGATCTTGACGGCGGCGGCCACGATCCGGTCGGAAAGGCCCTTCAGCTCCTCCTCGGTGAAGCTCTTGTCGCCCGGCTGCAGCGTCACTTCCACCGCCAGCGAGGCCATCCCCTCGGGTACGCCCGCGCCGGTGAACCTGTCGAACAGCGAAACGCCGGCGATCGACTGCTTGTCGGCGCCCTTTACGGCGCGCAGCAGGCTGTCCGCGGGCGTCCACTCCGGCACCAGAAAGGCGAAATCGCGAGTCACCGCCTGCAGCGCCGGCGGCCGATAGGCCTGGCGCATATGGCCGCCGCCGCCCCGCCGCGCGGGGATGGCGTCAAGAAAGATCTCCGCCGCCACCACCGGTCCCTCGAGGTCGAAGGCCTTGAGGGTGGCCGGATGAAGCTCCCCGAACAAGGCCAGCGCGTTCTTGGGGCCAAGGCTGAGCCGCGCCGAGCGGCCGGGGTGGTAAACCTCGCCGGCCGGTGCGATCGCCTGGAGATTGTCCACCGGCGCTCCCGCGGCGGCGAGGATCGCTAGCGCTTCCGCCTTGGCGTCATAGGCATCGAAGCCGCCCGGCTTGCCGGTCTCCCAGTGGCGCGGCCCGCGCTGCCCCGCGAGCACCAGGCCCAGGGTCGGCCGCTCGCCCTCGGCCAGATAGCGCCGCCCCACTTCGAACAGCCTTACGCTCTCCGCACCACGCGCCAAATTGCGCCGGGCCGCGCTGAGCAGGCCCGGGAGGAGCGAGGGCCGCATCGCCTTCATATCCTCGCTGATCGGATTGTCGAGCACCCAGGCCGCGCCGCCGAACGCCGACGCCTCGCTTTCCGGAATGAAGCTCCAGGTCACCGCCTCGTTGAGGCCGCGCGCGGCCGCTGTGCGCCGCGCCTTGCGCTCGATGAGCTGCTCAGGCGTCGCCGTCGGCCGTGCAACGCCTGGCCGGCGCGGGATCGGCACCGAATCCACCTTGTCGATGCCGTGGATGCGGACGACCTCCTCGACAATGTCGGCCGATCCGTCGACGTCGCGCCGCCAGCTCGGCACCGTTATCCGCCACGGCTCGCCGAGATCGACCCGAAAGCCCAGCCGGCGCAATATGTCGGCCTGTTCGCCCTCGGGGATGTCGATGCCGCCCAGCGTCCTTGCCCGCTCCGGCCGGTAGGCCACCACCCGGTCGAGCCGCGGCGGCTCGCCGACCCGCACCACCTTGGAAGGCTCCCCGCCCGCCAATTCCACCGCCATGGCCGTCGCCAGAGCGAGGCCGGTGTCGAGGAACTCCGGATCCACGCCCCGCTCGAAGCGAGTCCGCGCATCGGAGGACAGGCCAAGCTTCTGCCCGGTGCGCGCGATCCGCTCCGGATCGAAATAGGCGCATTCGACGAGGATGTCGGTCGTGCCTTCGGTGACGCCGCTATGCTCGCCGCCCATGATGCCGCCGATATCGTGCACCCCGGCGTCGTCCGCGATTACCGTGATGCTCGCGTCCAGCGCGTAGCTCTTGCCGTTCAGCGCCAGCACCTCCTCGCCGTCCCGCGCCCGCCGCGCGGTCACCGCGCCGCTTAGCTTGGCGAGATCGTAGACGTGCAGCGGCCGGCCCCAGCCGATCATGATGTAGTTGGTCATGTCCACCAGGGCGCTGATCGGCCGCTGGCCCACCGCCTTCAGCCTCTGCTGCAGCCAGGCCGGGGAGGGTCCGTTCTTCACGCCGCGCACCACACGGCCATAGAAAGCCGGGCAGCCTTCCACATCCTCAATGCGGATCTCGACGGGGGAGGGGAAGCTTCCGGCGATCTCCGGCGCCTTGACCGGCTTGAGCGTGCCGAGCCCCGCCGCGGCGAGGTCGCGCGCGATGCCGTACACGCCCATGCAATCCTGGCGATTGGGCGTCACCGACACATCGATCACCGGATCGTCAAGCCCCGCCCAGCGGGCATAGCTTTCACCCACCGGCGCGTCTTCGGGCAGCGCAATGATGCCGTCATGCTCGTCGCCAAGCTCCAGCTCGCGGATCGAGCACATCATGCCGCGGCTCTCAACGCCGCGGATCGCCGCTACCTTGAGCGTCAGGTCGCTGCCCGGCACATAGGCCCCGGGCGCGCCGAACACCCCCTTCATGCCGGCCCGCGCATTGGGCGCGCCGCACACCACCTGGATCGCCTCGCCCCCATTGTGCTCCGGCCCGGCATCCACCGTCAGCACCTGCAGCTTGTCGGCCTGCGGGTGGCGCTCGGCGGTGAGCACATGAGCGATAGTGAAGGGGGCGAGCTTGTCGGCGGGATTCTCGATCCCCTCCACTTCCAGCCCGATGCCGGTCAGCGCCTCCGACACCTGCTCGATCGAAGCCTCGGTCTCGAGATGCTCCTTCAGCCACGACAAGGTGAACTTCACGCGCCCACTCCTCCGCTCACCGTCGGCACATCGAGCGCGTTGAAGCCGTAATGTTTGAGCCACCTCAGGTCGCCGTCGAAAAAGGCGCGCAGGTCGTCCATGCCGTATTTCAGCATCGCCAGCCGGTCGATCCCGCAGCCGAACGCGAAGCCCTGCCATTCCTCGGGATCGAGCCCGCAGGCGGCGATCACCTTGGGGTGGACCATGCCGGAGCCCAGCAGCTCCATCCAGCCGCCATTCCCCGGCGAAGGCGACCCGCCCAGCACGCGCCGCCCCTTCACCCAGCTATAGCCGACGTCCACCTCCGCCGACGGCTCGGTAAAGGGAAAGTATGAGGGCCGCAGGCGAAGCACGATGTCGTCGCGCTCGAAATAGGCCTTGAGGAAGGTCTCCAGCGTCCATTTGAGGTGCCCCAGGTGAATCCCCCGGTCGATCACCAGGCCCTCCACCTGATGGAACATCGGCGTGTGCGTGGCGTCGCTGTCCGACCGGTAGGTCCGCCCCGGCGCGATGATGTAGATGGGCGGCGGCGTCGCCTGCATGGTGCGGATCTGCACAGGCGAGGTGTGGGTCCTGAGCAGCATGCGCACGGCATTGCCGGCAAAGCCGGGGTCGAGCCCCGCCTCGCTTGCTTCGAGGTTCATCTGCGTCGGGAAATAGAAAGTGTCGTGCATCGCCCGCGCCGGATGGCTTTCGGGGATGTTGAGCGCTGTGAAATTGCGCCAATCGTCCTCTATTTCGGGGCCGGTCGCGACCGAGAAGCCGAGGTCCGCGAAGATTTCGGCAAGCTCGTCCATCACCTGGCTGACCGGGTGGACGCTGCCCTGCGGCGCCGCGGCGGCCGGAAGCGTCATGTCGAGCGTCTCGGTGGCAAGCTTCTTCGCCAGCGCTTCGGCCTCGAGCGCCGCCTTGCGCGCGCCGAGCGCCTCGCCGATCCGCTCGCGCAGGGTATGGATGCGCGGGCCTTCGCTCTGGCGCTGCTCCGGGCTCATGCCGCCGAGCGTCTTCAAAAGCTGGGTGATCGCGCCTTGCTTGCCAAGCGCCGCCACCCGCTCCGTTTCGAGGGCTTGAAGGTCGGGCGCGCCGCCGATGCGGGCGAGCAGCGTATCGCTCATCGTGTCGAGGTCGGACATGGCGCGGGCTCTAGCCGAGGAAGGCGTGGCGATGGAAGTCTCTCCATCGGCGGGCGATTCGGCGCAGGCTGCCGAAATCCCTGGCCCGGGGCCGGAACAAGCCGGCCCGCCAACCGCTCACTCAACACATCGTAAAGGAGTGCAGCATGCTTAGACGACTGATTTTCACTGCCGGCATCGGCTACCTCATCCGCCGCTTCACCGGCGGCCGCCGCCAGACCCGCCGCACCGGCGGCTGGTAAAAACCCGCGCGATCTCGCCTCACCCGACGAAAGGGTAGGGCGAGATCGTTTTCTGAAGCTCGCTCAGCGCCAGCGTCCGCCCCGCGGGCGCGGCCGCGCGTTGCGGGCAGCGCACCCGCGGGCAGATGGTGCAGGCCGGGCCGATCGGAGTCACCAGCGGCCGGTTGAGGTCGAGCCCGTCGGCATAAGCGAGCCGCGGCGCGTGCTTGACCTCGCAGCCCAGCCCGATCGCAAGCTGCGAGCTTTCGCGCGGGTCGAGCCGCACCGCGCGCTCCACCGTGCGGCTGATCGTGAAGAAGCGCGCCCCGTCCGGGGTTTCCACCACCTGGGTGGCGATCCGCCCCGGCGTCTGGAAGGCGGCGTGGAGGTTCCAGCGCGGGCAGGTGCCGCCGAACCGGCTGAACGGAAACGCCTCGCCCGCGAAACGCTTGGAGATGTTGCCGGCCGCATCCACCCTCAGCATGAAGAACGGAATGCCGCGCGCGCCGGCCCGGCCAAGCGTGGTCAGCCGGTGCGAGACCTGCTCCACGCTTGCCCCATAGCCGGCGCACAGCAGGTCGATGTCGTAGCGCGCCTTTTCCGCCGCGGCGACGAACGAGCCGTACGGCATCATGATCGCGCCCGCCGCGTAATTGGCGAGGCTCATGTGGAGCAGCTTGCGAGTCGGCAGGTCGGGCGCCGCCGCCGAGTCGAGCATCTTGGCGAGCAGCGGCCGGAATTCGAACAAGGCAAGCTGATAGGCCGCGGCAAAGGTGCGGCTTTCCGGCCGCAGCAGCGACGACAGCATCAGCCGCTTGCGGTGGACATCGTAATGCTGGCTGGCAAAGTCGAGCAGCGCTGGCGGCACGATCCGTAGATCGGCGCCGAAGCCTTCCTTGAGCCGCCGCCGGACCGGCTCGAAGATCTCCACCGGATCGCCGAGCGCGCCCGCCAGCGTTTCCGCCGCTTCCTCCAGATAGGGGAAATAATTGCGCTGCGCCTGGATATGGTCGCGCACCCAGGCTTCGGGCGTGACCAGCGAGCCTTCGTCGGGCGCCCCGCCTAGCGGATGCTGGCGCCGCTCCACCAGCGCCGCATAGAGCCGGGCGATCGCATCCGCCGCCGCCGGAGCGTTGTCGGCAACTTCCAAAAGCTCGTAGCGCGGCACGCCGAGATCGGCGAACATCGGGTCGCCGAAGATCTCGGCGAGCTGGTCCACCCCCGTTCCTTCACCGCCTTCCGCCGCGAAGCTCTTGAGGTCGATGTCGTACATGTCGGCGAGCCGCAGCAGCACCTGCGCCGTCACCGGCCGCTGGTTGCGCTCGAGATGGTTGAGATAGGACGGCGAGATGCCGACTTCCGCGGCCATGGCGCTCTGGTTCAGCCCCAGCTCCCGCCGCAGCCGCCTGAGTTTCCCCCCCAGATAGAGCTTCCGTTCCTGCGCCATGCCAGGAGGAACACTGTCAAAGATTCACAAAAGTCGCAAGTCACCACGTGACACCGCGACCCTTTTCCCCGCTGCCAAACCGCCCGGCCGATGCTTCATTGCGCGACACCTTCGCCAACTTCGAGGCTTCCATGACAAACTTCGCCACCCTGGTTCCCGCCCCACCCGGCCGCTTCGACGGCATCCGGCGCCCTTACGCTGCCGCCGAAGTCGAGCGCTTGCGCGGCTCCGTCACCATCGAGCACAGCCTCGCCCGCCGCGGCGCCGAACGCCTGTGGGAACTGCTCCACACCGAGCCTTACATCAATGCGCTCGGCGCGGTGACCGGCAACCAGGCGATGCAGCAGGTCCGCGCGGGTTTGAAGGCGATCTACCTCTCCGGGTGGCAAGTCGCCGCCGACGCCAACACCGCCGGCGCCATGTATCCCGATCAGTCCCTCTACCCCGCCAATGCCGGCCCGGAACTGTGCCGCCGCATCAACCGCACCCTGCAGCGCGCCGACCAGATCGAGCATGCCGAGGGCGGCGCGCGGCACGACTGGTTCGCCCCCATCGTCGCCGACGCGGAAGCAGGCTTCGGCGGTCCCCTGAACTGCTTCGAGATCACCAAGGCCTATATCGAGGCCGGCGCCGCCGGCGTCCATTTCGAGGACCAGCTCGCTTCCGAAAAGAAGTGCGGCCACTTGGGCGGCAAGGTGCTGATCCCCACCCAGGCGCATATCCGAAACCTCGATTCGGCCCGCCTCGCCGCCGACGTGTGCGGGGTGCCGACCCTGATCGTCGCCCGCACCGACGCCGAGAGCGCCAGGCTCATCACCTCGGACATCGACGAGCGCGACCACGAATTCCTCACCGGCGAGCGCACGCCCGAAGGCTTCTTCCGCCTCAAGGAGGGCACCGGCGTCGACCATTGCATCAAGCGCGGCCTCGCCTTCGCAGCCCATGCCGATTTGCTGTGGTGGGAAACCAGCCACCCCGATCTCGCCGACGCCAAGCGCTTCGCCGAAGCGATCCAGCGCGAGCATCCCGGCAAGCTGATGGCCTACAATTGCTCGCCGAGCTTCAACTGGGCGGCCAAGCTCGATGCCGACACCATCGCCCGCTTCCAGCGCGAGCTCGGCGCGATGGGCTACAAGTTCCAGTTTGTCACCTTGGCCGGCTTCCACAGCCTCAACCACGGCATGTTCGAACTGGCGCGCGGCTACCGCGACCGCGGCATGGCGGCCTATTCCGAGCTTCAGCAGGCCGAATTCGCCTCGGAAAGCGCCGGCTACACCGCCACCCGCCACCAGCGCGAGGTCGGCACCGGCTATTTCGACCTGGTCGCGCAGACCGTCTCCGGCGGCCAAGCCTCCACCACCGCCCTCGCCGAATCCACCGAGGCCGAACAATTCATCACCGCCATCGCCGCCGAATAAGGAGTATCCGCCATGACCACACGCTATTGGGTAATCGGGGGCGAATATCGGGACCCCGCCTTCCAGGCGCTGATCCCGGGCACCGAAAAAATGGCCGGGCCGTTCGACGACGAGGCCCGCGCCCGCACCGAATGGCAGCGCCTGACCTGCTGCCCCGACCGCAGCCCCTGCGCCACCGTGCGCTACGCGATCGCCGCCGAACGGCTGCACTGAATGACTTCCCCCTCTCCCACTTGCGGGAGAGGGCCGGGGTGAGGGTGAGTGGGGCGAGACCATGCACATGCGCCGAGGCAGCGCGCGGGACTCACCCTCACCCTAACCCTCTCCCGCAGGCGGGAGAGGGAATAAGAAAACGGCGCGGGAAGCTTCTGCCTCCCACGCCCTCCTCTATTCGACTCAGCAAAAGCTCAGGCCGTGGCCTGCGCCTCCTGCGGGAGCGCGCCGCGCGCCTGGGCGATGATGCCGCTGAACGCCGCACCCTCGTGCATCGCGATGTCGGCCAGGACCTTGCGGTCGAGATCGACGCCGGCGAGCTTCAGGCCGTGCATGAACTGGCCGTAGGTCAGGCCTTCGGCCCGAACAGCGGCGTTGATGCGCTGGATCCAGAGAGCCCGGAAGCTGCGCTTCTTCACCTTGCGATCGCGGTAGGCGTATTGCCCGGCCTTCTCCACCGCCTGCTTGGCGATGCGGATGGTGTTCTTGCGACGGCCGTAATAGCCCTTCGCCTGCTCGAGAATTCTTTTGTGGCGGGCCTTGGTGGTGGTCCCGCGTTTCACGCGTGCCATGACTTATATCCTCCTTATTTCAGGCCGTAAGGCGCCCAGAGCTTCACCCGGGCCGTATCGGCGTCGGCGAGCACTGTGGTGCGGCGGTTCTGGCGGATATATTTGGCATTGTGGCTGATCAGCCGGTGGCGCTTGCCGGCGACTCCGTGCTTCACCTTGCCAGTGGCGGTGAGCTTGAAGCGCTTCTTGACGCCGCTCTTGGTCTTAAGCTTGGGCATTTTCGTCTCCTTGCCGCGCGGGGCGGACGTTTGTGAACAGCCACGGCAGCCCTGATGGCCGGGCCGTTCGATCTCTTCCAAAGCTGGAAAGAAGCGGCGCCTATAGGGGAGGAAGCGCGCCAAGGCAAGCGGTCACCAGGGCAAGGGCTCGCCGTCATAGTTCAGGAAGGCGCCGTTCTGGGCGGAACTGAGGCTCTCGATCACCCGGCGCAGCGAAGCGACGCTGTCCGGCATCGTAAGAAGGGCATTGGGGCCGCCCATGTCGGTCTTGACCCAGCCGGGGTGGAACATGGCCAGCGTCACCGGCCGATCGGCGACGCTGAGCGCCAGCGCCCGCCACGCGGCGTTCAAGGCCGCCTTGGACGCGCGATAGGCGATATAGCCGCCCGAACTGTCGGCGATGCTGCCCATCCGGCTGGTGATCGCCACCATCTTGCCACCGGCCGCGGCGACCTTGGGCAGCAGCGCCTCGGCCAGCAAGGTAGGCGCCACGGCATTCACCGCGTGCACCTTTTCCCAGCGGCCGGCAGCTTCGGCCGAATCGATCCGCTGCGGACCCGAGACGCCGGCATTGGCGATGAACAGGTCGATCGAACTGCCCGCCAGCCGCGCCGGAAATCCCGCCAAAGCCGCGAAATCTTCCATGTCGAGGGTCTCGACCCGGGCACCGAGCCCCCGCAGCGTCTCCGCCTGGGCGGGATCGCGGACGGTGGCGATCACCTCCCAGCCGGCGGCGGCATATTGGCGGGCGAATTCCAGGCCGATGCCGCGCCCGGCGCCGGTGATGAGTACGGTAGGCAATCCGGTTCTCCTTAGTCGAACAGGCTCGAGACGGAGCTCTCGTCGGCGATCCGCCTGATCGCTTCGCCAAGCAGGCGGGCGATCGACAGGATGCGGATCTTCTCGCCGGCCGCCACGCCCTCGCCGTGAATGGAGTTGGTGATGACAAGCTCGCTCAGCGCCGAATTGTCGACGCGGCTGACCGCGCCGCCGGACAGGACCCCGTGGGTGCAATAGGCCACCACATCCTCGGCGCCCGCCTCCCTTAGCGCGCCGGCGGCGTTGCACAGCGTGCCGGCCGAATCGACGATGTCGTCGATCAGGATGCAGAAGCGGTTCTCGACATCGCCGATGATGTTCATCACCTCCGATTCGCCTGGCCGCTCGCGCCTCTTGTCGACGATCGCGAGCGGCGCGTTGTTGAGCCGCTTGGCGAGGGCGCGGGCGCGCACCACCCCGCCGACATCGGGCGAGACGACGGTGATGTTCCGGCCCTTGAACCGCGCCTCGATGTCGGCCGACATGACGGGGGCGCCATAAAGGTTGTCGGTCGGGATATCGAAAAAGCCCTGGATCTGCCCGGCGTGGAGATCGACCGAAAGAACGCGATCGGCACCCGCCGTTTCAATGAGGTTGGCGACCAGCTTGGCGGAAATGGGCGTGCGCGGCCCGGGTTTGCGGTCCTGCCGGGCGTAGCCGAAATAGGGGATTACCGCGGTGATCCGTTTGGCCGAGGCGCGGTGCAGCGCATCGATGCAGATCAGCAGCTCCATCAGATTGTCGTTGGCGGGATAGGAGGTGGATTGAACCACGAACACATCCTCGCCGCGGACATTCTCGAGGATCTCGACGAAGATCTCCTCGTCGGCGAAGCGGCGCACGCTCGCCGCGGTGATCGGCAGCTTCAGATAGGCGGCGATGTCCCGCACCAGCGGCAGGTTCGAATTGCCGGCCAAAAGCTTCATGAACGGTCCTCGGCTGCGGGCGTACGAGCCGCCGGCTCGCCTTCCCCCGCGCTCTTATAGGAGCCGGCCGGGCTGTCAAACCCGCTGCCGCCGGGGCTTCGAAGCGCCTCCCGAACCGCCGGCAGGCAGGCGCGCGACACCGGCACCAGACCGCCGCCGCGCAGGCGCAGGCGCGCGCTGCGGCCGTCGCGGTCGAGCGCCTCCATGGCCGCAAAGGCTGCCCACCAGCTGCGGTGAACCATCAGGCCGGCGCCTTCCAGCTCGGCCACCGCGTCGCGAAAGCGCATCAGTATCAAGGTGGTGCCGAGGGCGGTTTCGGCGCGGACATAATGATCCTGCATCTGGAGAGAGAGGAGGTCGCGGCCAAGCGCGGGCGGCAGCCGCCGGAGGAATGCAGCGCCGGCCCCCTCCCTCGAAGCCGGAGTTGTGTCGGCGTCGGCGTCGGCGTCCGAACCATCGGGCTCCTGGCCAACCATTTGAGCCGCCGGCGCCGCACGCAGCACGAGCATCAGCATGTGAATGGCGATCCCCACCGCCGCGACCTGGCCGTAGAGGGTTGGAAAGCGGCTCCCGAACCAGAAGTCGGTCACCTTCATCCCGCCGAGCGCGTAGCCGATCCCGGCCGCCAGCGGCAGCGACGCGACCATGGCTGCAAGCACCACCGCCAGCCATTGCGGGACCCTTGTCTCCTCCGCCGCCCAGTGGGCGACCGCGGCAACCGGTCGAAAAACCAGATATCCGGCCAGGACGAAGCCGACCCAGAAGAACAATCGCGGTCCCGGCGGCATCGCCGCGCTGCCGAACGGCGCGATGAGCCCGAGGGCCGCGCCGATAGCGGCCATCAGGAACAGGTCGATGGCGATTCGCCGCAGCCCCTTCATGTGCGTCATCGTCCCGTTCGCGCTTCGCCAACGGCACGAATAGCGCGAAAAGCGGCGCTTGCGAAAGGGAAGCGCCCTGCCACGAAGCGGCTCTTGCCCGCCGGCCGGGGGCCGTCATGCTCCCGGGGATGCGGCGCTCGGCCGCTGGGGGACAAAGCATGGCGGTGACGGGAACGGAAAAAGGCAGCGGCTGGGGACGCTCTGTTGCGACGGGTGCGGTCGCTTTGGCCGTGACCCTGCTGTTCCTGGCCCTGTCGGCCCTGATCGCGCGACCAGCGGGGTGGCAGGCTCCGGCGGGCGCCGACATCGCGCTGTATGTGCACCTGTTCACCGTGGTGCCGGCGGTGCCGCTGGGCGCATACGTGCTGTGGGCTCCCAAGGGCAACGCCACCCACAAGCTGCTCGGGCGGATTTGGGGCGGTATGATGATGGTAACCGCCGCGTCGAGTTTCTGGCTGCAGACGCTCAGCGGCGGGCTGAGCTTCATCCACCTCTTCGCCGTGCTGACCCTCGTGTCGATTCCCCTCAGCGTGTGGCAGGCGCGTCGTGGCAACATCAGGGCACACAGGAACGCGGTGCGCGGCGTCTATGCGGGGCTGATCGCCGCCGGGTTGATGGCCGCGGCGCCCGGGCGCTTCCTCGGCGTCCTGATCTTCGGCTGAAGCGTTGCCGGGGCAGGGTGACGCCATTACACGGCGGCGATGCACGTCGTCACCCGCTTCGCCCCCGCGCCGACCGGCCGCCTCCATGTCGGCAATATCCGCACCGCCATCCACAATTGGCTGTGGGCCAGCAAGCATGGCGGCCGCTTCATCCTGAGGCTCGACGATACCGATGCCGAGCGCTCGTCGGAGGCGCATGTCGAGGGCATCCGGGAGGATCTGGCCTGGCTGGGCCTCAACTATCAGGAGGAGCATCGTCAATCGCTGCGCTTCGCGCGCTACGATGCGGCGCTGGACCAGTTGCGCGCGGCCGAGCGGGTCTACCCGGCCTATGAGACGGCGCAGGAGCTCGATCTGAAGCGCAAGGTGCAGCTCGGCCGCGGCAAGCCGCCGGTTTACGATCGAGCGGCGCTGGCGCTGACGCCCGAGGATGTCGCTCGGCTGGAAGGGGAGGGGCGCCGGCCGCACTGGCGCTTCCGGCTCGATCACGATGCGCCGATCGAATGGCACGACCTGATTCGCGGCGCGCAGCATTTCGACCCGGCCTTGCTGTCCGATCCGGTGATCCGGCGCGAGGATGGGAGCTGGCTGTACATGCTGCCGAGCGCGGTGGACGACATCGACATGGGGGTGACCCATGTCGTGCGCGGCGAGGATCATGTCGCCAACACGGCGCTCCAGGTCCAGATGTTCGAGGCGCTGGGAGCCGCGCCGCCCGCCTTCGCGCATGAGGCTTTGCTGGTCGGATCGGAAGGCAAGCTTTCCAAGCGTTTGGGTGTGCTCGGCATGGACGGGATGCGAGGGGAGGGGATCGAGCCGATCGCCTTGTTGGCGAAGTTGGCGCGCATCGGCACCAGCCTGCCGGTGGAGCCGGTGACGGAGGCGGGGCCGCTCGTCGACGCGTTCGACTTCGCCACTTTCGGGCGGGCGCCGGCGCGGTTCGACCTGGAGGAGCTCAAGGCGCTCAATGCCAGGATCGTCCACCAGCTGCCCTGGGAGGACAAGTTGGCGGCGCGGCTCCCCCAAGGCATGGGCGCGGCGGACTGGGAGGCGATTCGGCCCAACCTTACCCGCGTGTCGGAGGCGGCGGACTGGTGGGAAATCCTGCACGGGGCCCTCGAGACCAAGGCGGCCGAGGAAGACCGCCCGCTGATTGAAGCCGCGGCCGCGGCGGCGGCGGATTTAAGTTGGCACGATGCGCCGTGGAAGCAGCTCACCGCCACCTTGAAGGCGAGGACGGGGCGCGGCGGCAAAGCGCTGTTCCTGCCGTTGCGGCGTGCGCTGACCGGGCGCGACAGCGGCCCTGAAATGGCGGCCCTGCTGCCGCTGATCGGGCGCGACGAGACGCTGCGGCGCCTCCACGCCGCGCTCTAAGAACAAGCTTCTTGTTGTGCGGGAACAAACAGGCTTTCGCCGCGTAATGTAATGTTGTAACATCGTGTTATGAGATAGCATCTCAGGCCAGGCCCATCAGAGGCAGCAGCAAGGAGAGCCGCCATGACTCAAGGCGCATATCTGGAAACCAAGCGGAGCCCGACCGCCCTTACCATCGTCGTCCTGATGCATGGGGCGGCGATCACGGCGCTGGCCATGTCGAAAATGGATGTCATTTCCGTGGGGCCGAAGCCGCCGACCACGATCATAGACATTCCGAACCCGCCGCCGCCGCCGGTACCGCCCGAGCCGCTCAAGCAGGTGCAACAGCCGCAGCAGCGCCAAGTGGTGACCCAGCCGCCGCAGATCGTGCAGATGGTGCAAAGGCCGGTGGAGTTCGATACGAGCCCGGTTCCGACCCCGGCGCAGCCCTATGTCCAGCCCGGACCGGTCGACATCATCCTTCCGCCCGCGCCTCCGTCCCCCCCGCCGCCTGCGCCGCAGCCCAAGAAAGTCGAATCGGCGCGTGCCAAGGCGAACCTCGCCTCGTACGTGTCCAACGACGATTATCCGGCCTCGGCCGTGCGCAACGAGGAGCAGGGAACGACTCGCTTCCAGCTCACCGTCGGCCCCGACGGCCGCGTCGCCGACTGCCGCGTGACGGGCACGAGCGGCTCCAACGCACTCGACACGGCGACCTGCCGGCTGATGAAGAGCCGCGCCCGATTCACGCCGGCGCGCGACAGCGACGGCAAGGCGACCGGCGACTCCGTGTACAACGCAATCCGCTGGGTGCTCCCGGACTGAGCGGACCCGCCGCTTGCGAGCATCCCGGGCTCGCACGCGGCGGGGCTGGCGGCGGGAGAGCGAAGCCACTATCTTGGCAACATGGCTCTCCCCCGCCCGTCCTCCCCCAAGGCGCTGCTCGCCGACCTGCGTGCCCTCGCGTCCGAACGCAGCACCCACCATTGGGTCGCTGGCGGCCTCGCCGTGCTGATGCCGGCCGCGGTGATCGTGTTGTTCTATACCGACGTGCAGACCAACATCGCGCCCAAGCCGCAGGTCATCTTCGCGGAAAGCTGGAGCGCCGACCGCAGCGACGAGCAGATCAAGGCTGAACAGGTGACTCGCCAGGCCGAAAAGGAAGCCCGCCAGAAGGAACGCCAGCGCCAATTCAAGGCGCTGGACGACCGGCTGGAGAAAATGGGCATTTGAGCGACCACTCCCGCTGGATGGAGGCGGCGATCGCGCTTGGCGAGCGCGGCCGCGGCGTTACCGCTCCCAATCCGGGCGTCGGCTGCCTGATCGTGCTGGACGGCCGAGTTGCCGGTACCGGCTGGACCCAGGCGGGGGGCCGCCCCCATGCCGAGGCGCAGGCGCTGGCGCAAGCCGGAGCGCACGCGCGCGGCGCGACGCTCTACGTCAGCCTCGAGCCTTGCGCCCACCGCAACGGCCGCGGCCCGGCCTGCGCCGACCTGATCGTGGACGCGCAAGTGGCGCGGGTGGTGGCGGCGATCGGCGATCCCGATTCCCGCACCGACGGCAAGGGGTTCGAACGGCTGCGCGCCGCCGGCATCGAAGTGATCGAAGGCATTGCCGCCGCCGCCGCCGAGCGGGCCCTGGCAGGCTTTCTCAGCCGCGTCCGTCTCGGCCGGCCGCAGATCACGCTCAAGCTCGCCATGTCGCTGGACGGAAAGATCGCGTTGCCTTCGGGCGAGAGCCGCTGGATCACCGGCGAGGATGCCCGGGCCCATGTTCACCTCGAACGCGCGCGCGCCGACATGATCCTGGTCGGCCGCGGCACGTACGACGCGGATCGACCCGGCCTCGATGTGCGCTTGCCCGGCCTGGAGGAGCGCTCACCGCGCCGCGCCATTCTGACGCGCGGCAATGGCGTGGAAGGGTGGGAGCGACTGGGCTCCCCGCAGGATGTGTTCGGCCTTTCCCAGGTCAACGACCTGCTGGTGGAGGGCGGCTCCGGCGCCGCCTCGGCCTTTCTGAAGGCGGACCTGGTCGACCGCCTCCTCATCTATCGCGCCCCGGTGCTGATCGGCGAGGGCAAGTCGTCGATCGGCTATATCGGGCTGACGTCGATCGCCGAAGCGCACCGGCGCTGGCGGCTGGCCGATTCGCGCATGCTTGGGGTGGACCGGCTCGAGGTCTACGAAAGGGAACGGTGACACTCACCCGACCACGTCACCCCGGGGTGACGATTAGCGCCCTACCCAGGGTTCGCACCACCCGCTAAGAGCCGCACATGTTTACCGGCATCATCACCGACGTGGGGCAAGTCCGCGCGATCGAACAGCGCGGCGACATGCGCCTGACCATCGCCACAAGCTTCGACATGACGAATGTCGATCTCGGCGCCTCCATTGCCTGTTCGGGCGTGTGCCTGACGGTGGTGGACAAGGGCCCAGGCTGGTTCGCGGTCGATGTGTCGGCGGAAACCTTGTCGCGCACCGCGCCGGGCATCTGGAAGGAAGGCGCCGCGCTCAACCTGGAACGCGCGCTGCGGCTCGGCGACGAACTGGGCGGGCATATCGTCACCGGCCATATTGACGGCGTGGGGGAGGTGGAGAGCGTCGCCGATATCGGCGGATCGACCCGAGTCACCATCATCGCGCCGCAGGCCGTGGAGGCTTATATCGCCACCAAGGGATCGGTGGCGCTGGACGGCGTGTCGTTGACCGTCAACGACGTCGAGCCGATCAGCGAGGGTGTCCGCTTCGCCGTCAACATCATCCCCCACACGGCCGCGCAGACCAGCTTCGCCGACCTCGCCGCCGGCCGGAAGATCAACATCGAGATCGATGTGCTGGCCCGCTACATCGGCCGGATGATGGAACTGAGGCGCTGATGGCCACCGCTCACCTCGAACGCGGCTTCCTCTCCAGCCCCGAAGAGCTGATCGACGAGGCGCGCAACGGGCGCATGTTCATCCTGGTCGACGACGAGGACCGGGAAAATGAGGGCGATCTCGTCATCCCCGCCCAGATGGCGACGCCCGACGCGATCAACTTCATGGCCCGCCACGGCCGCGGCCTGATCTGCCTGGCCATGACCAAGACGCGGATCGACCAGCTCGGCCTGTCGCTGATGAGCCGGCACAACGGCACCCGCCACGAAACCGCCTTCACCACCTCGATCGAGGCCCGTGACGGGGTGACCACCGGCATTTCCGCCGGCGACCGCGCCCGCACCGTCTCGGTGGCGATCGACGCCGCCAAAGGGCCCGAGCATATCGTAACCCCAGGCCACGTCTTCCCGCTGGTGGCGCGTGACGGCGGGGTGCTGATCCGCGCCGGCCATACCGAGGCGGCGGTGGACATCTCCCGGCTCGCCGGCCTCAACCCGTCGGGCGTGATCTGCGAGATCATGAAGGAAGACGGGACCATGGCGCGGATGGACGACCTGGTCGCCTTTTCCCAGCTCCACGGCCTGAAGATCGGCACCATCCGCGATCTCATCGCCTATCGCCTCAAGAAGGACCACCTCGTCGAGCAGACGGCGGAAGCCGAGATCGACAGCTGCTGGGGTGGTCGGTGGACGGTGCGCTCCTTCCTCAACAAGGCGCTCGGCACCGAAACGGTGGTACTGGTCAAGGGCGAGCTCGACACAAGCAAGCCGGTGCTGGTCCGGATGCACCAGCTCAGCATCTTCGAAGACGTGTTCGGCGAGAATTGCGCCCGCAGCGGGCTCCTCCAGGGCGCGATGAAGGCGATCGCCGCCGAAGGCTCCGGTGTCATCGTCGCCCTCACCCGCGCCGTGCCGATCTCCGCCTTGCTCGATGCCAGGACCGGCAAGGGCAGCCTCAAGGACATGGAGCAGTTGCGCGATTATGGCGGCGGCGCGCAGATCCTCTCGGCGCTGGGCATCCACGACATGATCCTGCTCACCAACACCCGCCACACGCCGGTGGCGCTCGGCGGCTACGGCCTCACCATCGTCGGCGAGCGGCCGATACCGCTGGAGGATTGACCATGGCCCGGCTGCTGATCGTCGAGGCGCGCTTCTACGACCATTTGAACGACCTGCTGCTGGAGGGCGCCCGCGCCGCCATCGAGGAGGCCGGCGACGCCCATGAGACGGTGACGGTGCCGGGCGCGCTGGAAGTGCCGGCGGCGATCGCGATGGCGGCGGAGAGCGGGCGCTACGACGGCTTCGTCGCGCTCGGCGTGGTGATCCGCGGCGAGACCTATCATTTCGAGATCGTCGCGGGCGAAAGCGCGCGCGGCATCATGGCGCTGACGCTCGACGGGCTGCCGGTCGGCAACGGTATCCTTACCGTGGAGAACGAAGCCCAGGCGCTGACGCGGGCAAGGCCGGACGAGAAGAACAAGGGCGGAGAGGCGGCAAGGGCGGCGCTGGCGATGCTGGCGCTGAAAGCGCGTTTCGCCTGATCAGCCGCTCCGGCGGTGCGGCATGGTCGCCCGCCGCATCCTGATCGCCCGCATCGCCAGCCTGACTTCATAAAGGAACAGGATCAGTCCGCCGATCAGCAGCAGCATGGCGACGATGAACAGCACGGCAGTCGGGCGGCCCCAGGCGATGTCGGCGAGCTCCGCGACGAACAGGATGCCGATCACCAGGCAGACGAACAGGGCGCTTGCGGTGCAGGCGCTGATCGCCTGGTTGACCACCCGCATGCGCCGGTCGAGCAGCAGCAATTCGGCCGCCGCGCGGGCACGCTCGCCGTCGTCCAGACTGCAATATTCCGCCTCCAGCGCCCGCGCGCGATCGACCACGCGGGCGAGCCGCTGGGCGAGCACGTTGAGGATGGCGCCGATGCCGGCGAGGAGAAACACCGGCGCGATGGCGAGCTGGATAAGCTGGGCGATGGTGGAAACGGGTGTGGCCTGGTCCATGCAGCGCTCTAGCACAGCCTGAGCGGATGACACATTTGCCAGGTCGAGCGGCCGGCAGGCGCAGGGGGAAGCACCTTGGGCCGACCATTCAAACGGGGTAAGGTGAGGCTTGTGACGAAGAAGCCGCCAGCTCGATGGACGACCCTTGCGGCGGCGCCGCTGTTGCCGCTGTTGCCGCTGTTGCCGGTGCTGCCGCTCTTCGCTCCTCCCGCGGCTGCCCGGGCGCCTGCGCCGGAAGCGGCGGTGGAGGACCAGGCGATATCGGTTGTGGGGTTCAAGAACCCGTACCGGCTGACGGTGAAGCAGCTGCGCGACGCGGCCAGGGCCTATCGAAAGGGCCGGCCGGTCTACGCGCCGGCGAGCATCCTGTATTTCGAGGTGAAGCCTGCCCGGCCAGGCGAATCGCTCGACGGTGTGACGCTTACCCTGCGTTCGGCGGATCGGGCGATTCCGGTGCCGCTCGACTCGGCCAATCGCTTCGTTCTTCCGGAACTCGGTTCGGACGATTGGCAGCTGGTGGCGAACCGCAGCCGGGCCGGGCTGGTCGTGCGTCCGGTGGTGATGTCTCCCGGCACCAGCGAAGACGACCGCATGCTGGGCGACATGCGGCTGCAATGCGAGGTCCATTGGGCAATCGAGAAACGCCATATGTCGGTGTTCGCGCGCGGCGCGTTCGCGGCGGCGGGCGGCTGCCAGAGTTCCAGCTTCGCAATCTACGCGCGCAGCGACCGGGCCATCGCACACGCCTCGGTCACAGCGGGGCCAGTCTCCAGGCCGGTGCAGGTGCTGCGCGACGGATATCTCTTCCGCGCGCCGCTGCACGACAAGAAGCTGCCGAACAGCGCACGAGTCCGTTTCAGCTTCCAATGATCGGCCCTCCGGGGGCGTTCGGGCGGGGTGGCTGAAAAGCCGCCGCGGCCGGCGGTTTTCACGGCAACCAAACATGCTCCGGGCGGTTCTGCCTTGACCGGGAAGTGATGCGGGAGGGGCCGAAAGGAGCCCAGCATGGTCCGGCACATTATTGCGGCTTTACTCGTCGCGGCTCCGACCGGCGCTGCGCTCGGACAGGTCGATCAGACGGGCGACTGGGCGGTCGGCGCCATGCCTCATGGCTGCATGATGCAGGCGGTCTCGCCGCAGGGCACCATGCTTTCCGTCTGGGGCATATCGGGCGACGACAAGCTCGGCTTCCTTCTCCAGAACAAGAATTGGAACAAGTTGCGCGACGGCGCCAGCTACGAACTCAAGCTCGATTTCCTCGGCGTCAGTTCGCTTCCCGTCGAAGCCACCGCGCGGCGCGAGATCGACAGCGACGGGCCGGGCTTCTATTTCCAGGTCGAGCCCGGCGGCACCGGAGGCAAGCGGCTGCTCGACGCGTTTACCAGCGCCAGGGGCATGGAGATCAGCCGGGAGGGCCGCAGCGTCGACACCCTGCCGCTGGCGGGCGGCAAGGGCGCCATGGCCGCGCTCGCCCGCTGCCTCGCCGAAAGCTGGAACTCGGGCGGCGCCGAGGCGGGGCTGGAGGATTTCCCCCCGGAGCAGGCGGGGGTGGCGATCTAGGGCCTGTCTCCTGGGGACGGCGTTGAGTCACCCCTGAGTTTTTGCGATCCAGATGAGGTGGCGTGGGCCTCTGCCGCCCTTGCCGCCGCGAACGACATGTTCTTCGGCTTTGAAGCCGGCGCGGTGCAGGCGGGCGGTGAAGGCCGCGTCCGGCGCGGAGGACCAGACCGCCAGCACGCCGCCTGGACGGAGCGCGCGGCGGGCGGCGGCGAGGCCGGCGGGGCCGTAGAGGCCGTCATTGCTCTCTACCGTGATGCCGCCCGGGCCGTTGTCGACATCGAGCAGGATGGCGTCCCACACAGCCGGCGCGGCTGCGATGAGGGCGGCGACATCGCCTTCGCGGATTGTGACGCGGGGGTCGTCGAGGCTGCCTTGCTGGAGGTGCGCCATCGGCCCGCGCGCCCAGGCGACCACCGCCGGCACCAGCTCCGCCACCGTCACGGCGGCGCCGGCGGGGAGGGCTTGCAGGGCGGCGCGCAGGGTGAAGCCCATGCCGAGGCCGCCGATCAGCACCCGGGGCGCGGGGCGTCCGGCGAGTGCGGCGCAGGCGAGGGTTGCGAGCGCTTCCTCCGAACCGCTCTTGCGGCTGTTCATCAGCTCGGTGGCTCCGAGCATGATCGAGAATTCATCGCCGCGCTGGAACAGCTTGAGCTCTCCGCCGCCGGGAATGTCGGCGGTGCCCTGGAGGAGGCGAGGGATCATTGGCCCACGCCGGCCTTAGACGTCGAGATTGGCGACGCTTAGCGCATTGTCCTGGATGAACTCGCGGCGCGGCTCGACGACGTCGCCCATCAGGCGGGTGAAGATCTCGTCGGCGATGTCGGCCTGTTCCACTTCGACGCGGAGCAGCGAGCGGTTTTCTGGGTCCAGCGTGGTTTCCCAAAGCTGGTCGGCGTTCATTTCGCCCAGACCCTTGTAGCGTTGGATCGACAGGCCCTTGCGGCCGGCGGCGAGGATCGCGTCGAGCAGCTCGGTCGGGCGGCGGACCAGCACGCCCTTGGCGTCGGGCGCCTTTTCCGGCGGTGCGAGGTCGAGGGCGGCGCCGGGGGTGTTCGCTTCCTGCTCGTCCGGGGCGGCGGCGCTGGCCGAGGCCTTGAGCGTCACCAGCCGCGAGGCCTGGGCGTAGGCGACGGCCTGTTCTGCGGCGAGGCCGTGGAGCTTGCGCGCTTCGGCCGAGGCGACGAACTTGTGGTCGACGACATGGTGGTCGGTAACCCCGCGCCACAGGCGCCTGAGCACATAATCGCCGTCGGCGCCGATCTCGCCGGTCCAAGCCGAATCCTGGTCGCTGCCCTGCAGGAAGGCGGCGGCGCGGGCGATGGCTTGCGCCCGCTCAGCTTCGGGACGGGCGGGATCGAGCGCGCCGTTCAGCGCCAGCGCCTCGATCAGGCCGGGATCGTAGCGGCGCGGCACATAGCGCATCAGGCTGCGCACCCGGCGGGCGTGATCGGCGAGCTCGCGAAGGTCGTTGCCCGAGCGCGGGCCTTCGGCGCCTTCCAGCACCATGGAGCCGATGCCGGCGTCGATGAGGTATTCCTCAAGCCGGGCGTCGTCCTTGACGTACACTTCCGAGCGGCCCTTGGCGACCTTGTAGAGCGGCGGCTGGGCGATGAAGAGGTGCCCGCGCTCGATGATCTCGGGCATCTGCCGGTAGAAGAAGGTCAGGAGCAGGGTGCGGATGTGGGCGCCGTCGACGTCGGCGTCGGTCATGATCACGATCTTGTGGTAGCGAAGCTTGTCGATGTTGAAATCGTCGCGGCCGATGCCGGTGCCCATCGCCTGGATGAGGGTGCCGACTTCCTTGGACGAGAGCATCCGGTCGAAGCGCGCGCGTTCGACGTTGAGGATCTTGCCCTTCAAGGGCAGGATCGCCTGGGTGCTGCGGTCGCGGCCCTGCTTGGCCGAGCCGCCGGCGGAATCGCCCTCGACCAGGAACAGTTCGGACTTGGCCGGATCGCGCTCCTGGCAATCGGCGAGCTTGCCGGGGAGGGACGCGATGTCCATCGCGCCCTTGCGCCGGGTGAGCTCGCGAGCCTTGCGAGCGGCTTCGCGCGCCGCGGCGGCGTCGATGATCTTCTGGACGATGGTGCGGGCGTGCTGGGGGTTTTCCTCCAGCCAGTCCGACATCTTGTCGGCCATCAGGCTTTCCAGTGGCTGGCGCACCTCGGAGGAGACGAGCTTGTCCTTGGTCTGGGAGCCGAACTTGGGGTCGGGCAGCTTCACGGAGACGATCGCGGTCAGGCCTTCGCGCATGTCGTCGCCGGTGAGGCTCACCTTCTCCTTCTTCAGCGCGCCCGACTTTTCCGCGTAATTGTTGAGCGTGCGGGTCAGCGCGGCGCGGAAGGCGGCGAGGTGGGTGCCGCCGTCGCGCTGCGGGATGTTGTTGGTGAAGCAGAGGACCTGCTCATAATAGCTGTCGTTCCACTCCAGCGCGACTTCGATGCCGATATCGTCGCGCTGGCCGGTGACCGAGATCGGCTCGGGGATCAAAGCCGTCTTGGCGCGGTCGAGATAGCGCACGAACGCGCCGATGCCGCCCTCGTAGAACAATTCGACCTCTTTCTCCTCCTCGTGCCGTGCGTCGGTCAGGACGAGGCGGACGCCGGAATTGAGAAAGGCCAGCTCGCGGAAGCGGTGCTCGAGCTTGTCGAAATCATATTCGACGATCTTGAACGTCTCCGGGCTGGCCAGGAAGGTCACGCGTGTGCCCTTCTTCCCCTCGGGTGCCGGGCCGACGATCTTCAAGGGTGCCTCGGCATCGCCGTAGCGGAAGCGCATCCAATGCTCTTCGCCGTCGCGCCAGATGGTCAGCTCAAGCCACTCCGAAAGCGCATTCACCACAGAGACGCCGACGCCGTGCAGACCGCCCGACACCTTGTAGGCATTGTCGTCGGACGTATTCTCGAACTTCCCGCCGGCGTGGAGTTGGGTCATGATCACCTCGGCCGCCGACACGCCTTCCTCGGCGTGGATGCCGGTCGGGATGCCGCGGCCATTGTCCTCCACCGACACCGAGCCGTCGGGGTTCAGGACGATGCGGATCATGTCGCAATGGCCGGCCAAAGCTTCGTCGATCGCATTGTCCGACACCTCGAACACCATGTGGTGGAGGCCCGATCCGTCGTCGGTGTCGCCGATATACATTCCGGGGCGCTTGCGGACCGCGTCGAGGCCCTTCAGCACCTTGATGGAATCGGCGCCGTAGCTGTTTTCGTTCGATGATGTTGCCATGTTGGAGATATAGCGGCGGAGGCGCCGAAACCCAAGGAAATTGGTGGAGTTTGGCTTGCGCTCAGGCCGGGAAGACCCCGCCGTCGCGCACCTCCAGCCGGGTGGCGCCCGCGCCGACCGACCCGAAAAGCGATACCTCAGTGCCGGTCATCCAGACCTGACCCCCCGAAGCCTCCAGCCGCTCGAACAAGGCCGCGCGTCGTCGCGGGTCGAGGTGGGCGGCAACTTCATCGAGCAGCAGGATCGGCCGCCGCCCCGCGCGCTCCGCCACCAGGTCGGCATGGGCGAGGACGATGCCGAGCAGCAGCGCCTTCTGCTCGCCCGTCGAGCAGAGCGCGGCGGGCTGGCCCTTGCCGAGGTGGGTGACGACGAGATCGGTCCGGTGCGGGCCCGCCAGCGTACGGCCCGCGGCCGCGTCGCGCGCCCGTCCCGCGGCCAGCGCAAGGCGCAAATCCTCTCCGCCGCCCTCCAGCGTCAGCCCGGCGCGGGCGAAGGGTCCTTCGAGTGCATCGGCGAGCCGCGCCGCCAGCGCTTCCACCGCGATGTGCCGCGCGGCGGCCAGCGCGGCGCCATGCTCCGCCATCCGCGCCTCGAGTGCAGTCAGCCAGTCCCGATCGGGCCGCTCCTCGGCGAGCAGCTTGTTGCGCGCGCGCATCGCCGCTTCGTAGCGCGCCGCGTGAACGGCATGGCCAGGCGCCAGCGCCAGCACCAGCCGGTCGAGAAACCGCCGCCGGCCGCTCGCCCCTTCCTGGAACAAGCGGTCCATCGCCGGGGTGAGCCACAGGATCGACAGCCATTCGGCCAACGACGTCGCGGACGCCGCCGCTCCATTGATCCGCACCTGCCGCCGCTCGGGCGCTGAGGCGAGGGTGCCTGTGCCGATCTCGATGTCGTCCAGCCGCGCGGCGACGGCGAACCCGCCGCCGCCGTCGCGCCCCGCGAGGTCACTCAGCGCAACTCCGCGCAGCCCGCGCCCCGGCGAGAGCAGCGACACCGCTTCGAGCACGTTGGTCTTGCCCGCGCCATTCTCGCCGGTGAGCACGACCAGGCCGCTGCCAGCCTGCAGAACGGCGTCACGGTAAGAGCGAAAGTCGGAAAGGCTCAGCCAGCGGACGACCATGTTCAGGAGCCGAGCAGAGGGCAA
The DNA here is from genome assembly GCA_035644835.1 of Allosphingosinicella sp. GTDB lineage: Bacteria > Pseudomonadota > Alphaproteobacteria > Sphingomonadales > Sphingomonadaceae > Allosphingosinicella. The sequence continues at coordinate 350,613 of DASQNR010000016.1, read as the reverse complement.
ATCTCCGTCCGCACCGCGGCCATGATGTCGTCAGGCAAGCGCCCCATCGGCTTGGCCGAGGCATAAGCTGCCGTTGCGATCTTCGCGGTTCGAATGACGCACGGCACAGGTAGTCCGCACTCAGCGTAGCGCTCTTCAAGCGAGATATCACCCGGCCAGCCGGCGTTGGCGGTGCTGGTGATCATCAGCACCCAGCCGAGCGATCCGCCGGGCCCCACCGGGCGGTTGCTCACCAGCAAAGCAGGCCGGGGGCGAAGCCGGGGCCGGTCGACGAAGGGGAACGGCACCCAGAAGATGTCGCCGGCGCTATAGATTGTCGAACGCCGCGCAATCGGCCTCGCTTGCCCATTCGTCGAACATGGCGAAGTTGTTGATGAGAGCGTCGTCTCCGTCGGCGCGCATAAGCACCACGCAATCGTCAGCGATCTCCCAGGCGACGACGTCGCCGGCCTGCAGGCCGAGCGCGGCGCGAACCGCCTTGGGCAGGGTTACCTGAGCCTTGCTGGTTACGCGGCTTTCGATCATGCGCCTGAAGTAAGGAATTTCCTTACTTCAGGCAAGCCGATCACACCCGCATCGGCATCAGCACATAGAGCGCCGACGCCTTGTCGTTTTCGCGCAGCAGGGTGGGGGCGGCGGCGTCGGCGAGGTGCATTTCCACCGTGTCGCCTTCGATCTGCCCCAGGATGTCGAGCAGGTAACGGGCGTTGAAGCCGATCTCGATGCCTTCGGCGCTGTAATTGCCGGGCACTTCCTCCGCCGCCGTGCCGTTTTCGGGGCTGGTCACCGACAGGGTCACGCGGTCGCGGTCGAGCGACAGTTTCACCGCCCGGGTCTTTTCGCTGGCGATGGTGGCGACGCGGTCTACGCCCTCTTCGAAGCTCCTCGGATCGATGCGCAGCAGCTTGTCGTTGGCTGTTGGAATTACGCGGCTGTAATCCGGGAAGGTGCCGTCGATCAGCTTGGACGTGAGGATCGCGGTGCCGAGGCCGAAGCGGATCTTGGTCTCCGACAATGACACCTGCACGGTTCCGTCGACCTCGTCGAGCAGCTTCCTGAGTTCCGCGACGCATTTTCTGGGAATGATCACATCCGGCATGCCTTCGGCGCCCGCAGGCCTGGGCACGGTCACCCGGGCGAGGCGATGGCCGTCGGTCGCGGCCGCCTTCATCACCGGCTGCGCCTCGTCCGAGACATGCAGGAAAATGCCGTTCAGATAATAGCGCGTCTCTTCCGTGGAGATGGCGAAGCGCGTCTTGTCGATGATCTGGCGCAAGGTCGCGGCCGGGAGTTCGAAGCGGGTCGGCAAATCGCCTTCCGCGATCACTGGGAAGTCGTCGCGCGGCAGGGTGGCGAGATTGAAACGGGCGCGGCCGGCATTGACCTGCATCTTGCCTTCGGCGGCATTGAGCTCGACCTGGCTGCCCTCCGGCAGCTTGCGGGCGATATCGAACAGGGTGTGCGCCGACACGGTGGTGGCGCCGGCCTGCGTGACATTGGCTTCAACGGTTTCGTTGATCTGGAGATCGAGATCGGTCGCCATCAGGCGGATGCCGCCATCCTCCTGCGCCTCGATAAGGACGTTGGACAGGATGGGGATCGTGTTGCGGCGTTCCACCACGGACTGGACGTGGCCAAGGCACCTCAACAGCGTGGCCCGTTCGATCGTCGCCTTCATGAGAAACCCCCAGAGTGTAACTTTGCAGCGGGTTGTAAAGCGGGCGGCGGGAGAGGGCTAGGGGGTTGTCGCGCCGCATGAAAAAAGGGCCGGGGATAACCCCGGCCCTCCTGTTTTCGGCTGTGGACCGGCTTAGAACTTGAAGCCGAGGCCGACCAGGCCCTGATGCTTGTCGTAGCCCTGCTCGTAATTCGAGTAGCGATACTCCGCCTTGGCATACAGGTTCTGGCTGAAGCCGAACTGCAGACCGGCGCCCACCCGAACCCCGTCCAGATTGTCCCGGGCGGTGGTGTTGGCGCCGACCGCCGGATCGAATTCCAGCTCGAAGCGGGTGTTGGTGTAGCCGGCCTTGGCATAGACCAGGCTGTTGGCGCCGATCACCGCGCCGGCGCGGGCGCCGACATAAAGGTCGCGGCCGCCCTTGGCGCACAGCGTGTCGCCGGCGCCCGGGAAACCCGCGACGCACTGGCTGATGTTGGACTCCATCGCTTCGGCCTCGACGCCGAACACGGCGTTGCCCGACTGGACATCGTAGCCGAGGCCGACGCCGTAGGTGACGCCGTCCGCGCCTTCATCCTCGATGTCGGTGGTCTCATAGCCGACCAGGCCCTCGAGACGCAGGCCGCCCATGCCGGTGCCGGTGGTCTGCGCGGCGGCAGGCGCGGCGGCGGCGGCGGCGAAAAGAACGGCAACAAGATACTTACGCATTGAAAACACTCCATTTTATTCACTGGGTACCCGGTTTGGGTAACGGCACTCCAGCGCTTCGCACTTGCGAAAGGTTTCATGAACGGTACCTAAACGAAACTTGTTGTTGCATAAACGCCACATATCTGCGCTTCTTCCGCTGATGCGCCGGCTGCTTTTCATCCTCCTTTCGCTGGGGCTTGTTGCTCCTGCCGCGGCGCAGCAACGATCCCTCGGCGTGTTCGGCCTGTGGGGCGCCTTTGCCGAAAAGGAGCGCTGCTTCGCGATCGCTGAGCCGAGCGCTCCGACCCGTGCCGGGGAGGGCCGCGGTTTCGCGTCGGTCGGCTGGTGGCCCGGCCGCAATGTTCGCGGTCAGCTCCACATTCGCCTTGCCGACCGCAAGCGTCCCGGCTCGGCGGTGCTGCTGCGGATCGGCGACCGAACCTTTCAGCTCGCCGGCGGAGAGAACGACGCCTGGGCGCCGGACGCGCGTGCCGATGCCGAGATCGTGTCGGCGTTGCGCGCCGGCCTCGACATGAGCGTGGAAACCCGCAACGTTCGCGGTGCCCGGATGCGCGACGTCTACGCCTTGCGCGGCGCGGCCAGTGCGCTCGACGCCGCGGCCATCGCCTGCGCACCGCAACGCTGACCGCGAAAAGCCGGCGACTGGAAAAAGCCGCACTTCGCGCCTAGATAGGGCGCCTCATGATAGCTGCAGACATGCCGATTGCGGGACACATCGATCCCGTTCCCGTTCCGCGTCCCATGGTCGCGTCGGAAGACCCGCGCGTAGACCTGGTCGGCTTGTCGCGCGAGGCTATCCGCGATGCGCTCGCCGAAGCCGGGCTGGAACTCAAGCAGGCCAAGCTGCGCGCCAAGCAGATCTGGCACCAGATCTACAATCGCGGCGCCACCACCTTCGAGGCGATGAGCGACATCGCCAAGCCGCAGCGCCTCTGGCTGGCCGAGCGCTTCAAGGTCGGCCGCCCGAAGATCGAAGTGCAGCAGGTCTCCACCGACGGCACCCGCAAATGGCTGCTGCAGACGGATGACGGCCACGATTTCGAAATGGTGTTCATTCCCGATGCGGACCGGGGCACATTGTGCGTCTCGAGCCAGGTGGGCTGCACGCTTAACTGCCGCTTCTGCCATACCGGCACCATGCGGCTGGTGCGCAACCTCAGGCCCAACGAGATCGTCGGGCAGGTGATGCTGGCGCGCGACGCGCTCGGTGAATGGCCCTCGCAGCCGGAAGGCCGCATGCTCAGCAACATCGTGATGATGGGGATGGGCGAGCCGCTCTACAATTTCGACAATGTCCGCGACGCCTTGAAGATCGTGATGGACGGCGACGGGCTCGGCCTGTCGCGGCGCCGCATCACGCTCTCGACCTCGGGCGTGGTGCCGATGATGGCCAAGGCCGGCGCGGAAATCGGCGTCAACCTCGCCGTCTCGCTCCACGCGGTGACCAAGGAAGTGCGCGACGAGATCGTGCCCTTGAACCGCAAATACGGCATCGAAGAGCTGCTCCAGGCCTGCGCCGACTATCCCGGCGCCAACAATGCCCGCCGCATCACCTTCGAATATGTGATGCTCAAGGACAAGAACGACAGCGACGAGGATGCGCGCGAGCTCGTCCGCCTGATCAAGAAGTACAAATTGCCGGCCAAGGTGAACCTCATTCCGTTCAACCCCTGGCCGGGGGCGGACTATGAATGTTCGACGCCGGAGCGGGTGCAGCGTTTCTCGGACCTGGTCTACGAAGGCGGCATCTCGGCGCCGGTGCGGCGGCCGCGCGGGCGCGACATCATGGCCGCCTGCGGCCAGCTCAAGTCGGCCGCCGAGAAGAAGAGCCGCGCCGAATTGGACCGCATCGCCGCCGAAAAGCAGGCCGAAATCCCGGCCTGAGCGCGGCAAGCGGTAACAATTTCTTGCGGGCTTCCCCTCCACGCGCCAGCCGCTACACTTGCGCGCCCACCGACGGAGCCTGATGGCCTTGCACGCCCCCCTTTCGCCGGCCGATGCCGATGCGCCCGTCGGCGAGCGGATCCGTGCCTTCGATTGGGCGGGGACCCCGCTCGGGCCGATGGAAAGCTGGCCCGAGGCTTTGCGCTTCGCGCTCGACATGTGCTTGCGCTCGGCTTTGCCGGCGGCGCTCTATGTCGGCGAGACGCGCCTGCTTCTTCACAACGATGCGTGGACAGCGATGGTCGGCGGCGAAGCCGCGCTGGGATTGCCGGTGGCGTCCCTGCCGCATTCGCTGTGGCCGGTGGTGCGCGAGCTCGCCGACGAGGTGACCCGTACTGGGGCCGGCGCATTCGTGCGCGAGCGGCCCCTGATCCTCAGCCGCAACGGGCTGGAGGAGGAGACGTGGTGGAATTGCCACCTGCTGCCGATCTACGCGCCGGACGGGCAGCTGCTCGCCATCCTGAACCAGGCCAATGAGGTCACCCGCACGGTGGTGGCCGAGCAGCGCATCTCCTTCCAGGTCGCGCTTGCCGAGGGCTTGCGCAGCGCGGAGGGGCCCGAAGCGGTCAAGCATGCCGCCACCCGCCTGCTCGGCGAGCATCTCGGCGCCGCCCGGGTCGGCTATGCCGAAGTCGACGAAACCCTCGGCGAAGCCTGGGTACGCAGCGACTGGACGGCCGATCCGGCGGTGCAGAGCCTTGCCGGGCAAAGCGCCGAGCTTGCCGCCTTCGGTGAGGAGGCGCTGGCCTATCTGCGCTCGGGCGAGGTGCTGGTGCTGCCCGATATCCGCGCGCTGGGGCTCGGGCAGGACCGGCTTGCCGGGTGGGAGCGGGTGGGAATGCGGGCGCTGATCACCGTGCCGCTGGTTCGCGGCGGCGCGCTGCGGGCGCTGCTTTATGTGCATGAGCCGGAAGCGCGCGCCTGGCGGCGTTCCGAAGCGGCGATGGCCCGCGATGTCGCCGAGCGCACCTGGTCGGCGGTTGAGCAGGCCCAGGCCGCGCAGTCGCTGCGCGACAGCGAGGACCATTACCGCCACACGGTGGAGCTCAACCCGCAGGTGACCTGGACGGCCCTGCCCGACGGCCGGCTCAATCGCGTGGCGCGCCGGTGGCAGGACTGGACCGGCACCACCGGCCTCGGCTCGACCTGGGCCGAAGGGCTCCACCCCGACGACCGGGAGCGCACCTTTGCCGTATGGGGCCGCAGCGTCGCCACCGGCGAGCCGTACGACATCGAGCATCGCGTGCTGATGCGCGACGGCTCCTATCGCTGGGCGCGATCGCGCGCCGTTCCGCGCCGCGCCGACGACGGCGCGATCTGCCTCTGGTACGGCTCCACCGAGGATATTCACGAACGCAAGGTGGCGGAGGAGCATCAGCGGCTGCTGATCAACGAACTCAATCACCGGGTGAAGAACACGCTGGCGACCGTGCAGGCGATCGCCTTCCAGACCCTGAAGGGCGATCTTACCCTAGCCGAGGCCCGCACCGGCTTCGAAGCGCGGCTGCTTGCCCTCTCGAAGGCGCACAATCTGCTGACCGAGCAGAATTGGGAACGCGCCAGCCTGGAACGGGTGGTGCGCGATTCACTGGAGCATTTCGCCGGCGGCGACCGCTTCGCCCTCGCCGGGCCCGAAATCTGGCTTGCGCCGCGCGCCGCGCTGGCGCTCGCGCTGGCGCTGCACGAGCTTGCCACCAACGCCGCCAAATATGGCGCCCTGTCAGCCGAGCATGGCCGGGTGGCGATCGACTGGAGCGACGCCGGCGGCGTGCTGCGCCTCGACTGGAAGGAGCAAGGCGGCCCCGCCGTCGCCGCGCCGACGCGCCGCGGCTTCGGCTCGCGGCTGATCGAGCAGGGGCTTGGCGGCGACCTCGGCGGCACCGCCCGCATCGCCTTCGAGGCCGATGGCCTGCGCTGCACGGTAGAGGCTCAGATGAGCGCCGTGGCGGCTGCCCGGGAGCTGGAGCTTGGCTGAGCGGTTGCGCGTGCTGATCGTCGAGGATGAGATGCTGGTGGCGATGAACATCGAGGACATGCTGCTCGAGCTCGGTCACGAAATGGCGGGGCTGGCCAGCCGCCTCGCCCCCGGCCTCGCGCTGGCCGGGGAGTCCGAGGCGGATGCCGCCATCCTCGATGTCAACCTTGCCGGCGAGCAGAGCTTCCCGATTGCCGATCTTCTCGCCGAGCGCGGCATCCCGTTCCTGTTCGCGACCGGCTACGGCGTTGCCGGAATCGCCGAGCGCTTTCGCGGGCGCACGGTGCTGCAAAAGCCGTTCAGGCTCGCCGATCTTGGCGCTGCGCTACGCACCCTCGCCGGCTGAGCCTCGCTCGGAAGAAGAGCATGAAAAAGGGCCGGAAAAGCGCCAAGCTTCCGGCCCTTTTCGCGTGCAGCTTCGACGCTTAGCCGCGCCGTTGCTGGCGGGCGGCGATCCGCGCCTCACGGGCGGCGCGGCGCTCCTCCACGCTCGCCATGCCGTCGCGATTGGTGTCGACCCGGTCGAACATGGCGAGCGCACCGGCCCTAGCCTCGGCCCGGGAGATGCGGCCGTCGCGATCCGCGTCGGCCTGCGCGAACATGCCACCGGCGAAGCGGGCGAACATGCCGCCACCCTGACCGCCGGCACCGCCGCGTGCGGCGCGGCGCTCGCCGCGTCCGGGACGATCGCCGCGGGCGGTTGCACGCGCGTCCCACTCGGAGCGGCTGATCGCGCCATCGCGATTGGCGTCAAGGCGGGCAAAGCGCTCCGCGCCGCGTTCGCCGCGGGCTTCGCCGCGCGTCCCGCGTCGCTCGGCACGCTTGGCGCGGCGGGCCTCGGCGGCCGTGCGCGCTTCATCCTGTGAAACGAAGCCGTCGCGATTGGCGTCGAGCCGCGCAAAGGCGGCATCCACCCTGGCGTCGACGGCGGCGCGGGCAACAGGCTGCGCCGCGCGACCGCGCTCGGCGGGTTGGGCGATGGCGGCGGTGCCGGCAAGAACCGCCAGCGCGGCGCCGGCAAGGACGAATTTCTTCATGATTTGCTCCTGAATCGAAAAGGTTATGCGTCGCGATCTGATAACCTTTTCGTACAAGACGCTGGCTGTATCCCGCTTGAACGGCCTTGCACGCCTGTGGCAAGGCTGCCGCAAGCAGGAAGGAGCCGCGGCAGCACAGTGGGGGAGCAGGGGGCGCCTTGGTGGGAGCAGCGCTGCGGCGTGGCGCTGCTGGCCCTGCTTGCCGCGATGCCCTTGCTGTGGCCTGACATTCCGCCGCTGGTCGACCTGCCGGGGCATATGGGCCGCTACCGGGTGCAGATGGAGATCGCGCACTCTCCGCTGCTTCAGCAATTCTACAGTTTCGAATGGTCGTTGATCGGCAATCTCGGCGTCGATCTCCTGGTGGTGCCGCTGTCCGCACTGTTCGGCCTAGAGCCGGCGGTGAAGCTGATCGTTCTTGCCATTCCGCCGATGACGGTGGCGGGTTTCCTGTGGGTGGCCCGCGAAGTCCACGGCCGGGTGCCGCCGACGGCGCTGTTCGCGGTGCCGCTCGCCTATAATTTCCCTTTTCACTTCGGCTTCGTCAATTTCGCCCTGTCGATGGCCTTCGCTTTCCTCGCTTTCGCCTTGTGGCTGCGGCTGGCGCGGCTTGGGCGGCTGAAGCTGCGCGCAATGCTGTTCGTGCCCATCTCGCTGCTGATCTGGGTGACCCACACGTTCGGCTGGGGAAGCCTTGGCGTGATGGCCTTTTCGGCGGAGCTGGTTCGCCAGCACGACAAGGGCCGCGGCTTCATCCACTCCGGCCTGCGCTCCGCCGTGCACTGCCTTGCGCTGGCGCCGCCGGTGTTGCTGATGCTGGCATGGCGGGGCGGCCATGTCGGCGGGCAGACCGGCGACTGGTTCAACTGGGAGGCCAAATTCGCCTGGTTCCTGATGGCGCTGCGCGACCGGTGGATGTGGTTCGACATCTGGAGCCTCGTCGCCCTGCTGTCGTTGCTCGCGGCCGCCTTGTTCATCCGCAGGATCGGCTTCTCGCGCAATCTCGCCGCGTCCGCCATCTTCCTGTTGCTGGTCTACCTGATCCTGCCGCGCATCGTGTTCGGGTCCGCTTATGCCGACATGCGCCTCGTTCCCTACCTCCTGGCCGTGGCGGTGATCGCCATCCGGTTTCGCGACACGGCCGGCCCGCGCTTCACCCGTGCCGTCGGCCTCGCCGCACTGGCCTTCGTTCTGCTGCGCACCGGCGGGACGACATGGAGCTACTGGCTCTACGACCGCGACTATGACCGCCAGTTGCAGGCGCTTCATCATGTGCCCGAAGGCGCCCGCCTCGTTTCCTTCGTCGGCACCAGCTGCATACGGCCCTGGAAAATGAGCCGCTTGGAGCATTTGCCGGCAATCGCACTGGTCAGGAACCGGGCCTTTTCCAACGATCAATGGTCGATGGCGGGCGCGCAGCTGCTGCGGACGACCTATGAGCCCGGCTACGGCTATCGCCGCGATCCTTCGCAGATGGTCGTCGAGCGGCGCTGCGGCGGGGAACCCTGGCGCACCGTCGAGGAGTCGTTGCGCGGCTTCCCGCGCGGCGCCTTCGACTTCGCGTGGGTGATCGATCCGCCGCCGTACGACCCGGCCGCCGCGGTTGGTCTAGAACCGGTCTGGCGCAGCGGCACCTCCGTGCTCTATCGAGTCGCTTCCCGCACCCAGCCGCCGCGCGCCGGAAGACCGCCGTCATGACCGCTCCCGCCCTTTCGATCGTCGTGCCCTGCTTCAATGAGGAAGCGTGCCTAGGCGAACTCCACGCCCGGCTCGGTGCCGCGGCCCGCACGGTGGCCGGCGACAATTATGAGATCGTGCTGGTCAACGACGGATCGCGCGATTCCAGCTGGCCGGCGATGCAGCGATTGGCGGCAGGAGATCCCCGCCTCGTCGCCATCAACCTGTCGCGCAACCACGGCCACCAGCTGGCGCTCACCGCCGGCCTGGACCTGTGCGCGGGCGAGCGGATCCTGATCATCGATGCCGATCTGCAGGATCCGCCGGAATTGCTCGCCGACATGATCGCAACCATGGAAGCGCAAAAGGCCGATGTGGTCTACGCGGTGCGCCGCCGGCGCGCCGGCGAAACCGCCTTCAAGCTTGCCTCCGCCAAGCTCTTCTACCGCTTGCTGTCACGCCTCGCCGAGATCGAGATTCCGCGCGACACCGGCGACTTCCGCCTGATGAGCCGGCGCGCGCTCGATGCCTTTCTGTCGCTTCCCGAACAGGCTCGCTTCATCCGGGGAATGGTCGCCTGGGTGGGTTTTCGCCAGGTGCCGATCGTCTACGATCGGGCCGAGCGCCATGCCGGCGAGACCAAATATCCGCTGTCCAAGATGATGCGCTTCGCGTTGGATGCGGTGACCGGCTTTTCCACCGCGCCGCTCCGGATGGCGAGCCATATCGGCCTCTGGCTGGTCGCGGCCTCGGCCCTTATCGTGCTGTACATCGCCTACGGCTTCCTGACCGGCCGGGCGACGCCGGGCTGGACCTCCTTGATGCTGGTGGTGGTCGTGCTCGGCGCGGTGCAGATGTTCGTGCTCGGCATGATCGGCGAATATATCGGCCGTCTCTACATCGAATCGAAGCGAAGGCCGCTCTACATCGTGTCCGACATTGCCGGCCACGCCGGGGGGCGGCCCCAGCTCGGCCATGTCGCCCACGAGGCCGAAGCCCAGGGCGCTGAGGTTCAGCCGGCTGAGACGATCGCCACCAGCGACACGCCGGGAGTCAGCGGCACCCTGCCGATCAGGTAGCGCTCCAGGCCGAACACGGCTTCGAACAGGCTGTTGACCGGCCTGGACGGCAAGGCGTCGTCGCTATCGTCCTTGCCGGTGATCCGCCCCGCCACCCGCGCGGCCGCGGCGAGCGGGAAAAGCAGGCTGTTGAACCAGCTCAGCATATCGATGCGCAGGCCGGCATCCCCGATCACCTTGCGCAGCGTCTTGCGCGTATAGCGGCGCTTGTGGTGATTGACCTCGTCATGCGCGCTCCACATCCAGGGATGGGCCGGCACGGCGATAAGGATGCGCCCCCCGGGCTTCAGCTTGCGGGCGATGCTCTCCAGGGCCGCGCGGTCCTCCTCGACATGCTCGAGCACGTCGAGAATCGCGACCAGGTCGTATGCGCCATTCTCCACTCCGGTCAGGTCCGGGAGCGGCGCGCTGCCGATCGGGCGGCCCAGCCGCCGTTCGGCCATGGCGCGGGCCTTGGGGTCGATTTCGATGCCGTCGGCGCGGCCGAAGCCTTGCAGCATTTCCAGATTGTGGCCGGTGCCGCAGCCGATCTCCAGGATTCGGGCGTCCTCGGGAAGCGCGACCCTGCACCGGATCAGCGCCGCCAGGATGTCGCGCCGCGCCCGGTACCACCAGTGGCGCTCGTCGAGTTCGGCCATCCGGTCGTAGATGATCCGCTCCATCAGCCGAACACCCAGCGCCGGTTGAAGGAAAAGGTGACGAGCGGCGTGACCAGCACCACGGGAATCACCGACCACCAGACCGGTCCGCCGAGATGCTTCACCAGAAACCAGACGAAGAACTGGTTGAGCAGGAAGCCGGAAGTGTTGACGGTGAAGAAGCGTATCGTGCGCCGCCCCGGTTGCTCGCGCGAGCCGTGGCCCTTGAAGCTGAAGCGGCTGTGGAGAACATAGCCGACGCCCGCGAACAGGAAATAATTGAGCGTCATCGACGTCATCGGCTCGATCCCGAAGACGTCCGCGCCGATCCAATAGCCGCCGGCGACCAGCACGGTCAGCAGCACTCCGGTCAGGCCAAAGCGGATCATCTGCCCGAGAAGCTCGGCATGCTGCGGCAGATGCCGTTCGAGTATTCGCTGAATCGGCATGGGTCCTTCGGGGGAAACAGGCGCGCTTGCCCTTTGTCCGCATGCGACTAATGCCCTGAACGAGGGTTGGAAAGGGGCGAGGAAAGCATGGAAGCGCTGGACAGGCTGGAGAAGCACTGGCGCTGGTGGCTGCTTCTCGTCTGGCTGGCCGCGGCGGCGCTGATGATCTTCAGCCGCTGGGCGCAGATTCGCGGCTTCGGGCTCGGCGATACCGACGACAATCTGCGCATCATGCAGGTGCGAGACCTGCTGCGCGGGCAGGATTGGTACGATCTTCGCCAATATCGCCTGAACCCGCCGTTCGGCGCCGACGTCCACTGGTCGCGGCTCGTCGACCTGCCGATCGCCGGCATAAAGCTCGTGCTGGCGCCGCTGATCGGCGGCGCGGCGGCGGAGCGCTGGGCGGTGGCAACGGCGCCGCTGCTTCCCCTGCTCGCGGCGATGGGCGCGCTGGCCGTGGCCGCGCGGCGCCTGGTCGCGCCGCAGGCCTTCGCGCTCGCCATCGCGTTGTTCCTGTGCGGGCATTCGGCCCGCAATCAGTTCGTGCCGCTGCGCATCGATCATCATGGCTGGCAGCTCGCCCTCGTGGCGGTGGCGGTGATGGCGCTGGCCGACCCGAAGCGCGCCCGCGGCGGCGCCATGCTCGGCATCGCCACCGCGCTTTCATTCTCCATCGGGCTGGAGATGCTGCTCTATTTCGCGCTGACCGGCGCGGCGGCCGTGTTGATGTGGGTTCACGATGCCCGCCAGGCGCGGCGGCTGGCGGCCTATGGCGCGAGCCTGGCCGGCGGCAGCGCGGCCGGCTATCTGCTGTTCGCCTCCTACGCCAATCGCGCGCCGGTGTGCGACGCGCTGTCGCCGGTGTGGCTGTCCGCTTTGGTCGCGGCGGGGGCGGTCTGCGTGATCCTCGCCATACTGCCCAGGCGCGGCGGCGCGCTTGGGCGCTTCGGCGCCGCCGCGCTGGGGGGCCTGGCGATCGCCGGCTTCTTCGCCCTGGCGTGGCCGCATTGCCTCGGCCGGCTGGAAGGCGTGTCGCCCGAGCTCGACCGGCTTTGGCTCAGCCATGTTCGGGAGGCGCGGCCGGTTTATCTCCACGGCTGGCGGACCGCCGTGACGATCCTGGCGCTGCCGGCGGCCGGTCTTGCCGGCTACGCGCTGATGCTGTGGCGCAGCCGCGGCGACATCGACCGCTTCGTGCCCTGGGCCGCCGTGGCCGCGCCTGCCGTTCTCGCCGTTTTGCTGCTTTTCTGGCAGAGCCGGGCCGGGCCGGCCGCGCAGCTCCTTGCCGTGCCGGGCGCCACCGCGCTTGCCTGGACGATCATCCCGAGCGTGCGTTCCAGCCGCCTGATGCTGGTGCGGGTGGTGGGCACGGTGGGCGCTTTCCTGCTCATTTCCGGCCTGCTCGTGCAGGAAGCGGTCGACCTCATACCGCAGAACAAGGCCCGCAGCCTGCCGGCGGTGGGCCGCGCCAATGCCTCCTGCCCGAGCATGGGTGGCCTTCGGGCGGTGGCGCTGCAGCCAAAGGGTCATGTGCTGACCTTCGTCGATCTCGGGCCGCGCCTGATCGCCGTCACCCACCACGATGCGGTGGCCGGGCCGTATCACCGCAACCAGGCCGATATCCTCGACACGATGCGCGCATTTCGCGGCACCGCCGAAGGAGCGCGCGCCATCGTCGAGCGGCGCGCCATCGATTATGTGCTGATCTGCCCGAACCTGTCGGAATCGACCATCTACGCCACCGAGGCGAAGACCGGCTTCTACATGCAGCTCAACAAAGGCGACGTGCCCGGCTGGCTGGAGCCGGTCGCATTGCCCGAGAAGTCGCCCTACAAGATGTGGCGGGTCAAACGCTGAAGCTCACGGAAATGCCGTCGATCACGAACTGGGCGGCAAGCGCGGCCAGGATCACGCCGAGCAGGCGGGTAAGCATCGCCTCGGTCTTGTGGCCGAGCAGCCGCATCAGCGGCCCCGCGGCGAGCAAGGCGATCAGGGTCAGCACCAGCACCGACACCAGCGCGCCCAGCACCACCAGGCTCTCGGTCAGCCCGTCGCTGCGCGCCACCAGCAGCATCACCGAGGCGATCGAGCCCGGACCCGCGATCATCGGGATCGCCATCGGGAACACCGACACATCCTCATGCTCGGTGTCGGCATTCACCTCCTGGGCGCGGCTTTCGCGGCGCTGGGTTCGTTTTTCGAACACCATCTCCAGCGCGATCAGGAACAGCATGATGCCGCCCGCAATGCGGAACGCGGCGAGGCTGACGCCGAGCGCTTTCAGAAGATCCTCGCCGAGCAGCCCGAAGAAGAGCAGGATGCCGAGCGCCACCAGCACCGCCCGGATCGCCATCGCGCGGCGCTGGGCGGGCGGGCAGTCGCGGGTCAGACTGGCGTAGATCGGCGCGCAGCCGGGCGGGTCGATCACCACCAGCAGGGTGACGAAGGCGGAGAGGAAAAGGGCGAAAAGCTCGTTCACAGGCCGTCCGGTGCCGCAAGCCCGGCCCGCGCGCAAGCCGCGACCAGCGTGTTCCTGAGCAGCACGGCGATGGTCATCGGCCCGACGCCGCCCGGCACCGGCGTGATGGCGGCAGCAATCGCGCGGGCACCGGCAAAGTCGACATCGCCGACCAAGCGCGTCTTGCCGTCCTCGCCCGCGGGCACGCGGTTGATGCCCACGTCGATCACGATCGCGCCCGGCTTCAGCCAATCGGCCGCCACCATCTCCGGCCGGCCGACGGCCGCGACGACGATGTCGGCGCGCCGGACCGCGGCCGGCAGGTCGCGGGTGCGGCTGTGGGCGATGGTGACGGTGCAGCTTTCGGCGAGCAGGAGCTGCGCCATCGGCTTGCCGACGATGTTGGAGCGGCCGATCACCACCGCCTCCAGCCCGGACAAGTCGCCGAGCCGCTCCTTGAGCAGCATCAGGCAGCCAAGCGGCGTACACGGCACCAGCGCCGCTTCGCCCACGGCCAGCCGGCCGGCATTGACGGGGTGAAATCCGTCGACGTCCTTGGCGGGATCGACCGCTTCGATGACCGCCTTGCTGTCGACATGGCCCGGCAAAGGAAGCTGGACGAGGATGCCGTCGACCGCTTCATCGGCGTTGAGGCGTGCGACCAGAGCCAGCAGCTCTTCCTGGCCGGCGCTGTCCGCCAGCCGGTGCTCGAAGCTTTCCATGCCGGCTTCGCGGGTGGCCTTGCCCTTGGCACGGACATAGACGTGGCTTGCCGGATCCTCGCCGACCAGCACCACCGCCAGGCCCGGCGCGCGGCCGGCGGCGCTGCGAAACGCCGGAACCGCCGCCGCAACCCGCTCCCGCAGCCTGGCCGCGTGCGCCTTGCCGTCGATAATGGCCGCGCTCATGCGTAGCTGCTGGCGACGTCCATATACACACCCATCAGCAGCCGATCGAGCACCATCAGCAGGATGATCACCACCATCGGGCTGAAATCGATGCCGCCGAAATCGGGCAGCAGCCGCCGGATCGGCCGGTAGAGCGGCTCGGTGATCTTCTCCAGCGCCCCATAGAGGCTGCGGATGAAGTCGTTATGGGTGTTGATCACATTGAAGACGAGCAGAAGGCTCAGCACGAACTGGATGATGATCACCCACCAGATCACATCCAGCAGCAGCATCAGAACCTGGATCAGCGCCAGAACCATCGTCAAACTCCCCGCATCTCGCTCGCGTCCATGTAGGCACAGGCGCGGAACGGGGCAATGGCGCCGCGCTCCTCAGGGCGCGAAGCGCCGCGGATCGGCACGGGCGAGGAGCAGGGCGAAGCGCTCGGCGCTGTCCGTCCATTCCTCCACCACCGTCCAGCCGCCGGCGGTCAGCAGCAGCCGCGCCTCGCGGCCGTTATATTTGTGGCTGTTCTCCGAATGGATGGTCTCGCCCGCGCGCATCGCGAAGGCCGTTCCGTCGACTTCGAAGGCGGCGTCGCGCACCGCCTCGATATGCATTTCGATTCGCGACAAGCGGTCGTTCCAGATCGCGCGGTGGCGAAAGGCGTCGAGCGGGATGGTGCCGCCAAGCTCGCGGTTGATGCGGTGGAGGAGGTTCAGGTTGAAGGCGGCCGTGGTGCCGGCGGCATCGTCATAGGCGGCGAGCAGGGTGTCGACGTCCTTGGCCCGGTCGAGCCCGATCAGCAGCCAGGCGCCCACTCCCAATGTCTCCCGCATCGCGCGCAGCAGGTCCACTCCCGTGGCCGGCACCATGTTGCCGATGGTGGAGCCGGGAAAGAAGCCGAGCTTGGGCGTCTCGTCCCACGCCTCCGGCAGGCGGATCGGGCGCATGAAATCGGCCTCGATCGGGTGCACCGGCAAATCGGGAAATTCGATTTGGAGCGCTTCGGCGGAATCGCGCAGGAATTCGCCGGAAATGTCGATCGGCAGATATGCGGAAGGGGCGACGGCGCGCAGCAGGATCGGCGTCTTGGCCGAGGAGCCGGAGCCGAACTCCACCACCGCCCGCCCTTTGCCGACGATCCCGGCGACGCGCGGGCAATGCATCTCCAGCGCCTCGGCATCGGCCCGGGTGAGATAATATTCGGGAAGCTGCGTGATCTCCTCGAACAGTTCGGATCCCTTGAGGTCGTAGAGCCAGCGCGCCGGGATTGCCCGCACCGGCGCGGCCAGGCCGGCGAGCACATCGCGGCGGAATGCCGGATCGGCGTCGGGCTTCACGGCTATGTCCATCACATGTTCCTCGCGAGGCGCAGCCCGCACATCTGCCAGCGTTGCTGGGGGTAGAAGAAGTTGCGGTAGCTTGCCCGAGCATGGCCGCGCGGGGTGGCACAGCTGCCGCCGCGCAGCACGAACTGGTTGACCATGAACTTGCCGTTATACTCGCCCACCGTCCCGTCCGCGGGCGTGAAGCCGGGGTAGGGCGTGAAGGGGCTGGCGGTCCATTCCCAGACATCGCCGAACATCTGGCGCAAGCCCGTGCCGGCGGCGGCGCGCGGCCGCACCGGGCCGGCGGCGTCGAGCTGGTTGCCGGACGCGGGATCGAGCCCGGACGCGGCGACTTCCCACTCCGCCTCGGTCGGCAGCCGCGCGCCGGCCCAGCGGGCAAAGGCATCGGCCTCGTACCAGCTGATGTGGCAGACCGGCTCGGAGGGCTCCATGGGGTGGAGCCCGTCGAGGCCGAAGCGCGCCGAGCCATCGCCGTCGCGGCGCCAGTAGAGCGGCGCTTCCACCACATGCTCTTTCACCCACGCCCAGCCGTCGGCGGTCCAGTGGCCGGGCTCCGAATAGCCGCCCGCCTCCAGGAAGCGCAGCCATTCGCCGTTGGTCACCGCCCGGTCGGCAAGCTCGAAGGGCTGGATCAGCACCCGGTGGCGCGGCTGCTCGCTGTCGAAGGCGAAGCCGGTGCCGGCATGGCCGATCTCGGCCATGCCGCCTGGGAAGCGGACGCTTCCGATCGCGCCCGGATCGGGCGCGGGCTCCGGCGCCCGCTCCCACACCGCCGGCAGCAGCGGGTTCTGGGCAAAAGCGGCGAGCATGTCGGTCAGCATCAATTCCTGATGCTGCTCCTCATGCTGAAGGCCGAGCGCGACCAGCGCCAGCGCCTCGTCCGGCAGCCCGGGCAGCGCCCGCAGCACCGCCGCATCCACCTTCTCGCGCCACTCCAGCACTTGGTCGAGTCTGGGGCGCGACAGCATGCCCCGCCGCTCGCGCGGGTGCCGTGCGCCCTCGCCGTCATAATAAGAATTGAACAGGTAGGACCAGCGCGGGTCGTGCGGCGTGTGGCCCGCGACATGATCGCGCAGCACGAACGTCTCGAGGAACCAGGTGGTGTGGGCGAGGTGCCACTTGGCCGGCGAGGCATCGGGGCAGGGCTGCAGCGTCGCGTCGGCGTCGGAAAGCGGCGCCGCGATGGCGCGGCTCAGCGCCCGCACCGCGCGAAAACGCCCTTCCAGCATTCCGCCCTGCGCCGGTATCGCCCGTGTCGCCATTCAACCTCTCCTGCTTGCCCCGTTATCCTAACGCAGGTTAGTCCCTGGTGGCTCCCGGCTGCCACAGGACGTCGCCGCCGGCCGCCTTTGCGGCGACTCGGGCGAGCACGAACAGATGGTCGGAAAGCCGGTTGAGGTAGATCAGCGCCAGCGGGTTGAGCGGCACATCCGCCGCCGCCGCCACCGCCGAGCGCTCCGCCCGGCGGACGATGGCGCGCGCCAGGTGAAGGTGCGCCGCGGCCTGGCTGCCGCCGGGCAGGATGAAGCTTCGCAGCGGCTCCAGCCCCTCGTTCATCGCGTCGATCTCGCGCTCCAGCCGGTCGATCTGCGGCTGAACGATGCGCAGGGTCATTTCGCTGGGCGCGAAATCCTCGCCGGGCGTGGCGAGATCGGCGCCAAGGTCGAACATCTCGTTCTGGATGGCACGCGCCATCCGCGCTTCCTCGCCATCCATGTGGAGGAGGGCGATGCCCAGCGCGCTATTGGCTTCGTCGACGTCTCCGATCGCCTGCGCGCGCGGGCTCGCCTTGGACATGCGCGATCCGTCGGACAGGCCGGTCAGCCCCTGGTCGCCGGTGCGCGTGTAGATGCGGTTGAGCCTGACCAGCGCCTTAGGACCTTCCGCCCGCGACCATCAGGAACAGCAGCACCAGCACGATCGCCACCGCCTGGTACATGACGCGCTTGCGCATCAGGCCCTGCGATCGAACGCCACTGACATCCTTGCCCTGGGCCATGCCGATCACGCCCTTGGCAAGCACGAACAAAGTTGCGCCGGCGGCCAGGGCGACCAGGATGAAAAGAAAGGTGTCCATGATTTGCCTCTCTACGCGCCCGCCAGCGAATATCCACCCGGCATTTGGCCCATACGCAGCATCGCCAGGAGCCGCGCCGGATCGACATGGTCCGCGCGCAGCCCGGCCAGAGTTGGTGCGCCCGTGCGCTTGGCGAGACGCTGTCCGTCGGCGCCGGTGAGGAGGTCATGGTGATGGTAAGTCGGCGCCGGCAGGCCGAGCAGCGCCTGGAGCAGGCGGTGGACATGGGTCGCGGCGTAAAGGTCACGCCCGCGCACCACATGTGTGACCTTCTGCGCGGCATCATCGACGGTGACGGCAAGGTGGTAGCTGGTCGGCGCATCCTTGCGGGCCAGCACCACGTCGCCGAACGCCTCCGGCTGGGCCGGCACTTCGCGCTCGCCCTCGCGCCAGAAGAGCGGCCCGGCCGCCGCGCTCGCCCGCGCGACATCCAGCCGCCAGGCATGGGGCAAAGCCGCTTGCCTTTCCCGCCGCTCCTCCGCCCCCAGCCGGCGGCAGGTGCCGGGATAAAGCGGCCCGTCCGGCCCGTGCGGCGCCGCCGCGCTGGCGGCGATCTCGGCGGCAATGGCCGAGCGGGTGCAGAAGCAGGGATAGACGAGACCCTGCACCTTCAGCCGTTCCAGCGCCGCCGCATAGAGCGGCAGCCGCGCCGACTGGAACAGGATCTCGCCGTCCCACTCGAGGCCGAGCCAGGCGAGATCCTCGATGATGCCGTCGACATGCTCGGGCCTGCTGCGGCCGGGATCGATATCCTCGATGCGCAGCAGGAATGCGCCGCCGCGCGACCGGGCGAAATCGTACGCCAGCAGAGCGGAGTAAGCATGGCCGAGGTGCAGCCGCCCGGTCGGGCTTGGCGCGAAGCGGGAAACGACCTGCATCAGCGCACGGACTCTTGACGGCGGCGCGCAGGCCGTGCTGTCATCACCCCGTCACCTTCTCGGGCTGAGAAGGGGCTGGACAGGGGAGGCTCCTCCTCCGTCTGAGTGCGACAGGCGGGGCCGTTGGAGGCCGCTTCCCCGTAAGGGAGAAGGAGGCCGTTCGCCGTCTATGTACCATCCCGACCTCATCCGGCACCCCGATAGCTGCCCGGCGCTCGTCCTCAACGCCGATTACACGCCCTTGAGCTATTACCCCTTGAGCCTGTGGCCGTGGCAGACCGCGGTCAAGGCCGTGTTCCTGGAGCGGGTCGACATCGTCGCCGAATATGTCCGCGAAGTGCACAGCCCGACGCGGACCATGCAGCTCCCCTCGGTGATCGCGCTGCGCCAATATGTGAAGCCGTCGGAGAACCCGGCCTTCACCCGCTTCAACCTGTTCCTGCGCGATCGCTTCCAGTGCCAATATTGCGGCGACCTGCGCGAGCTCACCTTCGACCATGTCGTGCCCCGCGCCCAGGGCGGCCGCACCACCTGGGAAAATGTCGCCACCGCCTGCGCGCCATGCAATTTGCGCAAGGGCGGACGCACGCCCGCGCAAGCCCATATGGGCCTGTTCCGCCGCCCCTACCGCCCCACCACCTGGCAGCTCCAGGAAAACGGCCGCAGTTTCCCCCCCGGCTACCTCCACGACAGCTGGCGCGACTATCTCTACTGGGACATCGAGCTGGAGGCTTAGCACGGCGGAACGGACGGGAGCCGCGTTCACGCCCGATCATGCCCCAAGCGTCACCCCGGACTTGATCCGGGGTCCAGTTCTCCATCCGCGCGGCAGCCATCCAGCTGGACCCCGGATCAGGTCCGGGGTGACAGTCTGTGCCGTGGCCTCAGGTTCGCGGGTTCCTATCACCCCCGCTTCCTCCGCGTCGGCGCGTGGAAGTCGGGCGCCTTGCCGGCCACCCACGCGACGAACTTCGCCACCTCGGCATGCCCCCGCAGCGCCTCCGCCGTCGCGTACCCCCGTTCCAGTTCCTTGTTGCTCAGCGCGGCGTGGATCGCGCGGTGGCAGATCGGGTGGACCGGCACCGTCTCGCGCCCGCCCCGGCTCTTGGGCACGGCGTGGTGCCATTCCACCCGCCGGCCGAGCGGGCGGGCGCAGAGGTAGCAGGGCTGCGGCTCTTCGCTTGACGCCATGGCGGGGCGAGCCTTAGCGCGCCGGAGCCCCCGATGCAGCCGCCTGCCGCTCCTTTCGCCCCGCCAGCGGGCCGCTACGCCTTCGGGGCGCTGATCCTCGCCAATCTGATGCTCGCCTTCGGGCCGTGGATGGTGCGGCTCGCCGATGTCGGCGCCGTCTCCTCCGCCTTCTGGCGCCTCGCTTTGGCCGCGCCCTTTCTGCTCCTCCTGGCGCGACCGGGGCTGACCCGCGCCACGGGGCCCCGGCCGCTGCTGCTCGGCATGGTCGCGCTGGGCGGCCTGTTCTTCGCCGCCGATCTTGCCGCCTGGCATTTCAGCATCGGCATGACCAAGCTCGCCAACGCCACCTTGTTCGCCAACATGTCGAGCTTCCTCCTGATGCTCTACGGCTTCGTCATCGCCCGGCGCCTGCCCGGCCGGCTCCAGGCGCTGGCCGTCGTCCTCGCCCTCGCCGGCGCCGCCTTGCTGATGGGCTCGAGCTACGAGCTTTCGCCCAACAACCTGCGCGGCGACCTTCTCGCCCTCCTCGCCGGCCTCTTCTATGTCTTCTACCTGGTCGCCATCGATCGGGCGCGGCGGACCATGGCGCCGATGCCGGTGCTGGGAATCGCCACCGCGGCGGGCGCGCTGCCGCTCCTCCTCCTGGCATTGGCGCTGGGCGAACAGATATTGCCCGGCAACTGGACGCCGCTCCTCCTCCTCTCGCTCGGTAGCCAGCTGATCGGCCAGGGGCTGCTCGTCTACTGCGTCGGCTATCTCTCGCCGGTGGTGGTCGGCTTCGGCCTCCTCACCCAGCCCGCCGTCACCGCAATGATCGGCTGGTTCGCTTATGGTGAGCGCCTCGGCGCCGCCGACCTCCTGGGCGCCGTGATGATCGCCGCCGCTTTGGTCCTGATCCGCGTGCCGGAGCGCGCTGCGCCGGCCTGAGCTTGCATCCTTCGCCAAGGAGGATCATTTGCTCCGTCATGAGCGACATCGCGCCCCAAGACATGACCCTCGACGAGCTGCGTGTCGCGCTGGCGCCGCTCATCCCCGGTCATGCGGTGTTCGACGGCTGGGACGATGCCGCCCTCGCCATGGCCGCGGCCGACATCGGCGTTCCCGCCTCCCGCGCGCGCCTCGCCTTTCCCGGCGGCGCGACCGACATGATCGACGGCTGGTTCGACGCCATCGACCGCGCCACCGCCCGCCACTTCCCGCTCGAGAAGGTGGAAGGCATGAAGATCCGCGAGCGGATTCGAAGCCTCGTCATGTACCGCCTGGAAGTCGCCAATCCGCACAAGGAGGCGCTGCGCCGCGCGCTCGCCATCCTTGCCCAGCCGCAGAATTTGGCGTTCGCGCTGCGGCTCAACTGGCGCGCGGTCGACCGGATGTGGCGGATCGCGGGCGATACGGCGACCGACTTCAACCATTATTCCAAACGCACCATCTTGCTCGGCGTCTATGTCTCGACCGTGCTCGTCTATCTGGACGACGGCAGCGAGGACTTGTCCGAAACCCGCGCCTTTCTCGATCGGCGCATCGACAATGTCATGCAGTTCGAAAAGGTGAAGGGAAGCTGGAAGCGCAGCCGCGAGCGCGTGCCGTCCTTGAGCCGCTTCCTCGGCCGGCTGCGCTACCCGGCGGTGTGAGCGTGAGCGCGCCCCGCCGTATCGCCGAGATCGCCAGCTACCACGCCCACATCTATTTCCGGCCCGGCCCGGAGCGCGACTCGGCGATGGCTCTGCGCGAGCAAGTGGCCGCGCGCTTCCGCGTCCGCCTCGGCACGATTTGGGACAAGCCGGTCGGCCCGCACCCGCAGCCCATGTATCAGATCGCGTTTGCTTGCGAGCTGTTCGCAACGCTGGTGCCGTGGCTGATGCTCAACCATCGCGACCACTCCATCCTCATCCACCCCAGCACCACCAGTCCGCGCCGCGACCATCTGGGCGACGCGCTGTGGCTCGGCACGCGCCTCCAGCTGTCAGACGAGGGTCTGCCGGAGCATGATCCGGTGGCGGAAGGGCCGGGCAAACCGAACACTCAGCCGACGCTCACACCTTAAGGCTGGCGCTCTCCTCTCGTTATTGATAATCAGTAGCAACAATGGCGACCACCCTCGATCAGCTCCCTTTTCAATCGCCCGCGGTCGTCACCGGGATCGATTGGGCGCGCCTGCCCGACAGCGACGCGCGGCGGCTGCGCAACCTGGGCTTCGATGAAGGCGTCGCCGTCGAATCGCTGCACGGCGCGCCGTTCGGCAAGGATCCGCTGGCCGTCCGGGTGGGGCGGATGACGGTGGCGCTGCGCCGCGCCTCCGCCTGCGTCATCACGGTGGAACGAACCGGCCCATGACCACCATTCCGCTGGTGGCGGTGGTCGGCAATCCCAATGCTGGCAAGAGCGCCCTGTTCAACATGCTCACCGGGGCGCGGCAGAGGGTCGGCAATTACCCCGGCGTTACGGTGGAGCGCAAGTCGGGCCGCCTGTTCCTCGCTGACGGCCGTCCGGTGGAGATCGTCGATCTTCCCGGCGCCTACAGCCTCGATCCATCCAGCCCGGACGAGGAAGTCACCCGCGACGTCGTACTCGGACGCCAGGCCGGCGAGCGGCTGCCGGACGCCCTGCTGCTCGTCCTCGACGCAAGCAATCTCGACAACCATCTGCGCTTCGCCCTGCAGCTGATTGCCCTCGGCCTTCCAGTGGTGATCGCCCTCAACATGGTCGACCTCGCCCGGCGCGACGGGCTGGAGATCGACCCGCAGGCGCTGGAGCGGGCGCTGGGCGTGCCGGTGGTCGAAACGGTGGCGGTGCGCCGGCGCGGTTCCGCCGAGATCAAGGAAGCGCTGAGCGAAGCGGTCACGGCCGCGCGCCTCGTGCGCGCCGGCGAAGGCGCTGAGCAGGAGAATTTCACCACCATCCAGCGCCGCGCACGCGAGATCGCCCGCGCCGCCACCGTCAGCGAAGTTCCGGTACGGCGGATCACCCACATGATCGATCGGGTGGCGCTCCACCCGGTTGCCGGGCCGGCGATCTTCGCAGCCATCATGTTCTTCATGTTCCAGGCGGTGTTCGCCTGGTCGGAAACGCCGATCGGCTGGATCGAGGGGGCGATCACCGCCGCGCAAGGCGCGGTCGCCGGCGCCTTGCCCGACAATCCCCTGCGCTCGCTGCTCGTCGACGGCGTGCTGGGCGGGGTCGGCGCAGTGGTCGTGTTCCTGCCGCAGATCCTGATCCTGTTCCTGTTCATCCTGCTGCTGGAAGCCTCGGGCTACATGGTTCGGGCCGCTTTCCTGATGGACCGGCTGATGGCCCGCGTCGGCCTGTCCGGACATGCCTTTATCCCGCTCCTCTCCTCCTTCGCCTGCGCGGTGCCCGGCATCATGGCGACCCGCACCATCGAGGATCCCAAGCACCGCCTCACCACCATCCTGATCGCGCCGCTCATGACCTGCTCGGCGCGGCTGCCCGTCTACGCGATCATCATCGGCGCCTTCATACCGGACCGTACGGTCGGCGGCGTCTTCGGCCTCCAGGGCATCGTCCTCTTCGCCCTTTATGCCGCCGGCATCGTCGGGGCGCTGATCGCCGCCGCCTTCCTGCGCGCCACCGTCACCAAGGGGGTGCCGCGCGGCTTCCTCCTGGAAATGCCCAAATATCAGCTGCCGCACCTGCGCGACGTGCTGCTCGGCCTTTGGCAGAGGGCGATGATCTTCCTGAAGCGCGCGGGCACGCTGATCCTTGTCTCCACCATCGTGCTGTGGGCCCTGCTCTCCTTCCCGCAGCCGCGGGAAGGTGAATCCGCCCTGGACAGCTCGATCGCCGGCAAGATCGCCTCCGGCCTCGAAGTGCTCGTCCGCCCGATCGGCTTCAACCACGAGATCGCGCTCGCCCTCATTCCGGCAATGGCCGCGCGCGAGGTCGCAGTCGCCGCGCTCGCCACCGCTTATTCGATCGAGGCTGAAGATGAAGAAGCGGCCGAACAGCCGCTGATCGAGCGTTTGCGCGGCCGCTGGAGCCTGCCCACCGCGCTCGCCTTTCTCGCCTGGTTCGTGTTCGCGCCCCAATGCTTATCCACAATTGCGGTGGCGCGAAGGGAAACCAACGGGTGGAAATGGCCCGCCTTCATGCTAGCCTATCTGTTCGCACTCGCGTGGCTGGCGGCCGGCGCGACTTATTGGAGCGCGGTGGCGCTCGGGCTCTAGGAAGGTTGGAACATGGCGGGCGTGAACAAGGTGATCCTGGTCGGAAATCTCGGCGACGATCCGGAAAGCCGCTCGCTCAACAATGGCGGCGAAGTGGTGAACCTGCGCGTCGCCACCTCCGAAAGCTGGAAGGACCGCGACGGCAACAAGCAGGAGCGGACCGAGTGGCACCGCGTCGTGATCTTCAACGAGAATCTCGGCAAGGTCGCCAAGTCCTACCTCAAGAAGGGCTCCAAGGTGTATCTCGAAGGCCAGCTCCAGACCCGCAAGTGGCAGGACAATAGCGGCGCCGACAAATATTCCACCGAGGTCGTGCTGCAGCGCTTCCGCGGCGAACTCGTCCTCCTCGACAGCCGCGGCGGCGGCGGCGGTGGTGGCGGCGGAGGTGGCGGCGGAGCCGGCGGCTACGGCGACGATTTCGGCGGCGGCGGCGGCTACGAGAGCGGCGGTGGCGGCGGCTTCGGCGGCGGCGGCGGCGGCGGCGGACGTCCGCAGAGCCGCCCGGCCCCGGCCTTCGACAGCGACCTCGACGATGATGTACCCTTCTGAGCTTAGGCGCTGACAGTCGTCACCCCGGACTTGATCCGGGGTCCAGTTCTCCACCCGCACGGCAGCCATCCAGCTGGACCCTGAAACAAGTTCAGGGTGACGGCTGTGCGCTGCAATGACATTGCGGGGGCTTCAGCCCCCCAACTTGTCCTTGAGCGCCGCCAGCCCGGCAAACGGGCTCGCCTCCGCCTTGGCCTCCTCCTCGCTCTTCACGCCGGCTTCGCGCAGCGCCGCTTCGGCGTCCGGGGAGCGGGGGAAGGGCTCGAGCGCCAGCGACATGGTCTCCGCCACCGCTTCGCCCAGATCGACCGCGGCGCCTTCGTAGAAGACGACATCCAGCTCGCCCTCGGCAAGCTCCACTTCTTCCTCCGGCGCGCTCGGCTGCGGCTGCGGCCGGAAGACGATCTCAAAGGCTTCGTCGACCTGCTCGGGCACCGGCTCGCCGGTGGCGACGCAGGTCTGCACCACCGAAGCGGTGACTCGGCCGGCCGCGGTGACCGCATCGCCGTGGCGGGTGAGGGTGGCGGTGGCGGCAAGGCTGTCGATCGCCTGCAGGCGGAAGCGCGCCGCCAAGGCGGTCCGCTCCGCCTGCTTGGCCGCGATCTCCGCCACGCGCGGCGCGGCCAGCGTGTCGATCCGATAGGGCCGGCTGAATTCGCTCATTGCAGATGCCCTTCGATCAGGCGCCCCATCGGCACCTCCGCCAGGCCCGCGTGAAGCGCCCGAAGCCGCCCGGCTGCCACCTCCACCGCCTCCGGCGACGGCGGCGCATCGCGATACATGTTGCGGCGCACCGAGGCTTCGAAATCGCCTTCCCCGGCCAAGGCGTCGCGATAAGCACCCAGCCGACCGCCGAGCAGCCCCATCAGCTTGCCGATGCGCTTGCCCACCACCAGGTCGCCCGTGCCCGACTCGCGAAGGTTGGCGTCCATGTCGTCGATGAACACCTCGGTGAGCAGGATCGACTCGCGCTGCGCCGCCTCGCCCTCGCGCTCCAGGCGCAGCAGGACCATGGCCAGCACGGAGGAGACGGTGTCGAAGCGGCCCGTCATCGTGTCGGGCACCCCCGCATCGCGGTACCAGTCGGGCGCGCGGCCTTCGGCGACGACGGCGTCGTAAAGCGGGCGCAGCGCCTGTCGCTCGGTGCGGTCGTTGAACAAGCGGGCTAGAAAGGACAAGGGCGGAGGCTCCGGTGCAGGGGGCGCGTACTTGCGCCGTTCAGCTCTTGTGGGATATTGGGGCTTCCTATCCCTGCCCGCAAGGCAGGCACGGCGCCACGCGGGGTGCGCCGCCCAATTACGGAGTGCTTTCAAAATGATCGTTCGGCATGCACGCAGCGCCGCCCTTGTTCTCGCCGCCCTCGGCGCGCTGGGGACCGCAGGCTGCACGAGGATCCAGCAGCATCAGGGCTATGTCGCCGACGAGGCGCTGATCACCGCGATCCAGCCGGGCGTCGACAATCGCGATTCGGTGCTGCAAACGCTCGGCCGGCCGACCTTCACCGGCCAGTTCGCCGCCAACGACTGGTATTATGTGTCGCGCCTGACCAAGAATCTGGCCTTCGCGACGCCGCGTGCGAATTCGCAAACCGTGCTGCGCGTCCGTTTCGACGAGGCCGGCAATGTCGCCACGGTGGATCGCCGCGGCGTCGAGCAGGTCGCCTCGATCACGCCCAGCGACGACAAGACTCCGACGCTCGGCCGCGACACCAATTTGCTGGAAGAGCTGTTCGGCAATATCGGCGCTGTCGGCAGCGGCGGCATGACCGCGCCCACCGGCGGCGCGCCGCGCTGAGCCCGGCCGGCTCCCGCGGTTTCGGCGGGAGCGCGGCTTTCCGCTAGCGCACGATCCCCCCCGCGCCGAGCACGGCCAGGGTCAAGAGGTCCGATGCGCTCGCCGTCATGGTGGCGATCTGCACCGGCTGGGCCATGCCGACCAGCATCGGCCCGATCACCGCATCGCCGCCGAGCTCGCTCAGCAGCTTGGCCGACAGGTTGGCGGATTGCAGCCCCGGCATCACCAGCACATTGGCCGGCCCGGTCAGGCGGCTGAACGGATAGACCCGGTGCATCGCCGGGTTGAGCGCGACATCGGGCGCCATCTCGCCCTCATATTCGAAATCGAGCCCTTCGCGCCCGTCGAGCAGGCGCACCGCGCCGCGGATATTCTCAAGGAATGTGCCTTCGGGATTGCCGAAGGTGGAGTAGGACAGGAATGCCACGCGCGGCTCGTGCCCCATGCGGCGGGCGACGCCGGCGGTCTGGGTGGCGATCTCGGCCAGCTCCTCGGCGGTGGGCCGCTCGGTCACCGTGGTGTCGGCCATGAAGATGGTGTGGCTCTGGCCGACCAGGATGTGGATGCCGAACGGGGTGCAGCCCGGCTTGGCATCGAGCACCCGCCGCACCTGGCGCAGCGCCTGGACATAAGGGCGGGTGACGCCGCTGATCAGCACATCGGCTTCGCCGAGCGCCATCAGCAAGGCGGCAAAGGTGTTGCGGTCCTGGTTCACCATCCGCTCGATCTCGCGGTGCAGATAGCCCTTGCGCTGCAGCCTTTGGTAGAGATGCTCCACCATCGCCGGCATCCGCTCGCCGCAGGTGCGCGCGTTCATCACCTCGTAGCTCTCCGGGTCCGAGGCGCCGAGCGCGCGCAGCCGCTCGAACACATCGTCGCGCCCCACCAGCACCGGCACGCCATAGCCGCCGTCGCGAAACGCAATCGCCGCGCGCAGCACCACATCCTCATCGCCTTCGGCGAACAGCACGCGCTTGGGATTGGAGCGCGCCGCCTCGTACGCGGCGGTCAGTACCGAGGTGGTGGGGTTGAGCCGCGCCTTGAGCGAGTTGCGGTAGGCGTCCATGTCGGGGATCGGAAGGCGCGCCACGCCCGAGTCCATCGCCGCCTGCGCAACCGCGGCCGGCACCACTTCCATCAGCCTCGGGTCGAATGGCGCGGGGATGATATATTCCGGCCCGAAGCTGTGCGCCCGCCCGCCATAGGCCGCCGCCACTTCCTCGGGCACCTGCTGCCGGGCGAGCGCGGCCAGCGCCTCGGCGGCGGCGATCTTCATTGCGTCGTTGATGGTCGTCGCCCGCACATCCAGCGCGCCCCGGAAAATGAAGGGGAAGCCCAGCACATTATTGACCTGGTTGGGA
This sequence comes from Allosphingosinicella sp., assembly GCA_035644835.1. Classification (GTDB taxonomy): domain Bacteria; phylum Pseudomonadota; class Alphaproteobacteria; order Sphingomonadales; family Sphingomonadaceae; genus Allosphingosinicella. The sequence goes on along the minus strand of DASQNR010000016.1, from coordinate 322,694 downwards.
AAGTCGGAGCGGCCGGTGGCGATGATCGCATCGGGCCTCGCCGCCTTGGCGTCGGGCGGCGAGATTTCGGGATCGGGATTGGCCATGGCGAAGATGATCGGCCGGGGCGCCATGTCCCGTACCATCTCCGGCTTGAGCGCCCCCGCCGCCGAAAGACCCAGGAACACATCGGCGCCGACCAAAGCCTCGGGCAGCGAGCGCGCCTCGGTCGGCACGGCATGGGCGGACTTCCACTGATCCATGCCTTCGGGACGGCCCTGCCAGATCACGCCCTTCCTGTCGCACATGATGACATTGCCGTGGGCGACCCCCATCGCCTTGATCAGCTCGGTGCAGGCGATGGCGGCGGCGCCGGCGCCGTTCACCACCACCTTGATGTCTTTCAGCTCCCGCCCGGTCAGGTAGCAGGCGTTGATCAGGCCGGCGGCGGTGATGATCGCGGTGCCGTGCTGGTCGTCGTGGAAGACGGGGATGTTCATCCGCGCCTTCAACTCCTGCTCGATGATGAAGCAGGCGGGCGCGGCGATGTCCTCCAGGTTGATGCCGCCGAAGCTCGGCTCCAGCAGGGCGACGGCGTTGATGAAGGCGTCCGTGTCTTCCGTGTCGACCTCGAGATCGATCGAATCGACATCGGCGAAGCGCTTGAACAGCACCGCCTTGCCTTCCATCACCGGCTTCGACGCCAGCGCACCCAGATTGCCGAGGCCGAGGATGGCGGTGCCGTTGGAGATCACCGCCACCAGATTGCCCTTGGCGGTATAATCATAGGCCTTGCCCGGATCAGCCGCGATCGCCCGCACCGGCACCGCGACGCCCGGAGAATAAGCCAACGACAAGTCTCGCTGAGTCGCCATCGGCTTGGAGGCGATGATCTCGATCTTGCCCGGCCGGCCCTGGCTGTGGAAATCCAGCGCCTCCTGTTCGGAGAATTTGACGTTGCTTTCGCTCATGCCCGGGCCTTTTCGTAACGTAATCAGGTCGTGGCCGCTCTAGGCCGCTCGGCGTGAACGGAGCAACCCCGGCCCGGGTTGCCCGAATAGCTGGGGACAAAAGGCGATTCGAAGTTCCGCTTTGCCGGGCAAGCCTTTACCCTCGCGAACATGGCCACCAAGGCGAAATCCGATAGCGGCCCATCCCCGATGATGGCGCAATATCTCGCCATCAAGGCGGAAGCGCCCGATTGCCTGCTCTTCTACCGGATGGGCGACTTCTTCGAACTGTTCTTCGACGACGCCAGGGCCGCCGCCCAGTGCCTCGACATCGCGCTCACCGCGCGCGGCGAGCATGACGGCGCGCCGATCCCGATGTGCGGCGTCCCGGTCCACGCCGCCGAGGCCTATCTCGCCCGGCTCATCAAGGGCGGCCACCGGGTCGCCATCGCCGAACAGATCGAAAGCCCCGCCGAAGCCAAGAAGCGCGGCCACAAATCGGTCGTCAACCGCGCCATCGTCCGCGTCGTCACCGCCGGCACGCTCACCGAAGAAGCGCTGCTCGATTCGCGCGCCTCCAACTGGCTGGTGGCGGTGGCGCGTTCGGGCGAGCGCTGCGGTCTCGCCGCCGCCGACATTTCCACCGGCCGCTTCGAACTGGGCTCCGTCCCCACCGCCGCGCTCGATGCCGAGCTCGCCCGCCTCGCCGCAGCCGAAGTGATCGGGCAGGAAGGGCGCTCCGGCTTCGATTCGGTCGCCGCCGAAAGGCGCCTCAAGGCGCGCTTCGAAGTCGCCACCCTCGACGGCTTCGGGACCTTCGATCGCGCCGCGCTCTGCGCCGCCGGCGGCCTCCTCGCCTATCTCGACGAGGTCGCCCGCGAATCCCTCCCTTTCCTCCGCCCGCCGGTGCCGCGCTCCTTGGGCGATCACATGATGATCGACGCCGCCACCCGCGAAAGCCTGGAGCTGACCTGTTCTGCTTCGGGCAGCCGCACCGGCAGCCTGCTCCACGCCGTCGACCGTACCGTCACCGGCGCCGGCGCCCGCCTGCTCGCCGCCGATCTCGGCGCGCCGCTGCTCGACCGCGCCGCCATCGAAGCCCGGCTCGACCTGGTCGCCCTGTTCGAGCGCGACGCCGGCGCCCGCGACACGCTGCGCCGCCAGCTCAAGGCCCTGCCCGACATCGGCCGCGCCTTGGGCCGCATCGCCGCCGGCCGCGGCTGCCCGCGGGATCTCGGCCAGCTGCGCGACGGCCTCGACGAGGCCCGCCGCCTCCACGCCCGCTTGGCCGCCTTTCCCGCCCGCCCGCCGCTGCTCGACGCGCTGCTGCCGGCGCTCACCGGCCACGGGGAACTCACCGACCTTCTCGCCCGCGCCCTCGTCCCCTCGCCGCCGATCGACGCGGCCCAGGGCGGCTATATCGCCGAAGGATACGACGCCGCGCTCGATGCCCTGCGTTCCTCGGGCGGCGAGGGCCGCCGCGCCATCGCCGGCCTCGAAGCCCGCTACCGCACCCAGACCGGCATCGTGGCCCTCAAGATCCGCCACAACAATGTCATCGGCTACCATATCGAAGTGCCGGCCAAGCATGCCGACGCGCTGATGGCCGCCGAAAGCGGCTTCACCCACCGCCAGACCCTGGCAGGCGTGGTCCGCTTCAACGCCCCCGACTTGCACGAACAGGCGCTGCGCGTCGGCAACGCCCAAGCCCATGCCGTCGCCGCCGAAGCCGCGCATTTGGAAGAGCTTATGGGCGCCGCCCTCGCCCGCGCCGAGCCGATCGCCGCCGCCGCCGATGCGCTTGCCCGCCTGGATGTCGCCGCCGCGCTCGCCGAACGCGCCGCGGAAGGCGGCTGGACCCGCCCCTTGTTCGTGGAGCGCAACTGCTTCGAGGTCAAAGGCGGCCGCCACCCGGTGGTCGAAGATGCACTACGGGCTTCGGGCGCCCGCTTCGTCGCCAACGATTGCGGCCTGTCCGAAGACTCCCGCCTGTGGCTGGTCACCGGCCCCAACATGGGCGGCAAATCCACCTTCCTGCGCCAGAACGCGCTGATCGCCGTCCTCGCCCAGGCCGGCGCCTTCGTCCCTGCCACCCACGCGACGCTGGGCCTGGTCGACCGCCTGTTCAGCCGCGTCGGCGCCTCCGACAACCTTGCCCGCGGCCGTTCCACCTTCATGGTGGAGATGGTCGAGACCGCCGCCATCCTCGCCCAGGCCACCGACCGAAGCTTCGTGATCCTCGACGAAGTCGGCCGCGGCACCTCCACCTATGACGGCCTCGCCATCGCCTGGGCCGTGGTCGAGGCGGTGCACGACCGCAACCGCTGCCGCTGCCTGTTCGCCACCCATTATCACGAGCTCACCCGCCTTGCGGAAAAGCTCGACGCCCTCTCCCTCCACCATGTCCGCGCCCGCGAGTGGAAGGGCGATCTCGTCCTCCTCCACGAGCTTGCGCGCGGCCCCGCCGACAGGAGCTACGGCCTCGCCGTCGCCAAGCTCGCCGGCCTGCCGCCCCCCGTCCTCGCCCGCGCCAAGTCGGTCCTCGCCAAGCTCGAGGAAGGCCGCGCCGCCACCGGCGGCATCGCCGCAGGCCTGGACGACCTTCCCCTCTTCGCCGCCGCCGCCCAAGCCGAGGAGGAAGCCGCCCCCGATCCCCTCGCCGCCGCGCTCGCCGAAGTGGACGCCGACGCGCTCAGCCCCCGCGAAGCGCTCGACCTCGTCTACCGCCTCAAGCGGCTGGCTTCGGACGCCTAGGCGCCGGGCGCCCCGGGCCGCTTTCCCCTTTCCTACATGCCCCCGCGCGGTCACCGTGCGAATCATGACGAATGTGCTGCAACAGGATCGGAAAGGCGGGGCGCTGCGGCCCCAAGCGGCAGAGGACCCCCCGCATAACCATGTGACTTTCACGACATTCACGACATTCACGACATTCACGACATTCGCGGCATTCGCGCCATGACGCAGCAGCCGCCCGTGTCTATCCTGAGGGCCATGCGAGGCCGCTACTCTTCCATCCCCCACCGCCGCGCGATCATCGATCGCCGCGCCCTTGCCGACGCCCTTGCCGCCCTCGCCGGCGACGAGCAGGCGCTGCGCCGCGACACGGTGGCGATCCTCAAGCAGGCCCTCGCTCACGGCCGCGCCGAAATCGCCCGCCGCCTGGAGGACTCCCCCTGGCAAGGCACCGAAACCGCCGCCGCTTACGCCTACTTGACCGATCAGGTCCTGCGCCTCGCCTGGGACTTCGTCACCCGGCGCCTCCACCCCCTCGCCAATCCGACCGATGCCGAGCGGCTGATGCTGATGGCGGTGGGCGGCTACGGCCGCGGCGAAATGGCGCTCCATTCGGACGTCGACATCGCCTTCGTCACCCCCTGGAAGCCGACCTCCTGGACCGAGCAGGTGATCGAGGCGATGCTCTATCTGCTCTGGGATCTCGGCCTCAAGATCGGCCATTCCAGCCGCTCGGTCGCCGAAACCCTCGCCGAAGCGGCCGGCGACTACACCGTCCGCACCGCCCTTCTCGAGGCGCGATGGCTGTGGGGCGACGAAGCCTTGTTCGACGAGGTCGAGGCCCGCTTCCGCAAGGACGTCGTCGCCGGCAAGGCCAGCGATTTCGTCGTCGAGAAGCTGGAAGAGCGCAACGCCCGCCACCGCCGCATGGGCGACAGCCGCTATGTCGTCGAACCCAATGTCAAGGAAGGCAAAGGCGGCCTTCGCGATCTCCACACCCTCTTCTGGATCGGCAAATATGCCTATCAGGTCGGCAGCGTCGCCGGCCTGGTCGAAGCTGGCTTGCTCTCGCCCGCCGAGCTTCGCCAGTTCGGCCGGGCCGAGCGTTTCTTGTGGGCGGTGCGCTGCCACCTCCACATCGTCGCCGCCCGCGCCGAGGAGCGGCTGACCTTCGACTATCAGCGCGAGATCGCGGCGCGCATGAAGTACGCCGACCGCCCCGGCAAATCCCCGGTCGAGCGCTTCATGCGCCACTATTTCCTGCACGCCAAAACCGTCGGCGACCTGACCGGCGTCTTCCTCGCCCACCTGGACGAGAAGTTCGCCAAGAAGGGCAGCCGCTTCGGCTTCCCGACCATCCGCCGCCGTCCGCGCAAGCTCGAAGGCTTCGTGCTCGATCGTGGCCGCCTCGCGCTTCCCAAGGACGACTTCTTCCAGGAGGAACCGGTCCGCCTCCTCCTCCTCTTCGCGCTCGCCGACCGTCACGAACTCGAAATCCACCCGCTGGCGATGCGCGCCGCCGCCCGCGACGCCAAGCTGATCGATGCCGATCTTCGCGCCGATCCCCGCGCCAACGCGCTGTTCATCGAGGTGCTGACGTCGCCCCGCGATCCCGAAACGGTGCTGCGCTGGATGAATGAGGCCGGCATCTTCGGCCGCTTCGTTCCCGAATTCGGCCGCGTCGTCGCCCAGATGCAATTCGACATGTACCACCATTACACCGTCGACGAGCACACCATCCGCGCCATCGGCCTCCTCGCCCGCATCGAGAAAGGCGAATTGAAGGAGGATCATCCCCTCTCCACCCGCATCTTCGCCTACATCGCGTCGCGCCGGACGCTCTATTGCGCGGTGCTGATGCACGACATCGCCAAAGGCCGCGGCGGCGATCACAGCGTGCTCGGCGCCGATGTCGCCCGCACGCTGTGCCCGCGCCTCGGCCTCACCCCGGCCGAGACGGAGACGGTGGCCTGGCTGGTGCGCTGGCACCTCCTGATGTCCGCTACCGCCTTCAAGCGCGACATCGCCGATCCCCAGACGATCCTGGATTTCGCCGGCCGGGTGAAGAGCCTGGAGCGCCTGCGCCTCCTCCTGCTCCTCACCGTGGTCGACATCCGCGCCGTCGGCCCGGGCGTCTGGAATAGCTGGAAGCGCCAGCTGCTGCGCGACCTCTTCGAAGCCGCCGAAGAAACCCTGCGTCTGGGACACAAGCAGAAGGGCCGCGAGGACCGCATCGCCGCCGCCCAGGAGGCGCTCGCCGCGCGGCTCGGCTGGGACGCCAGCCGCTTCGCCCGTCTCACCTGGCGCCTCCCCGAAAGCTACTGGCTGGCCGAGCCCGCCGAAGTGATCGAAGCCAATGCCCGGCTGATGGACGAGGCCGACCGCGACCCCGCGGCCCGTGCCATCGCCACTTCGGTGCAGGAGGAGCGCGGTGCCACCCTGGTCAGCGCCTATGCCGCCGACCGGCCCGGCCTGTTCTGGCGACTGGCCGGCGCGATCAGCCTGGCCGGCGGAAACATCATCGATGCCCGGATCCACACCACCAACGACGGCATGGGACTCGACAATTTCCTCGTCCAGGATTCGGCCGGCGGGCCTTTCGCCGATGCCGCCCGGCTCGCCCGGCTCGAGGAACAGGTGCTGCGCGCCGCCGCCGGCGAGGAGCCGGCGATGGAGCGGCTCGAGGCCAAGGCGCTGCCGCTGACCCGCGCCGAAGCCTTCCACATCCACCCGGCGGTGTTCATCGATAACAATGCCTCGAGCCGCTACACGGTGGTCGAAGTCAACGCCCGCGACCGCGCCGCCCTGCTGAGCGGCCTCGCCCGCGCCCTCTACCAGTCGCGCCTCGCCCTCCACTCCGCCCACATCGCCACCTATGGCGAGCGCGCCGTCGACGTCTTCTACCTGACCGACCTTTCGGGCGCCAAACTCCTCGCCCCCGCCCGCCTGAAAACCCTCCAGTCCCGCCTCTTGAAAGCAGCAGAGGGCGGCACAACGGATCGAGTAGCGGCCTGACACCCCTCCCCCTCAGGTGACGAGCACGCCGCAACACCCCTCTCCCGTGAAGAACGGGAGAGGGGTTGGAGGCCTTGTTCGTACGCATCGCCAGCAGTGAACCGCCATGACACCCCTCTCCCGCTTTCCGCGGGAGAGGGAGGGGCCCGACCCGAAGGCTCGGGAGGGTGAGGGTCTTGCTGAGTCTACGGCCAAGACCCTCACCCTCCCACCCGCTCCGGGTTCCCCTCCGCGGGCAGGCCCCTCCCTCTCCCGTAAAGAACGGGAGAGGGGGCTGACGGCCCCTCTCGTAGGGAGCGAGACAGCACCCCAAGAAAAAGGCCCCCCGGCTCGCGCCTGGAGGCCCTCCCCCTGTTGCTGTCCCCCCCGCTTAGAAGCGGAAGCGGCCGGTGAGGCCGTAGGTGCGCGGTTCGCCGAGATAGGCGGAGAAGATCTGCCGCCCGCCCGGGAATTGCGGGTCGGTGAAGCCGGCGGTGCGCGCACCCTCCTGGAAAGGAGAGTTGAACGCCACCTGCGCGTAGTTCTGGTTGAAGATGTTCTGGCCCCAAAGCTCCAGCGCCCAGCGCTCGCCCGGCCCGCGGATGCCGATGCGGGCGTTGAACAGCGCATAGCTGCTCTGCTCCTTCTGCGGGAACAGGTCGGAACCGGTATTGTAGTCGCTGGTCAGGCGCGAATCGACATAGAAGAGGCCGGACAGCCCGGTGTCGCCGATATCGGGTGTCCAGGCCACCGACGCAGTCGCCACCGCCTTGGGGGCGTTGGACAGGTTGCTTCCCGGCAGCAGACGCAGTGCCGGGTCGAGCGGCGTGCCGCGCAGATTGCCGACCAGCTGATCGCGGTAGCGCGTGTTGGCGTAGGTCAGGCCGGCGTTGATCATCAGGTCGCGGGTTGGCCGGAACGAGGTTTCGATCTCGATGCCTTCCGAACGCACGCCATAGCCGACATCGCCGGCCGGGCACGCGCCGGTCAGCGCGGCGGGATTGGCGATCGGATTGGCCGCCGGCGGTGCAACGAAGTTGGGCGAGCCGGGCAGAGTGCTCTGGTCGCGGTCGCCGCCGTTCAAATTGCTTTCGCAGCCGTTCACCGTCTGCACCAGGAAGACGGTGCCGTTGAAGGTGTTGAGCTGGAAGGATTCGAAATCCTGCCGGAACAGCGCGACATTGACGGTCACGGGGCCGCGGCCGAACTTGGCACCCAGTTCATAAGCGGTGTTGACCTCCGGGTCGAACTGGAGGCTGGAGGCGAGCGCCTGCACCCCGCCCGGCGTCGCCGAGAACGGCAGCACCGGGTTCTTCAGCGCCGAACGGTCGAGGTTGAAGCCGCCGGCTTTGTAGCCGCGCGAATAGGATGCGTAGAGCATCAGGTTCTGAACCGGCTTCCACGACAGGATGCCGGTGCCGGTCAGCTCGTTTTCCTTGCGCTTGTCGTTGATGGTGACGCCGTTCAGCTCGGCGGTCGAATTGCCCTGGCAGGTGAGGCCGATCAGGCCCGCCGCGGTGGGCGCCAGGCCGGCATTGGCGAGGAAGGGCAGCAGGGCCGCCTGCTGCGCCACGCAAGCCGTGTTGTCGTTGCCGAAGGTCGCGTTGAAGCGCTTGCGCTCGTTGGTATAGCGCAGGCCCGCCGTGAAGCTCAGCGTGTCGCTGAGGTGGAAGATATTGTGGGTGAAGAACGCGAAGTTGCGGCTGTTCTGGAAATAACGGTCGCTGGTGGTGCCGCGGTCCCGCACCGAATCGAGCCGGTCGAAGGCGGCGACGATGGTCGGGCCGGCGGGTCCGAACGGGGAGGGGACGCCCGGTACCCCGCCGCTCAGCACCGCCCGGCCGGTGGGGCTGAGGCAGCCCGTCGAAGTCGGCGAGTAGAATTGCGCCAGCGCGGAGCCCGAAATCACGCGGCAGGCGGCGAAGCGGCCATATTGGGTGCCGAAGCGCAGATTGTCGCGGACGGTGAGATCCTCGTCGGCGAAATAGCCGCCGACCAGCCAGTCCAGCTTCTCGTCAAAGGCCGTGCCCTGCAGGCGCAGTTCCTGGCTGAAGGTGCGGAAGCGCCGGGACGAACCGCCGTCGGCTGCGCGGTACAGCAGGTCCACCGAGCTGTAATCGGTGTCGGAGCCCTGGTCGCTGTCATAGGCGCGGTAGCCGGTGATCGACGACAAGGTCGCGCCGCCCAGCGTCCAGTCGGCGTTGAGCGAGATACCCTTGTCCTCGGTCGTGCCGCGATAGGAGCGGCCGGGGCTGATGTAGAGGTTGCGGCTGTAGGGATCGCTGAACGACGCCACCGGCTGGCCAAGGTCGCGCAGCACGTTGATGATGTTGTTGCCGTTCGGGTTGACCGTGCCGCCGACCAGGAGAGGGTTGGCCGGCTCGTTCAGATTGCCGATCCTCGGGTTGGTGGCGCGGTCCAGATAGACGGCGCCGCAGCAGCTTTCGTCGCGCTTGGTGTAATCGGCGATCAGGCGGATCTCGATGGCGTCGCTCGGTTCGAACAGCAGCTGGCCGCGCACAAAGAAGCGGTCGCGGTCGTTGACTCGGTTTTCGGTGCCGCCGGTCGGGTTCACCACCCGGTAGAAGCCGTCGCGCTGCACATAAACGCCGTCGAGGCGGAAGCCGAGGCCGCTGGCGCCCAGCGGGCCGGTCAGGCCGCCGCTGGCGCGGATGAAGTCGTAATTGCCGTAGGTCAGCTCGCCGAAGCCTTCGAACTCGTTCATGTTCGGCTTCTTGGAGATGACGTTGAGGATGCCGGCCGAGGCGTTACGGCCGAACAGGGTGCCCTGCGGCCCGCGCAGCACTTCCACCCGCTCGATCTCGCCGAGTTCGCTGAGGCCAATGCCGGAGCGCGAACGGTAGACGCCGTCGATAAACACCGCCACCGAGCTTTCCAGGCCCGGATTGTCGCCCACCGTGCCGATGCCGCGGATACGGGCCGAGCCGTTCGCTTCCGAGCCGGTCGAGGAGACGAGCAGCGACGGCGCAAGCTGGTTTAATTGGCGGATGTCGGTGGCGCCCGAATTCTGCAGGCTCTCGGCCGAGATCGCGGAAACGGCCAGCGGCACGTCCTGGAGGATCTGGGCACGGCCCTGGGCGGTGACGACGATGTCGCCGCCAAAATCGTCGGTCGGCGTCACATCCCGGTCGGTGGCGACCTCGCCGGCCGTCTCCACCTGCGACGGCTCGCCGGTCGGCGTGCTGTTGTTCTGCGCAAAGGCCGGCGCCGCGGTGAGCGCGGCGATGCCCGCGGACATCATCCAAATGGACCTCGACATGGTGAACCCCTCCCTAGATTGTGCTTTGGGAGGGAAGCTAGACGAGGTTGCGTCCGGTTCGCCAGCGTAAAACCGCTAAATTCCGCCGCTTTGAACAGTTTTATTGCAAACCCGCAACAATCCCGTTTCATTCCGCAACGGACCATGCCGTCCTGCCGCTACGTCATGCCCGGTTTGTTTGGAATGGCGGGGCCACGGCGTGCCCGGCGCGCGGCTTACTTGGGCGAGAGCACCATCAGCATCTGCCGGCCTTCCATGCGCGGATGCTGTTCGACCTTGGCGGTTTCCGCCACATCGGCCTGAACGCGCTGGAGCAGCACCATGCCGAGCTGCCCGTGGGCCAGCTCGCGCCCGCGGAAGCGAAGCGTGATCTTCACCTTGTCGCCGTCGCCGATGAAGTCCCGCACCTTCTTCATCTTCGTATCATAATCATGATCGTCGATGTTGGGACGCATCTTGATCTCCTTGATCTCCTGCGTCTTCTGGGTCTTGCGGGCGAGATTGGCCTTTTTCTGGGCCTCGTATTTGAACTTGCCGACGTCCAGGAACTTGCACACCGGCGGATCCGCGCTCGGCGACACCTCGACCAGGTCGAGCCCCGCATCCTGGGCCTGCTCGATCGCTTCGGCGGTCAGCAGCACGCCGAGATTTTCGCCATTCTCATCGATCACGCGCACCTTGGGCACGGAGATGAATTCGTTGAAGCGAGGACCGTTGAGCGGCGGCGCGACGGGGCGCCGGATCATGGGAGGACGTATAGCGATTTCTCCATTCGAACTTGCAGATGCCGCCTAAATAAGCATCGCCGCGCCGGATTGAAAGACTTCGCACCCCGGCGCGCGCGCTTTTCACATCGGCTGTTGCCGCCCCGCCTCCCCCTCGCCGCGCCCCGGATACAGATCGTCGAGGTCGCTGCCCCAGTCCGCCGCCGGCCGCGGCTCGTCCCCGTCCCACGGCTTGAGCTCCGGCCACGGATCGGGCCACTCCGCGCTCGCCGCATCCTCCATCATCGGCACCGCGTCCGCCGCCACCGGCCCATAGCCCGGCGGCACCAGGTCGCCGTCGAGCGTCATGCCATAGCCTTCCACCCGCACGATCTTGCGTTTGAGCCCCTCCATCTTGCGCATCAGCCGGTCGATCAGCTCTTGGCGCCGCTCGGCCGTTTCCTCCTCATGCTCCTCTTCCAGCCGCCGCTTGATCAGCGCGATCTGCGACGGCGTCGCCCCGCCGTTGCGCCCGAACTTCTCAGGGTCCGCCGCCTGCAGTAAAAGCCGCAGCATCGAGTCCGAAGGCCTGATCCGCACCTCCACCAATTTGCCGTTGCGGATGACCTTGGTCTCCGCCCCTTCCACCGCCCGCTTCCAAGCCGCCGCTTCCAGCGGCCCGCGCGCCCGCATCCGCGCCGCCTTGCAGGCCGCATCGAAGTCCGCCCGCCAGCGCCGGTGCTTCCTCGCCGTTTCCCGAGAGATCCCCGCCGCCTGCGCCGCCGCCGTCAAGGATGCCGATCGCTCCAGCTCCGCCAGGAACGCCGCCTCCTTGTCCGGCGTAAACCCGTCGATCCGCGCCCGGACGCTCCGCGCCTCGCCCTCGTCCCGCTCCGCCCGAGCCTGCGCCCGTCCCCGTCGCACCGCCATGTCCCGTCTCCTTTCCGAATCAACAGGAGAGGGTAGAACATAGACGGAACGATGTAGGAAAGTTCTTTTGCGCAGCGCGGCCGAAAGCAGCCGAAGCGGTTGCACAGCAATCGCGAGCTGCGCGCGGACTCGCGCAAGCACGGCCAGCGGGGCGGCCGGCCCTCAGGCCGACCGAACCCGTCTGACGACACGGCGCGGCTTTGCCGCGACGCCCTTCGTCCCCCCCTTTCTTCACCGTCACCCCCGCGAAAGCGGGGGTCCCGCTTCCTCTCTTCTTCCTTAGCTACTTCCCCCACGCCCCACCCACACCGGCAGGAAGAAAGAAGAAGCGGGATTCCCGCTTCCGCGGGAATGACGGGAGGGGGGCCAGCCCGCGCCTACCCCACCGCCCCGCCAAGCCGCACCGCATCCCCCCTGAGCGCCGCCAGGCACGCCTCCCCGCCGTGGAGCGACCCCACATCCGCATCCACCGCCAGCACCACCTTCAAGGCCAGCGCCCGCCAGTCCGGCGCCGCCGCCCGCATGGCTCCGCGCACCGCCTCCTCCCACTCCGAGCAAGCCGCGTCATATCCCGCCTGCCCCGCCTCCGCCGCGTCGAACGCCAGCCCCGCACTCTCCCCCTCCACCGCCGCCAACACCCCCTCCGCCCGCGCCAGAGCGTCGAGCGCCAGACGCCATTCCCCTACGAAACCCTCTCCCCTTAAGGGGAGAGGGAGGGGCCCACCGCCAAGGGCGGTGGGAGGGAGAGGGGCAGTGCGCTCAACCCCCACCACCGGCAACGCCACCACAGCGCCTAGAAGTGCGCGGCGCGTGCAGCTATGCTCACGGCAAGCCATGTCGAAGCGTCTCCTGAAGAAGGAGGGGTGGGGTTCTGATTATGGCCACGAAGGTGCCATAATGCTGAGGGCGGCGCAAGTGCTTTTTGCCACAAAGGTGCCAAATTGAATATCGTGCAGTGCCGCATGGCCCGCGCGGCGCTGGATTGGTCACTGAACGACCTTGCGGCAGCATCTACGGTCAGCCGACGCACGATTGCGCGGTTTGAAGCCGGGGACTCAGTTCTACCGAAGCGGGTCGAGGCACTCCGACAGGCTTTCGAGGATCACGGGGTTCAGTTCGTCACCAGCGGATCGATGATCGGCGCCGTAATCCCTCCGTCGGCCGGCTAAGAGTCTCGTGCGAGTCCGGCGTTGTCCGAGTTTCCTTCGCAGACTTCGAAAGATGTGCACTGACAACGGACTTCGCTTAACAGACTCTATCATGACGGCACTCCGCCAGTTTCTCAGCCGCCGCGAGGCGGAGGTCCTCAAGCAGATCAGCGAGCTTGAGAAGGAGCTTGCCGAGATTCGGATGACTTGGGCCGCCTTGCAGAGTGAGACGCCGCGCCAGCAGCGAAGCTCCACCCAGACCATCAAAGAAATGGTCCGGAACATACTGCGCGGGCGTCCAGACGGGCTGACCGCCACCGAAATTCTTCAAGAGATTGAGCAGCGGCACGGAGTCTGCATCGAACGGACTAGCCTGTCACCCCAACTCAGCAGACTCCGTGCCTCCGACGAACTGACTCTCGAAGATGGTCGCTGGTATTCGGTGCAAATGCCGCTCGGCGATCTAACACCCTCGGAGCCGCACCAGCGGAGAAAAAACGAGCCTGATGTGGAGGAGGACCAGTGATCCCGCCCGCATCGGCGCCAAGGATGAAGTCAGCACGCCTGACTTCTATTAGCGGGCCTACGGAGCGCTGGAACCGCCCCGTAGGCCCTTTGGGCCAACCTATCCCACGCATCCAGGGAGCACGAGCTAGGAGTATCCCAATGTGGCAAGCCGCCGCAGATCGTTGATCCTGAGCGAGTGCCTTGGCGGAGTTACCTCCGCGGAGGCTCTCTTAGCACTTACAGCTAAATCAGCAACGCACGTCCTCGGATGAGCGTCTGAACACGCCCTGCATGTCACCGTCGCAGGGCTGACGGCAGAAAGAGAGCAATTGATATGTCTGTTTCCTATTATGCGATTTACCAAGACACTCAAAGCGGCTGGCGCTGGCGGTACGTTGCTAAGAACGGGCGCGTGATCGGCGTCTCAAGCGAAGCGTATGTAACGAAGCAGGGGGCTGAGCACAGCGTCGGCCTCATGCAGGCGTCTGGCAGCGATCCGGTCGTCTGAACCGAAGCATTAGGGAGGCGAGGGGGCCCGGGCGACGCTTTCGGGCCCCTTCGGAGCTTGGAGACAACAGATGGCGATTGAGTATACTACCAAAGCAGAGATGCGTGGCTTCGTGTCCAGCCTTACGGAGACAGCGCAGGTCCAACTACGGAAGCGTGCCGAGGATCGTAGCCCGGCCTCAGCGACATTCCTGTCGCATTCTACAAAAGATAGCGACGTCGTGCCAGGCGCTATCGCCATCCTCGAGGGCCACGGCGCAGCCGTTTATATCGATAAGAAGGACCCTGCCCTTCCGCCGTACACCTCCCGGGAAACGGCACGCATCCTGCGCGATCGCATTGGTCAAAGCCGTAAATTTGTACTTCTGGCCACGAAAAACAGCAAGGACAGCCGATGGGTACCCTGGGAGTTAGGCCTCGCCGATGGCTACAAACGTCCCGCTAACGTTGCTATATTCCCCGCAGTGGATGAGAGGCACGACTTCACATGGTCTGAACAGGAATATCTCGGAATATATGATAGGATCGTATTCGGAGATCACTCGGAATATCAAAAACGCGTGTGGATGGTGCTCAACCAAGAGCGCAATACTGCGACGGAGTTGTCTAGGTGGCTTAGGTCATGACAAATTTCAGTGATACAGCGCCGTTTGGCCGCTACCCTGCTCCAACCAAACCAAACGTGTTTGTGAGCTACCATCACCGTCACGATCAATGGTACTACGAAGCGTTATCACATAATTTAGGACTCCCCTATTGCTTCATGCAGGATAGCTCACTGGATCGGATAATTGACAGCGAAAGCGCCGATTACGTTTTGCGCCGTATCCGCGAGGATTACATTGCCGGCAGTTCATGTACGATCGTCTTGTGTGGGACCGAAACTCCGGTTCGAAAGTACGTGGATTGGGAGATTTACGCGACCTTACAGAAGCGGCACGGCTTGGTTGGCGTCAAGCTCCCCTCTCTAAGCTTGATCGCCAATGGCTGCTCAAAACCGCCGCGGCTGCAGGATAACATTGACTCTGGTTACGCGGAGTGGGTCTGGTGGGAACAGGTCTATAACAATCCAGACGCTCTCCGGGAGGTTGTGATGCGCGCCCGTGCCAAGCCATATCAACTCATCAACAACGCCCGAGAGAAGCGTCTCAGGAATGGCTGAAGGGGATGTTACCTCAGCCCCCGAGAAGGCATCCGAGATCCTTCGGCTGTCCCTCGAGAGCGATTGGAAACTGGAAATCAGTGTTAGCCCGTGGTTAATCGGGCTGGCGATGGCCGCTGCTGTGGCGGTGGCGGCATACAGATGGTACGCGCACCGTACTGTCTTGGGGAAAAACTTCGAGATTGATGAAGCTGAGTTTGGCTTAGGAAATAGTAAAATAGTATTCCGTCCCAACGATGACGATCGTCGAGTTGCCTATCAAATTTGGGTTGAACTCAGCACTCGCAAAATTGGGTTACCCATAGACGCAGATCATGACGTTGTGGCGGAGATATATGACTCTTGGCATACGTTTTTTACGGTTACGAGGGAGCTAATCAAAGAGATTCCAATATCCAGGGTGCGGACAGACTCCACCCAGAAAATAATCCGCTTATCTATCGACGTGCTTAACGAGGGATTGCGCCCACACCTCACCCGCTGGCAGGCGCGCTTCCGTCGTTGGTACGAGTACCAGCTGACGAAGGATGAACAGGCAGCGCTCCATCCTCAGGACATACAGCAGGACTTTCCGGAGTTCGAAGCGCTCAAGCAAGACCTGCTTGATGTGAATCGTCGCCTCATAAATTATCGAAAGCGGATGCACGAGCTGGTTCAGGGGCTTTAGCTCTTCGAAGCTGCGGCCCCTTTGACGGCGCGATACCCCCTCTCTTCCCCCACCGCCCGCCCCTTGCTAGAGCGCCCGCAACCCCGCGCCGGCACCCCTCCCCGTACCCCGGCGCAAAGTACCACTTTGCGACGAGGAATCGCCCATGACGTCCGTCGGCCACAACAGCCTCAACACCCGCAGCGAGCTCCAGGTGGGCTCCAGGACCTACACCTATTACAGTCTCGCCAAGGCGGCCGAGCAGCTCGGCGGGGTCGATCGGCTGCCTTTCTCGATGAAGGTGCTGCTCGAAAACCTGCTGCGCTTCGAGGACGGGGTCACCGTCAGCCGTGAGGATATCCAGGCGCTGGTCGACTGGACGCAGAACCCCGTCGCCCCGTCGCGCGAGATCCAGTATCGCCCCGCCCGCGTGCTCATGCAGGATTTCACCGGCGTGCCGGCCGTGGTCGATCTTGCCGCGATGCGCGATGCGATGGCCTCGCTCGGCGGCAATCCCGAAAAGATCAATCCGCTCGTCCCCGTCCACCTCGTCATCGATCACTCGGTGATGGTGGACGAATTCGGCACGCCCCAGGCATTCGAGCAGAATGTGGAGCTCGAATATAAGCGCAACATGGAGCGCTATAAATTCCTGAAATGGGGCGCGTCGGCGTTCAACAATTTCCAGGTGGTGCCGCCGGGCACCGGCATCTGCCACCAGGTCAATCTGGAATATATCGCCCGCTCGGTCTGGTCCTCGCCCGATCCCTCGGGCGCGGAGGTCGCCTATCCGGACACTTTGGTCGGCACCGACAGCCACACCACCATGGTCAACGGCCTGGGCGTACTCGGCTGGGGCGTCGGCGGGATCGAGGCGGAGGCGGCGATGCTCGGCCAGCCCGTCTCCATGCTGATCCCCGAAGTGGTCGGCTTCCACCTCTCGGGCGAACTCAAGGAAGGCATCACCGCCACCGATCTGGTGCTGACGGTGACGCAGATGCTGCGCGCCAAGGGCGTGGTCGGGCGATTCGTCGAATTTTACGGCCCGGGCGTGTCGGCGCTGTCGGTGGCCGACCGCGCGACCATCGCCAACATGGCGCCGGAATATGGCGCCACCTGCGGCTTCTTCCCGGTCGACTTGAAGACCCTGGACTATATGCGCCTCACCGGCCGCTCGGAGGAGCAGATCGCGCTCACCGAGGCCTATGCCAAGGCGCAGGGCTTCTGGCTGGAGCCGGCCTCCGCCGACTCGATCGATCCGGTGTTTTCCGACACCATCCGGCTCGACATGTCCACCGTCGAGCCAAGTCTCGCCGGGCCCAAGCGGCCGCAGGACAAGGTGGCATTGTCGCAGGTCGATGAGGAGTTCATCGCCAACTTCACCCGCGAGTTCGGCCACGAAGCCGCCGAGCTTAGCCAGCGCGTGCCGGTCGACGGCGGCGTCGGCGGCCACGATCTTGGCCACGGCGATGTCGTGATCGCCGCGATCACCTCGTGCACCAACACCTCCAACCCGGCGGTGCTGGTCGCGGCCGGGCTGGTCGCCCGCAAGGCGCGGGAAAAGGGGCTGGAGCGGCAGCCCTGGGTCAAGTCCTCGCTGGCGCCGGGCAGCCAGGTGGTCACCGACTATCTCGTCGCGGCCGGGCTGCAGGCGGATCTCGATGGGCTGGGCTTCCACCTCACCGGCTATGGCTGCACCACCTGCATCGGCAATTCGGGCCCGCTGCCCGAGCCGATCAGCCGCGCCATCAACGAGCATGACCTGGTCGCGGCCTCCGTGCTTTCGGGCAATCGCAACTTCGAAGGCCGCGTGTCGCCCGATGTGCGTGCCAACTATCTGGCCTCGCCGCCTCTGGTGGTCGCTTATGCGCTCAAGGGCACGGTGACCGGCGACATGGTCAACGATCCGATCGGCACCGGCAAGGACGGCGCGCCCGTCTTCCTCAAGGACATCTGGCCGTCCAACGAGGAGGTGCGCACGCTGATCGACCGGCATGTCACTGGCGAGATGTTCCGCTCGCGCTACGCCGATGTCTACAAGGGCGACGCGCAATGGGGCGGCATTCCGCTCGAGGGGGGCAAGACCTATGCCTGGGACGGCGTTTCCACCTACATCGCCAACCCGCCTTATTTCGAAGGCATGACGATGATGGCGGTCGCCCCCGGCGACATTCACGGCGCCCGGCCGCTCGCCATCTTCGGCGACTCCATCACCACCGATCACATCAGCCCCGCCGGCGCCATCAAGGCGGACAGTCCGGCCGGAAAATTCCTTCAGGATCATGGAGTTAGCCGCGCCGACTTCAACAGCTACGGCGCCCGCCGCGGCAACCACGATGTGATGATGCGCGGCACCTTCGCCAACATCCGCATCAGGAACAAGATGGTCCCCGGCATCGAAGGCGGCATCACCCGCCACGTGCCCTCAGGGGAAACCCTCCCCATCTACGACGCCGCCATGCGCTACAAGGAAGAGGGCACGCCGCTGGTCGTCATCGCCGGCAAGGAATATGGCACCGGCTCGTCCCGCGACTGGGCGGCCAAGGGCACCAACCTGCTCGGCGTCCGCGCCGTCATCGCCGAGACATACGAGCGCATCCACCGCTCCAACCTGGTCGGCATGGGCGTCCTCCCCCTGCAGTTCGTTGAGGAAGTGCCGGAGTTCGACGGCTCGGAAAGCTTCACCGTCACCGGCGTCGGCGACCTCGCTCCGCGCCAGCATGTCGAAGTCCAGGTCACCCGCGCCGACGGCACCGCCTTCGCCTTCACCGCCCGGGTTCGGATCGATACGCTGAACGAGCTCGAATATTTCCGCGCCGGCGGCATCCTCCATTATGTGCTGCGCAGGCTCGCCCTCTGAGCGCGACCGAAATCCTGATCGAGGCGGCGGGATGGGGAGGGGCGCTCCTCATCCTCTCGGCCTATCTGCTGATCAGCACCGACCGGCTGACCGGCCGCTCGCCCTTGTTCCAGTGGATGAACCTGGTCGGTGCCGCCGGCTTCGTGGTCAACGGCGCCTGGCACGGCGCCATCCCTTCGGCCTCCTTGAACATCGTCTGGATGGTCATCGCGGCCTTTTCCCTGTGGCGGATATGGCAAAGACGCTCGTCGACCTCTCCCATGTGATCGAGCACGGCATGGTCACCTACAAGGGCCTGCCGGCGCCGCACATCTGCGACTATTGGACGCGCGAGCAATCGGCCGGGTTCTACCAGGACGGCTCCACCTTCCAGATCGGCCGCATCGACATGGTCGCCAACACCGGCACCTATCTCGACGCGCCGTTTCACCGTTTTGCCGAAGGCGACGACCTCGCCGCGCTGGCGCTGGAGCGGCTGGCGGGGCTGCCGGGGCTGGTGGTGCGCTCGGAGGAAATGGCCGTCGATGCAGACACGTTCGAAGGCTTGGACGTGCGCGGCCGCGCGGTGCTGGTCCACACCGGCTGGGATCGCCACTGGCGCACCGACGCTTATTACGAGGATCACCCCTTCCTCACCGAAGCCGCCGCCCGCCTGCTTGCCGAGCGCGGCGCCGCCCTGGTCGGCATCGACAGCCACAATATCGACGATACGCGGGTGCCGCGCCGCCCGGTCCACACGATCCTGCTCGGCGCCGGCACCCTGATCTGCGAGCACCTCACCAACCTCGGCGCCCTCCCCGAAGCCGGCTTCCGCTTCAGCGCGGTGCCGCCCAAGGTCGCCGGCATGGGCACCTTCCCGGTCCGCGCCTTCGCCCAGGTCGGTGGCTAGCGCGTTCCGGCGAGCGCGAGGATCGTCGCCAGCGCCATTCGCTTCAGCTTCACATTGTCCGCTTTCTCGATGCCGATCCACTCGTCCGGCGAATGGGCGCGGGCGTTGCGCGCCACCCGCGACAGGGTGACGGCGGGAATGCCAAGGCTCATCGGCAGATTGGCGTCGGTGGAGGCGGAGCCGTATTTCAGCGCGATCCCTTCCGCCTTCCAGGCGGCGGTGGCGAAGCGGACGATGTCGGTGCCCTCGCCCGTCTGCCCCGCCGGCCGGTCGCCGATCGGCTTCAATTCAGCCGTCACCTTGCCCTCGCGAGTCGAACGCGCCGCATTCTCGGCCACCACCGCCCGCTCCACGCCGGCCAGGAAGCTCTGCTCCAACCGCGCCAGCGCGTCGGCGCTTTCCGAGCGCATGTCGACCTCCAGCCACACCTCCTCGGGGATCGAATTCACCGACGTCCCGCCGCCGACCACGCTGGCGCTGTAGGTGGTCTTGGGGCTCGCCGGCACTGCAATGCGATACAGCTCGCTCACCGCCCCGGACAGCGCCGCCATCGGATTGACGAGGCCGAACGCGCCGTAGCTGTGGCCTCCCGGGCCCTTGAAGGTGACCCGGTAGCGCTTCGACCCCGCGCCTGCGGTCACCATCGAGTCCATCCCGCCGCCGTCCAGCGAGATGAAGGCCTTGGCCCGCCCGCGATACTTGCCCTTGCCCAGCAGGTGCCGGACGCCGCGAAGGTCACCCAGGCCCTCTTCCCCAACGGTGCCGACGAACAGGATGTCGCTGCGCGTGCGGATGTTGGCCGCGTTGAGCGCGTCGATCAGCGCCAGCTGAGTAGCGAGGCCCGAAGCATCGTCGCCCACGCCGGGCGCGTGCAGCGTGTCGCCCTCGCGCCGCACTTTCACGTCCGTGCCTTCGGGAAAGACGGTGTCGAGATGCGCCGAGACGATCAGCACCGGCCCGCCGGCACTGCCCTTGCGCAGGCCCAGCACATTGCCTTCCTCGTCCAGCTCGACATCGGTGAGCCCACGCGCGCGGAACATCTCGGCATAGGCCTTGGCCCGCGCCTCTTCCTTGAACGGCGGCGCCGGGATCTCGGTGATGGCGATGGTCTCCGCCACCCACCGGTCATGCCCCGCCTCGAGCGCGGCGGCCGCCTTGCGGAAGCCGGGGCTGGAGACGATCTTGCGCACCTCGGCATCGGCCTTGGCAGGGCTGATCTGCGCCGAGGCAGCGACAGGGGCAGCGGCCACCGCGAAAGCGGCAAGGAAGCTCAGGAAGCGCATCGTATCTCCTTGTGTTCGTACAGGCCGGCTCAGCCGAGCGCCGCCGCCAGCCAGGGCGGCACGATCGCCCCGCCCAGATCCTCCACCCGGCGATGCTCCACCGCCAGGCCGAGCTCCGGATAAAAAGCGCGCGTGCGCTCGCTCGGCGCCACGGCCGGCACCACCACCAGCCGCCGGTTGACCTTGGAGCGGTAGTTCATCCGCGCCGTATTCTCCTGGCCGACATAGCAGCCCTTGGTGAAGCTCACCCCGTCGAGCTCGGCCGCATTGCATTCCAGCCACAAGGTCTTGTCCGAGCCGAGCTCCGCCCGCCCCTCCGCCACCCCGAGCCGCAGCCGGTGTTCCAGCCACCCCCCCGCGGCGTCGCCGGCCGGTGCCAGCCAGCGCCGGCCAAGCTCCGGCAGGCGTGGATCCGGTACCCCCTCGTCGCCGTCCGCCGACCAGTGCACCGCCAGCGCCTCGTCCCGCGCGATGAGGATCGGGCGCCGCAGCCGGTACATGGTCAGCCGCCGCGCCAGCTCATCGGCGGCATCGGCTTCGCAATCGACCAGTGCATCCTCGCCGTCCGCCCACAGGATGAAATCGAACAACGCCTTGCCCTGCGGCGTCAGCAGCCCGGCCCAGAGCGGCCGTTCCGCCGCCACCGCCGCTGCGTCGTTGGTGACGAGGCCCTGCAGGAAGCCGCGCACATCCTCGCCGGAAATGCGTACGAGGGCGCGGTCGAGGAGGGTGGTGGCGGACATGGACCCTTGATAGGCACGGGGGCACCGAAACCCAAGCGGGCTGACACATGACGCAAGCCGAACGCATCACCCTTCGCCGCCCCGACGACTGGCACGTCCACCTGCGCGACGGCGAAATGCTCGCCGCGGTCGCGCCCTACACGGCGCGGCAGTTCGCCCGCGCCATCATCATGCCCAACCTGTCCCCGCCGATCACGGACGCCGCCGCCGCGCAAGGCTATCGCGCCCGCATCCTCGCCGCCACCGAAGGCAGCGGCTTCACGCCGCTGATGACCCTCTACCTCACCGACGGCGCCGATCCCGATGCGGTGGAAGCAGGCTACGAATCGGGCGCGTGGATCGCCGCCAAGCTCTATCCCGCCCACGCCACCACCAATTCCGCCCACGGCGTCACCGACATCGCCGCCATCCGCCCGGTGCTGGAGAGGATGCAGCGTATCGGCATGCCGCTCCTCATCCACGGCGAGGTCACGGATCCCGCGGTAGATATCTTCGACCGGGAAAAGGTGTTCATCGACCGTATCTTCACCGGCCTGGTGCGCGATTTTCCCGCGCTGAAGATGGTGTTCGAACATATCACCACCGCCGATGCGGCGGATTTCGTGGCCGCGCAGGGGCCGAACGTCGCCGCCACCGTCACGCCTCAGCATCTCCACATCAACCGCAACGCATTGTTCGCCGGCGGCCTGCGCCCCCATGCCTATTGCCTTCCGGTCGCCAAGCGCGAGGAGCACCGCCTCGCCGTGCGCCGCGCCGCCACCTCCGGCTCGCCCCAATTCTTCCTCGGCACCGACAGCGCTCCGCATACCGTGGAAGCCAAGCAATCGGCCTGCGGCTGCGCCGGCATCTTCAACGCGCCCTTCGCGATCGAAAGCTACGCCGCCGCCTTCGATGAAGACGGTGCGCTCGACCGGCTCGAAGCCTTCGCTTCGGAGAACGGCCCGCGTTTCTATGGCTTGCCGCTCAATCAGGAGCGCATCGTGCTCGAGCGGACGGAGGTGGAGGTGCCGGGGACTTTGCCTGCCGCCGGTACGAGCCTGGTACCTTTCCATGCGCACGAGACGCTGCATTGGCGTCTGGTGGATGAGGCGTCCAATTAGCCGGTCAGTGCTTCCGGTGAGTTTGGGGTCGGCAATGGCTCCGGCGGTGAAGCGATTTCAGAGCTTGCTAACCAGTCATGGCCTAGATGCTGGGAATGCCGTTGGATCGAAACATGGCAGCGCTGCGCGCCCGTCTGGTTGCCGGGGAGCATATCGTCTGGACAGGCAAGCCGAACCCCGCATCAACGATGATGAGCAAGTGGGCGGTCGCGCTGTTCGCCATTCCCTGGCTTTTGGGGACGGGCTATGGTTTTCTCTCTGCCCGCGCCGCGGGTGACCAAGCCGAGATGGTTGTCGCTTTCATATTCGTATGCGTCGGCCTGGTTATGCTTGCCACGCCGGTGGCGGCCTTTTTTCGGGCGCGTCGAACGACCTTTGCGATCACCAATAGACGGTTGCTTGCGATCACGCGAAATGGCCGGTCGCTGACGTCCATCTTGTTGAGCGGCGTCCGCCAGGTCGAGCGCTTCGACAGGCACGGTGGAACCACCTTGCGAGTACCCACCGCACTGGTCAGCGACGGCGAAGGGGGTCGGTCGGTTGATTACCTCGAACTTCACGGGTTGAGCGACGGCGAGCGCGCATACCAGCTTCTTGTAGGTCAGTAGCCGTGGCCCGCAGCGCCGGAAAGCTTTTCCGGGAGCCGCTCCGGTTCACCTGGCACCGGACGCAAGCGCCTGAACCGCAGGCCGCCAAGCGGCGACCTTCGAAACCGCGCCCCGCTTGCCCACGAAAAAGCCCGGCGCGCTCCAAAGGAGCGGCCGGGCCGTTTCTACCGCCGAAGCGGAAGGGGGTTTAGCCGAGCGTGCTCAGGTTGACCGCTGCGGTCTTGCCGCGGCGATCCACTTCCAGCTCGAACTCGACCCGGTCACCCTCGTTGAGGCTCGACAGGCCGGCCCGCTCGACCGCCGAGATGTGCACGAATGCATCCGGCTGGCCGTCGTCGCGGCTGATGAAACCGAAGCCCTTCATGGCGTTGAAGAACTTAACGGTGCCCTGCGCCTTTTCGCCGGTCAGCTGGCGCTGAGGCCCGCCGCCGCCGCCGCCCGCGCCGGGGCCGCCGAAGCCGCCTTCACGCGGTTCCCGGGGAGGCGCACGATCGGTGACGGGCATCGGCTCGCCGTCGATCTTGAGGTCGGTTGCCGAAACGCGTCCGCCGCGATCCACCAGCGTGAACTCGAGCGGCTGGCCGTCGGCAAGCCCGGTAAGGCCCGCCTGCTCGACCGCCGAAATGTGCACGAACACATCCTCGCCGCCATCGTCGCGGACGATGAAGCCGAAGCCCTTTTGGCCGTTGAAGAACTTAACGACGCCTTTGCCTTCGCCGACGACCTGGGGCGGCATGCCGCCGCCGCGCCCGCCGCCGAAGCCGCCACCGCCGCCCGCGCCGCCGCCGGCGAAGCCGCCGCCACCGCCGCCGCCGCGGTAACCACCGCCGCCGCCGCCGCCGCTGCGATCACCGAAGCCGCCGCCGCCGCCCCCGAAGCCGCCGCGATCGCCGTAGCCGGGTCCGCCGCTATAGCCGCCGCGTCCGCCGCCGCCGCCGCGGTCGTCGAAACCGCCGCCGCCGCCGCTGCTACTGCCACCGCCGTAGAAATCGTCACCGCCGAAACCGTCGCGCTTGTCTCTGCCGCGTCCGCCGCGATCACCGCGGCGCCCTCTGTCAAAACCCATGCCGTCTAATACTTTCCAGCGCCCAACTCTCCTCAAGAAAACCGACGCGCTGGGCTGTTCGCGCAAAGGTTCCGGCGCCCGGCACGGCGCACTGCCGACTCCTATAACGGAAAAAACCGAATGCTGCGAGGGGATTCCGCGCACCCTTGTTTGCAGCGCTTCAATGCTTACGCGCGACCGCGTGATGCACTGCAACAATGAGGCCGCCGAGCAGCAGCCCAAGCAGCCCCGAACCGATCGCGCCGACCAGCCATTCGATCGCTCCGCCCACCGCCGGGACCGCGTGGCCGGCAGCTTCGCCGGCGTCGTGCAGGAGGTGGGCAATCCCGCCCAAACCGAATTCCTCCAGGCCGTGGACGACGATTCCGCCGCCCACCCAGATCATGGCGGCGATGCCGACCACGGTGAGCACCGAAAGCAGCCGCGGCATGGCGTGCACCAGCCCGCGGCCAAAGGCGCGGGCGGCGCCGTTGCTTCGCTTCGCCAGGTTGAGGCCGATATCGTCCATCTTCACGATCAGCGCGACCATGCCGTAGACGCCGGCGGTAATCGCGATCGCCACCACCGCCAGGATCACCGCGCGCGAAATCAGCGCCTGGTCGGCGACTTCGTTGAGAGCGATGGCCATGATCTCGGCCGACAGGATGAAATCGGTGCGGACGGCGCCGGCCACCATCAGCTTTTCATGCTCCGCGCTGTCCAGCACCGCCGCATCCTCGGCGAGGCTCTGCCTGTGTCCCGACACCGCTTCCCAGAATTTTTCCGCGCCTTCGAAGCACAGGTAAGCGCCGCCTAGCATCAGCAGCGGCGTGATCGCCCAGGGGAGCAGCGCGCTCAGCGCCAGTGCGGCGGGCAGCAGGATGACGAGCTTGTTGAACAACGAGCCCTTGGCGATTCGGGCAATGATCGGCAGCTCGCGCTCCGGCTTGAAGCCGGTGACATAGCGCGGAGTCACCGCCGTATCGTCCACCACCACGCCGGCCGCCTTAACGCCGGCCCGGCCGGCGGCAGCGCCGACATCGTCGATCGAGGCGGCGGCGAGCTTGGCGATGACGGCGATATCGTCGAGCAGGGCGGCGAGACCGGACGGCATGGAGGATCATCACCTTTGCTGCAGAAGAAGGACCGTTCCTCTAAGCCTGCCTGCGCACCGATCAAGCGGCCTTTTTGAAGGCGTCGACCCGCGTTGAGCCGCCTTGGCCTTTGCCCTATGGGGGGGCGATGAGCGTATTTTTCCATGAAGAAGACCTGCCCGAAGGCGTGCTCGCCCCCGGCGCGGTCGCCGTCGACACCGAAGCCATGGGCCTTCATCCGGGCCGAGACCGCCTCTGCCTGGTCCAGATTTCCGACGGCGGCGGCGACGAGCATCTCGTCCGCTTCGGCCCGCACAGCGATTATTCCGCGCCCAATCTGAAGGCGGTGCTGCGCGATCCCGACCGGCTCAAGCTCTACCATTTCGCCCGCTTCGACCTGGCGGTGATGGAAGCCTATTTGAAGGTGATGGCCGAGCCCGTTTATTGCACCAAGACCGCGTCCCGGCTGGTGCGAACCTATACCGACCGCCACGGCCTCAAGGAGCTGATCAAGGAATTGCTCTGCACGGACATTTCCAAGCAGCAGCAATCGTCGGACTGGGGGGCGCCCGAATTGTCGGACGCCCAGAAGGATTATGCCGCCTCGGACGTGCGCTATCTTCACCAGCTCAAGGAGAAGCTCGACGAGCGGCTGGAGCGCGAAGGCCGCGCCGCGCTCGCCCGCGCCTGCTTCGATTTCCTGCCCCACCGCGCCCGGCTCGATCTTGCCGGCTGGCCGGAGGTCGACATCTTCGCCCATGTCTGAGGAGGCGGCTAGAGGCAGCACGCGCGGCGGCTGGGCACGGCCCGGAGGCGTTCACGATTTCGTGATCAGGATCCTCAAGGTGCTGCTGCCCGCCGGCGTCGGCGTGCTGCTCGCCTATCTGTTCCTGTCGCCGCTCGGCAAGAATCGCGAGATCAGCTTCCTGCTCGACAAGAACAAGGTCGATGTCGCGCAGGAGCGGCTGAAGGTGGAAACCGCCCAGTATCGCGGCCAGGACAATAAGGGGCGGCCCTTCGTCATCGACGCCAAGCGGGCGCTGCAGCCGAGCTCCGCCGATCCGGTGGTGCAGATCGAGGGCATGGCCGCGCGCATCGAGCTCAGCGACGGCCCGGCGGCCTTCGAGGCGCAGAACGGCCGCTACAATCTGGAAACCCAGAAGGTCGATGTGCTCGGCCCGATCCTGTTCAGCGCCGCCGACGGCTACCGGCTGGAAACGCGCGATGTGGCGGTGGACCTCAACAGCCACAGCGTGACCAGCGGCGAAGGGGTGGAAGGGCAGATGCCGCTCGGCCGGTTCACCGCGCGGCAGATGACGGTGGATTTGCCATCGCGCACCGTGGTGCTCTCCGGCCGCGCGCGCTTGCATATCGTTCAGGGCGGCCTCAGATGAGTGGGATGAAGAGCTTTCTCATCGGCGTTGGCGCAATGGTGGCCGCGATCCTTGGCTTGGCGCCGGTGCTCGCCCAGACCTCGTCGCTCAAGGGCCACAACAGCAATGCGCCCGTGGATGTGGCCGCCGACCGCATCGAGGTGCAGGATCGCGCCGATCGCGCCATCTTCTCGGGCAATGTCGTGGTTCGCCAGGCCGAGCTGCAGCTCAACGCGCCGCGTCTGACGGTCGCCTATTCCAGCAAGGGCGGCATTGAGATCGACCGGATCGATGCCAGCGGCGGCGTTACGGTGCGCAGTCCGTCCGAGACGGCGCGCGGGCAATTCGCGGTCTACGATCTCGACAGCAAGCTCATCACCATGATCGGCGGCGTGACGCTGATTCGCGGAGAATCGCGCGTCAACGGTGGGCGCCTGGTGATCGATCTCAATACTGGTCGGGCAGTAATGGAAGGGGGACCGCCAAGCGGCGTCAATTCCGAAGGTGGCCGCGTTACCGGCACTTTTACCGTTCCCCAGCGGCGCGAGTGAGCAACAGGTCCGAGCGAAAAGCGCAGTTGCCGTCGTATGCAGGAAGCTTGCCAGTTGAGGGGTGGCAAGGCTTGGAATAAGCTTCTCCTCGAGCGGAAGGCCAAGCAATGAACGACGCCACCCTGATCGAACGGCACGATGCCGCCGCGGCGGCGGCGGACGGGTCTTGCGGGCTGGCGGTCGTCTCCATCGCCAAGTCGTACGACAAGAAGGTGGTGCTCAAGGACGTCTCGCTCGCCATCGACCGCGGCGAGGTGGTCGGCCTGCTTGGCCCCAACGGGGCCGGCAAGACCACCTGCTTTTATTCGATCATGGGCCTGGTGCGCCCCGACAGCGGCCGCATCCTCCTCGACGGCGAGGACATTACCGGCCTGCCCATGTACCGCCGCGCCGTGCTCGGCCTCGGCTACCTGCCGCAGGAGACGTCGATCTTCCGCGGCCTCACCGTCGGGCAGAACATCATGGCGGTGCTCGAAGTGGCCGTGCGCGACAAGGCGGAGCGGCGCGAGCGGCTGGAACAATTGCTCGGCGAATTCCACATCGGCCACCTGCGCGATGCGCCGGCGATGGCGCTGTCGGGCGGCGAGCGGCGGCGCTGCGAGATCGCCCGCGCGCTTGCCGCCAACCCGTCGATCATGCTGCTCGACGAGCCGTTCGCCGGCATCGATCCCATCTCCATCTCCGACATTCGCGAACTGGTGCGGGAATTGAAGAATCGCGACATCGGCGTGCTGATCACCGACCACAATGTCCGCGAAACCCTCGACATCGTCGATCGCGCCTGCATCATCTACGATGGCCAGGTGCTGTTCGCCGGCAGCCCGGCCGCCTTGGTCGCCGACCCCGAGGTTCGCCGCCTCTACCTTGGCGAAAGTTTCGAGCTCTAGCCATGTCGATGGCGCCGCGCCTCGACCTCAGGCAAAGCCAGTCGCTGGTGATGACCCCCCAGCTCCAGCAGGCGATCCGGCTGCTGGCGCTGTCGAACCTCGAGGTCGAAAGCTTCATCGCCGAGGAGATCGAGCGCAACCCGCTGCTTGAAACCGGCGGCGGCGACGAAGCGGGCGCCGAGCCTGCCGCGGCCGATGGCAGCGCCGAAGCATCGGGCGAGCCGGCGGCGGCGGACCAGTTCGAAGGGCCCGGCGAAGGGGCGCTCGACATCGACCTCAACCATGAGAATCTGCACCAGGACAGCGCCTGCGACCGCGGCCTCGACGGCGGGCTGGGCCTCCAGGGGATCGCCGGCGGCGGCGGCGGAGCGGAGGGCGGCGAGGCCACCGATTTCGACAGTTTCGCAGGCGAAGGCTTGTCGCTTCACGCCCATCTGCTCGCCCAGGCCGGCGAGCGCCTCTCCGGGGCCGACCTGCTGATCGCCCAGGCGATCATCGAGCAGATCGAGGAAACCGGCTGGTTTTGCGCGTCCCTGCTCGATCTCGCCAACCGGCTGGGCGTGCCGCTCGGTGAGGCGGAGCGGGTGCTGGGCGTGGTCCACAGCTTCGATCCCGCCGGTGTCGGCGCGCGCTCGCTGTCCGAATGCCTCGCTATCCAGGCGAAGGAAGCCGACCGCTACGATCCGGCGATGGCGCGGCTGATAGACAATCTTGACTATCTTGCGAAAGGCAACCTCGGAGCGCTTCGGCGGATCTGCGGCGTCGACGACGAGGATTTGGCCGACATGATCCGGGAGCTTCGCGCCTACGATCCCAAGCCCGGCTGCCGCTTCACCGGCAGCGACCGGGTCGACGGAGTGGTGCCGGATGTCTTCGTTGCCCGCCGGGGCTCGAGCTGGGCCATCGAACTGAACGGCGCGACCCTGCCGCGGCTGCTGGTCAACCGCACCTATTACACCGAGCTTGCCGAGGGTGCGCAGGACCGCCGCGCCCGCGCCTGGCTGTCGGAATGCCTGGCCAGCGCCAATTGGCTGACCAAGGCGCTCGACCAGCGCGCCCGCACCATCGTCAAGGTGTGCATCGAGATCGTGAAGCAGCAGGACGGCTTCTTCCGCCACGGCGTAACCCAGCTACGCCCGCTCACCCTGCGCCAGGTGGCGGAAGCGATCGGCATGCACGAATCGACGGTGAGCCGGGTCACTTCCAACAAATATGTCTCCTGCGACCGCGGCCTGTTCGAACTCAAATATTTCTTCACCAGCGGCATCCAGAGCTCGGACGGCGGCGACGCCGTCTCGGCCGAGGCGGTGAAGAGCCACATCAAGGCGCTGATCGCCGCCGAGCGTGGATCGGCGATCCTGTCCGACGACCAGCTGGTCGAGCTGCTGCGCGCCAAGGGCTTCGACATTGCGCGCCGCACCGTGGCGAAGTACCGCGAAGCGCTGGGCATCGGATCGTCCGTCCAGCGCCGGCGCCAAAAGGCGATCGGCTCCCACGCCGCCTGAAGGTCGCCGCGCCCCTTTATGACCGCACAGCCCGCCATTCTCGTTCTCGCCGGGCGTCGCTCGTCCACGCTGGATCCCCTCGCTGCGAAGATGGGTGTTTCCCACAAGGCGCTGGTGCCGGTGGCGGGCGAGGCGATGGTGGGGCGCGTGCTGCGCATCGCCGCCGAGACTTTTCGCGGCGCGCCGCTGTTCGTCTCGGTGGAGGATTTCTCCGTCATCGCCGCCGAGCCCACGGTCGCACGCCTTCACGCCGCGGGGCGCCTCAAGGCCGTGGAAGCGCAGCACCACATCGTCGACAGCGTGGTCCATGCCAGCGCGGCGACCGGCTTTCCGCTCCTCATCACCACCGCCGACAACGTGCTGATGACGCCCGAGGGCATGCGGCTGATGGTGGAGAACGGCGCCCGGAGCGGCGCCGACGCGCTCGTCATGATGGCCGAGAAGCAGGACATCCTTGCCGCCCACCCCGACGGCCAGCGCCGCTTCTATCAGCTTCGTGGCGGCGGCTATTCCAACTGCAACCTGTTCTGGCTGGGCAGCGACCGCGCGCTCAACGCGACCGAGGGCTTCCGCTACGGTGGCCAGTTCGCCAAGCGAAAAAAAGATGCGGTGCGCGCGCTGGGCCTCCTCACCCTGTTTCTCTACGCCTCGAAGCTCGCCACCATCGAAGGGCTGTTCCGCCACCTTTCCCGCCGCTTCGGCGTCCGCATCGCGCCGCTGGTCGCAGCCGATGGGCGTCTCGCCATCGATGTCGACAATGAACGCACCCACCGCGTCGCCGAAGAGATTCTCGCGCGGGAAACGAACGCCTGATCCTTTGTTGTGCCCTTCGAAGGAGAGAGACGATGAGCGACCACAAGAAGAAAGGCGACTTCAACAAGAACGGCAAGGACGATGTCGGCGGCGACAAGAAGCAGCGCGCCGACCGCAACGAGGACAGCCGCACCGGCGGCCAGAATAGCGGCGGCGGCGGCCGCGACTGATCGGCGCGGCGGGGCGAGCCTGAGCGGCGGTCCCGCCGCCGCTCCCTTGCGCGGCGTAGCGGAAGCGGCGAAAGGGCGAACATGCCCGTCGCCCCGATCCCCGCCGCCCTGCGCGAAGCCGCCCTCGTTTCCAAGGCCTGGCCTTATGAGGAAGCGCGCAAGCTGCTGAAGCGCTACCCGGACGGTCCGCCCGCCCGAAACGGAAAAGCGGGCGAGATCGTCTTCGAGACCGGCTACGGCCCTTCCGGCCTTCCCCATCTCGGCACCTTCCAGGAAGTGGCGCGCACCCTGATGGTGCGCCGCGCGCTCGCCGAAATGGTCGACTGGCCGAGCCGGCTGATCGCGTTTTCCGACGACATGGACGGCATGCGCAAGGTGCCGCCGGCCGCCCCGCAGCAGGAGATGATGCTGGGCCATCTCGACCGGCCGCTCTCCGTGGTGCCCGATCCCTACGGCTGCGGCCACCCAAGCTACGCGGCCCACAACAACGCTCTGCTACGCCAATTTCTCGACCGCTTCGGCTTCGATTACGAATTCATCTCCTCCACCGAATGCTACGCATCGGGCCGCTTCGACGAGACGCTGCGCCAGGTGCTGCGCAGTTACGGCGCGATCATGGACATCATGCTGCCGACGCTGCGCGAGGAGCGGCGGCGGACCTATTCGCCGGTGCTGCCGGTGAGCCATGTCAACGGCAAGGTGCTCCAGGTGCCGATCGAGGTGGTCGATCCCGAAGCCGGTCTGGTGCGCTACGTCGAGCCCGAGACCGGCGAGACGGTGGAGCAATCGATCCTGTCGGGCGGCGCCAAGCTGCAGTGGAAGGTCGATTGGGCGGCGCGCTGGGTGGCGCTCGGCGTCGATTACGAGATGGCCGGCAAGGACCATATCGACGGCGTGATCCAGAGCGGCAAGATTGCGAGGGCGCTCGGCGGGCGTCCGCCCGAAGGCTTCAACTACGAGCTGTTCCTCGACGAGAATGGCGAGAAGATTTCAAAGACCAAGGGCAACGGCGTCACCATCGACGAATGGCTGACCTATGCACCGCCCGAAAGCCTGGCCTTCTACATCTATCGGGAGCCCAAGCGCGCCAAGCAGCTCTCGTTCGCGGTAATTCCCAAGGCGGTGGACGAATATCACCAGTCGCTCGCCGCTTACCAGGCGCAGCCATGGGACAAGAGGGTCGGCAATCCGGTCCACCACGTCCACGCCGGCGATGTGCCGGAAGCGCGGATGCCGGTCAGCTTCGCGCTTCTGCTCAACATCGCCAGCCTGCCCGGGGTCGGCGACCGCGAGACGATCTGGAGCTTCCTGAAGCGTTACCGGCCTGAGCTTTCGCCGGAGAACAGCCCGGAACTCGACAGCCTGGTCGGTTACGCAGTGGCTTATGGCGCCCGCTTCATCGCCCCCACCCTGAAGCGCCGTGCCCCGACGCCGGAGGAAGCGGCGGCCCTGCGCGAACTCGACGCGATGCTCGCCGCCGACGACGGCACCGGCCGCGAGGGCGAGGACCCCGCCTCAGTGCTCCAGAATCACATCTACGAGATCGGCAAGGCCCATTATGGCAAGGAACGGCTGCGCGACTGGTTCCAGGCGCTCTACGAAGTCCTGCTAGGCAGCGAGCAGGGCCCCCGCATGGGCAGCTTCATCGCCCTTTACGGCGTGGAGAACAGCCGCCGCCTCATCGCGGAGGCACTAGTTCCGGCTCAAGAATAGCCTGCGAGGCTCGGCCAGGCACGGCCTTGCCCCGACGGGCGCGGTGCACGCCGATCGCGAGGTGCCTGTGCCTCTCTCCTAAGCGAAGTCGCCCAGCCTCGCGGCCTCCTCCTCCTGCTCCAAGGTCAGGTGATGCGTGGCGGACTTGCCGGCTTCGACGTCGATGTCGGGCGCGCCCGACATATCGTCGGGGTCGGGTTGGTTGCCTGGCTTCGGATTGATCGTCATGTCGCTCTCCTTGCGCGTGAACAACGCACGGCAACGCGAATGGACGCGGAACCGATTCATCGATCCGGCCGCAGCCGAACAGGTTGAGGTTTCGCTGCCGCTTATGTGGGGGCCGCCAGGATAGGCCCGATCCGGCACCGAGACTCCCTACGCCTATCGCCGCCTCACCTCGGCGTGCCAGGTGCGGATGTAATCGGTGTTGCCACGGCACTCGCTCATCGCGGCCTGCTCGACCAGGCGGAAGCGGGTGCCGTCCCACGCATAGGCTGCGCTCACTCCGCAGTCGCCCACCCCGCGCCCCTTGTCGAAGCTGGTGAGGATGCCGTCCTGCCATTGGCCATTGACCACATTGGCGATGCCGCTGCCCTCCCCCATGCCCGGTGGGATGTCGAACCGGGCGGGCTGGAAGCCGCCTTCACCGCTCACATAGACCAGCGCCGTGACATTATAGGCGCCTGCCGAACAGGGCAGGAGGAGGAGCGTCTTGCCGCCGCCCAGGGCATGGACATCGCCCGGCTGGGCGCTGTTCGCAGCCAGCTCGTCGTCGCAGCTCGCCGACTTGCGGAATTGCGCCAATTGTTCGGGCGACGGAGCGACGGCGGTTCCGCCGGGAGTAAGTGCCGTCACCACCGGAGCCGCCGGCGCGGCGCCCGACTGCGTCGCGGAGCCGCGCGCGACGAGTGCCCCCGTGGTCCCGCTGCGCCCTTGCTTCTCGTCGACATACCGCAGCGCCGCCGCCAAACCCGCAAGCGAGATCGTGCTGGTGGAGGCATTGCCGCCGTCGGCTACGCTCAGCGTGCGGCCGTCGGCGGCCGCGGCAACGATGCGGCGCGCCAGGTCGCCCTCGATGCGCGTAGCGTCATCATCGGTGCGTCCGCCCTCACCGATCGGCTTGCCGTCCACCGCGATTCGCAAGGGCAGCGGTATCGCCTCGCTCGACAGGAACGCGACCGTCATCGCCCCGTTCGGACCGGCTGCACGGGTGAACGACATGAGGACGGCCGGGAACTCACCGCCTTCCGGAGCGAGCGCGGCGGCCTTGCAGGTGGCGACATTGTCGCAGCCCACGGCCCAGTCGCCGAATGTCTTGAGCTCGCCGGGGCTGGGAGCCGCTTCGGCAGCAGTTGATGCTGCATCTTGGGCGGTCGCGGCCGGTTGCCCCTTGCCGCCCGTCCCGGCGCCGTCGCAGGCCGCCAGCAGCATCAGCACTCCCGCAAGGGACGTGGCTTTCCGCATTGCTCTTCCCCCCAAAGCTTCCGCGCTGGCACGCGGCTGTGCTGGAAACACTAAAATACCGGAACTGGAAACCGTGCAAGGCGGGGGTTCTTTCCGCTCTTGCTCAACGCATGCCGCCCGGGGCCGCATTGGCCTGCGCATACCAGCCCCAGTCGCGCTCACGATACCATTTGGTGATGACATATTTCACTCCGGAATCCACCGGCGTTCCGGTGTGGAGCGAATAAGGATTGGGCTCGCCGAATTCGTCGAGATTATTCCACAAGAGGAGGTTGCCGGCCCTTGGCGTCACCCGGACATTGGCCTGCGGGAAGTGGGTCTGGCCGCCCGCTTCGGGCGTGTTCAGGAAAACCATCGCCGTCCAGGTGCGCTGGCCGCCGCTTTTCTCCTGCTCGGGCCAGTACGGCTCGCTTTTGTAGAAGAAATCGTGGTGCGGCTTGAACTGCTGGCCAACCGCGTAGCGCTGGCCCTGAATGGTTTCCCCCTGCGTCGGGCGAATGCCGGTCAGGGAGTTGATCTTCGCCTCGACCTGCAGGTTGACGCGGTCGGTCATGCGCAGGTTGCAGCTTTCGGAAGTGCGGAATTCCGGATCCGCCGAGGGCGCGAGCAGGCCGGAAGGGACGCGGTCCTTGTCGATCAACGCGATAACATCCGCGCATTCCTTGGGGGTCAGGAAGTCCCGCACCACGAAGACGTCGAGGCCCTGCGCCGGGATCTGCATGGCGTTGGGGGTGCGGCGCAGGCGGTCCTTCACATACGCGCCGATCTGCATCCGGTAGAGGGCGCCGGGATCGCCAAGCTGCCCGG
Source organism: Allosphingosinicella sp. (assembly GCA_035644835.1). Taxonomy (GTDB): domain Bacteria; phylum Pseudomonadota; class Alphaproteobacteria; order Sphingomonadales; family Sphingomonadaceae; genus Allosphingosinicella. The sequence goes on along the minus strand of DASQNR010000016.1, from coordinate 288,249 downwards.
TCACTCAACCGTTCTCCCGCGCACCATGACATAATCCACTTTTTCGAGCACGCGGACGTCGCGCAGCGGATCGCCTGCCACTGCGATCAGATCGGCGGAGTAACCCGGCGCGATACGGCCGATCTCGTTTTCCAGGCCGAGCAGCTTGGCCGCCGCCGTGGTGGCGGAGGCGAGCGCTTCGGCGGGGCGCATGCCGCTATGCTCAACCAGCAGCGCGAATTCCTGGGCGTTGCGCCCATGCTCGAACACGGCGGCGTCGGTGCCGAACACCACCGGCACGCCGGCAGCGCGCGCGGCCCGGGCAGCCTTGCCGACCTCGCTCAGCGTCTCGCGGACCTTGGCTTCGACCTGGGGCGTAAAGACGCCCTTGCCGAGCCGTTCCCGTATCCCGGTAAAGGCCATCAGGGTCGGCACCAAAGCCGATCCGCTCGCCTTCATGGCGCGAATGGCGGCGGCGTCGGCGAAGGTGCCATGCTCGATCGAGTCGACCCCGGCGCGCGCCGCTGCCTCGACGCCGCGGGCGCTGTGCGCGTGGGCCGCGACCTTGAGGCCAAGATTGTGGGCGGTCTCCACGATCGCCTTCATCTCGGCGTCGGTGAAGTGCTGGCCGAGGCCGCGCGCCTGCTGCGACAGCACGCCCCCGGTGGCGGTGAACTTGATCACCTGCGCTCCGGCCCTCGAGAATTCGCGCACCCGCGCGGCGCATTGCTCAGGGCCGGTGCAGGTGTTGTTGGAGCCGAGCACGGCGACCACTTCCGGACGGAACCCCGACACATCGCCGTGGCCGCCGATGATCGAGACCGCCGGGCCGGAGGCAAGGATGCGGGGGCCGGGGATCATGCCCTGGGCGGTGGCGCGGGCGAGCGCGAAGCCGACCGCAGGAGGCGAGCCCAGATCGCGCACCGTGGTGAAGCCGGCCCGGGCGGTGATCAGCGCGTTGCGGACGCCCACAAGCGTAGTCCACTCGTCGGTTTCCACCGCCTCGTCGCGATAGTCGCCGCCCGGCTCGCCGGAAATGTGGACATGGCTGTCGATCAAACCGGGCAGCACCGTCTTGCCGGACAGGTCGATCAGGCGCGCTCCGGCGGGCGGCGGGATCAGGCCTTCGGAGACAGCCGTGATCCGGCCGTTGTCGATGGTGATGGTGGAGGGCCCGGCAGCAGGCCGGCTAGCGTCGGCGATCAGCCTGCCGACATGCACCACGATGGTTTGGGCGGCCGCCGGTGCGGCGGCGAGCAAGGCGATCAAGGCAAAAAGGAAGCGCATCGGGTAAGCCCCTGCAGAAGACGCGCCTTTCATGCTTCGCGGTCCGGGCTCCTGGCAAGCGAAAAGCCCGAACCGCTGCGCGCGATCCGGGCTTTCCATTGTCTAAAGCCGTTGAGGAAACAGCTCCCCCGCGGCATTTACCAGAAGAAGTCGTAGATCACGTCGATGACCTGGCCGGAGTAGAGATCGATCAGCAGGACATCGTCATAATACCGTACCCACCGAGTCCCGGGATAGGCCTGGGGCAGGCGATACTGCCACGGATCGTTGATCCAGTAGCGGTCGGAATAGAATGACGAGCCGAGGTGAAAGCCGATGGTCAGGCGGCTGTAGCGATGGTTCTGGAACGGCGACCAATAGCGCCCGCCGCGATAGAGGTCGCGGTTCGAATAACGGTAGCGCTGCCAGTCGTAGCGACGGTCGCTCCGCCAGTTGCGGTCCCAGCGGACGGCCTGCCGGTAGTCCCGGCGATCCTGCCGGTATTCGCGGCGGTCGTCGCGCAGATCGCGCTCGTAACGCTGCTGGTTACGCTCCGCCTGACGCTCGTAGCGGCCGCCGATCGTCTGATCGGCGCTGCGCTGAGAGGCATTGCGCGTGCGGCGGACGTGCTCGCGATAGGCATCGCGATCGGTGTAGATGTTGCCTTCGCGGCGATCCTCGACCCGGTCGGCACGGCGCTCGACCCGATCCTCGCGCCGGTCGAGGCGGTCGTCGCGGCGCTCCGCCTGCTGCTGGGCGCGCTCGAACGTGCGCGCCGGCTCGGCCTGCGCCTGGCGCTCGAACTGCTCCTGGCGCTGCGCCCGCTCCGCCTGGCGCTGGGCACGCTCGGCCGAACGATTGACCTGCGGCGCTTCCGCCGCCTGCCGCTCGACGCGTTGCTCGCGCGCTTCCTGGCGCTGTTCGGAGCGTCCGTAGCGCTCCTGGTTACGCTCCGCCTGCCGCTCGTAGCGTTCCTGGGCGCGCTGATACCTGTCCTGGGCGAAAGCCGGAGCCGCAACCGACCCGGCCGTCGCCGCCATCAAAATCCCGAAAAGGGCCTTACGCATGATCACACTCCTCGTCCCCGGTCGGCCCGTTAAAGCCGCCTGCCGTTGATGGGACGACGTGTGCGGCTTGAAGGATGAGCCGTTGCTGAACCGGAAGAAGCTGCTCTAGCGGCGCGGTGGGTCGACAGGCCGAAGCGCCGGGACCTCCCGGGCGGCGTCGGCGGGATCGATGCCGGGCGGGGGCGCTGCGGAAAGCTGTTCCTCGCCTCGTTTCGACCGCCCGGCGCGCCGGATCGCCTCGCGGACGCGGGGATAGGTGCCGCAGCGGCAGATGTTGGTGATGGCGGCGTCGATTTCATCGTCGGTGGGCGCCGGGTTGCGATCGATCAGCGCGGCCGCGGCCATCACCATGCCGGGTTGGCAGAAGCCGCATTGCGGCACCGAATCGGCCACCCAGGCCTGCTGCACCGGGTGCGACCGGTCGCGCGACAAGGCTTCGATGGTGGTGACGAAGCTGCCTTCCAGATTGCCGATCGCCACCTGGCACGATCGCACCGCCCGCCCGTCGATATGCACGGTGCAGGCGCCGCAATGGCCGGTGCCGCAGCCATATTTGGTGCCGGTCAGGTTGGAGGCGTCGCGCAGCGCCCACAGCAAAGGAGTTTGCGGATCGAGGCGGTAGTGGATCGGCTGGCCGTTCACGGTAAAGCGGGTCATCGTGCGGCACGTTAACGGGAGGGACGCTGGAATGGGAAGCGAAAGGATCGAAGTCACGCGCCATGGCGGCGTCGCCCATGTCGAACTGGTCCGCGCCGACAAGTTCAACGCCATGGATGCCGACATGTTCGCCGCGATCGGTGAAGCATTCCGCACGCTGGGCACCGACGCGGCGGTGCGCTGCATCCTTCTCTCCGGCCGCGGCAGGCACTTCACCGCCGGGCTCGATCTCCAATATGCCGCCAGCCAGTTTCCGCCCGCCGCCGATCCCGGGCGCGCCGCCGAATCGCGGCTGCGCCACATCAAGTGGCTGCAGGACGCCTTCAACGCGGTGGAAGAAGCCCGGCCGCCGGTGATCGCCGCGATCCACGGCGGCTGCATCGGCGCCGGAGTCGACCTCGCCACGGCCTGCGACATCCGCATCGCCGCGGCGGGAGCCTTTTTCCAGGTGGCGGAGGTAGATGTCGCGATCACCGCCGATCTCGGCACCCTGCAGCGCCTCACCCACCTGATCCCCGAAGGGCTGGTGCGCGAGCTTGCTTATACCGGACGGCGGCTGGAGACGGAGGAAGCGGCGCGGCTGGGGTTGGTCAACCGCGTGGCGGCGGACCGGGAGGCGATGATTGCCGACGGTTTGGCGCTTGCCGCCACCATCGCCGCCAAGTCGCCGCTCGCGGTGGCGGGCGCGAAGATGAGCCTCAATTACAGCCGCGGGCGAACGGTGGAGGAGGGGCTTCGCCATGTCGCGATGTGGAATGCCGGCGCGCTGGTCAGCGCCGACCTTACCGCGGCCATCCAGGCCCGGCTGGCGAAACAAACCCCCGAATTCGGCGACCTCGAGCCGTGAGGGCTAAGGGCCGCGCCCGGGCGGGCGCGGCGGCTTGCATCAGAACAGGCCCGGCGTTTCGCGCTGCGCGGCGCTTGGCCGCTCGGGCGAGAGCAGCTCCATCTCCGAGGTCCTGATCCGGTCGACCGACTGGGTGCGGGCGCCGTCGCCGGCAATCGCCGAACAGCCGCGTCCGGCCAGGAAGTCGAGCGCGCGGGCGATCGATTCCTCGCGCGGATCGCCCAGCGCCCGGGTGAGGTCGTCGCCGGCGCGGCAGCTCACCGGCACCTTTGACGCCAGCCCCTGGAAATAATCGCCCTGGCGCTCGGCATTCTGCGTCGCAAACGCCACCACCCGCAAACGGTCGTCGCAGGAGGCGCGGTCGAGTGCGATCTGCCCGACCGGCTTGCCGAAGGTGTTGGTGCCGACCAGCGCCATGTTGGTGCGCAGATACGGGATGAAGGAGTTGATCACCATCTCGCTCGCCGAAGCGCTGCCGCCGGTACCGATGAAAGCCACCTTCGTCGGGGCGATCGACTGCGCCTGCGGGCGGAACAAGCGAGTCTCGTCGAACTGCGACTTGCTCGGGCGAAAGGCCGTGTAGCTGAAGACGTCGCTGGCCGAACGGTTGCGGCCCATCAGATCTCCGATCAGCTCGGCGATCCGCACGAGGCCGCCACCATTGTAGCGCAAATCCAGGATCACTTCGGTCACGCCCTGAGCCTGCAACTGCCCGAAAGCAGCCCGAAGCGCGGGATCTGCGGTGCCGATAAAGGTGCGAAGGTTGATATAGCCAACCTTGCGGCCGTTGTCGTCGAGAATGCGGGCGCCGTAGCGGCTGGACACCGGCGTCAGCTCGTAATCCGCCTTCGAAATCGTAACATCCCTGCTGGTGCCGTCGGGCCCGAGGATGCGCAGCACGCGGGTAACGCCCGGATCGGACGGCCCGAGCGCGTTGACGACGCCTTGCGGGCCCGAAGCCGCCATCAGCGAACTCACCGTCTGCAGGTTCGAAGCGCTGGTGCCGATCGCGGTGATTTCGGAGCCGCGGTCGATACCGGCGTTGATGGCCGGCGTGCCTTCGAACGTCTCGGCGACGAGCACGCGGCGGCCCGCCGTGTCGTAGGACAGGCGGAAACCGAAGCCGGCGCTGGACCCGCTGTTGAAGAATGCATTCTCCTCCGCGATGGAGGTTATGTAGGTGAAAAAGCGATCCCGCCCTTGTGAGCGGGCGGTGGCGGTCATCGCGTCGATATACGCGTCCACCGTCGAGAAGCCGGCGGGGCTGAGAGTGGTCGGCAGCGTTTCGGGAAACAGATACCATTCGTTGAGCTGCGCTGCGGCCCAATCCTGGCGCTCGCGCAGCGAGCAGCCGGCAGTGGTCGCAGGCGGCGGGGGCGGCGGCGTGGGAATGGTTCCGGTAGGTGGAGGCATCAAGCCGTCGCCGCCGCCGCCGCTGCTGCTTCCGCCGCCGCCGCCGCATCCAGACACCATCGCAACCACCGCCAGCGCGGTGCCGACCTTACGAAAACTCATGGCGATTCCCTCCACTATAACAGACATTTAGCGGAAATGCGGGGGTTTGCTAGTGGGATTCGAAGGGCCGGGCGCAGCGGCCTCGGCCAGGACGCCCGGTTATTTCAGGGGCTCAGCTCGAGCCACGGCGTAATGCGCACCGCCGTCTTGGTGCAGGCGTCGATCTGGTAGCTGCCCCGCCCGTCCGACCGACGCGCAGGCCGAGGCCGCAATCGCTGCCACAGCTTATTGTCGGCCCCGGCGTGCGTTGCTAAGGCGCCGGCATGGAGACCGATCGCTTCACTCCCGAGATCAGCTATGTCGCAACGCCGCGCGTCGCTTGCGATGGGGCGAGCGAAACTCATGCCGCGCTCGGCCATCCGCGGGTCTACCTGCAGATCGACGAGAAGGGCTATGTCGATTGCGGCTATTGCGACAAGCGCTTCGTGCTGAAGGGCGGCCCGGCCGACCACGGCGGCGCCAGGGCCTGAGCCTTACCAGCGGCCGTCGCGAACGCGGCGACCGGCCTGCTCCTCGATCCGCCGCCGCGTCGCGGCCGACGTGTTTTCGGGCAGTGCATCGAGCGCGAAGAAGCGCGCCTCCGCCACTTCCATCGCATCGGCCTGGGGTCTGCCATCGGCGCGGGCGGTGAAGAGGTGAATGGTGTCGCGCCGTCCTTCCGAGCGGTTGGAATAACAGGCGACGAAATGCAGGTCCTCCACCTCAAGGCCGACTTCCTCCTTCACTTCGCGCGCCGCCGCGTCTTGCGGGCTCTCGCGCCGGCCGATGCCGCCGCCCGGAAGCACGAACAGGTGGGTAGAGCCGTAGCTGTTGCGGATCAGCAGGATGTCTCCGCCCTCGTTGAACATCATCACCTTGGCACCGCGGGTGCGGATGCGCAGCAGGCGGTAGGCGAGCTTGCGCAGGCGGTAGGCGATCTGGAGGAGCGGGTTCATCACATGCGGTCATAGCCTGGAATGCGGTTTAGCGCGAACCGGGGCGGCCTGGCGCGAACCGGGCTGGCGGTTGGCGGCGGCCGGCCTATATCCGTGGTCATGACCCATTCCGATCCTCGCCGCTTCCTGTACCGCAGCGATGGCTTGACGCCCGATGCCGCGGTCCGCCTCACCGCCGATGCCCTGCGGGCCTGCGACGATGGCGAGCTTTATCTGCAATATACCGCATCGGAAGCGTTCAGCTTCGACGACGGGCGCCTCAAGACCGCCGATTTCAACAGCCAGGCCGGCTTCGGCCTGCGCGGCGTGTCGGGCGAAACCACCGCTTTCGCCCACGCCAACGAGCTTTCGGAAGCCGCGATCCGGCGCGCCGCCGAGACCATGCAGGTGCTCGATCCGGCGTCCGGCACCCGCGCCGCCCCCCCGCGCCGCACCAACGCGGCGCTGTATACCGACGCCGATCCGCTGAGCCTCGTCCCCTTCGCCAGGAAGGTCGCGCTCTGCCAGGAGATCGACGCCGCCGCCCGCGCCCGCGATCCGCGAGTCGCCCAGGTCTCCGTCTCCCTCGCCGCCTCCTGGTCGGTGATCGAGATCGTCCGGCCCGACGGCTTCGTGGCCCACGATGTCCGCCCGCTCGTCCGGCTCAACGTCCAGCTCGTGGTGGAGCAGAACGGACGACGCGAAACCGGCTATCACGGCCTTGGCGGCCGCTATCTCTACGACGATCTGTTCCAGCCCGAGACTTGGAACCGCGCGATCGACATTGCCCTCGCCCAGGCGCTGGTGAACCTTGAAAGCGTCGCCGCCCCGGCCGGCGAAATGACGGTGGTGTGCGGACCCGGCTGGCCAGGAGTTCTCCTCCACGAAGCGATCGGCCACGGCCTGGAAGGCGATTTCAATCGCAAGGGCAGCTCCGCCTTTTCCGGCCGCATCGGCGAGCGGGTGGCGGCGCCCGGCGTGACGGTCGTCGACGACGGCTCGCTCGGCGCCCGCCGCGGCTCCCTGTCAATCGACGACGAGGGTACGCCCACCCAGTGCAACACTCTGATCGAGGACGGCATCCTCAAGGGCTACATCCACGACCGCCTCAACGCCCGGCTGATGGGTGTCGCGCCAACCGGCAACGGCCGCCGCGAAAGCTTCGCCCATGCGCCGATGCCGCGGATGACCAACACCTTCATGCTCGGCGGCAAGGAGGATCCGGGCGAGATCCTGTCTCGGGTCAAGAACGGCATTTACGCCAAGAGCTTCGGCGGCGGCCAGGTCGACATCACCAGCGGCAAGTTCGTCTTTTCCTGTACCGAAGCCTACATGATCGAGAATGGCCGCCTCGCCGCCCCGCTGAAGGGCGCGACTCTGATCGGCGATGGCCCAACCGTGCTCACCAGGGTGGCGGCGATCGGCAACGACATGGCGCTCGACGAAGGCATCGGCGTGTGCGGCAAGGGCGGCCAGTCGGTTCCCGCCGGCGTCGGCCAGCCGACATTGATGATCGAAGGCCTCACCGTCGGCGGCACCGCCGCCTGATGGCTTGGCAGGACGAGGTTCTCGATTATTGGTTCGGGCTCGATCCGAAGCTGTGGTGGAATGGCGGCCCCGAACTCGACGCCGACATCTGCGGTCGCTTCCTCGATCTGTGGGAGGAGCAAAGGCAGCGGCCGGTGGCGGACTTCCTCGCCGGGCCGCGCCAGGCGCTCGCCGCCATCGTCCTGTTCGACCAGTTCCCGCGCAACATGCATCGCGGCCACGCCGATCAGTTCGCCACCGATCACATCGCCCTCATTGTCGCCAAGGCGGCGGTTGAGCGGGAATGGGACGGGGCACTCGCCCCGGTCGAGCGCGGCATCCTCTACATGCCCTTCCAGCATAGCGAGGATCTGGACGACCAGCGCCGCTCGCTGGCCTTGTTCACCGCGCTGGGCGACGGCCAGCTCGATTTCGCCAGGAAGCATTTCGAAGTGATCGAGCGGTTCGGCCGCTTCCCGCACCGCAACGCGGTGCTCGGGCGCACCCCGCGTCCGGCCGAGCTAGACGCAGGCGACGTCTTCCCCTGGTGAGAAGCCCGTTCCTGCCTTGACAGTTCGGCTGTCTTAATGCTGCAATACACCGGGAACCAGGCGCGGGGCGGCAGGCACATGAACAATTGCACGCCGGTGATCGAGCTGGCGAATCTCGGCAAGACCTACGGCCGGCGCGGCCGCGGCGTGGCCGCGGTGCGCGATGTCAGCCTCTCCGTGGGGGCGGGCGAGGTTTACGGCTTTCTCGGCCCCAACGGCGCCGGCAAGAGCACTACCATCCGCATGCTGCTCGGCCTGATCGCGCCGTCGGCCGGCGAAGTGCGGCTGTTCGGCGAGGATCTGCGCTCCGATCGCTCGGTTCTGCAGCGGGTCGGCTCGCTGGTCGACGGCGGCGCTTTCTATCCCTTTCTCTCGGGACGCCGGAACCTGGAGGTGCTGGCCCGCACCCAGGGCGGCGGCGCCGAACGGATCGATGGTCTGCTCGACCAGGTCGGATTGGGCAATGACGCGGGCCGAAAGGTGAAGGGCTATTCCACCGGCATGCGCCAGCGCCTGGGCGTCGCCGCCGCCTTGCTCGGCGATCCCGATCTCGTCATCCTGGACGAGCCGGTGAACGGCCTCGACGCCGCCGGCATTCAGGAGATGCGAGCGCTGATCCGCAGCCTCGCCGCCGATCGCGGCAAGACCGTCTTTCTGTCCAGCCACCTCCTCCACGAAGTGCAGCAAGTCTGTGATCGCATCGCGATCATCAGCAAGGGCGAGGTGGTGCGCCAGTCCACCATCGCCGATCTGCTGCGCCAGGACGACGGCTTGCGCATCGAAGCCGTCCCGATCGAGGTCGCCGAGGCGGCCTTGTCCTCGCGCTGGGCGGTGCAGCGAAGCGGCGAATTCCTGCTCGTCGGCGCCACCCGCGCCGAAGCGCCCGAGGTGGTGCGGCGGCTGGTCGGCGCGGGCGCGGACCTGCTCCGCCTGGTGCCGGAGCAGCGCAATCTGGAGGATGTGTTCCTGTCGATCACCCAGCCGGAGGCGACCGATGTTTGAGGCTTTGTCCGCCGAAGCCTTGAAGATGCGCACCCACAAGGCGACCTGGTTCCTGGTCTGGTTGTTCCCCATCGCCTTCACCCTCATCACGGTGGTTTCGATCCTTGCGGGTTTGACGGGCGCCGAGGGGCCGGAGCGGCAGAACGCCGCCGACTGGATCGAGAATACCGCCCTGATCTGGTTCGTGCCGACCCACGCGATCGGCCGTTACCTGATCTCGGCCTTTGTCGCCGTCGTCTTCGGGGGGGAATATGGCTGGAACACCTGGAAGCTGATCGTCCCGCACCGGCGGCGCGATTCGCTGATCGCCGCCAAATACGCGCTCACCGCTATCCTCTTCGCGATCAGCTTCGCGCTCACCGCTGCGATCGTCACCGGCCTCAGCTTCGCCGGCGACATGCTGGGCGGCGGCACGACGCCGGCGGGAGTCACCGCCGCCGCGCTTTGGGACATGCACAGCAAGGCCGCGCTGGCCGCGGTGGCGCCGGTGCTGATCGCAATCTGCTATGCGAGCCTCGCCGCGATCCTCACTCGCTCGACCGTCGCGGCGCTGGTCATCGCCATCGTGATGACGACGATAGAGCAGGTGATCGGCAGCTTCGGGCCGCAGCTCTACGTCAATTTCCCCTCGGTGATCTGGCCGCTCTACCATGTGCTGCCCGGCCACCACCTCACCAGCCTCACCGAATTCATCCGCGAAGGCACGGCGCTGGTGCGGGGCTTCCCCGGCGGCCGGGTCGTCGACCTGGCCTGGACGACATCCCTTGCCATCCTCCTCGCCTGGATCCTGGTCTCGTGCGGAGCGGCCTTTGCCGCGTTCCGCCGTCAGGACATCAACTAGAGCGCGGAACGGATCGGCGTCAGGTCGTAACCCGCGGCCGCGGCCTTGGCGACGAGCTCGTCCGCGCCGTCGCCAAGCCGCGCGCGGGCCAATGCCCAGAGATAGGTCGAGCGCGTGCCGGAGCGGCAGAAGCAAAGCACCGGCCCCTCGGCGGCGGCGAGCGCCTCGGCCATCTGCGCCACCTGCGGCAGCGACATGCCGCCCGCGACAGGAATGTGGCGATACGCGACTCCCGCCGCCTCGGCCGCCGCGCGCAGGGCCTCTGACGCGGGCTGGCCCGGCTCCTCGCCGTCCGGCCGGTTGTTGACGATCATCGCCACGCCGAGCCCGGCAATGTCCTCCGGCGCGATCTGGCCGGAGACGGTGACATGTTCATCGAGCCGCTTCATGCCGCCTCCTCGAAACCCTGGATGACCTCCACGAAAGCCGCGCCCCATTTCTCGAGCTTGGCGGCGCCGACCCCGGTCACCCGCGACAGCGCATGGAGCGAGGCCGGCCGGACCTGCGTCATTTCACGCAGGGTGGAATCGTGGAAGATCACATAGGGCGGCACTCCCGCCTCCTTCGCCAGGTCGCGGCGCCGCGCGCGCAGCGCTTCGAACAAGGGATCGTGCGGATGCTCCTCGCCGCCGCCGCCGCCGCGCCGCGTGCGCCGCGCGCGCTTCGGCGGCAGCACCAGCTCCAGCCGCTCCTCGCCCTTGAGCAGCGGCTTGGCCGCCGGGCCGAAGGAGAGGCCGCCATATTCGTCCGCCCGCAAGGCGTCGCGCGCGAGCAGCGCCCGCGCCACCGGCTTGACCAGCGCCAGCTCACCCTCGTCGGCAATGCCGAACACGGATAGGCGGTTGTGGCCGCAGGAGATGATCTTGTCGGTGTCCTTGCCGGCCAGCACATCGGCAAGATGCGTGATTCCGAAGCGCATCTCGGTGCGAAAGGCGGCGGAGAGGAGCTTGCGCGCCACCTCCGTTGCATCGACCGTGGAGGGCGGCGCCAGGCAATTGTCGCAATTGCCGCAGCTTTCCGGCGGGCTTTCCCCGAAATGCTTGAGCAGCAGCGCGCGCCGGCACGCCCCCGTCTCGATCATCGCCGCCAGCGCATTGAGCCGCTGGCGCTCGCCGCCGCGGCGCTCCTCGGGCGTCTCCGTCTCGATGCGGCGGCGGGCGCGGGAAAAATCCTCCGCGCCCCAGAACAGCCACGCCTCGGCCGGATCGCCGTCGCGGCCGGCGCGCCCGGTTTCCTGGTAATAGGCCTCGATCGATTTGGGAACGCCGGCATGGGCGACGAAGCGCACGTCCGGCTTGTCGATGCCCATGCCGAAGGCGATGGTCGCCACCATCACCATGTCCTCCGATGCCACAAAGGCGCGCTGGTTGCGGGCGCGGACCTGGCTGTCGAGCCCGGCATGGTAAGGCAGCACCCGCCGCCCCGGCGTGGCGAGCTGTTCGGCAAGCTTCTCGGCCTTGTCGCGGCTTTGCACATAGACGATGCCCGCGCCCGGCTGCTCGGCGAGCAGGGCCTTCAACTGTGTCCCCACCCCGTCGCGCGGCCGGACGTGGTAGCGGATGTTGGGCCGGTCGAAGCCGGCGACGATCAGTCCATCCTCGCCGATGCCGAGCTGCACCAGGATGTCGGCCCGCGTCTGGCGGTCCGCCGTCGCCGTGAGCGCGAGGCGCGGCACATCTGGAAAGCTGTCGAGCAGCGGCCGCAGCAGCCGGTAGTCGGGGCGGAAATCATGGCCCCATTCCGAAACGCAATGCGCCTCGTCGATCGCCACCAGCGACAGCGGCGTGCGCGACGCCAGTTCGCGAAAGCCGCCGGTGCTGGCGCGTTCCGGAGCGACATAAAGAAGATCGAGATCGCCCGCCTTGAACCGTCCCAGCGTCTCCTGGCGCGCTTCGTCGCTGTCGGCGGACGTCAACGAAGCCGCCTTGATGCCGAAGCTTTCCGCCGAGCGGATCTGGTCCTGCATCAGCGCGATCAGCGGCGAGATCACCAGCGCCGTCCCCGGACGCGCCAGCGCCGGCACCTGGTAGCAAAGCGACTTGCCCGCGCCGGTCGGCATCACCGCCAGCGTGTGGCGCCCCGCCATCACCCGGCCGATCACCTGCTCCTGGGTGCCGCGAAAGCCGGGAAAGCCGAATGTCGTGTGAAGGATGTCGAGAGGGGTTGCCACGCCCTTGCGCTAGCGGACCTGGCAAGCCGCTGTCGAGGGTCGAGCGTGCATTCGTGCGCCATTGGCAGCGCCAGCCGGCGGCTTGGTAGAAGCGCGCTGGCCAGCGGCTCGATCCGGTTGCCGCGCCTTGCAGTGTGGAGCCCTCGCCAGTAGCTGGCTTGAGCAGGGCGAGGACAAAGGGTCGCCTGAAATAGCGTCGATTGCTCTAAGCCCGCCCAGCAGCGTGAGTGCGGTTGGACCTGCTTCGAGGCTGCGCTCGCAGAGATGGGCGTGGACCTGCCCCCCACCACGCCTACGCCTACGTCGAACATATAGGTGAGCCGGGACAAGCACTCTCCGCTGCCCAGCGCAGCTCCCCGCTCGAACGATTGCCGCGCTAGGTCAAAGTCGCCAGCCACCTCGGCGGCATCTGCTATGCTGAAAAGAACCTCTGTATCGACCATGAGCGGCTGACTGACACGCTTCCGCCTTCACGCCAATGTCAGCAACGGTGGGAAGCGGACACCGGCATGCTAGATGCTAGCTATGGATGAAAAAGCCGCATGGGTGGAAAACGGACCAACTACCGCTGGTCTGTCTGCTCAAGACGGAAATGTTCGGGCCCGATTCGACGGGGGTCTTGGAGCGACAGGCCAGCGTACCATTTCGCGAAACCCGTCCCGCGGCCGTAGGGAAGGTCGCCCAGGTTGCCTCTCGTCACATTGTCGTCCGTTACTGCGACGCTGACTTTCCTGAGAATCACGCCTTCGCCAAAATGCGCCGCGAGATCCGCGGGGTGAACTGCGACCACGCTTTTAGGATCGTCTGGATCAGTGAACCGGACAAGGAATGGAAAGTTGTTCCAGGGTTCCCGAGTTTCACCGCTTTCGAGAACCGCTGTCTCACCAGTTCGCCGGGCAATCGCACGAATGTCGTCGAGGCGATCCCTATGTAGCGGGAGCAGTCCTTCCATTCCACGTGCAGGATCGCCGAAGAGCCGTTCCGGAAGCATCGCCATGTCCGAGGATGAACCTGGGATCCCTCCGGGACCGCGACCGGCCAGCAATGCGTAGAGTGTTCCGCGTCCAGGCAGCGTCAATGCGATCGCTTCGCCTTTGAACTGCGCCTGATAAGGCGCGACGAGCGCAATCGCCGGCTTGCTTAGTTTGAAGCTCCAGACGGACGAGCCTGAGCGTCGCGTGCCGTTATCGTCGACCTCGACGGTCACCTTGTAACGGACTTCGGCGGAGTTACCGCATGCTCCCAACATCAATGCCAGCCCCACCAATGCAGCACGTCGAAACTCAGTCAGCATCTATACCCCCACCGTGCCGGCACAGCAGCACCATCCCACCGCCATGAGGTGACGTGACCAAGTCCATCATTATCGAAGCGCCTTATGTCCTGCAAAGGGTCGAAAGCGGACGCTCAGCGGATAGACTGGAATGTGGACATCCGATGTCTGAGCGCTGGGCGTGAGCTTTTTGGCCCTCGCAACCGAAAAGCAGACCGTAGACCTCCGACCACGGGTCGGAGAGACAATCGCGAAATGCGGTGAGGCCTTCAGTGACGGCCCGCACCGTGTCGCCGATGGTGCCTAAGAAGCCCACGATGGGGAGCGGCCTTCCGGGGGAGCGGCCGAGGCGTGGATGGCGGAGCCTCACGGAGCTTGAGCTCCGGCATATCGTGACCGCCGCAACTTAGAATTAAGCTTATCAACGCTATTCACGTTTCATGGACCAGGATTGGATTGATAACGCCGGGCCGGTCTACTTCGTCCTGGTGTCCGTCGGCCTGCTCATCTGGGGCACAGTCCTCACCGTGCAGGCATGGCGTTTCCAGCTCCGGTCGGTGCTGACGATCGGCACGGTCAAAGGCTGGCAGCCGCGACGCAACAGCGATGCGCGAACCAACTACGCGCAGCATCCGATCGTCGAGTATCGAAGCCGCGACGGACGGGTCCACGAGTTCGTCGCCGAAGTGCTGGGGAACGACGAGAAGTTGCCGATCGGTACTCCGCTCAAGGTCCGCTACGACAGCCTCGCGCCCGAGAGGGCTCGCCGCGCCAACGAGTTTATTGTCTTTGGCGGACCCGTCGCGCTGGTTCTTGTCTCGGTACTCATGCTCGCCGGGATCTCCGGTCTGTTAGGGCCCATGGCGAGTCCAGCTGATCGGGAAGGTTCGACGAGCGAGGCAGGACCTCGCTAGAACCTCCAACAGCCCCGCCGCGCCCATGCCGCCGCCGACATTCGCTACGAAGCTGGGGCAGGCGGGCTGGGTAGATAGCTTCATTGCCGAGTATGTCCCGGCGATGAAGCGGAACGCGGCGGATCGCCCAACGTCCGAGGGCGGCGGCATGTCTGCTACGGGTCGGAAGCGGACATTCGCATGTGGGTACGCTTGGTATAACAAAACCCTTTCCTACATCGTTCCCTTCATGTTCCAAGTTGGAGCATGACGCATTCGAGCCCCCCTCCGCATCACCTCCCCTTCACGCCGGCGCGCCTGCGCTTCCGCAAGGACGGGTGGACGCCGCACGTGCAGGTCGCCTTCCTTGCCGCGCTGCGCAATTGCGGCTGCGTGGGGGTGGCCTGCGGGCGGGTCGGGCGGTCGCGCGAGAGCGCCTACCGGCTGTATCGCCACGCGGAGGCGCAGGGCTTCCGCCAGGCGTGGGATGCGGCGCTGGCGATGCCGCGGCGGCCGTCAACTTCCGCGACCCATTGGCAGGCATCAACTTCCTCAACTTCGTCAACTTCCAACCGGGCGGGCGCGGCGCCGCACAGGCCCCTCCTTCCGCTCGGGGCGGCGGTGCGCGCGGCAAGGCACGGCGGGCGCGGCTGATGGGCCTATTCCGCCGCTTCGGCCTCGTCCTGCTCCGCTTCCCGCTCCGACTGCTGGCGCGTCCACATTTCGGCGTAAAGACCGCCCTTGCGCAGCAGCTCGGCATGGGTGCCGCGCTCGGCCACCCGGCCCTCGTCGAGCACCACGATCTGGTCGGCGTCCACCACCGTGGAAAGGCGGTGGGCGATGACGATGGCGGTGCGGCGCGCGGTGACGCTCGACAGGGTTTCCTGGATCGCCGCCTCGGTTCGGCTGTCGAGCGCCGATGTCGCTTCGTCGAGGATCAGGATCGGCGGATTCTTGAGCAGGGTGCGGGCGATGGCCACCCGCTGCTTCTCGCCGCCCGAAAGCTTGAGCCCGCGTTCGCCGACCTCGCTGTCATAGCCTTTCGGCAGGCTCAGCACGAAATCGTGAATGGCGGCGCCCCGCGCCGCGCCTTCGATCTCTTCCTGCGAGGCGCCGTGGCGGCCGTAGCCGATATTGTAGCCGATCGTGTCGTTGAACAGCACCGTGTCCTGCGGAACGATGCCCATGGCCGCGCGCAGGCTCTCCTGCGTCACCTCCTTGATGTCCTGATCGTCGACGAGGACCCGGCCCGCGGTCGGATCGTAGAAGCGGAACAGCAGGCGCGAGAGAGTCGACTTGCCGGCGCCCGAGGGGCCGACCACCGCCAGGACCGTGCCGGGCTTCACCTCCAGGTCGATGCCCTTCAGGATCTCCCGCTCCGGATCGTAGCCGAACCGCACGCCCTCGAAGCGGACAGCGCCGGTTTCCACCCGCAGCGGCCGTGCGCCGGGCGCGTCGCGGATTTCGGCGGGGGTGTCGGCGATCGCGAACATCTGCTCCATGTCGACCAGGCCTTGGCGGATGGTGCGATACACCCAGCCGAGCATGTCCAGCGGCCGGAAAAGCTGCGCCAGCAGCGTGTTGACCAGCACCACATCGCCGGTGGTGAACATCCCCCGGCTCCAGCCCCACACCGTATAGGCCATGGCGCCGGCCATCATGCCGTTGGTGATCGTCGCCTGGCCGATGTTGAGCAAGGCCAGCGAGGTTTCGTTCTTGACCGCCCGGTCGTTGAGCCCCCGCAGGGCGGTGCCGTAGCGGCGGGCCTCGCGTTCCTCGGCGCCGAAATATTTCACCGTCTCGTAGTTGAGGAGCGAATCCACGGCGCGCGCCACCGTCTGGTTGTCGAGGTCGTTGATCTCGCGCTGCAGGCGGGAGCGCCATTCGGTGATCCAGCGGGTGAAGCTCACATAGGCCACCACCATCACCAGGGTCGCGACCACCAGGCCCGGTCCGAACTTCACCCCGAAGATGATGCAGATCACGAGCAGCTCGATGCCGGTCGGTGCGATGTTGAAGAGCAGGAAGTAGAGCATCATGTCGATGCTCTTGATGCCGCGCTCCACCACCTTGGTGAGCGCGCCGGTGCGCCGCTCGAGATGGAAGCGCAGCGACAAGGCGTGGATGTGGCGGAAGACCTGCTCGGCGAAGCGCCGCGCCGCGTCGAGACCGACGCGCTCGAACACGGCGTTGCGGATATTTTCGAACAACACGCTGGCGAAGCGGGCGCCGGCATACGCCACCACCAGGCCGATGGCGAGCGCGGCCGCCGCTTCCATGCCGGGGGCCATCCGGTCGATCGCCGCCTTGTAGATGAAGCCGGTGCTGAGCGAGACCGCCTTGGCGAGCAGCACGAGGCACACCGCGATCACCACCCGCGCCCGCAGCGCCGGCTCGTTCCTGGGCCACAGATAGGGAAGGAAGCGCTTCAGCGCTCCCCAGCCGAGGCCCTGCGTCTTTTCAGTGTCGTGGAGCGCCCGCATGCCGCCTCTAGGTAGGATGTTTATCGCAGTTCCCAAGCTACGGATGCGAAACAACTGGAACGCCTTTGTTCTGCAACAGTTTAACCCGCATCATGGGACCTGGCATTTACCTCATCGCGATCCTGGGCTGCGGCGAAGCGGAAGCTCCGTGCGAGCAGGTCCGTACGCTTGAAACCCGCTACGAGAGCCAGTCGGCCTGCACCAGCGCGACCGACGCGGCCATCCTCGCCAGCAGCGACGTCGACTGGCCGGTGATCGTCGCGCGGTGCGTTGCCGCCGGCGGCAAGGCTCCCGGCCTCCGCGCCAGCGAGGTCGACCGTCCCGGCCCCGGCCAGGCGCAGGTCAAGGTCAGCCCGCTGCGCCGCTGATCGCCGGGGCGTAGCTCACCACCTCGAACTCGATTCCGTCTCCATCTAGAAAGTAGAAGCGGCGCCCCGGCTCGTAGTCGCCGTGCGAGAAGGGGACGAGCCCCGCCTCCACCACCCGCGCCTCGACGGCGTCGAGATCCTCCACCTCCACCCCGACATGGTTGAGCGGCTGCCCCTTGGCGAACTGCGCGTTCGCACGTTGGGCCCCGCTTGCCGTGTAGAGCGCCAGATACTGCCTCTCGCACCCCACGTGAACGGTGTGGCCGCCATTCTGCGCCGGACCCTGCCAGCGTATCTCCCAGCCGAACAGCCGCGCCATGAGCGCCGCCGACCGCTCGCAGTCGCGAACGGTTAGATTGACATGTTCGATTCTGGGCCCAGCCATATGCGTTGCTCCTTGTGCTGCAGGCCAAAACGGCCGATTTGCGAGTCGTACAACCTCAAGCTAAGTTGAGGTCAAGCAATGAATGAGGGAGCAATGGCGGCACTTCTGACGATCGGCGAGCTGGCGCGGCGGACCGGCCTGTCGGTATCGGCGATCCGCTTCTACGAGGCGCGCGGGCTGGTGGAGCCGCTGCGAACCGGCGGCAACCAGCGGCGCTTCCTGCGCTCGGACATTCGCCGCTTGTCCTTTGCGGTGATCGCCCAGCGGCTCGGCCTCACCGTCGCGGAGATCGAGGCGGAGCTTGCCGCGTTGCCGCGCGGCCGCGCGCCCACCAAGGCGGATTGGGAAGCGGTCAGCCGCCGCCTGCGCGGGCGGCTTAACGAGCGGATCGCGCTTCTTGAGCGGACGCGGGACTTGCTCGACGGCTGTATCGGCTGCGGCTGCCTGTCGCTGGATACCTGCGCCCTCTACAATCCCGCCGATCGGGCGGCCCGCGCCGGCGCGGGTCCCAGATTCCTGCTCGGCGACCGCGCCCGCGACTTCGCCTAGGAACCGGGGGCGCGGGCAAAGGTTGGTCTTTTCAACGCACTGAACAGGAGACCGGCCATGCCTCAGAACCAGCACAACCCCGACAATGCCGATCCGGCGCTCAACCAGAACAACCAGATGTCCGACGATCCGGGCGACGGCAGCCGCAAGAGCTTCACGCTGGGCAAGGACGGCGACACGCCGGTTGAAAAGAAGCCGCCGCACGACCGGCAGGACCAGTCGACCATTGAAGCCTTTGGCGAAGAAGGCGCCGGCGTCGCCGCAAAGGAGTAGCCGCGATGAGCGACACCGAAACGCTGGGCATGATCCATGAGGACGCGCTACCCGGTCATGAAAGCACGCTGGAGCCGAAGCCGGAGTGGGAGCCGCGCTATCCCGGTTCCGGCCGGCTCCAGGGCAAGGTGGCGCTGATCACCGGCGCCGACAGCGGCATCGGCCGCGCCGTCGCCGCCTTGTTCGCGCGCGAGGGCGCCGACATCGCCATTCTCTACCTGTGCGAGCATGACGATGCCGCCGAAACCAGGCGCATCGTCGAGGCCGAAGGCCGGCGGGCGATCGCCATCCCCGGCGACGTGGGCGACAAGGCCTTTTGCCTATCTGCGGTGAAGCAGACGGTGGACACGCTCGGCAAGCTCGACATTCTCGTTAACAACGCCGCCGAACAGCATCCCGACGAGGATATTCGCGACATCACCGAGGAGCAGCTCAAGCGCACCTTTCAGACCAACATCTTCGGCTATTTCTTCATGGTCCAGGCGGCGCGCGACCATCTCCAAAGGGGTGCGGCGATCATCAACTGCACCTCCGTGACCATGTACCAGGGATCGTCCGAACTGCTCGATTACTCTGCAACCAAGGGGGCGATTACCGCCTTCACCCGCTCCTTGTCGGAAAATCTGGTCGAGGACGGCATCCGGGTGAACGGAGTGGCGCCAGGGCCGATCTGGACTCCGCTCAACCCGTCGGGCGGGCAGCCGCCCGAAAAGATGCCCGAATTCGGCAAGGATACGCCAATGGGGCGGCCGGGTCAGCCCAACGAGGTCGCACCGAGCTTCCTGTTCCTGGCCTGCGAGGATTCCAGCTACATGTCCGGTCAGGTGCTCCACCCCAATGGCGGCATCATCGTCAATGGCTGACACCATTTCGTGACGCCGCCGCTTCCATGCTATAGCGCGCGCTCGTTGACGAAGGGGGCAGAGCCATGGGACGCTTGATTGCGGGAATAATCGTCGGCGTCATCGCCGCCTTTGCCGCCATCTGGGCTATCGAGATGGTCCACCACATGCTCTACCCGATCCCGGCGAGTGTGACGCTGAACGACACTGCGGGCCTCGGCGAATTCACCCGCACCCTGCCTCTTGCTTCCCAGCTCTTCATCGCCTTCGGCTGGCTGGTCGGCAGCGCGGTCGGCGGCGTCGTGGCCGCGCGGATCGCCCGGCGCGACTCCGCCATTTTCATCGTCGCGGGCGTGGTGGCGCTTGCCGGGCTCGGCAATGTGCTGTGGTTGCCGCACCCGCTGCTCCTCCAGATTGCCTCGGTCGCCGCCCCGGCGCTGGGCGCACTTCTGGCGCGCAGGCTGGCCGGCGGCCGCCTCGCCGCGCAAGCCCCCGGAACAGCGGAGGCGCAGTGACGACGCGCGACACCTTTGACAATTTCTGGCTGTTCTACCTGCGCGCGCATTCGCGCCCCGGCACCCGCGCATTCCATTATGCCGGCACCGCGCTGGTGCTGCTGATCGCCGTCGGGGCGGCGGCGACGGGACGCTGGGCCCTGCTCGCGCTGTTGCCGGTCGCCGGCTACGGCTTCGCCTGGGCGAGCCACGCGGTGGTGGAGCGCAATCGCCCCGCGACCTTCACGCACCCGCTCTGGTCGCTGTTCGCCGACTTCCGGATGTTCTTCCGGTGGGTTACCGGACGGCTGGGACCGGAGCTGCGCCGTGCCGGAGTATCGCAGGAGACCGACAATGCCCGGCAATGATCCCGGCATGGAGCGCGCGCTCGACAAGCTGCGCGCACGCGACCTTCTTTCCCCGGAGGAAGAGGAGGCACTGCGCACCTCGGTAACCGAGATCCGCGAGCTCGGCGCCGGCAAGTCGGTGGTGCGCACAGGCAGCGTTGTGCAGCATTCCACCTTGCTGCTCGATGGCCTGTGCTGCCGTTACAAGGATCTGTCCGACGGCCAGCGGCAGATCATGGAGGTCCATGTCGGCGGCGACTTTCTCGACCTCCACGGCTTCCTGCTCAAGCAGCTCGACCACAGTGTCGCGACCCTGACACCGGTTCGCTTCGCCATGGTCCCGCACGAGCGGCTGCGCGAGCTGACCGAAACCCACCCGCATCTGGCACGCATGCTGTGGTTCTCGACTCTGCTCGACGCCGCCATCCACCGCGAGCGAATCCTGTCGATCGGCCGGCGCGACGCGATGGCCCGAATCGCCCACCTGCTGTGCGAGATGTACCTGCGCCTCGAAGTCGTCGGGCTCGCCTCCGATTACCGTTACCGCCTGCCGATGACGCAGGCCGACCTCGCCGACGCCAACGGCCTGACCTCGGTGCATGTAAACCGCATGCTGAAGAAGCTGCGCGACGAAGGGCTGGTTACATTCCGCGGCAGCGAGGTGATCATCCACGACTGGGAAGCCCTGCAGCGCCGCGCCGAATTCGATCCGGTTTATCTACACCTCGACAAGCGGCCCCGTTAAGATGGCCGCCGTCTCCGTCGTACGCTAAAGGTCGACCACCTCATAGCCGGCCCGGTCGACCATTCGTTCCGCCAGCATGGCCCGGTGGCAGACCGGCGCTTCCAGTTCATAGCAGAGCAGGGCCGCGCGGCGCGTCTCCGCCGCCTCCAGCGCCTGTTCGAAAGCCACCAAAGCTTCGGGCGTATCGAGCTGGTCCGCATAGATGGCGCGCATCTCGGCGGTGCGGCCGGCACGCGCCGCTTCGCGGCCCTTCGGCGGCGTGCCGAGCGGGCGCAGGTGGAGATAGGCGATGCCGCGCTCCGCCAGTCCGCCCGCCAGCGCCGTCTTCGAGAAACCCGGCCGCCGCGAAGCCGCCACCGCGCGCACGTCGATCAACAGCTCGACTCGTGCCGCTTCAAGCTGGTCGAGGAACTCGGCCTGGGTCCTGCCCTCGTAACCGATCGTGAAAAGGGTCAGCCGGCTCAGTCGAACAGCTCCTCGAGAAAGCTCTTGCGCCGCTTCTTGTACGGATGATGGCCATGCTGCCCAGCCCAGGGTCCGCCGTGCTGCTGTGGATACGGCGCCTGCGGAGGATAAGGTTGCTGCTGCTGCGGAGGTTGCTGGGCCGGCGGCGCTTCCTGCTGCGTCTCGGGTGGAGCGCTGCGTTCGATGATCTTGTCGAGCTCGCCGCGGTCCAGCCAGACACCGCGGCAGGCCGGGCAGTAATCGATCTCTATATTCTGCCGCTCGCTCATCACTAGCGCCGTGCCGTCGACCGGACACGCCATCACACCCTTTGTCATCGTTTTGTGTTCCTTATGCCTCCTCTTCACCTAGGGAGCCGCGGCTCCACCTGCAATGTCGCCTGAGCGGCCGCACCGTCCGCTTTCGGACGCCGACAGTTCGCGGATCTCACCAACGTTCGGCGGGGACGACGATGGAGCTTTGCCCGCCCTGTTCGTGAAAACCGCAGTCTCCCGCCCATTTCACGGTTTGGCACGCCCTCTGCAATGAACGCGATATCGCCGCCGGATGGTCCGGCAGCGGTCAGGGAGACAAGACGATGACCTTCAATTTCGGCAACATCCAGCAGTTCGCAATCTCGGCCCTCGGTGCTCTTTTCGCCGCTTCGCTGTTCATTTCGGCCGCCGTCGGGCCGGTCGGTCAGATCATCTGACCACCGTTTTCCCAACCTTCCACTCCCCTTAGGACAAAGATCATGAACACCGGTTTCGCTCTCGACAAGACCAACGGAAAAATGATGGGCGTGTGCGCCGGGCTTTCGCGCAGCACCGGCGTCGATGTCACGATCTTGCGCATAGGCGCCGTAATCGTCACCGTGTGCCTCACAGGCCTCACCATTCCGATCTACCTCGTGGCGGGCTTCGTCGCGCCGGGCCAAGGCTGAAGGGGATGACGCGGCTCCGCGACACCCTCTACCGCCGGTGGATGCGCCGGTTGCAGATTTTCCTCGCCGCGCGGCCGGCCTCAAAGCCGCGCCCTGCCCGCATCGAAGCGGCCCCAGGTTGAAACCGGAGGCCGCTTCGTGACACAGAAGCGGCATGCGACATTTCCTCATCCCCATCGCCGTCCTTGCCGCCGGCGCCTGCGCCACCACGCAGGGAAATTACAACATCCGCGGCCCCGAGTGGCAGGCTCAGGATGTGAACGGCGTGCCGCTGGCCGGCACGCGGCCGCTGACACTTCGGCTGGACGGCAAGAATGCCAGCGGCAATTCCGGCTGCAACAGCTTTTCAGCCGATGTTCGAATAAGCGAGGAACGGCTGCAATTCGGGCCGATCGCCAGCACCAGGATGGCCTGCGAACCGGCGGTCATGGAGCAGGAACAGCGCTATCTGGCGATCCTGGGTGCCGCGCGAAGCTATAGCCG
The DNA here is from genome assembly GCA_035644835.1 of Allosphingosinicella sp. GTDB lineage: Bacteria > Pseudomonadota > Alphaproteobacteria > Sphingomonadales > Sphingomonadaceae > Allosphingosinicella. Next base: position 265,391 of record DASQNR010000016.1, on the reverse strand, counting down.
CTACGGCAATGGCAGTATTTCGTTGATCGCGCCCGATGGGCGGGCGATCCGCTTCCGACGCGTGCCCTGAGCATTCAGGAATGTCAGCGCCGCAGCCAGTGGCGCCACATGAACCAGGCGAGCACCGCCGCACCGACCACGAAGCAGAAGGCGACCACCCCCCAGAACGCCCAGGGGTGTTGGGCCAGGGGTATGCCCTCCACGTTCATGCCGAGCAGGCCGGTGATAAAGGTGAGCGGCAGGAAGATGAAGGCGACAATGGAAATAACCAGCGCGCGGCTCTCCATCTGCTCGCCGCGCAGGTCGGTAAGCTGCTCGTGCAGCAGGGCGGCGCGCTCGCGTACGGCTTCGAGCTCCTCCGTCATCCGCGCAAAGCGATCGGCTGCTTCGCGAATGTGGAGGCGGTCTTCCTCGGCCAGCCAATCCACTTCAAGCGCGGCCAAAGTCAGCAGGGCGTCGCGGTTGGGGGCGACGAAGCGGCGATACGCAATGGCGTCCGCGCGGATGCCGGCAATGGCGGTCCGCAAGCGGTAGAGGTTGCCGCTCTCCAGCTCCGTTTCAAAATCGTCCAGCGTGTCGCCGAGCTGGGCCACTTCGGGATCGAGCTGCTTGGAAATGGCGCGGGCGAAGGCGGCGACGAGGTCGCCGGGGTCGTGGATCCGCCCGGCCTCCATCTGCGCGGTCACCACCTGCGTCGCCAGCAACGGCCGCCGGGTCACGCTGTTTACCTTGCCTTGCCGCGCCCACAGCCGGATCGATACGAGGCGGTCAGAATCGTCCAGGTCGACGCTGGCCGGACCGCGCAAGTTGACGATCGCGCCCTCCTCGATCCGGTCGCAGCGCGGCCGCGTCTCGGTCGCTACCAAGGCATTGGCGGCGATGTCGGGTATGTCGTGGCCGGACAGCAGCGAGGCTTCCGATCCGCTGCTGCCGTCCTCCACATGGACCCAGAGGAAGCCCGGTCCCTGATAGGCGGCGGCCTCGGCGGCTTCCATCCGTCGCGGCGGCCCGTCGCCGATCAGGAGCGCCTCGGCCGACATCAAAGCGCCGCCAGATACTCGCGAATGGCGGGAGCGATGTCGTCGCGCTTCAGGGCAAGTGCGAGATTGGCTTTGACGAAGCCGACCTTGTCGCCGCAATCGTGGCGCTCGGCATCGACGGTGACGCCGTGGAATGGCTGGCTGCCGATCAGCTTGGCCATAGCGTCGGTGAGCTGGATCTCGCCGCCGGCGCCTGTTTCCTTGGCGTCGAGGATGGTCATCACTTCGGGCTGAAGGATGTAGCGGCCGACGACGCCCAGGGTTGAAGGTGCCGCCTCCGGCTTGGGCTTTTCAACAAGTCCGCGCACCTCGGTCAGGTTGCCGTCCCGCGCGCCGGGATCGACGATGCCGTAGCTGGCGGTGCGGGCGGGCGGTACATCCTCGACGCACACGATGTTGCCGCCGACCTTGTTGTAGGCGTCGATCATCTGGGCGAGGCAGCCCGGCTTGCCGAACATCAGGTCGTCTGGGAGCAGCACGGCGAAAGGTTCGTCGCCGACGATGTCGCGCGCGCACCACACGGCGTGGCCGAGGCCCAGGGGTTCCTGCTGGCGCACCGACACGATCGCGCCGGCGGGCATGCGGGTGGAGGCGAGTACATCGAGCGGCTTGCCGCGGCCGCGCATGGTCGCTTCCAGCTCATAGGCGATGTCGAAATGGTCCTCGAGCGCGGTTTTGTTGCGGCCGGTGACGAAGATCATCTGCTCGATCCCTGCCTCCAGCGCTTCTTCGACCGCATATTGGATGAGCGGGCGATCGACGACGGTGAGCATTTCCTTGGGCATCGCCTTGGTGGCGGGCAGGAAGCGGGTGCCGAGGCCTGCGACGGGGAATATCGCCTTTCTGACTTTCTTCATTGTGTCTCCAAAAGGTGGCGAAGGTGGCGCGCAGCGTGCCTTCAGCTGGGCGGGAGGTCGAAGCGGTCGTCCTCGCGCTCCTGGGAGCGGCGCAGCGTGTCTTCGGTGCGGGTGGGGCGGGCGATGGGGGGCGGGGTGAGGAGCTCGTCGGTGGTCTGCGCCGCGCGTGCCTGCTGCGGCTTGGGCGGTGGGCTGTCGCCGGCGGCGTGGGCCAGCGGCTCGACCTTGCCGCAGCCGGCGGCGAGGAGGGTGAGGGCAGGGAGGAGGAGGCGTTTCATGGCCTCCGCTGTAGCGCCGGGCGACGGCGAAATCATCCCCTGTCGCGGTTGCCGCGGGGCGCGGGGCGGCTTAGTTGGCAAGGATGCGCACCCTTCCACTGTTCGCCCTGCTGATCCTTGCCGGCTGCGAACCCGCGGACCAGCCGAAAACCGCGGAAAACAGCGAGACCGCTAAGGCGGGAGCCACCGATCGCAGCAGTGCGGGGAAGTTGGCGCCGGACACGGTTTTCCAGGATCCGGACGGGGAGCCCGCCACCTTCTCGGACTTCAAGGGGACGCCGGTGCTGCTCAACCTGTGGGCGACCTGGTGCGCGCCGTGCGTCAAGGAACTGCCAACCCTCGATGCGCTGCAGGCGCGGGAGGGGGCGCAGCTCAAGGTGCTGACGGTGAGCCAGGACATGGAGGGCCGGGAAAAGGTGGAGCAGTTCCTCGCCAAGGGGAAGTACCGCACGCTGGAGGCCTGGCTGGACCCGGAGATGGCGCTGATGGGCGCGCTCGAAGTTTCGGTGCTGCCGACCACCATCCTCTACGACGGCGAGGGCCGCGAAGTGTGGCGGGTGACCGGCGACAAGGATTGGGCGGGCAAGGAGGCGGCGGCTTTGCTGGCCGAGGTCAGTCCCGCAGCAGCTCGTTGATGCTGGTCTTGGAGCGGGTGCGCTCGTCCACTCGCTTGACGATAACTGCGCAGGCGAGGCCGGGGCCGCCGTCCTTGCCGGGCAAGGTGCCGGGCACCACCACCGAATAGGCCGGCACGCGGCCGTAGAAGATTTCGCCCGAGGCACGGTCGACGATCTTGGTGGAGGCGCCGAGGAACACGCCCATCGACAGCACTGCGCCCTGCTCCACGATCACACCTTCGGCAACTTCGGAGCGGGCGCCGATGAAGCAATCGTCCTCGATGATCACCGGCCCGGCCTGCAGGGGCTCGAGCACGCCGCCGATGCCGGTGCCTCCCGAAATATGGACATTGCGGCCGATCTGCGCGCAGCTTCCCACCGTCGCCCAGGTATCCACCATCGTGCCTTCGCCGACAGACGCGCCGATGTTGACGAAGCTCGGCATCAGCACCGCGCCGGGGGCGATAAAGGCGCCGCGCCGCACGATCGCCCCGGGCACGGCGCGAAAGCCTGCCGCCGCGAAACGGGCCGCATCCCAGCCGAGGAATTTGGACGGCACTTTGTCCCACCAGGGCGCGCCGCCCGGGCCGCCGGGAATCGCCTCCATCGGCGACAGCCGGAAGGACAGCAGGACCGCCTTCTTCAGCCACTGATTGACGATCCAGCCACCGTCCGCGCTCTGCTCCGCCACCCGCGCCTCGCCCGAGTCGAGCAAGGCAATGGCCGCCTCCACAGCTTCGGCGACATCGCGGTCGCCCGCGCCAACGCTGTCGCGGCGCTCCCAGGCGGCGTGAATGGTGTCGCGCAGTGCGTCGGTCATGCCTCTTCCCCTCCGGCGATTTCGGTGAGCCATTCGCCGATATCGGTAGTGCGGTAATCGATAAAGGCCGCATCGGCGTCGCGCCCGGCCTGTTCGGAGCCGTTGTCGACCCAGACCGTGGTCATGCCCAGCGCCTTGGCGGGTTCGAGGTTGCGGGCCATGTCCTCGACGAACAGGGCGCGGGTGGGATCGACGGAAAAGCGGGCGCAAAGCTGCGCGTATGCATCCGGGTGGGGCTTGGGCACGTAGTTCATGGCATGGATGTCGTGCAGACCGTCGAACGCATTGGCGAGGCCGAGCCGGTCGAGGACGCGCCGCGCATAGGCTTCGTCGCCGTTGGTGAAGACCAGCTTGCGCCCCGGCAGCCGGTCGAGCGCCGCCACCACCCGCGGATCGGCGGCGAGGCGGGCAAGATCGACATCGTGGACGAAATCCAGGAATTCGCGCGGGTCGGTGCCGTGGCTGCGCATCAGACCGGCCAGAGTGGTGCCGTGTTCGTGGAAATAGCCTTTCTGGATGCGCCGTGCCTCGGCCGCGTCGCAACCGACCAGCCGCTGGATATACTCGCCCATGCGGATGTCGATCAGCGCGAACAGGTCGGTGGAGGCCGGGTAGAGGCTGTTGTCGAGATCGAAGATCCAGCAATCGATATGGCGAAGGGCAGGCAGCATGTGGCCCGCTCTACCGCGTGAAATCCCTTCATCCTACCGAAAGCTTTGATGTGCGATAAGCCGTTGGATTAGTTGAAAAAATAGTTGAAGAAATAGTAACCTTGAGAGGTCGCCATGGATCGACGGATTAGACGGAACGCGCTTATCCTGTCGGTTTGCGGCGGCGCCCTCGTGCTTGCAGGCTGCGGCGGCGGCGGTGGCGGCACCGCCGTGCGTCCCGATCCGACACTGAGCGCCCCGCCGATCGCGCCCCCTCCTCCTCCCCCACCACCCCCGCCCCCGCCGCCGCCGCCGCCGCCTCCACCGCCGCCGCCGACGGTGACGACGACCAGTTCAGTGGATTCCGAATATCTTCGCTCCAACGGCGCCGTTTCCTCAGGCGCGGTGCATGCCTGGCTGAAGGGCGGAACCGGCCAGGGCGTCAAGGTCGGCGTGATCGACAGCGGCATCAATCCCAACCTCGCCGAATTTGCCGGCCGGATCGATCCGGCCAGCCGCGACATGGTCGCCAGCCGCGGCGTCACCGACACCGAGGGCCACGGCACGGCGGTGTCGGCGGTGCTCGCCGCCAGCCGCAACGGGAGCCAGAGCGTCGGAGTCGCTTATGATGCGACGATCATCTCGCTCAACACCAGCAACCCCGCCAATTGCGACGGCGACAAGGGCTGCAAGCATGGCGACAGCGACATCGGCCGCGCCATCGATGTGGCGGTGGCGAACGGCGCCCGCGTGATCAACATCTCGCTGGGCGGCGAGGGCATCGGATCGACCATGGCCGCGGCCGTGCGCCGTGCCGCGGCGGCGGGCGTGGTGATGGTGATGTCGGCCGGCAACGAATCGCTTGCCGCACCCGCCGGCTTCGCGCTTGGCGGCGTGCAGAACGGCCCCGGGCTGGTGATCATCGCCGGCGCGATGGACGATGCGCGCAACATGTCGACTTTCTCCAACCAGGCGGGGACCGGCAGCGGAGCCAATTGGTACCTGACGGCGCTCGGCACGCGGGTGCGCACCATCGACCAGAACGGCACCGGCTATCTCTACTCCGGCACCTCCTTTTCGGCGCCGGTGATCAGCGGCGCCGCGGCCCTCCTGGCCAGCGCCTTTCCCAACCTTTCGGGCGGCCAGATCGTCGACCTTTTGCTCAAGACGGCCGACGATGCCGGGGCTCCGGGGACGGATGCGAGCTTTGGACGCGGCATTCTCAACATCCAGCGCGCCTTCTCGCCCCAGGGCGCGACCAGCATGGCCGGCACCGGCGCCGCCGTTCCCGGCAGCGCGGGCGACGCTTCGGGCGCCATGGGCAGCCCTCCGGGTGCGTCCGGCGCAATGAAGGGCGCGATCATCCTCGATGGCTATTCGCGGGCTTTCGTGATCGACCTGGTCACCCAGCTCCGGGCGGCTCCGGTGGAGCAGCCGCTGGCCCAGTCGTTGGGCGGCGACCAGCGTACCTCCACCGTCTCGGCCGGCAAGACCGCGGTGTCGATCACCATGGATCGCAATCGCAGCGCCCAGCCTTGGGTGGGCCTGGCGCAGATGGGCCTCAGCCACGAGGACGGCCGCAAGGCGCGGATCCTGTCCGGGCTGATGCTCAGCCAGCTCACGCCCAAAACGGCGGTGGCGCTTGGCCTGTCGGAAAGCGGCAAGACGCTGCAGCAGCGGCTGACCGGCCAGTATCAGAATGCCTTCCTGGTCGCGCGCGACCCGATGGCGCGGATGGGCTTCCAGGGCGACGAGGCTTCCAGCCTCGGCCTTCGCCACAACCTCGGACCGGCCGGCCTCACCGTCACCGGCGAGCGCGGCAATGTCCACCGGCCCGGCCTGGCGAGCGCCGTCCGGCAGGAGCAGGGCTATACCGTCGGCTCCGCGACGTTCGACCGCAGGATCGGCCCGGCGACGCTGACGCTTGGGGCCACCCGGCTCGACGAGCGCGAAACGGTGCTCGGCGGGCGCTTGTCGCCGGAGTTGTTCGGTGCCGGCGGGGCGACGAGCTGGTTCGCCGATGCCGGCGCGAGCTTCGACATGGGCCGCGGCTGGGGAGCCTATGCAAGCTACCGCCGCGGCGCCACGGCCATGGCCGGCGGCGCCTTGGCGCAGGGCGGCAGCCTTTCCACCGATGCCTGGGCCTTCGATGTGTCCAAGGGCGGGGCATTCCGGGCCGGCGACCGGCTCGCGCTACGGGTGATGCAGCCGCTGAGGGTGCGCTCAGGCGGCTATGCGCTCGCCGTGCCGGTGTCCTACGATTACGCCACCGGCGGCGTCGGCTACGACCAGCGGCAGTTCAGCCTTGCCCCCAGCGGCCGCGAGATCGACCTGGAGGCGGCGTACGGCACCCAATTGTGGGGCGGCCAGATCAGCGGCAATGCGTTCATGCGCTACCAGCCCGGCCACATCGAGGCGTTGAACAGCGATCTGGGCGCGGCGATCCGGTTCACTTTGGGCTTCTGACGCCCGGCAGCAGATGCGGGGGCTGATTTTACATCCCCCACCCCAACCCCTCCCCACAGGAACCCCACGAAAGTAATACTTTCGTGGGAACCCAGGGGGAGGGGCTTTTGCGGCAGGGCGCCACCGCGTCTTTAGACGGTGAAGCTTTCGCCGCAGCCGCACATGCCCTTGGCATTGGGGTTGGCGAAGACGAAGCCGGCGGTGAAATCGTCCTCCGCCCAGTCCATGGTCGAGCCGATCAGGTAGAGGACCGAGGCGGCGTCGATGAAGAAGGGGCCGGCGGGGGTTTCGATCCGCTCGTCGAGCGGATTGGCCTCGGCCACATAATCGACGCTGTAGGCGAGGCCCGAGCAGCCGCGGCGCGGGGTGGAGAGCTTGACGCCTACCGTACCGTCCGGCGCGCGCGCCATCAGCGCGGCGATGCGCGCCTCGGCGGACGGCGTGAGGTTGAGCGCTGCGGGGCGCGGGCGGATTTTGGTGGCGGCAGCGGCGTCAATCATCTGTTTCTTCCTTTAAGCCCCTCCCCTTTAGGGGAGGGGTTTGGGGTGGGGCTTGTTAGCGTCCACTTACGCCGGTGTTCGCCCCACATCCCCCACCCCCACCCCTCCCCTAAAGGGGAGGGGCTTTGGTTTCATAGCATGCCCAGTTCGAGCTTGGCTTCGTCGGTCATCCGCTGCGGGTCCCAGGGCGGGTCCCAGACCAGTTCGACTTCGGCGTGGCCGACGCCGGGGACCGAGCCGACGCGCAGCTCGACTTCGCCCGGCATCGATTCGGCGACCGGGCAGTTGGGCGTGGTCAGCGTCATCTTGACCATGGCGTGATGCTCGGGCGTGATCTCGACATCGTAGATCAGGCCGAGATCGTAGATGTTGACCGGGATTTCAGGGTCGTAGATTTCCTTCAGCGCCTCGATCACCGCCTCGTAAAGCTCGCCGCCGGACATTTCGGGCGGCGGTTCGGCGGGGGCGGGGGGCTTTGACAGGAAACCTTCGAGATAGTCACGCTTGCGTTCGAAGCTTTCGACGGCGTCCGACACGCGCGCCTTGGGCGGCGAGGGTGCCTCGCTGACTTCCTCGATCCCGATCCGTCTTTCCTCGTTCACCCGAAGATCCTCGTTACTCGTTCGATGCCGCGCACCAGCGCGTCGATGTCGCGGCGGCCGTTATAGACGCCGAAGCTTGCCCGCGCGGTCGCGTCCACGCCCAGATGGCGCATCAGCGGCTGGGCGCAATGGTGGCCGGCGCGGATCGCGACCTTGCTCTCGTCCAATATGGTGCCGATGTCGTGAGGATGCACCCCCTCCAGCGCGAAGCTGACGATGCCGGCGCTGTCTTCCGGGCCGAACAGGCGGATGCTGTTCAAGGTGGAGAGGGCGCCGCGGGTTTCGCGGACGAGCGCCGCTTCGTGGGCGGCGATGGCGTCGAGGCCGATCAGCTCGACATAAGCGATGGCGGCTTCGAGGCCGAGGACGCCGACGATGTGGGGGGTGCCGGCCTCGAAGCGGGCGGGGGGCGGCGCGAAGGTGGTGCCTTCGAAGCTGACCTTGTCGATCATCGCGCCCCCGCCCTGCCAGGGGGGCATTGCGGAGAGCGTTTCGATGCGGCCCCAAAGGACGCCGATGCCGGTCGGGCCGTAGAGCTTGTGGCCGGAGAAGGTGTAGAAGTCGCAGCCGAGCGCCGCGACATCGACCGGCATGCGGGGCACCGCCTGGCAGCCGTCGAGGAGCAGGAGGGCGCCGACGCTGTGGGCAAGGTCGGCGGCGCGGCGAGCGTCCAGGACGGAGCCGAGGACGTTGGAGACGTGGGCGAGGGCGACGATGCGGTGCCTGGGCGTGAGCATCGCGGCCATGGCGTCGAGGTCGATGCGGCCGTCCTCCGCGAGCGGGGCGACGTCGATGTGGGCGCCGGCGCGCTCGGCGGCCATCTGCCAGGGGACGATGTTGCTGTGGTGCTCCAGCATCGAGAGCATGATGCGGTCGCCGGGGCGCAGGTTGGCGCCGCCCCAGCTTTGCGCGACGAGGTTGATCGCTTCGGTGGCGCCGCGCAGGAAGATCACTTCGTTGGGCGACGGCGCGCCGATGAAGCCGGCGACGCGGCGGCGCGCGGCCTCGAAGGCGAGGGTCATCTCGGAGGAGCGCCGGTACACGCCGCGGTGCACGGTGGCGTAGGTTTCGGAATAGCCGCGCGCGATGGCGGCGATCACCGGCTGCGGCTTTTGCGCGGTGGCCGCGGTGTCGAGATAGGACCAGCCTTCGGGGATGGCCGGGAAATCGGAGACGTGGTCGAGGGGGCGGGTACTCTCCCCCTCCCCTTTAGGGGAGGGGGTTGGGGGGCGGGGCATGTCCGATGCCGCGGCGATGGGAACATCCCCCACCCCAACCCCTCCCCTGAAGGGGAGGGGCTTGTGAGCGGCCTTATCCATTTCCGCCTCCCTTGAGCCAAGCTTCGGCATCCGCCTTGAACGCGTCGCGGGCCACTTCCTCGCCGATCCGCTCGAGCGCATCCGCCACGAAGGCGCCGGTCAGCAGCGCTTGCGCCTCGGCGCGGGGCACGCCGCGGCTGGCGAGGTAGAACAGGGCGTCGCGATTGAGTTCGCCGACGGTGGCGCCGTGGGCGCATTTCACATCGTCGGCGAAGATCTCGAGCTCCGGCTTGGCGTTGATCGTGGCGGTGCGGGCGAGGAGCAGGCCCTTCAGGGACTGCTCGCCGTCGGTCTTCTGGGCGCCGCGGGCAACTTCCACCCGGGCGGCGACCGAGCAGGTGGCGCGATCATCGGCGACCGAGCGCCAGACCTGGCGGCTCTGGCCGTTGGGCTGCTCGTGGCGCAGCACGAGGTTGGCATCGTGGCGCTGCTTGCCGCGGGCGAGGAGCGTGCCGCCGGCCTCGGCATAGGCCGAGTCGCCGGCGAGGCGGACATGGCCGTCGAGGCGGGTGTCGGCGCCGCCGGCGGCGAGCGTGGTGAGCGTGAAGCTGGCGCCTTCGCCCACCGAGACGCGGTCGTGCAGGCTGACATAGCCGGCGTCGGAGAGGATGCGGCGGGCGATCATCAGCCGGGCGCCCGTGGACAGGTCGATCCGGGTGAGGCGGTTGGTCCAGCCGTGGCCGATGAAGGTCTCGACCACGGAGGCCTGCGCATCCTCGTCGAGGAGGATCTGGGCGGGCAGGTGGTCGGCGGCGCCGGTGGAGGCGTGGATGATCTGGACGAGGCCGAGGGCTGCGTGGCCGGCGGCGAGGCGCAGCGTCCAGCCTTCGCGGCCGATCTGGCGGGAGAGGCCGTGATCGGCGGGATCGGCTTCAACCGCGCCGAGTTCGACGGTGCCGGGATTGCTTTGGCCGGCGACGAGCTGTCCGTCGACGAACAGCAGGCGCGGGCCTTCGATCGCGCAGTCGAGCCACGGCAGCGCGTCGGGCACGGTGCCGCTGGGCTGGCGCGCGGCGATGTCGGGCAGCGCCGACAAGTCGCTCCAGCGCCAGCCTTCGGTGCGGTTGGAGGGGAGGGTGAGTGTCTGGGTCACAGGCCGCAGCCTCCCTCCGCGTCTCCGCGCCTCCGCGTGCAACCCTGCATTTCCTCACGCGGAGGCGCGGAGACGCGGAGAAGGGAAGCGGCGCCTTCGGCGCGGGCGCTGCTCCGCTGTACCGCGGACGTGAAGTTCACGAAGTTCACGGTGTCGCGCATTTTCTGGCCGGACACTCCGGGCCGGTGCCGGGGAGGGTCCGATCGGCGGCGGGGGTGAACGACTCGCGCATCGCCGGAACAAACCACGAACCACCGCGAATAGGAAAGTGGATTCTTCACGCCGCGATGCTCGCATAGCCGTCGCGTTCGAGTTCGTGGGCAAGCTCGGCGCCGCCGGAGCGGACGATGCGGCCGTCCGCCAGGACGTGGACGAAATCCGGCTCCACCAGGTCGAGCAGGCGCTGATAATGGGTGATCAGCACCACCGCCTTGTCGGGCGCGCGCATGATCCGGTTGATCCCGTCGGCGACCACGCGCAGCGCGTCGATGTCGAGGCCGGAATCGGTTTCGTCGAGCACCGCCAGCCTGGGGTTGATGATGCCCATCTGCACCATCTCGTTGCGCTTCTTCTCGCCGCCCGAAAAGCCGACATTCACATTGCGCTTGAGCATGTCCATCGAGACGCCGAGCGCATCGCCCTGGGTGCGTGCCAGGCGCAGGAAATCGCCCGCCGACATCTCCGCCTCGCCGCGCGCGCGGCGCTGCGCGTTCAAGGCGGTGCGCAGGAACTGGACGTTGGAGACGCCGGGGATTTCAACCGGATATTGGAAGCCGAGGAACAGGCCGGCGGCGGCGCGTTCGTCGGCGGCCATGTCGAGCAGGTCCTTGCCGTCGAAAGTGACGGAGCCCTCCGTCACCTCATAGCCCTCGCGCCCGCCCAGCACATAGCCGAGCGTCGACTTGCCGGCGCCGTTGGGCCCCATGATGGCATGGATTTCGCCCGCGTTCACCGACAGCGACAGGCCCTTGAGAATCGGCTTGTCGGCGATGGTGGCGTGGAGGTTGGTGATCTGGAGCATTGTTTTCAGTTCGCTTGCGGCTGATGCGGAATGACATTCCCCACCCCAAACCCCTCCCTTAAAGGGGAGGGGCTTAAGGAGGGATCGCCCTCTCCTGAAGGGGAGGGGCTTAAGTGGAGCGCGTCAGGAAGCCCCTCCCCTTCAGGGGAGGGGTTGGGGTGGGGGTTGTTCCATCTCGGTGGTGTCTGAGACACTGAAATGAGGATGTGCTGGAGCACGCCATCAATATTGGTCATCACATCGTCGTTGGTGACCCGCACCACGCGGTAGCCGCGCGCGCTCAGGATGTCGTCCCGCAGCCGGTCCTTTGCTTCGTCGTGCGTGTCGCCGTCGACCTCGACGATCAGGGCCTTTTGCGGGCACAGGAAGTCGGCGATGTAGCAGCCGATCACCGCCTGGCGACGGAATTTGTGGCCGTCTAGCTGGCCGTTGGAAAGGTTTCGCCACAGGCGCTTTTCGGGCTCGGTCGGGTTGCGGCGCATCTCGATGGCGCGGCGGTGGAGTTCCTGAAGCTGGTTCACGGACAAGCCCCACCCCAAACCCCTCCCCTGAAGGGGAGGGGCTTCACGCCGCGATCCTTTATCTAAGCCCCTCCCCTTCAGGGGAGGGGTTGGGGTGGGGGCTGTGCTCATCCCACCGACCCTTCCAAAGAAATCCCCAGCAGCTTCTGCGCTTCCACGGCGAACTCCATGGGGAGCTGCTGCAGCACTTCCTTGGCGAAGCCGTTGACGATCAGCGCGATCGCGTCCTCCTGGTTGAGGCCGCGGCTCATCGCGTAGAAGAGCTGGTCTTCGCTGATCTTCGACGTGGTCGCCTCGTGCTCAATCTGGGCGGTGGGGTTCTTGACCTCGATATAGGGGACGGTGTGGGCGCCGCACTGGTCGCCGAGCAGGAGGCTGTCGCACTGGGTGAAGTTGCGCACGCCGTCCGCGCCGGCAAGCACCTTCACCAGGCCGCGATAGGTGTTGTCCGAGCGGCCGGCGCTGATGCCCTTGGAGACGATGGTCGAGCGGCTGCCCTTGCCGATGTGGATCATCTTGGTGCCGGTATCGGCCTGCTGGCGGTTGTTGGTAAGCGCCACCGAATAGAATTCACCGACGCTGTCTTCGCCCTTGAGGATGCAGGAGGGATATTTCCAGGTGATGGCGGAGCCGGTCTCGACCTGGGTCCAGCTGACCTTGGAGCGGGCGCCGGCGCAGATCGCGCGCTTGGTGACGAAATTGTAGATGCCGCCAAGGCCGTTGGCGTCGCCCGGATACCAGTTCTGGACAGTCGAATATTTGATCTCGGCGTCTTCCATCGCGACGAGCTCGACCACGGCGGCGTGGAGCTGGTTTTCGTCGCGCATCGGCGCGGTGCAGCCTTCCAGGTAGGAGACGTAACTGCCCTTGTCGGCGACGATCAGCGTGCGCTCGAACTGGCCGGTGTTGGCGGCGTTGATGCGGAAATAGGTGGAAAGCTCCATCGGGCAGCGCACGCCCTCCGGAATGTAGACGAAGGTGCCGTCGGAGAAGACCGCGGCGTTGAGGCAGGCGAAGTAATTGTCGCGCTGGGGGACGACGCTCCCGAGGTATTTCCGAACCAGGTCCGGGAATTCGCGGATCGCTTCCGAGATCGACCGGAAGATGACACCGGCGCGCTCCAGCTCGGCCCGGAAGGTGGTGGCGACGGAGACGCTGTCGAACACCGCGTCGACCGCGACCTTGCGCGCGCCCTCGACGCCGGCGAGGACCTTTTGCTCCTCGATCGGAATGCCGAGCTTGGCGTAGACGCGCAGGATTTCAGGATCGACCTCGTCGAGGCTGCCGAGCTTTGGCTTTTCCTTGGGCTCGGCGTAATAATAAGCGTCCTGGAAATCGATCGGCGGAATGTGGAGCTTGGCCCAGCTCACTTCCTCCATCTCCTGCCAGGCGTGCCACGCCTTGAGGCGCCATTCGAGCATCCATTCCGGCTCGTTCTTCTTGGCCGAGATGAAGCGCACCGTGTCTTCGTTGAGGCCCTTGGGCGCGAAGTCCTGCTCGATGTCGGAGGAGAAGCCCCATTCGTATGTGGAGGCGCGGTCGACGGCGTCCTGGGCGTCCTGGTTGCGAACCAGCGGTTCGTTGCTATCCATCACTTCACACCACCTTGGGCCAGAACGGCCAGTGAAACATTCTGAAGCGCGCCGCGGACGGCGCCGTTGACCGCGAGAAGGTGCGGCTTGACCTGGCAATTGCCTTCCAGCGCGCAATCGTCCCGGCTATCGTCGGCGCAGGTCGTCATGGCGATGGGCCCTTCCACCGCCTCGACGATGTCGGCGAGGCTGATGCCGGCCGAAGCGCGCGACAGGCAGAAGCCGCCGCCCGAGCCCCGCGCCGAATTGAGCAGACCCGAAGCGGCGAGGCGGCCCATAAGCTTTTGCGCGGTGGGCAGCGGCACGCCGGTTTCGCCCGCAAGCAGACTCGCCGAGAGCCGTGCGCCCACCGGGTGGCGGGCGGCGGCGGCCATCATCACGACGGCATAATCGGCAAGGGAGCTGAGGCGCATTTCAAATAGGACCAATTCGTTCGGATTGGTCATGTGGCAAGGAGGCGCGCGTGAATCAAGGAGATTTCAGCACGGGTCGGTGATCCTCTCGACGGCAGCCCGCCACCCTGAACTCGGTTCAGGGTCCAGCTGGATGGGCGTCCTGCCGGTGGAGGGCTGGACCCTGGATCAAGTCCGGGGTGACGAATTGGGGCACGCGACGCGGCATCTCCGATCTGGCTGGGTGGCCGTACACGCGTCACCCTGAACCTGGTTCAGGGTCCAGCTGGATGGGCGCCTCGGCGGTGGAGAGCTGGACCCCGGATCAAGTCCGGGGTGACGGATTGGGGCACGTGACGCGGCATCTCCGATCTGGCTGGGTGGCCGTACACGCGTCACCCTGAACTTGTTTGGGGGTCCAGCTGGATGGGCGCCCTGCCGGTGGAGAGCTGGACCCCGGATCAGGTCCGGGGCGACGAGAGGGCAGACGGGTATGCCTGCTCCTGTCCTCAGCCGCGCTGGCGGGCGATCCAGTCGTCGACCTGGCGCTCGAGGATGTCGAGCGGGACCGGGCCGGAGAGGAGCACGGCGTCGTGGAAGCCCTTGATGTCGAAGCGGGGGCCGAGCTGCGTGCGGGCGCGTTCGCGCAGTTCCTCGATCTTCAGCTTGCCGACCATGTAGGCGGTGGCCTGGCCGGGGTAGACGATGTAGCGCTCGATCGCCTTGACGATGCCGCCCTTGGCGTCGGCGCTATTGTCTTCGACATATTTGATGGCCTGGGCGCGGGTCCAGCGTTTGTGGTGGAGGCCGGTGTCGACCACCAGGCGGATGGCGCGGTGGAGCTCGAGCTGGAGGCGGCCGAAGTCGCGATACGGATCCTTATACTGGCCCATGTCCTTGCCCAGGCGCTCCGAATAGAGGCCCCAGCCTTCGGAATAAGCGGTAAAGCCGCCGAACTGGCGGAACGGCGGGACCTTGCCACCTAGTTCGGTCTGGACCGCGCGCTGGAGGTGATGGCCGGGAATGCCCTCGTGGTAGAACAAGGCCTCGACCTCGGTGGCGGGCATGTTGGCCATGTCGTAGAGGTTGACATAATAGGTGCCGGGGCGGGAGCCGTCGGGGGCGGGCGACTGGTAGAAGGCCTTGCCGGCGGATTTTTCGCGAAAGGCTTCGACGCGCTTCACCACCAGAGGCGATTTGGGGGTGGTGCCGAAATATTGCGGCAGCAGCGCCTCCATCTCCTTATTATATTTTTCGGTTTCGGCGAGGTAGCTCGCCCGGCCGGCGTCGGTATTCGGGAAGTAGAATTGCTTGTCGGTGCGCATCTTCTCGAAGAATTGCTGCAGGGTGCCGGTGAAGCTTACCTGGCGCATGATGCCGCGCATCTCGTCATGGATCCGGGCGACCTGGGCGAGGCCGAGGCTATGGACCTGGTCGGCATCCATGCCGGTGGTGGTGTAGTAGCGCAGAAGGGCGGAATATTGCTGGGCGCCGTTCGGGAAGCGCCAGATGCCGTCGTCGCCGCCGGCGAGCTTCTGCTGCTCCCCCATGAGCGCGATGACGCGGGCGTAAGCCGGCTTGACCTCCTCGACCAGCGCCTTGCGGCCGGCGTCGATCAGGCGGGTCTTTTCCGCGGCAGGGATGTCGAGCTTGGCGACCTTGGCCTTGTAGTCGGCGAACAGGGCGCTGTCGGCGCCGGCGCCAAAGGGCGCGCCGGAAGTGATGTTGCGGGCGTCGTCGATGACATAGGGGAAGACCCATTTCGGCGGCAGGATGCCCAGCTTCTGGCGGGCGCGGGCTTCGGCGACGGCCTGGTCGAGATAGGTGTCGAGGGTCTGAAGGCGCGAGAGATAGGATTCGGCGTCGGCGAGGGTATCGACGCGGTGGATGTTGATCAGGAAGGCGGGGCCCTGGCTCTGGGCGCCGTTCATCTGGTCGAACACGAAATCCTGCTTGCGGAAGGGGTAGATGAGCTCGCCGCGCTCGCCGCGGTTGACGAAGATGTCGTAGCTGAGGCGGTCCTCGGGCGAGAGCGTTTCGCGGGGGAAGCGGCGGCGCATTTCAGCCAAGGTGCGCAGGTCGAGCTGGCGGCTCTCCTCGGCGGCGGCGTCGGTATAATCGTCCCACTTGCCGTAATCGGCGTCGCGAATGCCGCGATAGGCCTTGCTGAGCGGGGACAAGGCAAGCTCGGCCTTGTCATAGTCGGCGAAGAAGGCGGCGAGCTCGGCATTGGCGGCGGCGGGGGCGGGCGCAACGGCGGCGGTGCGGGCGGACGGCGGCGCGGCCTCTGGCGCGGTGGCGCAGGCGGCGAGCAGGGAGACGGAGGCGAGCAGGATCAGGCGGGTCATGGATGTTCCTCGGGCGGAAAAGCGGGCGCGGCCCTTGTAAGGCGGTGGACGCGGTTTTGACCAGCGGGAGGGGCGGTGCCATAGCCGCGAACGCATGGCGCTCTACCCACTTTTGCGGCCGCTCGCCTTCGCACTGGATGCGGAGCGGGCGCACCGGCTGACGATACGCGCGCTGAAGGCGCTGCCGGCGGGCGCTTCGGCGGGGGCGGACCCGGTGCTGAGCGCGCGGGTGGCGGGGCTCGATTTTCCTAATCCGGTGGGGCTGGCGGCGGGGTTCGACAAGGACGCCGAGGTGCACGGGCAGATGCTGGGCTTCGGCTTCGGCTTCGTCGAGGTGGGTACGCTGACGCCGCTGCCGCAGAAGGGCAATCCCAGGCCGCGGCTGTTCCGGCTGGTGGAGGATCAAGCGGTGATCAACCGGCTGGGCTTTAACAACGGAGGGATCGAGGCTGCCAAGGCGCGGCTGGCGCGGCGGCGGCGGGGCGGCGGCATGGTCGGGGTCAATGTCGGGGCGAACAAGGACAGCGCCGACCGGGTGGCCGATTATGCGCTGGCGGTGCGGGAGATGGCGCCGCGGGCCGATTACATCACGGTCAACATTTCCTCGCCCAACACGCCGGGGCTGCGGGCGTTGCAGGACAAGGGGGCGCTGGAGGCGCTGGTGGCGGCGGTGACGGACGCGCGCGGCGCCGAGGCGGCGCCGAGATCGGACGCAGAAGGCCCCGGGCCTTCCGCTTGTCCGATCTTCCTCAAGGTCGCGCCGGACCTGGAAGGCGCCGACATCGACGACATCGCCGCCGTGGCGATGGGCCGGCTGGACGCGCTGATCGTGTCCAACACCACGGTTTCCCGACCGGCCTTGCGCTCGCGCCACCGGGGCGAGTCCGGCGGGCTTTCGGGGGCGCCGCTCAAGAGCCTGGCGCTGGAGCGGCTGCGCGACTTTCGAACCGCCACCGGCGGGCAGATGCCGCTGATCGCCGCGGGCGGGATCGGCAGCGGCGCCGACGCCTTCCAGCGCATCCTCGCCGGCGCCTCGCTGGTCCAGCTTTACTCGGCGCTGGTGTACCAGGGCCCGGGACTGGCGCGGCGGATCGCGGCCGAGCTCAAGGCGCTGCTGGAGCGGGACGGGATTTCCAACGTCGGCGACGCGGTGGGGCTGGCCGCGCGATAAGGAGCGGTGACGGTTCAGGGAATCGTCCTAAAGCCTTGCCGCGGGCGGTGAGAGGGCTAGTGTCGCGCCGATGCTCAAGCACCTCCTCCTTCCCGCCGCCCTGTTCCTCGCCTCCTGCGCCGCGGCGCCCGACGCCCGGGCTCCCGCCGCGGCGTCCGCGTCCGCCGGGCCGGGCATGGTCTCCGCCGCCGATCCGCGCGCGGCGCAGGCCGGGCGCGAGATACTCGATGCCGGCGGATCGGCGGCGGATGCGGCGCTGGCCACCCTGGTGGCGCTGACGGTGGTGGAGCCGCAATCGTCGGGCATCGGCGGCGGCGGGTTCCTGGTCTATCATGACGAAGGCTCGGGCCGCACTTCGAGCTTCGATGGGCGCGAGCAGGCGCCGATGGCGGCGGGGCCGGACTGGTTCTTCGGGCCGGACAACAAGCCGATGGGCGGCCGCGAGGCGGTGCCCGGCGGGCGCAGCGTCGGCGTGCCCGGCAATATCCGGATGATGGCGATGGCCCACGGGCGGCACGGCAAGCTGCCGTGGAAGCGATTGTTCGATCCCGCCATCCGGCTCGCGCGCGACGGCTTTGCGGTGACGCCGCGTTTCCATCGCTCGCTGACCAGCGTGAAGGACCTTGCCGCCTCCACGCCATGGGGCCGCGCAACTTATTACGGCGCCGACGGGGCGCCCAAGCCGGTGGGAACATTGGTGAAGAATCCCGAGCTTGCCGCCTTCCTGGAGCAGGTGGCGGCGCGGGGGCCCGAGTGGTTCTATACGGGTCCGAATGCCGATGCGCTGGTGCGCACCGTCAACGGCGCGGCGCGCAATCCGTCGCGGATGACCAAGGGCGACCTTGCCAGCTATGACGCCAAGGAGCGGGCGCCGGTGTGCGGCGCCTACCGCCAGTACCGGATCTGCGGCATGGGTCCCCCTTCGTCGGGCGGCACCACCGTTTATGCGATTCTGAAGCAGCTCGAGCGGTTCGACATGGGCCGGATGGGCCGGGACGATCCTGCCGCATGGCACCTGATGGCTGAGTCGATGCGCCTGGCCTATGCCGACCGCGAACTTTACATCGCCGATCCCGACCATGTGACGGTGCCGGTCGCAGGGCTGTTCGACGCCGGTTACCTGCGCCAGCGGTCCGAGCTGATCCGGACGGGGCGGGCGATACCCAAAGTGGCCGCGGGGACGCCGCCGGGGGCGATGCTGATCGCGCCGGGCGTCGATCGCGAAGTGCCGTCGACATCGCATCTGGTGGCGGTGGACAAGGCGGGCAATGTCGCGTCGCTGACCTCGACGATCGAGGGTCCGTTCGGATCGGGCCTCACCGTCAACGGCTATTTCCTCAACAACGAGCTGACCGATTTCAGCCTGGCGCCGGTGGTCAACGGCCTCACCGTCGCCAACCAGGTGGAGCCCGGCAAGCGGCCGCGCAGCTCGATGGCGCCGACCATCGTCTACGGGCCGGACGGCGAAGTGCGGATCGCGGTCGGCGCGGCGGGCGGGCCGACGATCATCGCCCAGGTCGCCAAGACGCTGATCGCGGTGCTGGATTGGAACATGAGCGCCCAGGACGCGATCGCCTTGCCGGTGATCATGGGCGTCGGCGACAGCGTGCGGATCGAGCGGGGCAGCGCGCTCGAAGCGATGGCGCCGCGGCTGCGTGCGATGGGGCACAATGTGGTTCTCACCGAACCGACCTTCAAAGCCAATGCGATCGAGCGGGTGGGCGGCCGGTGGGCGGGCGCCGCGGACCCGCGCAGCGAAGGCGCCGCGGTCAGCCAATAAGAGCATCCCGGGGAGGGAAAATGCCGCAGTTCGAGACGTACCCCAATCTGGTCACCATGTTCTTTTCCCGCGCGATCGACCGCGGGGACGCCCCATTCTTGTGGGCGAAAAGGGACGGCGCCTGGCAGCCGATCAGCTGGCGCCAGGCGGCGGAGCGGGTGGCGGCGCTTGCCGCGGCGCTGCGCGGCATCGGCCTGGCGCCGGGCGACAGGGTGATGCTGGTGTCCGAGAACCGGCCCGAATGGTGCCTGTCGGACCTTGCCATCATGGCGGCCGGCTGCGTGACGGTGCCGGCCTACACCACCAACACCCAGCGCGATCACCAGCATATCATGGACGACAGCGGCGCCCGCGCGGTGATCGTCTCCACCGAGAAGCTGGCGCGGCCGCTGCTGCCGGCGGCGATGCGCTCCAACACGTGCGAGCATGTCATCGGCGTCGAGCCGCTGCCGGGCGGGCAGACCTCTAACGTCACCTTCCATTCCTGGCAGGGGCTGATCGACGGGCAAACCCCCGACCCGGAGCATTGGGCGGAAAAAGCGGCGGCGATGCAGCGCGGCGATCTCGCCTGCCTGATCTACACGTCGGGCACCGGCGGCGCGCCGCGCGGAGTGATGCAGCATCACGGCGCCATCCTCCACAATGTCGAAGGCTGCCTGGATGTGATCTCCGCCGATTTCGGGATTGGCGAGGAGGTTTTCCTGTCGTTCCTGCCCGCCAGCCACGCCTACGAGCATAGCGGCGGGCAATATTTCCCGATCGGGCTTGGCGGCCAGATCTATTATTCGGAAGGGCTGGAAAAGCTCGCCTCCAACATCGAAGAGGTGCGGCCGACCTTGATGGTGGTGGTGCCGCGCCTGTTCGACGTGCTGCGCCAGCGCATCCTCAAGGGCATCGACAAGCAGGGGAAGCTTCCCAATTACCTGCTGAAGCGGGCGCTGGAGATCGGCGCGCGCGACTATCATGGCAAGAAGAGCCTGTGGGACCGGCCGATGGACCTGATCCTCGACCGCCTGTTCCGCCCCAAGATTTCGGCCAAGTTCGGCGGACGGATCAAGGCGATGGTGTCGGGCGGGGCGCCCTTGAACCCGGAGGTCGGCATCTTCTTCCACTCCCTGGGGCTGGTCGTGCTGCAGGGCTACGGCCAGACCGAGGCGGCGCCGGTGATCAGCTGCAACCGTCCCCGGGCCGGGATCAAGATGGATACGGTGGGTCCGCCCTTGCTCAACACCGAGGTGCGGATCGGCGAGGACGGCGAGATCCTGGTGCGCGGCGAGCTCGTCATGAAGGGTTATTGGCGCAATCCGGCGCAGACCCAAAAGGCGCTGCAGGACGGGTGGCTCCACACCGGCGATATCGGCCATCTCGACGAAGCCGGGCGGCTGGTGATCACCGATCGCAAGAAGGACATCATCGTCAACGACAAGGGCGACAATGTCGCGCCCCAGAAAGTGGAGGGCATGCTGACGCTGGAGCCCGAAATCTTCCAGGCGATGGTGGCGGGCGACCGGCGGCCGCACCTGGTGGCGGTGATCGTCGCCGATCCCGAATGGACTGCCGAATGGGCCGAGGCCAACAACAAGCCGCGCGACCCGGCGGCGCTGCACGGCGACCCCGATTACCACCGGGCGCTGTCGGCGGCGGTGGACCGGGTCAACAAGAACGTCTCGGTGATCGAGAAGGTGCGCCGCTTCGTGCTGGCCGATGAGCCCTTCACCACCGACAACGAGCAGCTGACGCCATCGATCAAGATCCGCCGGCACGTGATCCGCGCCGCTTACGGCGAGCGGCTCGACGCACTCTACAAGAAGTAGGGGTGCCGCCGGTCCCGTATTCGTCACCCCCGCGAAAGCGGGGGTCCCGCTTCTTCTGTTTTCCCCCGGCTATCCAAGGAAACAGAAGAAAAAGCGGGATTCCCGCTTTCGCGGGAATGACGGGAAGGTCGCGGGAATGACGGAGCATGCCGAGAAACCCGATCAGCCTTCGGCGCGGCGGCGCTCGTAGGGGGTGAAGTCGCCGAGGCCGCAGCTGCCGGACTGGTTGCCGCTGACCGGATCGAAGACGGTGACGATCTCCCCGCGGCAAAGCTGGCTGGCGCTGGTGCGAACCTGCAGCGCGCGGCCGCTGTCCAGCGCCGGGCAACCCGCCGGCGGACGATTGACGTACACGCGCGAGCCGTTGCCGCCGAAGATGATGGCGCCTTCGCCGGCCGAGCGGTTGCCGCCGAGGTTGCGCAGGCTGACGCAGCTGACTGGTGCGCCGGCCTGGCTGTAGTTGCGCAATTCGGTGGCGAGCCTGGCATCGCTGTCGGCGCGCAGCCGGGCCTCGTTATCCGCCGAAGCGGCGCAGCCCGCGGCCGAAAGCAAGGCTGCCAGAACGATGATCTGCTTCATAAATCCTCCAGGGCTTTCGGGAAAACGCGCGAAGGCCGGCGGAAGCTGCGTGTCAGCCGCGGAAATCGTCTTTTGCCCGTCTAAGCCCAGCAAGCTCCGCCGCCGATGAAGCGCGGATGAATGGATTCGTGGCAAGTTCGAGGGCAATGGTGGTCGGGACGGTGGCCTCGCCGGCGGCGCGCGCCGCTTCCACTTGCGCCATTCGCGTGCGGATCGCCTGGTTGTCCGGATCGGCGGCCAGGGCGAAGCGGCCGTTCGAGAGGGTATATTCGTGGGCGCAGTAGATCCGCGTCTCGCCGGGGAGCGCGGCGAAGCGCTGCAGATTGGCGTGCATCTGCTCGGCAGTGCCTTCGAACAGGCGGCCGCAGCCCATCGCGAACAAGGTGTCGCCGACGAAGGCGAGCTGCTCGGACGGGAGGTGGTAGGCGATGTGGCCGGCGGTGTGGGCG
This sequence comes from Allosphingosinicella sp., assembly GCA_035644835.1. GTDB lineage: Bacteria > Pseudomonadota > Alphaproteobacteria > Sphingomonadales > Sphingomonadaceae > Allosphingosinicella. Next base: position 243,482 of record DASQNR010000016.1, on the reverse strand, counting down.
GGGACTTCCAGCACCGTCGCTTCGATGTCGCCCAGGCGGACGGTGTCGCCCTCCGCCACATGCACGTCGAGCGTCGGGATGCGGTTGGCTTCGGCGGCCGGGCCGGTGACGCGGGCGCCGGTCGCCGCCTTGACCGCCGCATTCCCGGCCGTGTGGTCGGGGTGCCAGTGGGTGTTCCAGATCTGGGTGATCGTCCAGCCCCGCGCGGCGGCGGCGACCAGCACCGGATCGGCCTCGGCCGGATCGATCACGACCGTCTCGCCGGAGGCCGCGTCGTGGGCCAGCCAGATATAATTGTCGCTGAGCGCCGGGATGCGGACGATGTCTACCATGTGCCGCTATTCTCCATCGAGGCCCAGGGCTCCTGCGGCGGCAGGCGGTCGCCGGCCTGGAGCAGCTCGATCGAGATGTTGTCGGGGGTGCGCACGAACGCCATGTGGCCGTCGCGCGGCGGGCGGTTGATGGTGACGCCGCCCTCCATCAGGCGCCGGCAGCTCTCGTAGATATCGTCGACGCGGTAGGCGAGGTGGCCGAAATTGCGGCCCTCGCCATAGCCTTGCTCGTCCCAATTGTGGGTGAGCTCGACCTGGGCGTCCTCGTCGCCCGGCGCGGCGAGGAAGATGAGAGTGAAGCGGCCTTTCTCATTGTCGATGCGCCGCAGCTCCTCGAGCCCGAGCAGCTCGAAGAATTGGATCGTCGCATCCGGATCGGAGACGCGGATCATGGTGTGAAGGTACTTCATGTGGCTCGGGCTCCTCGGGTCTCTACGCCATATGGTGCGCCCTGCGGTGGCCAGCGCGCCGTCATCGGGCCGCGCTAATCATTTCACCGCTATAATTGCACGCTTCGTCGTGGTAGAGCTTGGCTCCTGAAGGTGAGGGTGAGTCGATGAACGAGCGATTGGGCGACAAGGGCAAGCTTCTGCTGGCGGCGGTGCTGATCCTTGCATTGGGCGTGGTGATTGCGGGCTACCTGCTCGGCGACGGTTTGCGGCGGGCCAAGATGGCCGAGCGCTCGGTGACGGTGCGGGGGCTGGCCGAGCGCGATGTCACCGCCGATCTTGCCACCTGGACGATCTCCTATTCGGAGGAAGGGCCCGAGCTCGGGCCGGTGCAGAGCGCGGTAGACGAGAAGAGCCGGGCGGTGCGGGACTTCTTCGCGCGGGCCGGGTTCAAGCCGGAGGAGCTGAGCGACACGGGCGTCGGGGTGAATTCCTATTACGACACCAATCGCGGCCGGCAGAGCGTGACGGTGCGCCAGCGCATGCAATTGCGCACCGGGGAGGTGATGAAGGCGCGCGCCGCCTTTGCCAGGCAGGCGGAACTGGTGCGCGCCGGCATCGCGCTCGAGGAAGGGAGCGGCATCGTCTACAGCTTCACCCGGCTGAACGCGATCAAGCCGCGGATGATCGCCGAAGGCACGCACAGCGCGCGGCAGAGTGCCGAGCAGTTCGCCAAGGACAGCGGCACCGGGGTGGGCGGCATCAAGTCCGCGACCCAGGGCTATTTCTCGATCGGCGCGCGCGACGGCGATGTCGACGGCGAGGGCGGCTCCTCGGCGGGCGCTTCGCCGTTTCAGAAGGTCCGGGTGGTGACCACGATCGACTTCTACCTGGACTGAGGCGCCGGCTTGGGCGCGGCGGGGGCGGCCGGCGCTTCGGCCTCGGCCGCGGTGTTGGCGAGGAGGGCGGCGGCGGCGGCGCGGCCGGCTTCGCCCTCGGGATCGGCCTTGGCGGCGCGGGCGTGGAGCGCGCGGGCGGCGGCGAGGTCGCCCGACAGGCCGGCGATATTGCCGCCTTCGAGCAGGAGTCGCGGCTCGTGCGGGGCGAGCTCGATCGCCTTGGCGATGTCTTTCTGGGCCCGGGCGAGATCGTTGTCGCGGCGGGCGAGGGCGGCGGACAGGTACCAGCCGAACGGATCGGCGGGAACAAGGGACAGGCCCCGATCGAGATCGGCGCGCGCCGCGGCGGAACCGCCGAGCGCGACCTGAGCGCGGGCGCGGTCGAGATGCACTTCGCCGCGCAACTCGGCCTGAAGCGCGGAGGTGGCGAGGGCGGCGTCGAACGCCTTCACCGCGGCGGCGGCATTGCCGGCGGCGAGCCAGGCATTGCCCGACTGCGCCCAGAAATCGGCGCTGCGGCCCTCTCGTCTGCCTTCCGCCTCGCGCGCCGCCTGCTCGAAGGCGGCGGCGGCCGGCGCCCACCGCTCCGCCGCCGCATAAGCAAGGCCAAGGCAGTTGCGCGCCTCGAGGCCTCCGCCCCTCAGGCGCCAGGCGTCGGCGGCGGCGATCGCCTGTTCGGGCGAGGCGCGGACCATGGCCGCGCAGGACGGAGCGTCGACGGGCGTGCCCTGGAGGGCGGCGAGGGCGAGAAGGATAATGGTCACGGATGCTCCAGAAGCTGGCGCACCGTCGCGATCAGGAGGGCGATGTCCTCGCCACGCGACAGGCGATGATCGCCACCCTTGACGAGGATCGTCTGCACATCGAGTGAACGAAGCTTCTCGGCCGCCGCCAGCGAGATCCGCCACGGCACATCGGCATCCTCCAGGCCGTGGAGGAGGCGGATCGGGCAGTCGATGGCGATCTCTCCCTCCAGCAGCTTCAGCGTCTCGCCGCTTTCCCAGAAGGCGCGGGTGGTGACGGTGGGCGTGTCGCCATAAGGCGAGAACTCCTCGAGCCGGCCTCCGTCGCGGATGGTGCGCTTCTGGTCGTCGGTGAAGCCCCAGGAGGTGAAATCGGGCGCGGCGGCGATGCCGACCAGGCCGGCGATCCGCTCCGGCCGGGCGAGGGCGGCGAGCAGCATCACCCAGCCGCCCATCGACGAGCCGACCAGAAGCACCGGCCCTCCGACGCTGTCGATCGCGCAGAGGGCATCGTCGCGCCAGTCGGCGAGGCTTTGCGCTTCGAAGGCGCCCTGGCTGGCGCCGCAGCCGCCATAGTCGAAGCGCAGCATCGCCCGCCCCTCAGCGTCCGCCCACGCATCCAGCGCGGTCGCCTTGCCGCCTTCCATGTCCGACATGTAGCCGGGGAGGAACAGAATGGTCGGCCCGCGCCCGGCGCGGCGGCGGCAGGCGAGGCGCAGGCCGCGGGAGGTGAGGGTGTCGGTCATTCGCCACCCTTGGCGCGGCGGCGGTCGGCATCGTTGAAGCAGATGTTGAACAAGGCTTCCCATTCGTCGCGGCTCAGAGCGGCTTGATAATTTCGGCCCTTCTCGGCGCTGTCGCGGAAGCGCTGGCGGCGCTCGGCGGAGAGGGGGTGGGTGGAGACATAAGAGAGGCCTTCGGCCATTCCGCCCAGTTTCGCCTCCTGCTCGGCCATGCGGTTGAAGAATTGGGCGGTGGGAAGCGGGCTGATCCCGGCGCGGCGAAGCATGGCGATGGCGTCGTCGTCGGCCTCACGCTCGGAGCCGCGCGAATAGCCGGCGGAGAGCAGCCCGTCGATGCTGCCGCCGGTGGTGCCGCCAAAGGCGCTGACAACGAGGCCGAGGCCGAGATCGCGGATCATCGCCTGGGTGACATGGCGGCGCTCGACATGAGCGATTTCGTGGGCGAGCACGCCCGCAACCTCGTCCGGACATTCCGATTCGGCAAGCAGCTCTTCAAAGATGACGATGTTGCCGCCCGGCAAGGCGGCGGCGTTGGCGAAGTTGATGTCGACGACGCGGATGTTGAGTGTGCCGGCGGCGGGGGAAAGCTTGGCGGCCAGCCGGTTCAAAGCCGCCTGTCCGCCGGCGCCGTTGCAATATTTGCCGCCGAAATCGCCGACCAGCGCGTCGCCATAATCCTCTTCCCACTGCGCGGGGATGTGCGGCGCGAGCCATTGCGGCAGGCGGGTGCCGCCGAAGATTATCGCGGCCGAGACGGCGGCGAGCAAGGCGGCGGACGGAAGGAGGCCGATGCGGTCGATGAAGCCGCCGTAGCGGCGCTGCCGCGGCAGCACCGGCGCAAGCTCGGCCGCGGCCGTGCCCGGCAGGCGCAATCGCCATCCAGGCGCGTCGGTGCGGCCGTAGATTTCCAGGTCGGGCCGGCTCTCGATGTGCACCAGGCGCGACGGCGGGAGGGCGAGGGTGTCGCCATCCTCGAAGCGGATCAGGAGCCGATCGCCCTGTTGTTCGGCGCCGACCGGGCGGCGCACGGCGCTTTCGCCGTCGTAGAGCCATGCCTGCGCCATTTCCCGCCGCCTCAGATCGCGCCGATGTCGAAGGCGTCGGCGAGGCCCTCGGCGTCGCCGGTGGCGGAGGCTTGCGACTGCAGCAACGCGTCGAGGTCGATCTCGCCGGCGGCTTCCATGTGCCGCACGAAGAAGCTCCAATTGCGGTAGCCGACGAAGACCAGGCCGAGGCCGAGGGTGCAAACGACCAGCGCGACGTTGCCGAGGAGCAGCTTCAGCCAGTCGGCGGACCTGGCGGTGAAAGCGAAGCTCAAGCCGCCGAAGCCGGTATGCTCCACGACCTTGCGGTAGAAAGCGGCCTTATAAGCGATGCTGGCGATCTGATAGGCGATGAAGATCGCGCCGAAGCTGAGCACGGCGCCGATCGTCGACTGCAGCGGGCTGCCGCCCGACATGCCGATCGCCAGCATGGCGATGACGCCGAGGAGGGCGCCGAGGAACGGCGTGAGGTAGACAAGGAACCAGCGCCCGAACAGGCCGTCGGTGTCGGCGGCGGCTTCCACCCGGTGCCGGCCGAAGCTCATCCGGTTCCAGCGGTCGTTCCACAGGCTGGTCTGCGCCCAGGGGACGAGGAAGCCCAGGATCATGTAGGCGACCGCATTCTTCCAGACGAACTGCCTGCCATAGTCCCAGCCGCGCGCTTCGGCGCCGCCGCGTATGCCGTGCCACCAGCTGCGGCTGAGCCGGTAGCGAAGCGCCCGGAACTGGCCGACGCCGAGCAGGTAGAAGAAGCCGCCGTAGATGACGAGCATGATCAGGATCGCCGCGCCCGCCTCGCCGCGCGCCACCATCGCCTGAAGGCCGAACTGGAAGAACAGCACGATGGGGAGCAGGCCGAGCATCACCAGCAGGAAGCCCACGAACATCTCCTTGCCGGTGCCGGTCCATTCGAGATGGTCGTCGATGAAGCGGGTGCGGCTCCACAGGTAGCGGCGCTCCCGTGCCTTGGCCCAGAAGCGGTAGATGCCGAGCGTCACCAACGTGAGCAGCAGATTGGTGGCGGCGATGGGCAGGAATTCGCGCCAGGTGCCGGTAAAGCCGAAGGCGCTCGCCGGCATGTCCGCCGCGGCGCCAATCTCGCGCATGTCGTTCATGATCGTGCCCCTGCTCGGCGGGGAAGGTGCAACGCGGCCCCGAAGCGCGCAAGCTGTTTCGTGGGCGCCGCGCGTCGCGCGGCCGCAAGGGGTGGAGGAAGCGCCGCGCAGCCGCTACAGGCTCGCCGCTATGACTCAACATTTCAGGATCACGCTTCCCGACGGCTCCGTGCGCGAGGTCGAGGAGGGCACCACGCCCGCCGACATCGCCGCCGCCATCGGGCCGGGCCTCGCCAAGGCCGCCCTTGCCGCCAAGGTCAATGGCGAGCTTCGCGACCTTTCCCGGCCGCTGGAGGGCGATGCCGAGCTGGCGCTGGTCACCGCCCGCGACGAGGCGGATGCGCTGGAGCTGGTGCGGCACGATTTCGCCCACGTGCTGGCCGAGGCGGTGCAGAACCTTTTCCCCGGTACCCAGATCACGTTCGGCCCTGCGACCGACGACGGCTTCTACTACGATTTCGCGCCGAGCGCGGAGCGCGGGCCGTTCACCGACGAGGACCTGCCTGCGATCGAGGAGGAGATGCGCCGCGTCATCGCCCGCGACGAACCGCTGATCCGGGAAGTGTGGACCCGCGACAAGGTGCGGGACCATTTCCTGGAGCAGGGCGAGACGTTCAAGGCCGAGTGGGTGATGGAGCTGCCCGGCGACGAGACCATCACCATGTACCGTTCGGGCGGCTGGCTGGACCTGTGCCGCGGGCCGCACCTGGCGTCCACGGGCAAGCTCGATCCGCAGGCCTTCAAGCTGACGCGGGTGTCCGGCGCTTATTGGCGCGGCGACCAGAAGAATGCGATGCTGAGCCGCATCTACGGCACCGGCTGGCTCAACAAGAAGCAGCTCGCCGAGCATCTCACCCGACTGGAGGAGGCGGCCAAGCGCGACCACCGCCGGATCGGCCAGGACATGGACCTCTTCCACCTCCAGTCCGAAGCGCAGGGCTCGGTGTTCTGGCACGCCAACGGCTTCATCGTCTGGCGGGCGCTGGAGGCCTATATGCGCCGCCGCCTCGATGCCGCGGGCTACCGCGAGGTCAAGACGCCGCAGCTGATGGACGCGCGCCAGTGGGAGCAGTCCGGCCATTGGGGCAAATATCGCGAGAACATGTTCGTGGTGCCCGACGAGGTGCCCAACATCGAGGAGGAAGGCCCGGTGCTGTCCGGCGAAGGCGACCTGATGGCGCTCAAGCCGATGAACTGCCCGGCCCATGTCCTGATCTTCCGCCAGGGCATCAAGAGCTATCGCGACCTGCCGATGCGCATGGCCGAAATGGGCGTGTGCCACCGCAACGAGCCGCACGGGGCGCTGCACGGCATTCTGCGCGTGCGCCAGTTCACCCAGGACGACGCGCACATCTTCTGCCGCGAAGACCAGCTGATCGAGGAGGTGCAGGGTTTCTGCGAGCTGCTCGACACGGTCTACAAGGATTTGGGCTTCACTGATTATGCGGTGAAGCTCGCCCTGCGGCCGGAGAAGAGGTTCGGTTCGGACGAGATGTGGGACAAGGCCGAGGAGGAGCTTCGCCGCGCGGTGACGCTCGCCAAGCTCAGTGACACGATCAAGGCCCGCTACGAGGAGCTGCCTGGCGAAGGCGCATTTTACGCGCCGAAGCTCGAATTCCACCTCACCGATGCGATCGGGAGGACGTGGCAGGTCGGCACCATCCAGTCGGACCGGGTGCTGCCGGAGCGGCTGGATGCAAGCTATGTCGGCGAGGACGGCCAGCGCCACCGGCCGGTGATGCTCCACCGCGCGATCCTGGGTACGTTCGAGCGGTTCATCGGCATTCTGATCGAGCATCACGCGGGCCGCTTTCCGGCCTGGCTCGCACCGGTGCAGGCGGTGGTGGCGACGATCGTCTCCGAGGCCGACGGCTATGCCGAGCAGGTCGCCGCGAAGCTGCGGGCGGCGGGGCTGCGCGTCGAGACCGATCTTCGCAACGAGAAGATCAACTACAAGGTGCGCGAGCACAGTTTGAAGAAGGTCCCCAACCTCCTCGTCATCGGCAAGCGCGAGGCGGAGGAAGGCACGGTGGCTCTGCGCCCGCTCGGCACCGACGCGCGCCAGGAAGTGCTGGACCTCGATACTTTGGTGGCGCGGCTGGCATCCGAAGCGACGCCGCCGGACCTGCGCGCGGGCGGCTGAGCGGCGGCTAGGCGAGGTCGGCGAGCGAGAAGACGATCAGGGCGGCGACCGTAAGGATGCCCCAGCGCACGCCGCGTTCCAGCGAGAAATTGCCGGTGCGCGAGAGCGTGAGGGCGCTGGCCGGCATCAGGATCACGAACAGGCCGAGGGTGAGCGCCGCCCCCGCCTGCCAGCCGATCCGCGACCACCCGAATATCGCAAGCGCCGCCCACAGGATGCAGAACAGCAAAGCCTCAGGGTAGAGCTTGGGCATCAGTGGGCGACGGCCGGGCCACGCTCGAGGCCGGAGGCGGCGAGCTGCTCGTCGATCTGCGCGACGAGGCGCTGGAGCCCGGCTTGGTCCTTGGCCTCGGCGCGGGCGACCAGCACGTCCTGCGTGTTCGACGCGCGCAGCAGCCACCAGCCGTCCTCGGTGTTGACGCGGGCGCCGTCGGTGCGGTCGACATTGGCGCCCGAGGATTCGAGGCGGGCGAGGATTTCGTCGACCACCGCGAACTTGCGAGCCTCGTCGACCTGGAAGCGCAATTCGGGCGTGTTGATCATCTCCGGCATGGCCGAGCGGATGTCGGTCAAGGAGCCGCCCAGCCGGGTGACGGCGCGGATCAGGCGGACGGCCGAATAGATGCCGTCGTCGAAGCCGTAATATTGGTGGCCGAAGAAGATGTGGCCGCTCATCTCGCCCGCCAGCGGCGCGCCGGTTTCCTTCATCTTCGACTTGATCAGGCTGTGGCCGGTCTTCCACATCAAGGGCGTGCCGCCAAGCTCGGCGATGCGGTCGTAGAGCGCCTGGCTGGCCTTGACGTCGCCGATGATGGTCGATCCGGGCAGGTCCTGCAGCACCGGCTCGGCAAGGATGGCGAGGAGCTGGTCGCCCCAGATCACCCGGCCCCGGCCATCGATCGCACCGATCCGGTCGGCATCGCCGTCGAAGGCGACTCCGAAGTCGAGGCCCTTTTCGGCGACGAGGCGCTTCAGATCCTCGAGGTTCGCCTCGACGGTGGGATCGGGATGGTGGTTGGGGAACGTGCCGTCGATGTCGGTGAAAAGCGTGAAGTGCTCGCCGGGCAGCTTCTTCACCAGCCGTTCGATCACCTCGCCGCCGGCGCCGTTGCCCGCGTCCCAGCCGATCCGGTAGGCCGCGCCGTCGAAATCCTGGACCAGGCGATCGACATAGCGGTCGATCACCTCTTCGTCCGAAACGCCGCCCGAGCCCTGCTCCCAGTCCGCGGCGGCGGCCATGCGGCCGAGCTCCTGAATCTGCGACCCGAAGAAGGCAGCGTGCCGCAGCACCATCTTGAAGCCGTTATAATGGCCGGGATTGTGGCTGCCGGTGATCTGGATGCCGCCGTCGACGCCGAGCTCGGCTTCCGCCCAATAGAGCATCGGGGTGGGCCCGATGCCGATCCGCACCGCATCGATGCCGCTGTCGGCGAGGCCGCGCAGCAGCTCCGCCTCCAGAGCGGGCGAGCTTAACCGCCCGTCGCGGCCGACCGCGACGCGGCTGCCGCCGGCGCGGCGCACCAGCGTTCCGAAGGTGCGGCCGACGCCGTAGCCGTCCGAGTCATCCAGCGTCTCCCCATAAATGCCCCGGATGTCATATTCGCGCAGGGCCGTGGGGTGAAAACGGTGGCTCATTCGATACTCCGGATTTGGGGATGTGCGATCAAGACGCGCGAGGCGTCCGGCGGTTCATTTCCGCGACCAGCGTGTCGCGCGCGACATTGACGCGTTCGGCAAGCTCGGCCGAACCACCGATATCGGGGTGCACGCGGCCGATCAGGCGGCGGTGGGCGGTGCGGATTTCCTCAAGGCTGGCGCCTTCGGAGACGCCGAGCAGGCGGCGCGCGTCTTCGACCGGCATCGGCCTGGGCTTCTGCACCTGGCGGCGGCGATGCGCGGCCCACAGCAGCGCGCCGCCCATCAAGGCGGCGCCGGGGATCAGCTTGCCCGTGGTGAGGAGGCGAAGGCCGAGCAGGAACAAGGCCGCGGCGACGCCGTCTTCATAGGTGAAGTTCTTGAGGCGCCCGGTGGTCCAGCCCCACAGCAGGCCCCCGGCGGCGATCAGGATGATGAAGCCAAACATGGCGCCAGCGCGCTTTCAGCTTGCCGCGGCGGCAGCACGGGGCGCGGCGGCCTGGCCCGGCTCGGGCAAGCCGAAGGCGGCGATCATCTCGCGCAGTTCCTGCCGCGCGGCGATGTGGGCGATGCCGACTTCGCCGAGCTGGGCGAGATCGAGCAGGGTCAGGCCCTTGGGGAAGAGTTCGCGGTAGATGACGCGCTCGCCAAGGCCGGGAATGACACGAAAGCCGACCCGGCGGGAAAGCTCGGTCAGCGCTTCGCCGACCCGGCGCATGTTGCGCGCCTCGATATGCTGCATGCGGTTTCGGAGCACCACCCAGTCGACGCTGGCGCCGTGGGTCTTGGCGCGCTGGGTGCGGCTGTTCCAGACCAGCTCGGCATAGAAGCTGGGGCGGCGCACCCGGTAGGTCTCGGCATCGACCTGGCCGATCAGGTCCAGGTCGACGAAGCTGTCGTTGATCGGCGTCACCAGGGTGTCGGCACGAAGCATGGAGGCGCGGGCATAGGGATCGTCGCGGCCGGGGGTATCGATCACCACCACGTCCACATCCCGGCTGATGTCCTCGATCACCGCGTCGAGCTGGTGCTTGTCGGGATCGAACGTCTCGTAGCGCGGCATCGGCAGGGCGACGCCGGTACGCTTGATGGATTCGCCGCGATTGTCGAGATAGCGGCCGAGCGTGCGCTGGCGCGTGTCGAGATCGAGCGCGGCGACGCGGCGGCCGCCGGCGGCGAGCGCAACGGCGGTGTGCACGGCCGTGGTGGATTTGCCGGTGCCGCCCTTTTCGTTGGCGAAGACGATGAAATGCGGGGCAGCGCCTGCCATGTGCTGAAAGTCCGTCCTTGATCTTGGCCGTGCGCCCCCGCAAGGGGCGGGCTTCGTACGACGCTTGATAATGGAGGGCACCGGGCGGTGCAAACGGTCCGTGATCTGGAGACTTTGCGCCTGGCTCTGGCCGAGCTGCGTGCCGGCGGGGGCGATGTTGCGCTGGTGCCGACCATGGGCGCGCTCCACGCCGGGCACATTGCGCTGGTCGCCGAGGGGCGCCGGCGGGCGGCCAATGTCGTCGCCTCGATCTTCGTCAACCCCAGGCAGTTCGGCGCGGGGGAGGATCTTTCCACCTACCCGCGGCGCGAGGCATCCGACATCCGGATGCTCGAAGAGGCGGGCTGTGCGCTGCTGTGGGCGCCTGACGCCGAGACCATGTACCCGCCGGGCCACGCCACCAGCGTCAGCGTCTCGGGGGTGAGTGAAGGGCTCGACGGGGCGGCTCGGCCCGGCCATTTCGACGGGGTGGCGACGGTGGTGCTCAAGCTGTTCAACCAGGTGCAGCCGGAACTGGCCCTGTTCGGCGAAAAGGATTTCCAGCAGCTCGCGGTGATCCGCCGCATGGCGCGGGATCTCGACCTGCCGACCGAGATCGCCGGCGTGCCGACCCAGCGCGATGCCGACGGCGTCGCCCTGTCGTCCCGCAACACCTATCTGACCGACGAGGAGCGGCACGCGGCCCGGGCGCTGCCGCGGGCGCTCGGCGAGGCCGCGGGGATCATCCAGGGCGGCGGCGATGTCGCGGCCGCGCTGGCCGGCGCACGCGACAAGCTTGCCAAAGCCGGCTTCGATCCCGTCGACTATGTCGAGCTTCGCGATGCGGAGACGCTGGCGCCGGTGGATGCGCTGGAGCGGCCGGCCCGGTTGCTGGCGGCGGCGAAGCTCGGCCGCACCCGGCTGATCGACAATCTGGCGGTCGACCCGGACGTCTGAATATCCCTATCGCCCCGTTAACCATTTGTTGGTGATCGGGGGCGCAATCCTGTGTTCGACAGCAAACGAACAGGGGCATGTCGTCATGGGTATCAGCTTCAAATCCGCCGCTTTTCTTATTCAAAGCCGCCTTCAGGATGCAGCCGCCGGCGATGCCGATGCGCTGTACGAACTGGGCGTCGCTTACTCCACCGGCACGCACGGCACGGATGTAGACCTCGTCGAGGCGCACAAATGGTTCAACCTGGCGGCGCTCAACGGCTGCAGCGAAGCGCAGATGTGCCGCGCCGACATCTCGGAAGAGATGAGCGCCCGCGAAATCGCCGAAGCCCAGCGCCAGGCGCGCGCCTGGCTGGCCGAAACGGGCTACCGCCGGGCGGCGTGAGGCGATTGGTTCCAGCGCAGGCGCCGGAACGATCACGTCACCCCGGGCTTGATCCCCGTCACCCCGGACTTGATCCGGGGTCCAGTTCTCCACCCGCTCGGCAGCCATCCGGCTGGACCCCGGATCAAGTCCGGGGTGACGCTGGTCCAAGGGGCAGCCTTATTCGTCTGCCGCACCCGCAGCCGCTGCCGCAGCCGCAGCCGGGGCGCCGTTCTTGTACTTTTCGAACCAGGCCAGGATCGCCGCCGCCTTGGCCGCGCTTTGCGAGGGGCGGGCCGTGAGGCCGCCGTGGCTGGCGCCGGGGACCTTCACCAACGCCGTCGGCACGCCCTGAATCTGCAGCGCGGCATAATATTGCTCCGATTCGCTGACCGGCGTGCGGTAATCCTCGCTGCCGACCACCACGAGGGTGGGCGTCTTCACATTGCCGACCAGGCTGAGCGGCGAAAACTTCCAGTAGGTCTCCGGATCCTCCCACGGCTTGGCTGCGAACCAGTAGCGCGAGGTGAACAAGGTGTTGTCCATGGTCAGCGCCTCGCTGACCCAGTTGATCACCGGCTTTTGGGTGGCGGCCGCCTTGAAGCGGTCGGTCTTGCCGACGATCCAGGAGGTGAGGACGCCGCCGCCCGAGCCGCCGGTGACGAACAGCCTGTCGGGATCGACGAAGCCCTGGGCGATGGCGGCGTCGACCGCGCTCATCAGGTCGTCATAATCGCGGCTCGGGTAATTGTGGTGGATGAGGTGGGCGAACTCCGCGCCGTAGGAGGAGGAGCCGCGCGGGTTGACCGACAGGACCGCATAGCCGGACGCGGCGTAGAGCTGGTTGTCGGTGGCGAAATAAGGGCCGTAGGCGGCGACCGGGCCGCCGTGGATTTCGAGGATCAGCGGCACGCGGGTGCCCTCGCTCCAGGTCGGCGGCAGGGTCAGCCAGGCGTCGATGGCGCGGTTGTCGAAGGCGGTGACCGCAATCTTGCGGACTTCGCCCATGCGCTTGGCGCCGAGCAGGTCGGTGTTGAGGCGGGTGAGCATGCGCGGCTCGGCGGTGCCGCGCACCAGCGCGACATCGGCGGGGCGTGTGGGGCTGCCGGTTGTGATGGCGAGCGTGCCGTCGCGCGCCACGGAATAGGAGCCGCCCGTATAGGGGCGGTCGAGGGTGGGGCCGGCAAGATCGTCCGTGACGGTGCGGACCGTGCCGTCGAGGCCGACTCGGGCGATCTTGGTGAGACCCTGGTCTTCGTAGGAGACGAAGATCGAGCGGCCGTCGGCGGCCCAGGCGGGCGCCTCGACGCTGCGGTCGAGGGTGGCGGTGAGAACGCGCGGGTTGGAGCCGTCGGCGTTCATCACGGACAGGCGGGCGTTTTCGTAATTGCGGCGCCGGTCCTCGAAGCCGACATAGGCGATGAGCTTGCCGTCCGGCGACGCGACCGGCTCCCCATCCGGGCCGCGGCGGTCGGTGAGGGCGCGCACCGCGCCGCCATCCACGTCGAGGGCGTAGACTTCCGAGTCCATCGGCTCGCGCTCCCAATCGGCGCGGCGGTTGCCGGAGAAGAGGAGGGTGCGGCCGTTCGGCGCCCAGGAGAGCGGGCCGTCATGGTTGCGGGCGCCGAAGGTGAGCTGGCGCGGCGCGCCGCCGTCGGCGGAGACGAGAAAGAGGTGGCTGTGGCCGGGCTTGGCATAGCCTTCCGCGTCCGAGCGGTGGTTGACGGCGGTGTGGATTTCGAGCGGCTCGGCCCACCTTGCGCCTTCGGGCTTTGGCGGGGCTGCGCCGAGCTTCATGCCTTCGTCGGGCACGAACATCGAATAAGCGAGGCGGCGGCCGTCCGGCGACCAGGCGATGGCGGAAGGCGATTGCGGGAGGCCGGTGATGCGCACCGATTCGCCCGTCTCCATCCAGCGCACGAAAAGCTGCGGGTTCGCCCCTTCGGCGGTGGAGACATAGGCGAGGCGCTTGCCGTCCGGCGACCAGCGCGGGCCGGAATGGGCGCCGGTGCCGGCGACCAGCGGCATCTGCTCGCCCGAGCGGGTGTCGATCAGCCATATGGTGTTGCGCATCCGGTCGGTCATGATGTCGCCGGAGCGGCGGACATAGGCGATGCGGCTGCCGTCGGGGCTGATCTGGGGATCGGCGGCAACTTCGAGGCTGAACAGGTCGCGGCCCTCGAAGATGCGGCTCGGTCCTTCGTCGGGCGCGGCGGCAAGCGCGGCGGGCGCCGCGGCGGTGAGCAGGAGCAAAGCGGCGAGCGGCTTCAGCATGTGGCGAGTTCCCTTGTTTCGTGCCGCGGTTTTGCCCCTTTCGTCACCCCCGCGAAAGCGGGGGTCCCGCTTTTTCTTTTTGTTTTCGTGCGGGGGAGGAGGAGAAGAAGAAGCGGGATTCCCGCTTTCGCGGGAATGACGGGTTTCACTCAGCCCTTGCGAAAAGGCGTCATCTCCGCAAGCGCACCGATCTCCTCGCCCACCGCTTCGCGTTCGCGCACCAAAAAGTCGGCGACCGCGCGGCGAAACCCGCCATCGGCGATGAAGTGGGCGGAGTAGGTCGGCACCGGGCGGTAGCCGCGGGCGAGCTTGTGGGCGCCTTGTGCGCCGGCCTCGACGCGGGGCAGGCCGCGGGCGATGGCGGCCTCGATCGCCTGATAGTAGCAGATTTCGAAATGGAGATGCGGCACCTCGGCCAGCGCGCCCCAATAGCGGCCGTAGAGCGCATCCTCGCCGATCATGTTGAGCGCGCCGGCGATGGCACGTCCTTCGAAGGTCGCGAAGATCAGCAGGACCTGGTCGGCCATGCGCTCGCCGAGCAGGGAGAAGAAGTCGCGGGTGAGGTAGGGGCGGCCCCATTTTCGCGTGCCGGTGTCCTGGTAGAAGCCCCAGAAGGCGTCCCAATGCGCCTCGGTGATGGCGGCGCCGGTGACATGTTCGACGGTGAGGCCGTCGAGCGCGGCGGCGCGCTCCTTGCGGATCGTCTTGCGCTTGCGGGACGAGAGTGCGGCGAGGAAGTCCTCGAAGCTGGCATAGCCGTCATTGTGCCAGTGGAACTGGCTGTCGGTGCGGATCAGCCAGCCCGCCGCCTCGAACAGCGCCACTTCTTCGTCGGCGATGAAGGTGGCGTGGGCGGAGGACAGGCCGTGCTGGCGCACCACCGCTTCGGCGGCGGCGATCAGGGCGCGGGCGTGAGCTGGATCGCGGGCGAGGAGCCGGCGGCCGGGGACGGGCGTGAAGGGCACGGCGATCTGGAGCTTGGGGTAGTAGGCCCCGCCGGCCCGCTCCCACGCCTGGGCCCAGCCCTGGTCGAAGACATATTCGCCCTGGCTGTGGCTCTTCAAATAGGCGGGCGCGGCGGCGGCGAGGCTGCCGTCGGGCGCGTCGATGGCGATCGGCACCGGCTGCCAGCCGGTTCGGGCCGTGGCGCTGCCTGATTCCTCCAGCGCGGAGAGGAAGGCGTGGCTGAGGAACGGGTTGCCGGTGCCGGCGCAGGCATCCCACCCGGCAGCGTCGAAGCCGGCGACGCCCTGGCCGAGCCGGGCGGTGATCTCGCTCACGCCGGCGGTGCTTCGTAGATGATCTGGTCGGCGTGAGGCGCGGCGCGGGCGCGGTCGGCCTCGCTGCGCACCGTCCAGGTGTAGACCGGGATGCCGCGCTTGCGCCGCGCCCGGGCGAAGCGGGAGGGCAGGTCGCGTATGTCGCAGGCGAGGAACTGCGCGCCCGAGCGCCACCAGGCGAAGGCGCGCTCGACCCGGCCGCGAAGGCCGCGCCTGCCGCTTTCGGTGACCACCAGGCCGCGCAGCACGCGCGGCGCGTGGGCGGCGAACCAGCGCGGCACTTCCGGGTTGAAGCTCATCACGCCGACCGGGCCGCGATAGCCTTCGAGCGCGCGGAAGATGGCGAGGCAGAGGCGGGCGACCTTGCGGTCCGGCGCCTTGACCTCGATCAGCAGCGGCACGGCGCCCCCGATCAGCTGGAGGATTTCGCGCAGGCTCGGGATAGCCTCATCGGTGCCGGTGAGGCGGACTGCGCCGAGCTCGGCGGCGCTGCGGGCGGCGACATCGCCTTCCGCCCCAGTCAGCCGATCAAGGACATAATCGTGGAACACCATAGCCTCGCCGTCGCGGCTGGCCTGGACGTCGAGCTCGATGCCGTGGCCGGCGGCGATGGCGGCCCGAAAGGCGGCGCGGCTATTCTCCACCCGTCCGGGGCCGTGCAGGCCGCGATGGGCGAAGGGCAAAGCGCCCAGGCGTTGAAGATCAGCCCGCGGCGCGGACGGCGACGACGGCATCGATCTCGACGGCGGCGCCCAAGGGCAGCACCGCGACGCCCACCGCGCTGCGGGCGTGCCGGCCGGCTTCGCCCAGCACCTGCTCCATCAGCTCGGAGGCGCCGTTGGCGACCTTGGGCTGGTCGACGAAGCCGGGGGCGCTGTTGACGAACACGCCGAGCTTGACGATCTTCTCGACCCGGTCGAGGCCGACCGCCTTTTCGATCTGGGCGAGCAGCATCAGCCCGCAGGCCCGAGCGGCGCGCACGCCATAGGCAAGGTCCTTGTCCTCCCCCAGCCGCCCCGTGAGGAGCTGGCCGCTCTCGAACGAGACCTGGCCCGAAATGTGGAGGAGATTGCCCACCAGCACCGTCGGCACATAGGCGGCAACGGGGGCGGCAGGCGCGGGAAGCGTGATGCCGAGCTCGGCGAGGCGGGAGGAGATGTCGGTCATATGCCCCTCAAGCACTGGCGCGCCCGCCGGGTCAAGCCTCGCCGCGCGCCACGGTGAAGCCGGCGAAGCTTTGGCTGACGGGCATCAGCTCCAGCGTGTTGATGTTGATGTGCGGCGGCAGGGTCGCGACCCAGAACAGGGTTTCGGCCATGTCCTCGGCGGTCATCGGGTTCATGTCCTTGTACAAGGCGTCTGACGCGGCCTGGTCGCCGCCGGTGCGGACCAGGGTGAATTCGGTCTCGATCATGCCCGGCTCCAGCGCGGTCACCCGGACGCCGGTGCCGTGGAGGTCGCAGCGCAGGTCGAGCGAGAACTGGCTGACGAAGGCCTTGGTACCGCCATAGAGCGCGCCGCCGCGATAGGGGTAGTTCGCCGCCACCGAGGAGAGGTTGAGGATTGCGCCCTTGCGCTGGATCAGGCCGGGCAGGAGCTTGTGGGTGAGCGCGACCAGGCCGGTGATGTTGGTGTCGATGACATGGCGCCAGCTTGCCAGGTCCGCCTCCTGCGCCGGCGCCATCGGCGGGGCGAGGCCGGCATTGTTGAGCAGGCAGTCAATCGCCGCGAACTGCTCTGGAAGGCCGTCGATCGCCGCCGGGATGGCATCGATGTCGGTCATGTCGAGGGCCAGCGGGTGGAACAGGCCGCCGAGCTCCCCGGCCAGCGCCTCGAGCCGCTCGCGGCGGCGGCCGGTGCCGATCACCTGCCAGCCGGCCTGCGCGAAGCGGCGGGCGGTGGCGGCGCCGATGCCGGCGGTGGCGCCGGTGATGAGGATGGTGCTGGTCATGCGGGTTCTCCCGAAGCTGGGGCGCCGTCGGCGAAGCGGGCGCGGATCCATGCCGTCGCCTCCGCCCAGTCGTCGATCCGGACATGGGCATGCGGCGCGGGCGGACTGTGGGCGGCGAGCCGCGGCTCGGCGATCATGTGCAGCCGCCAGACGAACGGCGCGTATTTCGCCACCGAATGGTGGTGGACGGCGAGATCGTCGACGAAGACGGTGACGCTGGGCTGCATCGCCTCGACCAATTCGAGCAAGGGCGGACCCTTGCCGCCGCGGTTGCACAGCACCCGGTGGTGGATTTCGAAGCGGCCGAGCTGCTCGACGCGCCCCGCCTGATAATCGTCGCCGATGTTGGTGAGGACGACGATGTCCGCCTCCTCGCCGATCGCGCGGAGCGCCTCGGCGGCGCCGGGGACGATGCTCTGGCGGTGCATCTCGGTGTCGAAGAAGCCGTCGAGCAGCGGCCACACCTTCTCCTCGCCCACCGGCAGGCCTGCCGAATCGCGGATCGCGTCGCGGAAGCCGGGCGCGGAAAGGTTGAAGGTGAGATCGTGCGCTTCGCCCAGCCAGTCGGCGAAGTGCGACACCATGTGCAGCAGCACTTCGTCGCAATCGGTGACGAGAAGGGGGCGGCCGCTCATGCTTCCAGTCTCCGGCGCGCATCGACGAGGGTGGTGGGCGAGACGCCGAGCGCTTCGGCGCAGGCGACGAGGTCCGGCTCGTGCGCTTCGAGGAAGCCGAGGATGGCGGCGAGGACCGAGCGCTCGCCGAGCCGGGCGCGCAGGTCGCCGGGGGTCAGGCCGGTGAGCGCGAGCAGCCGCTCGGCGCGGTCCTGCTCGGACAGGCACCAGCCGAGGGCGGAGAGCGCGAGGGCTTCGGGATCGTTTGTGTCGGGAATCGTCATCGCCTAGAGAGTGGCGCGTGGGACAAAAAATCCTCGTTGTCGAGGACAACGAACTCAATCTGAAGCTCTTCTGCGACCTGCTGCGCGCGCACGGCTATGCGGCCGAGCCGGTGCGCGACGGCCGCGAGGCGGTGGCGCGCGCCCGCGATTTCCAGCCGGACCTCATCGTCATGGACATCCAGATGCCGCATATCAGCGGCCTGGAGCTGATCGAGCAGATGAAGGGGGATGCCGAACTCAGGCGCGTGCCGATCATGGCGGTGACGGCCTATGCCGCCAAGGGCGACGAGGAGCGGATCCGCGACGCCGGCGCGGAGGGCTATGTGTCCAAGCCCATCTCGCTGATGAAGTTCATCGGATCGGTCCAGGCGCTGCTCGAAGCGGCGGCGGCTCGCCCCGAGGAGCCGGAGCCGGAGCCCGAGCCCCAGCCCGAGCCGGAGATCGATACGGCCCCGATGGCCGTGGAGGCAATCGACGCCGAGGAGCGGACCGGCCAGCTGGAGAACCAGCCGGAGCCTGACTCTGCCGAATCGCCGGAGCCGGACGTGGATCAGGCGGAGAATCCCATGGGGGACCCCCGCCTGCCGGACGATGCGCATGGGGGCGAAGGGCCCCCGGGGCTTATTTGATCTTGGCTTCCTTGAAGTCCACGTGCTTGCGCACGACCGGGTCATACTTCCGGAAGGTCATCTTCTCGGTGATGTTCCGCGGGTTCTTTTTCGTCACATAGAAGAAGCCGGTGTCGGCGCTGCTGACGAGCTTGATCTTGACGGTAGTCGGCTTGGCCATGACAGCCTCTCACAAAACAAGGAATGGATGAAAAAAAGCGGCGCTTCCGCCGCTTCCATGCGACGCCGCCTCTGCCTCCGGGCGCCGCCAATGTCAAGGCCGCGCCGCTTTAACCGTCCGGTAACCATGTGCGGGCATGCTTGGCTCTGCCGAACAGGCGGGAGACCAAGCGATGCGCGGGACCAATGAAGCGATGATGCTGGTGCGGGGCGAATTGTGCGAGCGCGTCGGCGCGCTTTCCCAATATCCAGGCCGGGCCGGCGCGGCGGAGTTTGTGGCGCGGGTGGATGGCATTCGAAGCCTTGCCGCAGCTTACGGCCTCCATCCGGTGGTGCGGCTCGCCGAAGCGCTGGAGCGGGCGGTGGGCGAGCGCGGGCGCAACATCCGCGCCTGCCCGGTGGCCCTCTATGTCTCCCGGCTGGAGGATGCGATCGGTTGCGAGCGGCTGGACGAGGGTGCCAGCGAAGCGATCCTCGCCTCGATCTCCGTCCGGCTCTGACCGGTTGGAAGCCCTCCTTCCCGCCTTTATCTTCGCCTTGCTGGCGGAATGGGGCGACAAGACGCAATTGCTGGTGGTCGCGCTGGCGGCGCGGCACGGGCGGCCGGGGCCCTTGCTGGCGGGCGTGGCGCTGGCGGCCTTGGTCAATTCGCTGATCGCCGCCACCGGGGGCATCTTCGTCCACGGCTACATCACCTTGCGGGCGATCTCCCTGCTGGTGGCGCTGGCGCTGATCTTCGCGGGCGTGGCCGGCGCGATGCGGCGCAAGACGCCGGCCATGGCCGAGACGCTGCCGGGCGGCGCCTTCCTCGCCGGCGCGTTCGGCTTCTTCCTGGTGGAATTCGGCGACAAGACCCAGTTCGTCACCTTCGCGCTCGCCGCCCAATATGATTCGCTGCTGCTCACCGCCGCCGGCGCGACGGCGGGCGTGATCGCCGCGAGCGCGCCGGCCGCGTTGCTGGGCACCGAGCTTGCGCGGCGGATGCCGGTGCGGGCGATCCGGCTCGGCGCGGCGGGCCTGTTCCTGATCGTCGGCCTGATCGTCGCGGTGAACGCGCTGCGGCTGGTCTGACGGATCGCGTCTGAACCGGCGCGCGCGTCGACCGTTACGGCTGCGATGCGCGAATTTTCCCAGCTCCTCGACGCCCTCGTCTACACCCGCTCGCGCAACGGCAAGCTCAAGCTGATCGGCGATTATCTGAAGCGCACGCCCGATCCCGACCGGGGCTATGCGCTTGCAGCCCTGACCGGCGAGCTCGACCTGCCGGGAGTCAAGCCTGCGGCGATCCGCGCCATCGTCGAGGAGCGGATCGATCCGGTGCTGTTCAACATGAGCTGGGACTATGTCGGCGACATGGCCGAGACGGTGTCGCTGCTCTGGCCCAAGAGGCTCGATCAGCCGGACGAGATTGACGACGGTTGCTTACGCATCGGCGCGGTGGTGGAGCGATTGCAGGGGCTCGGGCGGGTGGAGGCGCCGGGGGCGCTTGCCGGCATGCTCGACCATCTCGATGCGTCGGGACGCTATGCCCTGCTCAAGCTCGCGACCGGCGAACTGCGCATCGGCGTTTCCGCCCGGCTCGCCAAGACCGCGCTGGCCAATGCCTTCGGCCTCGATGTCGATGCGGTGGAGGAGGTGTGGCACGGCATCGGCCCGCCTTACCTGCCGATTTTCGAATGGGCCGAGGGACGGGGTGCGCAGCCGACGTCCGAAAATGTGCCGGTGTTCCGGCCGTTCATGCTCGCCCACCCGCTCGAGGATCTGCGGCTGTCGATGGCCGACTATGCCGCCGAGTGGAAGTGGGACGGCATCCGCGTCCAGATCGTCGGCGTGGCCGGCCAGACCCGCCTCTACAGCCGGGCCGGCGACGACATCACCCACAGCTTCCCCGAAGTGGCCGAGGCGTTCCGCTGCGACGGCGTGGTCGATGGCGAGTTGCTGGTGAAGGGGGAAGCGCAGGGGGCGGACGCCCATGGCGGCGCGGCGGCGAGCTTCAACGCGCTTCAGCAAAGGTTGGGGCGCAAGCTCGTCTCGCCCAAGATGCTGCGCGAATATCCCGCCTTCGTGCGGCTCTACGACATATTGTTCGACGGCGCGGAGGATGTGCGGGGCCTTCCCTGGTCGGAGCGGCGGGCGCGGCTGGAGCGGTTCGTCGGCGCCCTCGACCCCGAGAGGTACGACATCTCCGCGTTGATCGGCGCCGCAAGCTTCGACCAATTGGAGGAAATTCGCGCCGGCAGCCGCGATGCGTCGATAGAAGGCGTGATGCTGAAGCGGCGCGACAGCCCTTATTCGCCGGGGCGCAAGGTCGGCCTCTGGTACAAATGGAAGCGCGACCCGCTCAACGCCGACTGCGTGCTGATGTATGCGGCGCGCGGCAGCGGCAAGCGCTCCTCTTATTATTCCGATTTCACGTTCGGCTGCTGGTCGCCGGAGGGGGAGCTGCTGCCGGTCGGCAAGGCCTATTTCGGCTTCACCGACGAGGAATTGATGTGGCTCGACCGCTTCGTGCGCAACAATACGCTGCAGCGCTTCGGCCCGGTCCGCGAGGTGGAGAAGAGCCTGGTGCTTGAAGTCGCCTTCGATTCGATCCACGCCTCCAAGCGGCACAAATCCGGCCTCGCCATGCGTTTTCCCCGGGTGTCGCGTATCCGGCGCGACAAGCCGGCGGCGGAGGCGGACACGATCGAAGGGCTGATGCGGCTGGCGACCTGATGCGCGCGCTGAACGCAGCAGGGTGACGCGGGCGCTGCCAGCCCCTATCTCGCCCGCCATGGCTGCACCCGTACTCGCTTTTGAAAATCTCGGCCTCGTCCAGGGCCACGGCTGGCTGTTCCGCGGCATCGACCTGTTCGTCGGCGCGCGCGACCGGCTGGCGCTGATCGGCCGCAACGGCGCCGGCAAGACGACGCTGCTGAAATGCCTCGCCGGCGTGATCGACACGGACGAGGGCCGGCGCGTCATCCAGCCGGGCATCAAGGTGATCCTGCTCGAACAGGATCCGCCGGTCGCGCAGTTCGAAACCCTGCGCGATTTCGCCCTCGCCGAGCCGGACGCGCCGGCGCCGCACGAGGTGGATGCGGTCGCCACCCAGCTCGGCATCGACCTCGACCGGCCCGCCGCCACCGCTTCCGGCGGCGAGCGGCGCCGCGCCGCCATCGCCAGGGCGATCGGCCAGGCGCCCGATGTGCTGCTGCTCGACGAGCCGACCAACCATCTCGACCTTGCCGCCATCGAATGGCTGGAAGAATGGCTGGCGCGCTTCAACGGCGCGTTCGTCGCGATCAGCCACGACCGGGCGTTTCTGAAGCGGCTGACGCGCTCCTCGCTGTGGCTGGAGCGTGGCTCGCTGCGCCGCGCCGAGATCGGCTTCGGCGGCTTCGACGCCTGGACCGAGCAGGTCTTCGCGGAAGAGGCGCGCAACGCGGCGCGGCTCGATGCCAAGTTGAAGCTGGAGCTCCACTGGCTGGAGCGCGGCGTCACCGCCCGGCGCAAGCGCAATCAGGGCCGCCTCGCCAAGCTCCACGAGATGCGCGCGACTCGGGCGGCGATGATCGGCCCGGCCGGCACCGCCAGGCTCGGCCTCGCCAATGACGATGTGAAGACCAAGGTGGTGATCGACG
This sequence comes from Allosphingosinicella sp., assembly GCA_035644835.1. Lineage (GTDB taxonomy): Bacteria > Pseudomonadota > Alphaproteobacteria > Sphingomonadales > Sphingomonadaceae > Allosphingosinicella. The sequence goes on along the minus strand of DASQNR010000016.1, from coordinate 221,056 downwards.
CCGAGCATGTCTCCAAAAATTTCGGCGAGCGCACCATCATTCGCGACTTCTCGCTGCGCATCACCCGGGGCGACCGGATCGGCGTGGTCGGCGCCAACGGCACCGGCAAGACGACCTTGCTCAAGCTCCTGACCGGCGAGATCGCGCCGGACGAGGGGCGGGTGAAGCGCGCCAAGACGCTGGACAGCGTGATCATCGACCAGCAAAGGAAGCTGCTCGATCCCGCCAGGAGCGTGCGCGACATCCTCGCCGACGGCGGCGACTGGGTGGATGTGCGCGGCGAGCGCAAGCATGTGCAGGGCTATCTCAAGGACTTCCTGTTCGAGCCGGGAATGGTGGAGGCGAAGATCGGCAGCCTGTCGGGCGGCGAGCGCTCGCGGCTGCTGCTGGCGCGCGAATTCGCCCGGCGCTCGAACCTCCTGGTGCTGGACGAGCCGACCAACGATCTCGATCTCGAGACGCTGGATCTGCTCCAGGAGGTGATCGGCGACTATGAAGGCACCGTGCTGATCGTCAGCCACGACCGCGACTTCCTCGAGCGGACGGTGACGATCACGCTTGGCCTCGATGGTTCCGGCAAGGTCGATGTGGTGGCCGGGGGCTATGAGGATTGGGTCCGCCAGCGCAAGCAGGACGCCGCGGCGGCGAGGGCCTCTGTGCCCCCCGCAAAGGCTGCGCCCACCGCCGCGCCGGCGCGGGCGAGGACCAAGCTCAGCTACAAGGACCAGCGCGATTACGACCTGCTGCCCGGCCGGATCGAGGAGATCGAGGCGCAGATCGCCCGCGACGAGGCGGTGCTCGCCGACCCGGAGCTCTACACCCGCGACCACGCCCGCTTCGCGGCGCTGACCGCGGGGATCGAAAAGGCACGGGCGGAGCGCGACGCCGCCGAAGAGCGTTGGCTGGCGCTCGCCGAACAGGTGGAAGAACTGGCGAGCTAGTATCCCTCTCCCGCGAAGGGCGGGAGAGGGGTGAACCGACTTACCGGCAGGTGGTGCCCGGCCCCTCGTCCAGATCCAGGCAGCGGCCGTCGATGGTGCCGGGCGTCACCGGAACGCCGATCAGCGCCGTCAAAGTCGGCACGATGTCGGCGGTTTCCACCGCCAGCGATTGCTCGAAGGGAGCCATGCCCTTGCGCCAGAACAGGATCGGCACCTTGCGGTCATAGTCCCACGGGCTGCCGTGGGTGGAGACATAGCCGCGGCTGGTGTCGTAGATCGGCGTCACCCGGGGCTTGAGCAGCACGATGAAGTCGCCCGAGCGCTCGGCATCGAAGCTCGCTTTGGCCCGCTCGATCAGGCTCCACTGGTCCGGCGTGCCCTGCGGCGGCGGCGCGGCGATCAGCTCGGCCCTGGTGAACACCGCCGCGACCTGGGGATGCGCCTTGTAGGTCCGCACCGCCTCGCCGATCACCCGGGCCTGCTGGGCGCGGGTCAGGGCGCGGTCGGCATACATGTCGCCGAACGCGCCGTCGCCGTAGAGCACCTGCCCGGACAGCTTGAGCCTGGCCGCGAGCGCCTTGGCCATATTTCCGGCGTTGAGCGCGGGATCGACCCGGGCCGCATCGGGCGCGGCATGGTCGCGATGGCGTTCGGGCACGTCGTGGCCGCCATGATCCGAGGTGAGCATCACCAGATAGTCGACACCGGCGGCGTCGAGCCTCCGGAAGAAGTCGCCCAAAGCCTCGTCGAGCGCCATCAGCTGGATGCACATTTCGGCGCCCTGAGTGCCGGCGCCGTGGCCGACATAATCGGTGGCGGAGAGGCCGAGGATGAGGAGATCGGTGGCGGCGCCCTCGCCCAGCTTCATGTCCCGGCGCATCGCTTCGCCCACCGCAAGCGTGGCGCGGTCGAGATCCGGTGAGGCGCGGTAAGTTCGGCTGTCGTCGGCGGCGCGGGCGAAGCGGCCCTCGCCGACCGGCTTTTCGGCCCCGACGATCGGCACCGCGCGGCTGTGCGGCTCGCATATCTTGGGAAGATCGCGCGGGCCCCTGCCCTTGGCGATGTCCGCGGCGATGGCGCGGTTGGCTTCGGCGACCACCGGGTAGGCGGCGCCGGCGTGGCTGACGAACTTGTCGCCCGACCACCACCAGCTCTGATCGGGCCCATAGCCGCCCATCATCACCGCCGCGCGGTCCTTGCCGGCGACCACGGCGACGCGGGCGCGCGGATCGGCGCGCTTCATGCGGTCGCCCAGCGCGGGCACGCGCAGGAAGTGGGTGGAGACGGTATAGTCTTTGGAGGTGCTGCCCGGCACGCGCGGATCCTCCGAGCAATAAACGCCCTTGTCCTCGCGCGCCGCCGACGGGTTGAACCAGTTGTTGGCGATGATGCCGGTGCGGGCGGGGCGCGAGCCGGTGAGGATGGTGGAATGGCCGGGGCAGGTCTCGGTGGCGTTGTGGCCCTGATAGCCGTTGGGGAAGACCACGCCCTGCGACAGGCGCTGAAGGCCGCCGTCGAAACGCTGGCGATATTGCTGGAACAGGTCTGTGGAAAGCTGGTCGACCGAGATGGCGACGATCAGCTTCGGGGGGCTGGCGGGTTGCTGCGCGGCGGCCGGCTGCTGCGCGGCGGCGGGCAGCGTTGCAAGGCCGAGGGCAAGCGCCGGCAAGGCGGCGAGGTGGGCGATCTTCATGAACTTTCCCCGTTGAGCTTTCCCTGTCGTTTAACGGGATTGCGGCACCGGGCAAAGGCCGCTGCGGAGATGTCATATGGCTGAAATATTTACGCAATCGGCGGTGAAACCGGCGGGAACGGGACGGAGCCGCGGAGCTGATCGCACACTTCACGGGGAGCGGGCGGAAAACCGACGCCGCCCAGAGTTTCCTGTCGGCAGCGCTCGGCCTCGCCGGCGCGCTGCTGACGCTGAACGGCTTCCTGCTTCTGGTTTAAACCCGAGGGTCCCTAGCCTCGCCGGGCGGCGGCGAGATGATCGCGTATCTGCGCGTCGCTCGGCGCGCCGCGTGCGGCCTGCTCCAGCAGCGCCAGGCCCTGCGCCTTGTCCTTGCCGCTCTTGTAGAGCAGCCAGCCATAGGTGTCGGCGGTGGCCGGGTTCTTGCGGTCCAGCTCCCACGCCTTCTGGGCGAGGGGAACGGCGCGGCCGTAATCGCCTTTTTCCGAATAAGCCCAGGCGAGATTGTTGAGCAGGGTCGCGTCGCGATCGCCGATCCGCTTGCGCAAGCGCTCGTAGACGCCGATCGCGCCGTCCCATTGGCCGCTTTGCATATAAGCGTTGGCGGCGAGGATCTGCCCCGGCACATTCTGCGGGTTCTGCTGCAGGAAGAGCTGCAGCACCCGCGCGGCGCCGGCATTGTCGCCGGAATTGCGCAGCGCCTCGATCAGCCGCATCGCCACCGGCTCGTTGAAGGCGAGGTTGCCGGCCTTGCGATATTCGTCGGCCGCGCCCCTGTGGTCGCCAAGAATGCCGCGCGCATCGCCGACCAGCATGTGGGCGTCGGGCACGCCGGGATTGCCGGCCTGAAGCGTGCGGGCGCGTTGCAGCGCTTCGCTGCCGAGGCCCCGGCCGAGCAGCACGCGGATCAGCTGGATCTGGAGCTGGGCGTCGCCCGGCGCGGCGGCGGCGCGGGTGCGCAGCGCGCCGAGCGCGGCGTCGTCGACCTGCGCCGAAATCAGCGCGGTGGAGCTGCGATTCTGCGGCTCGGCGGCGCGGGCGAGGTAGCGGGCGGCGGCATCGCGATTGCCCTGCTTTTCGAGCGCCTGGCCCATCAGGGTCAGCACATAGGCGTCGGCATCGGGCCGCTCGGCAAGCGGCCGCAGGGTGCTGATCGTGCCGGCGGCGTCGCCGAGCTTCCACTGCGAGGCGGCCAGCAGGCGGCGCGCCCGGGCATTGTCGGGCTGGGCGCCGACCAGCTTCTGGAGACGCTGGATGGCCTGCTCGGCATTGCCGGTTTCGAAATCGATCGCGCTGGCGAGCAGCATGCCGGCCGGCTTGTCGTCGAGGCTGCCGTTGGTGCGCTGGTAGAGGGTGCGGGCAAGCTCGAACTTGCGGGCGCGGGCGGCGAGCATCGACTGGAGGTACCAGGCGACCGGATGGTTCGGCGCGATGGTCTGGATCTTGCGGGTTTCGGCGAGCATTTCGCTCATGCGGCCGAGGTCGCCCAGGGTCGCGGCGCGCTCCACCAGAGTTGGCACATGCTCCGGATCGACTTCAAGCGCACGGTCGAACCAGGCGATGGCGGCGGCAAGGCCGTATTGGCTGCGAGTGATTTCCCCGCGCAGCGACAGCGCTTCGACATTCTTCGGGTTGAGCTGCACCGCCCGATCGGCCGCGCCGATCGCGCCGGCGACATTGCCGGTGGCGCGGCGGAAGCGGGCGACATCGGCCCACACCGCGCTGTCCTTCTCGCCCGCGGCGACCGCCTTGTCGAAAGCGGCGCCGGCCTCGGCATTGTTGCCAAGCACCATCAGCGCGCGCCCGCGTATGCGGGCGGCGTAGGCGGCGTGGGCGGGCGGCGCCTTGGCGGCCTCGTCCACCGCATCCTGCGGGCGGTTCTGCAGGAGCAGAGCGTGCGCCATCAGGTGGTGGGTGTCGGCGGCCGGAACGCGCAGCGTACGGGCGCGGTCGAGCTCCGCCTGCGCGGCGACGCCGTCGCCCATCATCAGGTAGGTGCGGGCCTGGGCGACGCGGATGCGGCCGTCCTCGGGGGCGGCCTTGATCGCGTTCAAAAGCTCGATCCTCGCTTCGCCGGCCAGGCCCTTGTCGAGCGCGGCGAGTCCGCGGGCGTAGGCACCCTTGGCGCCTTCGGGCCCCGCGGGCGCGTTGGAACAGGCGGCGGTGCCGGCGAGCAGGACCGAGAGGAGCAGGAGGTTGTGCGTCTTCATGGCTGGAGCCCATATCGTTCGAGGAGGTCGTAAAGGGTCGGACGGCTGATCCCGAGCAGGCGCGCGGTGCCGGAAATATTGCCTTCGGTGCGGGCCAGCGCCTGGCGGATGGCGCGGCGGTCGGCGGCTTCGCGCACGGCTTTGAGGTTGATCGGCAGCGCATCGCCCTCGCTGTCGCCGAGATCGAGATCCTCCGGCGTCAGCATCTTGCCGTCCGCCATGATCACGGCGCGCTTCATCCGGTTCTCGAGCTCGCGGACATTGCCGGGCCAGGGCCAGGCGTCGATTGCGGCCAAGGCGGCGGGGGTGAAGCCCTTCACCGCCGGGTTCATCTCGGCGGCGAAGCGGTGGAGGAAATGCTTGGCGAGCAGGGCCGCGTCGCCCGGCCGCTCGGCGAGGCTGGGAATGCGCACCACGATTTCGGCGAGCCGGTACCACAGGTCCTCCCGGAAGCTGCCGGCCTTGATCATCGAGGCCAGATCCTGGTGGGTGGCGCAGACGATGCGGGTGTCGACGGCGATCGGCTTCCTGCCGCCGATCCGCTCGATGGTGCGCTCCTGCAGGAAGCGCAGCAATTTCACCTGCAGCGGCAGCGGAATGTCGCCGACTTCGTCGAGGAAGAGCGTGCCGCCACCGGCAAGTTCGATCTTGCCCTCGGTGGTCTTGACCGCCCCGGTGAACGCGCCCTTTTCGTAGCCGAACAGCTCGGCCTCGAGCAGGTTTTCCGGAATCGCCGCGCAGTTGATCGCGACGAATGCACCCCCCGCGCGGCGGCTGGCGCCGTGGAGGCCGCGGGCGAGCAGTTCCTTGCCGGTGCCGCTGGCACCCAGAAGCATCACCGAAACGCCGGTATTGGCGACCCGCTCGATGGTGCGGGCGACCTTGAGCATTTCGGGCGCGGCGGTGATCATGGTGCCGAGCACGGTGCGGTCTTCGCCAACCTGCTCCTCCAGCCGCCGATTCTCATGCTCTATGCCGTGGAGCTGAAAGGCGCGGCGCACGATCAGGCCGAGCTGATCGATGTCGACCGGCTTCTGGTAGAAATCGTAGGCGCCCGACGAGATCGCCCGGAGCGCGCTTTCCCGCGCGCCGTGGCCCGAGGCGACGATCACCTTGGTTTCGGGCTTCAAGGACAGGATCTTCTCCAGCGTCGCGAAGCCTTCGGTGACGCCGTCGGGATCGGGCGGCAGGCCGAGGTCGAGGGTCACCACCGCGGGTTCCTCCGAGCGCAGCAGGTCGATCGCCGCGTTGCAGTCCGATGCGATCAGCACCTCATAATCGTCATAGGCCCAGCGCAGCTGGCGCTGCAGGCCTTCATCGTCCTCGACGATCAGCAATTTGGCCTTGGCCACGGCAGTCATGCGCACATCCGTTCGGCGGGGAGGGAGGCATTATCGGCGACAAGGGGTAAAAGGATGGTGAAGCATGTTCCCTCACCCTCCCGGCTGCGCACTTCGAGGCGGCCGCCCATCGCCGCGACCAGCGCCCGCGCTTCAAAGGCGCCGACGCCGAAGCCGCTGTCCTTGGTGGAGGCGAACGGCTGGAACAGGCGGCCGCGCACGAAATCGGCGGACATGCCGCCGCCTTCGTCGCGCACTTCGATAACGGCGTCCTTGCCGCGCGCCCCGAGGCTCAGGACGACGGGCGCATCGGCAGGGCTGGCGTCGATCGCATTCTGGACGAGATGCCCGAGCGCCTGGCCAAGGCCGACCGGATCGGCGAGGCCGAGCAGCGGCTCGGGCGCCTCGACGACGACCGGGTGAACTCGCCGCTTCATCTCGGCAACATCGCGCAGCACCGCTTCGAGGTCGGCCGGGCGCGGCCGCTCGGCCTCTCCGCTTCGGCCGGGCGAGAGGCGGGCAAGCAGGTCGTTCATTTTCTTCACCGACGCTTGCAGGGTGGCGATCATGTCTTCGCGGAACGCGGGATTGTGGGCGTGGCGCTCGGCATTGCGGGCGACCAGCGAGAGCTGGCTGACGAGGTTCTTGATGTCGTGGAGGATGAAGGCGAAGCGGCGGTTGAATTCGTCGAAGCGCTGCGCATTGGCGAGCGCCTCCTGGGTGCGCGCTTCGGCAAGGTAGCTCGCCGCCTGGGTTCCGGCGGTGCGGAACAGGTCGAAATCCTCCCAGTCGAGCGGGCGGCGCAGCAGCGGGTGGGCAAGGATCACGAAACCGGCGAGCCGGTCCTTGTGGAGCAGGGGCACGCCCGCCCAAGCCTCGCCGAGCCCGGCCAGCGCGGGCGGCAGCGGCAGAGCGGTGTCGGGGCGGCCGAAGTCGACCACATGGGCATTGGCTTCAAGGAAGCCGACCAGGGCGGCGGCTTCGACCGGGGTCGCCGGAAGTTGCGCGTCCCAGCGCCACGCCGCCTCCACGGACAGCCGGCGATGTTCGTCGGGCACGATCAGCAGGCCGCCCGGCGCGCCGGCCATGTCGGCAAGCGCCTTGACGACGCGTTCGCCGATCGGCGCCTCGCTGTCGCCGGCGGCGCCGACCGCGCGGGTGAAGCGCAGCCACTCCTCGCGATAATCGTAGCGATGTTCGAAGAAATGCTTGGCGACGATCACCCGCGCCCAGGCGCGCAGCCGGGCGGACGGCAAAGCCAGCATCGCGGTTGCGGTCATCGCAAGCAGCAGGCCGATCTGCGCCACCGCGCCCCATTCCCCGCCGGCAATCTCCAGCGCGCGGGCGGCGGTCATCATCAGGATCAGGTAAGCGAGGATGGCCAGCAGCGAGAAGGACTGAAAGGTCGCGGCGCGGCTGAGATGGATCCGCCACGATTCGCCCCGGCGCAGCGCCAGCAGGAAAAGCGGCGAAAGCAGCAGCATGACGGCGCCGCGAAACGCGATCAGCTCCCCAGGCGGGGTACGGCTGAGGTAGCCGATCGTGTAAAGGTGGAGGTCGTAGGCCCACATCGCGCCAAGCGCGATGGTGGGGAGCTTCAGCCCCCAGCGGCTGTCGGGCGCCGCCTGGCCGTAGAGATTGTGGACCAGAACCAGCGCGCCGGCGGCGATGGTAAGGCCGATCATCTGCGCGGCGGCGAGCAGCGCCTGGTACGCCACCGGAACCGCGGTGAATTCGGGTATAACCCCGGCGATGGTGAGCTGAACGCCGATCGCGCCCGCCACCACCGCGTAGACGATCCGCACCGCGCGCTGCCGCTCCACGGCCGCGGCGCTGCGCACGATCGCATACATGAAGCCGAGGAACGCGAAGTTGCGGGCGCTTTCGGCCAGGCCGGCCGCCATCGCGGCGGGTCCCAGCAGGGCCGCCGCGAGCGCCCACAGGGCCGTGGCGGCGAAGGCGGCCGCCATCCAGCGGCTGCGGGTGTCGGAGGCCGCCTCGCGCATCTGCCAAAGCGCCAGCGCGGCGAACGCCACGGCGGCAAGGGCGTGGCTGACACCGATCAGCGCGGCCATGCTCATCGCGCGCCCTCCGGCCACAGCACGACCCGCACCGTCTGGAGCAGGATCAGCAGGTCAAGGAACGGCGTGTAGTTTTTGGCATAATAAAGATCGTATTCCAGCTTCTCGCGGGCATCCTCGATGCTGGCGCCGTAGGGGAAGTTGATCTGCGCCCAGCCGGTGATGCCGGGCTTCACGACATGGCGCTCGGCATAGAAGGGCAGGCGGGCCTCGAGATCGGACACGAATTGCGGGCGCTCGGGGCGGGGCCCGACGAAGCTCATCTCGCCCTTCAGCACCGTCCAGGCCTGGGGCAGCTCGTCGATGCGAAGCTTGCGGATGATCGCGCCGACGCGGGTGACGCGCGGGTCGTCCTTTTGCGCCCAGACCGCCTTGCCGCCGACTTCGGCATCCTGCCGCATCGAGCGCAGCTTCAATATGTCGAAGGCCTGGCCGTAGAGGCCGACGCGGCGCTGCCGGAAGAAGGCTGGGCCGCGGCTTTCCAGCTTCACGGCCAAGGCGGTAAGCAGGATCAGCGGCCCGAAGACGAGCAGGATGAGCGCGCTCACCGCCACATCGAAGGCGCGCTTGCCGGCACCCGACAGCCGCCGGCCGGACGAGAAGCCGTCCGAGAAGATCAGCCAGGACGGATTGAGGCTGTCGAGATCGACGCGGCCCGTCTCGCGCTCCAGGAAGGAGGAGATTTCGGAAACTCCGACGCCCGCCGTCTTGACCTTGAGGAGATCGGCGAGCGGGAGTGCGTTGCGCCGCTCCTCCAGCGCCAGCACGACCTCCGTCGCGCCCAGTTGCACGACGTGATCGGGCAGGCTGGGGATGTCGGAGCGGTTGACGGCGCCGGCAAGTGTGACCGGTCCGTCGTTCATCGCCACGAAGCCGGCGACGGCAAAGCCCGAACCTTCCCGTTCGGCGACCCGGCCGATGCGCGCGGCGCGCGAGCCGGCGCCAAGCACCAGCACCCGGCGCTTGAAGGCATCGAGGCCGAGCAGCGGCCGAGCGCCGAGGCGGGCCACGAACAGGCCTGCCAGCGCCATCACCATCGCGTAAAGCAGATTGGAGCGCCAGAAGCCGACCGCCGGCATCAGGAAGAAGACCAGGGACAGGAGCAGCACGCCCAGCGACACCGCGACCACCAGCCGCGCGGTGCCGATCCGCATCGAGCGCAGCGCATCGACGGAGTAAACGCCGACCCCCACCATGGCGAGCTGGAGGGTCACCGCGAAGGTGAGGAGGTGGGGCAGGCGGGCGACATCGGGATCCGGATCGGCATCGATCTGCCACAGCCGCAGCAGCCAGCCGCCCTCGCCCGCCAGCATCAGGATGATGAAGTCGATGAGGCCGAGCCACAAAGCGGCGTGCGGCACATAATGTTTGAACAGCCTTACCATCGCGCCGGGCCTCCCCGGCGCACAGACGCGAAGGCAGGCCGGCGGCGGCGATGCACGCTTGGCAGTGTAAGATTGTCCGACAGGTTCACCACGGCGGACGCTGTCGCAGAAATTGACAAACAAAGGGTGAAAGGCGGCTTCTCGAACCGCCTAACCCTTTGCCCGGGCGCGCAGGATCAGCGGCCGGGCGTCAGCCGCAGCAACCGGCCGCCCGAGCCATTGCGCTCATCCTCGAGGACATAGATGGCGCCGTCCGGCCCCTGCTCCACCTCGCGGACGCGGGCGCCCATGTCCCAGCGCTCGGCCTCGCGGGCGTTGGCGCCGTCAAGGGCGATGCGGATCAAATTCTGGCCGGACAGGCCACCGGCGAAGGCGCTGCCGCGCCAGCGCGGAAATAGGCTGCCCGTGTAGACCATCAGGCCGGCGGGCGAGACTCCGTTCCAGGTGATCTGCGGCGCCTTGAATTCCGGCCGGGTATCATGGTCGGGGATCGGCTTGCCGTCATAATGGTCGCCGTTCGAAACGTGGGGGTAGCCGTAATTGGCGCCGCGTTCGATCAGATTGACCTCGTCGCCGTTCTTGGGGCCCATTTCGTGGCTCCACAGCCGGCCGTCCGGCGCGAAGGCGAGGCCGAGGATGTTGCGGTGGCCGAGGCTCCAGATCTGGGCGGTGGCGCCGCCGCGGCCGGCGAACGGATTGTCGGCGGGCACCGAGCCGTCGTCGTTGAGGCGCACCACCTTGCCGAGCGTGCCGGCCATGTCCTGCGCCGGCGTGAACTTCTGCCGATCGCCGTTCGAGATATACATCTTGCCGTCCGGCCCGAACGCGATGCGGTGGCCGAAATGGCCGCGCCCCTCGACCTTGGGAGCCTGGCGCCAGATCACCTGCATTCCCTCCAGGCGCGGCGGCTGGCCGGGCGCCGAAAGGCGGGCGCGGCCGACCACGGCGCCGCGTGTGTCGCTTTGCCCCGCCTCGACCCAGGACAGGTAGACCATGCGGTTCTGCGCGAAGCCGGGGTGGAGCACCACGTCGCCCAGGCCGCCCTGGCCGCCATAATCCACGGCGGGCACGCCGCCGACTTCGGCTGCCGCCGAAGCCCCGCCGCGGCTGCTCCACAGGATCAGCTTGCCGTTCTTCTGAGTGACCAGCGCCTCGCCGGTGGGAAGAAACGCCATCGCCCACGGCTCCTTGAACGTGGCCACCGGCTGGATCGCGAACGGTTTGCCCGGAGCGTTGGCAGCGATTGCCGCGCCTCCGGCCGAGGCGCCTGCGCCGTTGCCGGCCTCCACCCCTTCGGTGCCGGTATTGCAGGCGGTCACGGCGAGGGCGAGGAGGGGGAGCAGGATCGGGCGGCGCATCGGCATGTCTCCTTGATCGGGCGCGGGGTGGCGCAAGGCGTTGCGGACCTCTAAACCAGCACCATGCGCCGCGTCACCCTCGCCTTTATACTCGTTGTTCCGCTCGCCGGCTGCGTTTCCGCTCCCCGGCCGGAAGCTTCTTCACCGCAGGCCGCCTTCTTTGAACGACTGACCGCCTTGTGCGGCAAGGCTTTCGAAGGGCGGGTGTCGAGCCCGCCCGCTGAGGCGGATGCCGATGTCGCGGGCAAGCGGCTGGTGATGCATGTTCGCAACTGCTCCTCGGACGAAATCCGCATCCCCTTCCATGTCGGCGAGGACCGGAGCCGTACCTGGGTGGTGACGCGCACCGGCAGCGGTCTGCGCCTCAAGCACGACCATCGTCACCAGGACGGAAGCGAAGACGCGCTGACCCAATATGGCGGCGATACCGCCGATGCGGGCACCGCCGGGCGGCAGCAATTCCCGGTTGATCGGTACTCCATAGACATGTTCGTGCGGCAGGACCGGGCGGTGTCGGTGACCAATGTCTGGGCAATGGAGGTCGAGCCGGGCAGCCGCTTTGCCTATGAGCTGCGGCGGCCGAACCGCTTCTTCCAGGTTGCTTTCGATCTTACCCGCCCGGTGGCGCCCCCGCCCCCGCCGTGGGGCGCGCGTTGAGCGGATCGGCCGCGCCCGGCGCGATCCGGCCGATCATCCTGTCCGGAGGCGCGGGGACGCGGCTGTGGCCCTTGTCGCGGCTGGGGCGGCCCAAGCAGCTCGTAGCGCTGGGCGGTGAGGAGAGCTTGTTGAAGCGCACGGCGCGGCGGGCCTCGGCCTGGGGCATCCCGTGGGTGGTGGCGGGCGCGGACCAGGCCGAGGCGGTGCAGGCCGAGCTTCCCCATGCGCGGCTGATTGTGGAGCCGGCGGCACGAAACACCGCCGCGGCGGTAGCGCTTGCGGCGCTGGCGGCCATGCCGGGCGATCTGCTCCTGATCCTACCGAGCGATCATCATGTCGGCGATGAAGCGGCTTTTCGGGACGCGGTGGCGGCGGCGGTTCCGCTGGCGGCGGACGGCTGGCTGGTGACGTTCGGCATCGCGCCGGACCGGCCCGAAACCGGCTACGGCTATATCCGGCGCGGCGAGGTGCTGGGACAGCGGGCGTTCCGGGCCGCGCGCTTCGCGGAAAAGCCGGATCGGGAGATGGCCCAGGAGTGGCTGGACGAGGGCGGGTGGGACTGGAATGCCGGCATCTTCCTGTTCGAGCGCGAGGCGCTGCTCGCCGCTCTGGAGCGGCATGCGTCTGAAACGCTGACGGCCGCGCGCGGCGATTTCGCCATGGCGCCCTCCATCTCGATCGACAAAGCGGTGATGGAGAAAGCCGAGCGGGTGGCGGTGGTGCCGGTGTCGATGGGCTGGTCGGACATCGGCAGCTGGGAGGCGGTGCATGCTCTGGGGCCGCTCGATACGAACGGCAACCTGCTGCACGGCGATGTGGTGGCGCCCGGCAGCAGCGGCTGCCTGGTGCGCTCCGACGGGCCGGTGGTGGTGGCGCTGGGGGTTACCGATCTGGTGGTGATCGCCACCGAACGGGCGGTGCTGGTGGTGCCGCGCGGTGAGACGCAGCGAGTCGCCGAGGCGATTGCGGCGCTGGAAGCGCGGCGGCGCGACTGAGCGCTAAGCAAAGGCTCTTGCCTCCGCCTGCGCGGCGGTTCACGGGCGAAAGCGTGAGCGTTACCGTACCGGCACAAACCCTTGCCTGATCTGCGCGCCTTTCTTGAAGGCGGCGGCGAGATGTCCGCCTTGATCCGGGCCCACGATTGGGAAGCGACGCCGCTCGGCGCTATTCAGCAATGGCCGCAATCGCTGCGCTCCTCCCTCTCCATATGCCTGCGCTCGCGGACCGCGACCGCGATCTGCTGGGGCCCCGAATATCTGTTTTTCTACAATGACGCCTGGGCCGGGTTCCTGGGCGAGCGGCACCCCGCCGCGCTCGGCCGCCCGGCGCGTGAAGTGATGGCGGACATCTGGCCGGTGCTTGAGGGCCAGTTCCGCACCGTTAGCGAAAACGCGGAAACGGTGAATGTGTACGATGCGCTGCTGGTCCGCAACCTTGGTGGCGTCAGCTTCGACAGCTATTGGACCTATTCGCTGCTTCCCGTCGCTTCGGAAGACGGCACGATCGGCGGCATTCTGTCGCAGGCGCATGACAGCAGCCAAACCGTGCTGCGGGCCCGCCGCGACGCGCTGATGCTGCGCATGTCGGAGCGGCTGCGCCTGCTTCGCGAGCCGGGCGAGGTGATCGAAACCGCGGTCGCACTGGTCGCCGAGGAGATTGCGGCGCCGCGGATCGGCTATGCCGAGGTGGACGATGACGGCGAAACGCTGACCATCCTCCACTGCCGGGTTGACGAAGGCGTTGCCGACATTTGCGGGACGTATCCCCTGATGGGCGCCGGCGAGGAAGTGCACCGGGATCTCAGCGCAGGCCGGACCAGCCGTATCAACGATGTCGCCGCCGAGGACTGGATGACGCCGGAGCAGCGGGAAGCCTATTGCCTGGCGGGGATCGTCTCCAGCCTCACCGTTCCGGTGATCAGCGGCGACCGCTACCGGGCGATGCTGTTTGCCCATCATTCCAAGCCCCACCCGTGGAGCGCGGCCGAAGAAGCCTTGCTTCTGGAGGCGACCGAGCTCGTCTGGCGGGAAGTGACTCGGGCGCGTGCGGAATCGGCGCGGCGAGGCAGCGAGGAGCGCTACCGCCGCGTCTTCGAGCAGGCCAACGACATCATCGTCACCGCGACGCTCGATCAGGTGATCACCGATGTGAACCCCGCCGCCGCCGAAGCGATCGAACTGCCGCGCGAGGAGGTGATCGGCCGCACCATGCGCGATTTCCTCACCCCGCAAAGCTGGGAACAGGCACGGGGGAAGCTGTTCGAGAAGCTCGCGGAGGGCGGGACCACCAAGCATGAGCTCGACGTCGTCGCCCGCTCCGGGCGGCTGCTCCACTGGGAGATCAACTCCACGCTCACGCTCGACCGCGCGGGCAAGCCGATCGGGCTCCACGCGATCGCCCGCGATGTGACCGAACGGCGCCGCGCCGAGGAGCGGCAGCGGCTGCTGGTCAACGAGCTCAACCACCGGGTCAAGAATACGCTGGCGCTGGTCCAGGGACTGGCGCTGCAGAGTTTCCGCGAGGGGCGCGATCCGGCCGCGGCCAAGAGCGCGTTCCAGCACCGGCTGGCGGCGCTCGCCTCCGCCCACGACCTTCTGACCCGCGAAAGCTGGGAAGGGGCGACGCTGGGCGGTGTCGCCCGAGCCGCGCTCGGCCACCTCGGCGCGCAGGAGCGGCGCATCGCCCTCGAAGGCCCCGAGGTGAAGCTGGGCCCCAAGGCAGCGGTGTCGCTGGCCATGGCGCTGCACGAGCTGTGCACCAACGCCGCCAAATATGGCGCCTTGTCGCAAAGCGAGGGCCGGGTGCGGCTCGACTGGCAAGTGGATGGCGACCGGCTGCGCATCGCGTGGCGCGAGCATGGCGGTCCTCCGGTTTCGCCGCCGGGCCGAAGCGGCTTCGGCCTGCGGATGATCGACCGGGCATTGGCGGCGGATCTCGGCGGCCATGTCGAGATGGACTTCGCGGACGACGGGCTGGTGTGCCGGATCGAGGCGTCGCTTGCCGAGGCGGCGCCGCAGGGGCAGGCGGCATGAACCTTTCGGGTCTTCGCGTCCTGCTGGTCGAGGACGAAGCAATCATCGCCATGACCGCGGAGGACATGCTGGAGGAGCTCGGCTGCACGGTCTCGGCAAGCGCCTCAAGCTTCGCCGACGCGCTTGCCGCGGCGGAGGGCGCGGCGTTCGACTTGGCCTTGCTCGACATCAATCTGAACGGCGTCGAGAGCCTGCCGGTGGCGGCGCTGCTGCGCGAAAAGGGGCGGCCGTTCGTCTTCACCACCGGTTACGGCGCGGCGGGCTTGGGCAGGGAGTATGCCGACGTGCCGCTGGTCACCAAGCCGTATCAACTCGGCGACCTGGAGGCGGCAATCGGCCGAGCGCTCGGCTGCTAGAAGCGCAGCGGCGTCACCCGCTTCACTCCCGGGACGGCAGCGATGCGGGCGGCGGTTTCCGCCCGCACCGAACTGTCCAGGGAAATCAGGGCCACCGCTTCGCCGCCGGCGGCGCGGCGGCCGAGGCTGAAGGTGCCGATGTTGATGCCCGCTTCGCCAAGCGTGGTGCCGAGCCGGCCGACGAAGCCGGGAGCATCCTCGTTGACGATGTAGATCATGTCGCCTTCCAACTCGGCCTCCACGCGAATGCCGAACAGATCGACCAGGCGTGGCGCGGCATTGGCGAAAAGCGTGCCGGCCGCCGATCGCTCGCCCTCCGGGGTAGTTACGGTGACGCGCACTAGCGTGTGGTAATCGCCTTCGCGATCGTGGCGAACCTCGCGCACATCGAGGCCGCGTTCCTTGGCCAGATAGGGTGCGTTGACCATGTTCACCGTGTCGGAATAGACTCGCATCATGCCTGCCAGCACCGCGCCGGTGATCGGCTTCTGGTTGAGCTGGGCGGCGGCACCCTCGACCTCGATCGACACGGCGGCCGCGGCCGCGCCTTCGAGCTGGCCGATCAACGAACCAAGCTTGTCCGCCAGCGTCATATAGGGCTTGAGGCGCGGCGCTTCCTCCGCCGACAGCGACGGCATGTTGAGGGCGTTGGTGACTCCGCCGCGAGTGAGGAACTCGGCCATCTGCTCGGCGACCTGGATGGCGACATTGACCTGCGCCTCGGTGGTGGAGGCGCCGAGATGCGGCGTGGCTATGAAGCCCGGCGTGTTGAACAGCGGATTGGCCCTGGCCGGCTCCTCCACGAACACATCGAGCGCGGCGCCGGCGACCTGGCCGCTGTCCAGGGCTTCCTTCAGCGCCGCTTCGTCGATCAGCCCGCCGCGCGCGCAATTGACGATCCGAACACCGGGCTTCGTTTTCGCCAGATTGTCGCGGGAAAGGATGTGGCGGGTCTGGTCGGTGAGCGGCGTGTGGAGGGTGATGAAATCGGCGCGGGCGAGCAGGTCCTCCAGCGCCACCTTTTCGATGCCGAGGTCGATCGCGCGTTCGATGGTGAGGAAGGGATCATAAGCGATCACCTTCATGCGCAGTCCGAGCGCACGGTCGGCGACGATGGAACCGATATTGCCGGCACCGATCAAGCCGAGCATCTTGCCGGTCAGCTCCACCCCCATGAAACGATTCTTCTCCCACTTGCCGGCCTGGGTGGAGGCGTCGGCCTGCGGCAACTCCCGGGCCAGCGCGAACATCAGGGCGATGGCATGTTCGGCGGTGGTGATCGAATTGCCGAACGGCGTATTCATCACCACCACGCCGCGCGCGGAGGCGGCGGCGATGTCGACATTGTCGACCCCGATGCCGGCGCGCCCGACCACCTTGAGATTGGCCGCCGCTTCAAGCAGGTCCGCGGTCACCTTGGTGGCGGAGCGGATGGCGAGGCCGTCATAGCCGCCGATGATCGCCTTCAGCTCCTCCCGGGAGAGTCCCGGCCTCTCGTCCACCTCGACGCCGGCGGCGCGGAAGACCTCGGCGGCCTTGGGATCCATCTGGTCGGAAATCAGGACTTTGGGCATTTGGGGCCTTTCCCCCTCTCCCCTTCAGGGGAGAGGGTCGGGGTGTGGGGAATGTCTGTGGAAGTCGCAGCGGCTGGAGTGCAAGCACAGGCTCCACCCCCACCCCTCCCCTGAAGGGGGAGGGGCTTTACGCCGCTTTCGCCTCGCGGAAGGCCCAGTCGAGCCAGGGGAACAGGGCGTCGAGATCGTCGGTCTCCACCGTCGCGCCGCACCACAGGCGGAGGCCGGGCGGGGCGTCGCGGTAGGAGGCGATGTCGTAGGCCGCCGCCTCGGCTTCCAGCAAAGCCGCCATGCGTTTCACCAGCGCCGCTTGCGCTTCGCCGTCGAAGCCGGGGAGAGCGGCTTCGGCAAAGCGCAAGCACACGCTGGTATTGGAGCGGGCGGCGGGGTCGCGGGCGAGATGCTCGATCCACGGGGTCCTTCCCACCCAGGCGTCGACTGCGGCGGCATTGGCGTCGGCGCGGGCGATGAGGGCATGGAGGCCGCCAAGGCCCTGCGCCCATTCCAGCGCGAAGATATAATCCTCAACCGCCAGCATCGACGGGGTGTTGATCGTGTCGCCCTTGAAGATTCCCTCGTTGAGCTTGCCGCCGCTCGTCATGCGGAAGATCTTGGGCAGCGGCCAAAGCGGCGTGTGGCCTTCCAGCCGCTCCACCGCCCGCGGGCCGAGGATCAGGACGCCGTGCGCGCCTTCGCCGCCCAGCACCTTTTGCCAGGAGAAGGTGGCGACATCGAGCTTCTGCCAGTCGATCTCCTGCGCAAAGGCGGCGGACGTGGCGTCGGCGATGGTAAGGCCCTGACGGTTGCCCGCAATCCAGTCGCCGTTCGGCACTCGCACGCCCGAGGTGGTGCCGTTCCAGGTGAAGACGATGTCGGTGGCGGGATCGACGGCGGAAAGATCCGGAAGCTCGCCGTAAGGCGCCGTCACCACCTTGGCATCGAGCTTCAACTGCTTGACGACGTCCGTGACCCAGCCTTCGCCGAAGCTTTCCCAGGCAAGCATGGTGACGGGGCGCGGGCCGAGCAGCGACCAGAGCGCCATCTCGACCGCGCCGGTGTCCGAAGCGGGGACGATGCCGATGCGGTAATCGGCGGGGAGGCGCAGGATCTTGCGGGTCAGGTCCATCGCATGGACGATCCGCGCCTTGCCGAGCTTGGAGCGGTGGGATCGTCCCAGCGATCCGAGCGCAAGATGTTCGGGGTCCCAGCCGGGCGGCTTGGCGCACGGGCCGGAGGAAAAATAGGGACGGGCCGGACGCGTGCCCGGCTTGGCAAAAGTCATGTCGGTCTCTCCTCGCAGAGAGCGCGCGCCGCGTTGGGACGGCGTGGCCCGCGCCCGGGTGTAGGGTCGTGCACGGGCCTGTCAACCAAGCTTACTTCTTGCGGAAAAGCACTTCCCCGCGGCGCGAGACGAGCAGCTTTTCAAGCGTCACCGGGTGGAAATAGGCCTCGACGCGATTGCCCTTGGGATCAGTGCCGTAGACTTCGTAGCAGCCGCCATCGACCTTGGACTTGCGCACCTGCCAACCCTGCTTCTTGAGGCGGGCCTCGAGAGCGGGGATGCTCTTCCACTTCGCCTGCGGAGCATCGCAGGTCATCTTGCCGGTTGCCGAGGCGGGCACGGACAGGGTGAGGGCGGCGGCGCAAAAAGCGGCGGCGGCGGTGAGGCGTGCGATCATGTTGTTCTCCTTTGGGGGGTGTTCGGTTTGAGGAAGCGGAAAAGCCGGATCAGCTGAAGAGCGATGAGCGGCGCGAAACTTGCCAGCGCGGCGGTGAAGCCGTCGTGAACCAGAGCCCAGTGGACGAGGGTGAGGATCGCGGCCGGATAAACCAGGCGCTGGAGACGCTTCCAGGCGCCCTTGAGCACCCGCATGGCGCCATCGGAGCTCACGAGGGCGGGCACCAGCATGCACAAAAAGGCGACCCAGCCGGTCCAGATCGCCGGCGCACCAAGCTCGGCCAGCACGGCCGGAACCGTTTCCATGTCGAGGATGTAGAAGATGAGGTGCAGAAACGCGTAACCGAAGGCGGCGAGGCCGATTGCGCGCCGATGCCGAAGCAGCCAGCGCACCAGGCGGCTGGCCGGGAGGAGCTGCGCCAACGGGGTCAGCATCAAAGCCAGGATGATCAACCGCGCCGACCATTCGCCGGTCGGGTGGAGGAAATCGCCGGGAAAAACATTCTCCGCTCGGCCAAGATACTGGGCGATGAGCAACACCGCCGGCACCGCCAGCACCATCCACAGCAGATATTTCAAGGCGTTGGAGCGCTTCACCCGCTACCCCATAGATTATTGCGAGAGATTCGCAATAAGCATGATTGACGCGGCACCGCCCGGCGGCCCAGGATGCATCATGCGGGGATTGGGGTTGCTCTTGGGATCGCTTGCGCTTGCGGGCTGCATCCCCAAAAGCGGGCGCCCGCGCGAGGAACCGCCGCGCGCCGCGCCGGCGCCCGCCTCGCGGCAGGCCGGTCCCTCCGCGGCCACTTTGCAATGCTATGCCGAGCTGAAGCGTGAGGGCGTTTCCTTCCGTCCGCTCCCCGACCGCTGGTTCGCCAATGGCTGCTCGGCACAAGGTGCCGTGCAGTTGCTCGACATCGGCACGCCCGTCACCAACCTCGGCGCGATGACCTGCCCGGCGGCGCGGCAACTCGCCCGCTGGACGCGCGAGGCGGTGCAGCCCGCCGCCAAGGCATGGCTGGGCAAGAAGGTGGCGCGGATCGAAAGCTTCGGCACCTATGCGTGCCGCCCGATCAACAATCAGCCCGGAGCCAAGCTCAGTGAGCATGCCCGCGCCAATGCGGTCGACATCGCCGTCTTCGTACTGGACGACGGACGCAGGATCAGCGTCAAGGACGGCTGGAGCGGCGGCGAGGAGGATGTCCGCCGGTTCCTGCGCGCCGTTCATCAGGCCGGCTGCCGGCGCTTCGGAGTGACGCTGGGGCCCGATGCCGACGCATTCCACCGCGACCATCTGCATTTCGACATGGGACCGGGGCCTTATTGCCGCTGAGGGCGCTCACCCGTCGCCCAGGCCGATCCGGCCATTGTGACATGCGGGAGCAGACCCTAAAGGCAGCGCCATGACAGAACTCGTCCCCCCCAAGCGCGTATTTCCGCCGGCTCGCGAAGAGGCCGAACACGCCAACCAGCCCACCCCGGCCCCGCAGACCGGGGATCCCGCCTATCGGCTTGCCTTCCAGGACATGGACTTCCTGCTGCGCGAGGATCTGCGGCCGGTGCGGTTCCAGCTTGAGCTGCTGAAGCCAGAGTTGCTGCTCGACGAGGCCAAGATCGCTTCCTTGTTCGTATTCTACGGATCGGCGCGAATTCCGGAGCGGGAAAAGGCCGAAGCTCTGGTTGCGGCGGCCTCGACCGACAAGCAGAAGCTGATCGCCGAGCGGCTGCTCGAGAAGTCACGCTATTATGAGGAAGCTCGCAGCCTCGCCAAAATGTGCTGCAAGGTCGATCGCGACGCCAATGGCTGGCGCCATTTCGTGGTCTGCTCGGGCGGCGGGCCCTCGATCATGGAAGCGGCCAATCGCGGCGCGATGGAATCGGGCTCCGAATCGGTTGGGCTCAACATCGTCCTCCCGCACGAGCAGATGCCCAACCCCTATGTCACCCCATCGCTGTCGTTCCAGTTCCACTATTTCGCGCTGAGGAAGATGCACTTCCTGCTGAGGGCACGGGCGGTGGCGGTGTTTCCGGGCGGTTTCGGCACGTTCGACGAAATGTTCGAGCTGCTCACCCTGATACAGACCGGCAAGGTCAAGCCGCTCCCCATCTTGCTGTTCGGGCGCGAATTCTGGGAACGGGTGGTGAATTTCGAAGCGCTGGTGGAAGAAGGCGTGGTCTCCGAAAAGGACCTCGACCTGTTCCAGTTCGTCGAAACCGCCGAAGAGGCATGGGGCCACATCTGCGACTGGTACGAGGATCACGAGCACCTGCCCGAGCTGCCCAAGCAGGAGGCCAGCGCTGAGCCTCGCCTTTAACGGGCGCGGCTCGCCTCGTAGTCGGCGATCAGCGCCTCAACCGGAACCGAGGCCAGAGTCTCGGCGAGCACGTCCTCGGCGACATCGTCCCAGCTTTTGAAGCGAAGGCACGCCTTGCCCATGTCGAGCTTCTTGCCTCGTGCGGCCCAGGCGGCCTTGAAATGTTGGAGTCGCACGGGCGAGCCCTGGACGCAGTTCAGATACAGCGCGGTGTAGTTCTTCTGCGCGGCCAGGCCGGCGAAAGCGAGCGGCTGCCGGTTGTAGGTGTCGGCATAACGCTCCAGCGGCACTTCCCAGCCGATCATGCCCCAGCTCATCCGCTCCTGATAGCCCGGCGGAATGGCGGCGTTGACAAGATTGCGGAGGCGCGCCGCCAGGACGCGGCGGTCCGGCGGCAGTTCGGCCAGATAGGCATCGGGAGTGGCGGCCTTGCTGCTCACCATCTCCCGATGCTCCTTACTGCTTCTTGAGGATGGTCTGGTCGGAGCGGCCGGCGGCGGTGGGGGCACCTTCGCCGGTGACGCTGCGGCCCGGGCTGGTCGCTGCCTGTGTTTCGTTCAGGATCGGCTCGTCCTCACCCTTGTCGCCGGCGGCCGGCTGATCGGCGGCCTCGGCCGCGGCTTGGGCCGGATTCTCGGCGGCGGCGGGGACGGCGGGGAGCGGCAGCGGACTGCCGCCCTGCTGGTTCATGTAGGCGAGCAGATTGGCGCGATCCTCGGCCTTGCCGAGACCCGCGAAGGTCATCTTGGTGCCGGGGGCGAATTCGCGGGGCGACTTCAGCCAGGCGCTCATTTCTTCCCATCCCCAATTGCCGCCCTTGCCGGCCAGGGCGGGAGAGTAAGCGTAGCCCGGCACATGCTTGCCGATCGGCGTGCCCATGACGCCCCACAGGTTCGGGCCGGTGCCGCCGGCGCCGCCCTGGTTGATCGTGTGGCAGGCGGCACACTTCTTGAAGACGCCCTCGCCCTTGGCGGCGTCGGCGCCGGCGAGCAGGGCCGCGATCGGCTGCTCGGCCTCGCCGCCTTCCTCGCCGCCGGCGCCGGTCACGCCCTCGATCGGATAGCCCATCTTCTCGGGCCGCTCGGCATGGAACATCTCCGCGGTGACGATGGAAGCGCCGAGCGCGACGATGCCGGCGCCGAGCACCCAGCCCGCAATCGTGTTGGTGCGATTGTCCATGCCGTATCCATAACCTCCAGGGGCGCGCGAGCGAGCGCGCGAGTGGGAATTTCGGGAGCCCCTTTAGGCGGGGCGCGGCGGCGGGGCAAGCGGGGTGACGCGGCGTTTCAGCCGCTCAGCCAGTGGCGGAGCAATGTGTGGGCGATGGCGAAGCGGGGCGGAGCGAGGAAGCGAGCGGCGGGATCCTGTGCCAGCGCGGCGGCGACCTCCTCGCGGCTGGCCCAGAAAGCGTCCTCCAATTCGGTCTCGTCGAGCACGATCTCGTCGGTGGTGGCGCGGGCGGTGCAGGCGATCATCAGCTGACCCGGAAAGGGCCAGGGCTGGCTGGCAACATAGCGAACATCGCCCACATTGAGCCCGGCTTCCTCCATCAGCTCGCGGGCCACCGCTTCCTCGATCGATTCGCCCGGCTCGACGAAGCCGGCGAGGGCGGAGTAGCGGCCGGCCGGATAGCCTGGCTGGCGGCCGAGGAGGATTCGGCCTCCATGCTCGGCAAGCATGATCACGACCGGATCGACGCGGGGGAAATGTTCGATCCTGCAGCCGGTGCAGCGGCGGCCCCAGCCGGCGCGGAACGGCTCGGTGGACGCCGCGCAGACCCCGCAGAAACGGTGGCGGGCGTGCCATTCGATGACGCTCCGGGCGCCTCCCCAGATCGCGGCATCGGCCGGGTCCATGCGGTTCAGCAGGCCGAACACGGCCCATCCCCGCTGTCCCGGAACGGCCTCTACCAAGGGCGCGAAGAGCGGCGCTTCGCCTCTCAGGCCAAGAAAGATGCGGGGCTCGGCGACGCCCTCCATCGGCGCCCATTCCAGGCGTCCGGCCTCGTCAAGCACCGGATCTAGGCCGGCGAGGCGGAGCAGCCGGGCGTCGGGCCGGGCGGCAAGGACGGCGAGCTTTTCCGGATCGAGCCGGAGATGGTCGGCGCGGTCGAGGCCTGCGCCGGTGAAGCCGGGCCTCATGCCGCCTCGCGCCATGCGCGGCCGCGAGCGGCGAGGCGGGCGAAGAGGGTGGGCAGCCCGGCCTGGTCCAGCTGGTCGATCGGGTGCCAGATGCCGTCAGCACCCCGCGGCTCGCCTCCCGCTTCGGCGCAGAACAGGCGCATATTGAGGGCGAAGTGGGTGAACACATGGTCTACGCTGCCCGCGTCGCGCCACGCGGCGTCGGCAGGCGGCCCCTCGGTGGGGAAAGCGAGCATGCCGCCGAGCAGGCCCCGCGCCGGACGGCGGACGAGAAGCACGCGGCCTCGATGCTCGAGCCACCAGGCGACTCCTTCGCGCTTTGGCTTGACCGCCTTGGGCGCCTTGACCGGGAAACGCTCTCCCTCCCCCGCCCGGCCCGCCGCGCAATGATCGAGGAGGGGGCAGGCGGGGCAGCGCGGTGCGCGCGGCGTGCAGATTGTGGAGCCCAGGTCCATCATCGCCTGCGCGAAATCGCCGCAATGATGGTCCGGAGTGATCGTCCCGGCGAGGCGGTAGAGCTCCTCCCGCGCACCCGGCAGCGGCTGCGACACGGCGAACAGCCTCGACACGACGCGTTCCACGTTGGCGTCGACCACCACTGCGCGGCGCCCGAAGGCGATCGCGGCGACCGCGGCGGCGGTGTAGCGGCCGATGCCGGGCAGTTTGCGCAGCTCCGCCTCGGTATCCGGAAATTCCCCGCCGCGCGCGGCGACCTGGCGGGCGCAGGCAATCAGGTTGCGGGCGCGGGCATAGTAGCCAAGACCCGCCCAGGCGGCCATCACCTCCCCTTCTTCGGCCGCGGCGAGCGCCTGGACGCTCGGCCAGCGGCCGGTGAACTTTTCGAAAAATGGCGTCACGGCCGCGACGGTGGTCTGCTGAAGCATGATCTCGGACAGCCACACACGGTAGGGATCGGGCCGCTCGCCGGCTTCGGCCCGCCAGGCAAGCCGCCGTTTATCCACAATATACCAGCCCAAAAGGGCAGAAGACGCATCGACGGCCATGGGCCGCTATGCCATGCTCGGCGCCATGGGCAAAGCGGGCGGGACGACAACGAAGCAGGCGGATGCGCCGCGCTCCAGGCGGGCGCGGCCGGTGTCCGAAATGCTGCACGCGGCCGGCGGCGCGGCCTTTCGGCGCTTCGGCTTCGTGCAATCGTCGATCGTCAGCCGCTGGAAGGAAATCGTCGGCGACCGTTATGCCGGCGTGTCCTCGCCCGAATCGATCCGCTTTCCGCCGGGCAAGAAATCGGCCGGGGTCCTGACCCTGGTGGTGGAAGGCGCGCATGCGACGATGATGCAGCATGTCGCGCCGGTCATTATCGAACGCGTCAACCGCTTCTTCGGCTATCAGGCGGTGGAACGGGTGCAGTTCAGGCAAGGCCTGGTTAAGCTGGTTCGCGCAAAGCCGCGCGTGGCGCCGCCTTCCTTGCGGCCGATCCCCGCCGATCTCGGCGATTCGCTGCGTGCGGTGGCCGATCCGGAGCTGCGCGCCTGCCTTGAAGCGCTTGCGCGCGGCGTGGCGGCGAGCGAAGGAGCGGCCGCGGGCGGCACAAGCGTGTCGATCCCGGTGATCGGCAGGATTGGAGAGAAGAAGAGATGAAGGCTTTCAAGCTCAGCGCTGCCGCGGCGCTTGCCCTTGCGATCGCCGGATGCGGCGGGGGCACCGACAGTGCCGGCAACACCACGGCCCAGCAGAATTTCAAGATCGAGCAGGTTGCAGCGCCCAATGGCGGCGACTGGACTCAGATGGTGAGCCAGACTCCGCAGGGGGGCTTCATCATGGGCAACCCCGATGCCAAGGTGAAGCTTGTTGAATTCGGCTCGATGACCTGCGGCGCCTGCGGCGCATTCTCGGAGGAAGGCGTACCGCAGCTCACCGAGAAATATGTCAAGTCGGGCCAAGTCAGCTTCGAGTTCCGCAACTTCGTGCGCGATGGCGCCGACATGGCGGCGGCTCTGGTCGCTCGCTGCAACGGGCCAAGCGCGTTCTTCCCGCTGACCGACCAGTTGTTCGCGGCGCAGGAGGATTGGCTCGGCAATCTCCAGAAAATGACCCCGGAACAGCAGCAGCAGCTCAATGCACTCTCGCCCGCCGAGTCGACGGCGTCGCTGGCGCAGGCGGCGGGCCTAGTAGACTTCGCGCGCCTGCGCGGCATTCCCGCCGCCCGTGCCCAGGCCTGCCTTGCCGATCAGGCGCAGGTGCAGCGGCTGGTGGAGATCAACCAGACGGCGGTGCGTGAATATCAGGTCCCCGGCACGCCTGCCTTCGTGATCAACAATCGCCTGGTTGAAGCCGCCAATTGGGCCCAGCTTGAGCCCGCCATCCAGCAGGCGCTGCGATGAAGGCCGCTTCCCTGTTCGCGGCGGCGGCGGCGGCGGTCGCAGTCATCGCTCCGGCAGTGGTTTGGGGCCAGGCCAACAAGGCCGCGGCGGTCCCGGTGGACTGGAGCAAGCGGGTAACGGTGACGCCGCAGGGCGGCTTCCTGATGGGCAATCCGGCCGCGCGGGTGAAGCTGGTCGAATATGCCTCGTTCACCTGCCCGCATTGCGCCGACTTCGCCAGCCAGGCCAAGGGGCCGCTGGCGGCGCGGGTCAGGACCGGCAAACTCAGCTTCGAATACCGGTCGTTCGTGCTGAACGGCATCGACCTGACCGCCACTCTGGTCGCCCGCTGCGCCGGACCCGCCGGCTTCTTTCCGCTTTCCGACCGCCTGTTCGCGACCCAGCCGCAATGGGTGAACAGGATCAGCGGACTTTCGCAGGCCCAGAAGGATCAGCTCAAGGCGCTGCCCGAGGGCGAGCGGCTGAACCGGCTGGCGCAGATCGGCGGCATCACCCAGATGGCCACCCAGGTGGGCGTCACGCCGCAGCGGGCCAAGGCCTGCCTTGCCGACAAGGCGGCGCTTGAGCGGCTTGGAACGATGTACGAAGCGGCGTCCGCGCTCGGCGTCCAGGGCACGCCGACCTTTTTCATCAACGGCACGATGGTTCACGCCCACAGTTGGGCCGAGCTTGAGCCGATGATCGCCAAAGCCGGAGGATAGGAGACGGGAACGATGCGCTCGGGGGGGCGGGAATGCAGATAAAGCGGTTGAAGCTTTCCGGCTTCAAGAGCTTTGTCGAGCCCGCCGAGCTGCGCATCGAGCCTGGCCTGACCGGCGTCGTCGGCCCGAACGGCTGCGGCAAATCCAATGTGCTGGAAGCGATCCGCTGGGTGATGGGCGAAAGCTCGCCCAAATCGATGCGCGGCGCGGGCATGGACGATGTCATCTTTGCCGGCACCGCATCGCGCCCCGCGCGCGACTTTGCCGAAGTCAGCCTGCTGGTAGAACGGCAGGCGCAGGATCTGCCCGGCGATGTCTCGGTCGCGCCGGCCGGCGATGTCGAGATCACCCGGCGCATCGAGCGCGGCGCGGGCTCCGCCTACCGGGTGAACGGCCGCGATGTCCGGGCCAGGGATGTCGCCCTGCTCTTCGCCGACGCCGCCACCGGGGCACATTCGCCCGCCTTGGTCAGCCAGGGCAAGATCAGCGCCGTGATCGCGGCCAAGCCGACCGACCGGCGGATGATGCTGGAGGAAGCGGCCGGCATTTCGGGGCTGCATGTCCGGCGCAAGGATGCGGAGCAGAAATTGCGCGCCGCCGAGGCCAACCTCCTTCGCCTCGATGAAGTGCTTGGCGACATGGAGCTGCGCGCCGCGGCGCTGCGCCGCCAGGCCAAGGCGGCCGAGCGCTACCGCAAGCTGTCGGAAGGGATCAGGATCGCCGAAGGGCGGATGATCTTCGCCCGCTGGCGCGAGGCGGCCCGGGCTGCCGACGCCGCCAAGCTCGAAGCCGATGCTGCGGCGGGGGCGGTGGAGCGGGCGGCCGAGGCGCAACGGGGCGCGGCGGCGTGGCAGACCGAGGCGGCGAAGGCGGTGGCGGACAGACGGGCCGCCGCGCTGGCGGCGAGAGAGGCGGCGACCTCGCTCGGGCACCGGCTTGCGACCTTGCGGGCGGAGCGGGACACGGTGGTGCGGCGGATCCGGGACGTGGCCGACAAGCGCTCGAGCCTGGCCGCGGACCAAGCGCGCGAGGGCGCGCTGGCACAGGATGCGAAGGCGGCGCTGGCGCGGTTGGGAGGAGAGGTCCGCGACATCGCCGCGCGGCTCGCCGCCGCCGAGGCGGCGCGGGGCACGATCGATATCCGCACGTTGGAGCTCGAGGATGCGGCGCGCGCGGCCGAGGCGGAGCTTGGCAGGGCACGCACGGTGCAGGCGGCGGAGCAAGCGGAGGCCCGGGTCGCGCAGGCCGCGCTGGACGCGGCGCGGAGCAAGCTCAGCCGCGCCGAGATCGAGATGCAGCGCCTTTCCGAACAATTGTTGGCGCTGGGCGAGGAGGCGCCGCTGGTGGCGCTGCTGCGGGAGGCGCGCGGCCGGCGCGAGGCGGCGGAAGCGCGGCAGAAGGAGGCCGCGAAGGCCCTAGCGGCTGCCGAGACGCAGCGCCAGGCGGCGGCGGCGGCACGCGATGCGGCGGAAAGCCAGGGCGCGAGCGCGCGGGCGGTTCATGCGGCGCTTGAAACGGAAGCGCGCGCGCTTGCCAAAGCGGTGGAAGGCGCGAGCGGCGACCGGGCGATCCACCACCTCAAGGCCGCGCCCGGCTTCGAACGGGCGCTGGCGGCGGCGCTCGGCGAGGATCTCGATGCGGCGGTGATGGGCGATGCGGCGCGGCGCTGGACCGGGGCGGAGGCGATGGCCGGAGACCCGCCATTGCCCGCCGGGTGCTTGAGGCTGCTCGACCATGTCGAAGCACCGGCGGTGCTGCACCGGCGGCTGGCACTGATCGGCGTCGTCGATCGGGATGACGGCGCGCCGCTGGCGGCGGGGCAGCGCCTCGTCACCCGGGAGGGGCGCTTGCGGCGCTGGGACGGTTATGTCGCGACCGGCCTCGGCGCCGCGGCGGCGGAGCGGCTGATCCGGATCAATCGTCTCGCCGAGCTTCAGGAAACGCTGCCGGGCGCGGTCGCCCAGGTGGAGGCGGCGGCGGCGCGGATCGCGGCCGCTTTTGCCGGGATGCAGCAGGCGCGCGACGCAGCCGATGCGGCGCGGCGGGCGGATGCCGAGGCGGCGACCGCCATCCGCGAAGCGGGACGCGACGAGGGCTCCGCGCGAGTCGAGATCGAGCGGCTCGACATGCGCCGCGCCGGTCTTGGCGAGCGCGTTGCCCAGGCGGGACAGGATTTGAAGGATGCACGGGCGGCCTTCGAGGACGCGGGCAAGGTGGTTGCCGCTCTGCCCGACGCTCGTGCCACCGAGGCAAGGGTCGCGGCGATTCGCGCGGCTGCGGACACGGCGCAGCGGGCGCTGGCGGAGGTCCGCGCCGAAGCCGCCACCCACGCCCGCACCGTCGCCGCCGACCGGGTGCGGGGCGAAGCGGCTGACCGGGAAAGCGCCGACTGGGCGGGGCGCGCCGCCGAAGCCGCCAAGCGCCAGGCCGGCATGGGCGCCCGCATCGCCGAGGCCGAGCAGGAGGCCGAGCGGCTGGAAGGCGCGCCGGAGGAGATTGCCCGGCGCATCGCGGCGACAGAGGCGGAGCATGGCGCCGCCGGCGGCGCGGCCGAGACCGCGGCGCGGGCGGAGCGCGAAAGCGAAGCGGCTTTGCGCGAAACCGAAGCGCGGCTTGCCGAAGTGGCGGAAATCCTGGCCAGCGCCCGCGAGGCGCGGGCCGGGGCGGCGGCGCGGTACGAGAATCAGGAGATGCGGCGCATCGAGATGGGCCGGATATCGGGCGAGCGCTTCCAGTGCCCGCCGCCATTGCTGCCGCAGAAGGTCGGCTTCGACGAGGAGAGCATCGCCGCGGCGGGCGAGGAATCGGCCCGGCACGAGCGGATGATGGCGGAGCGCGAGCGGATCGGGCCCGTCAACCTGGTCGCCGAGCAGGAGTTGGCCGAGCTCGAGGACGGACGCTCCACCGGCCAGGCCGAGCGCGAGGAGCTCGGCATCGCCATCAACCGGCTGCGCGGCTCGATCGGCGGCCTCAATCGCGAAGGCCGCAACCGCCTGTTGCTGTCGTTCGAAACGGTCGACCGCCACTTCCGAAGTCTGTTCACCACCTTGTTTGAAGGCGGGCAGGCGCATCTCGAGCTGGTCGAATCGGATGATCCGCTGGAGGCGGGGCTGGAGATCATGGCCCAGCCGCCGGGCAAGCGGCTGTCGACGCTGACCTTGCTGTCGGGCGGCGAGCAGGCGCTGACGGCGGTGGCGCTGATCTTCGCCTTGTTCCTGACCAATCCGGCGCCGATCTGCGTGCTCGACGAGGTCGATGCGCCGCTCGACGATGCCAATATCGAGCGCTTCTGCGACCTGCTCGACCGGATGACGAACGAGACCGCCACCCGCTATCTGATCGTCACCCACAATGCGGTGACGATGAGCCGCATGCACCGTTTGTTCGGAGTGACCATGATCGAAAAGGGCATCAGCCGGCTGGTGAGCGTCGACCTGGGCGGCGCCGAACGCCTGCTGGCGGCGGAATGAGCGCGCCTGCCCCTTCTTTCACGCCGCCGCATCCGCCCCGCCGGGCCGGGCCGGTAGCGGTGTGGCGCGGCTTCTTCGGCGAGCGCGCACGAACCGCCGTCTACGGCTGGTCGGAGCGGGCCTTTGCCGACCGGCATATTCGGCGGCAGGTGCTCGGCTTCACCATCCACATTCCGCTCGATCCCGAAGCGGTGCAGCGGGTGCTGCTCGACAATGCCGCCAATTATGTGAAGCCGTCGGTGATCAAGGCATTGCTGGGGCCGGTGATCGGGGAGGGCCTGCTCACCGCGGACGGCGAGGCGTGGCGCGACCAGCGGCGAATCGTCGCCGGCAATTTCGCCCCGGCGGCGGTGGACGCCCTGATGCCGGTCTTCGGACGCGCGGCCGAGGCCGTTGCCGGCGGCTGGAGCGAGGGCCGGCGCGACATGGCGGCGGAGGCGACGACCACCACCATGCGGGTCATCGCCGACGCGCTGTTCGCCGGCGATGCGCGGCTGTCGGCAAAGGCGCCGATGCGTCACATCGCCGCCGCCCTGGAAGGGCTGCCCGAAGCGCGCATCCAGGTGCTGCTGGGCTTGCCCGTGATGCCGTGGAGCTTCAAGGGCCTCGCGGCGCGGCGCGGGCAAATCTACCTTCGCGAGACGCTGGCGCAGGCGGTACGAGACCGGCTGCCCGATGGCGGCCCCGACGATTTCCTCGGGCGCCTGATCCGCGCCTTGCGGGCCAAGTTCCCGCACGAGCAGGCGGACAGCCTGACGATCGACAATGCGGCCACCTTCTACCTCGCCGGCCACGAGACCACCGCCAATGCCATGACCTGGGCCTTGTACCTGCTGGCCGAACAGCCCGAGCTTCAGGAAGAGGCGGCGGCGGAGGCGAAAGCGGCGCTGGCCGCGGGCGGGGTTGATTCGAACCTCCCCGAGCGGCTGCCGCTGCTGCGCGCGATCCTCGATGAAACGCTGCGCCTTTACCCGCCGGCGCCGCGCTTCGACCGGCAGGCGCTGGCGCCGGACCGGCTCGGCGAGGCGGAGGTGGCGGCCGGCGACATCGTGTCGATCTGGCCGTGGCTGCTGCACCGCCACAAGGATCTGTGGGACGATCCCGACGCCTTCGATCACACGCGCTTCGCCGGCGATGCGGGACGCGGGCGCCACCGCTTTCAATATCTTCCCTTTGGCGGCGGCCCGCGAGTCTGCGTCGGCGCCCGATTCGCCAGCGCGGAGGCGCTCACCATCCTCGCGCACTGGCTGTCGGGCTGGCGATTCGCGTCGGTGCCGGGCCGCGAGGTGCAAGTGCATGGAATGGTCACCCTGCGTCCGCGCGGGGGC
Organism: Allosphingosinicella sp.; assembly: GCA_035644835.1. Classification (GTDB taxonomy): domain Bacteria; phylum Pseudomonadota; class Alphaproteobacteria; order Sphingomonadales; family Sphingomonadaceae; genus Allosphingosinicella. Next base: position 190,451 of record DASQNR010000016.1, on the reverse strand, counting down.
ATGCCGCTGCTTCTCTCCAAGCGCAGGTGAGGAGGCGCAAACTGCAAGAAACTGCTATTGCGACTAAGTCGCAACAAGCTTAGGGCCCGTCGCGACGCAAAAATGCGCAGCCACAAGGGGCCTTCATGATCATCCGTTCCGTCTCCGTTTTCGCTCTTGCCTGCGCGCTGGGTGCGCCCGCCCGCGCCGCCGAGGTGGATGTCGTCGCTGCCGAAGTCGCGGCCGCCGCGGAGGATAGTGACTATCAAGGCAGCATCGTCGTCACCGGCCAGCGGCCCGAATATGGCGCTCGCGAAACCTGCACTGCGACTCGGACCTGCACCGAGGTGGAGGATGTTCCGCAATCTCTGACGGTGATCACCGAAAGCCAGATCGAGGACCAGGCACTGCGCTCGATCGCCGATGTGCTGATGTATGTGCCGGGCGCGACTCCGGGCACCGGCGAAGGCAATCGCGACCAGATCACGCTGCGCGGCAACAACACCACCGCCGATTTCTTCGTCAACGGGGTGCGGGACGACGTCCAATATTTCCGCGACCTCTACAATGCCGAGCGAATCGAGATCCTGCGCGGCCCCAATGCGATGATCTTCGGCCGCGGCGGCGGCGGCGGCGTGGTCAACCGAGTTACCAAGCGGCCGAGCGGCAATGCCTATCGCGAGTTCGCGCTCCAGGCCGACAGCGAGGGCGGGTACCGCTTGACGGGCGACCTCGACCTGCCGCTCGGCGGCACAAGCGATGCCGGCATCCGCATCAACGGCGTCTACGAGGATGGCGAAAGCTTCCGCCGCGGCGTGGAGCTCGAACGCCACGGCATCAACCCCACGGCCGGCGTAAGCCTGGGCGACACCCGGCTCGACCTTTCCTACGAATATTTCCGCGATCGCCGCACCGCCGACCGGGGCGTTCCGTCCTTCGGGGGCCGGCCGGTGGAGGGCTTCGACCGGATCTTCTTCGGCGATCCGGAAGCCAGCTTCGCGCGGATCGACGCCCACATCGTCAGCGCCGCGATCGAACACCGCTTGTCCGACGGGCTGATGCTGAGGAATCGCACCAGCTACGGCGACTATGACAAATTCTACCAGAACATCTATCCGGGCGCGGTCAACGCCGCCGGCACCCAGGTGTCGCTGAGCGCCTATAACGACACGCTGAAGCGCAGGAACCTGTTCAGCCAGACCGACCTCATCCTCAAGGGCGAGCTTGGCGGCGGCCTCTCCCACACCCTGCTGCTCGGCGTGGAGATCGGGCGGCAGGACACGCTGAGCCAGCGCCGCAACGGCTTCTTCAATGTGACTCCGGCCAACCCGCTCGGCGTCGGCGCGATCAACGTGCCGCTCGGCGCCCCGACCATCTCCCAGCCGGTCGTCTATCGCCTCACCAACACCAATGCGCAGCGCACGCCGTCGGCCAACAATGACGGCGACGCCTCGGTGCTGGCGTTCTACGCGCAGGAGCAGCTCCGGATCGGCGAGCGCTTCGAGATCGTCGCGGGCCTGCGCTACGACCGGTTCGAACTCGACATCGTCAACCGCAACAACGGCCAGGCCTTCAGCCGCAGCGACGACCTTTTCTCACCCCGGCTGGGCCTGATCTTCAAACCGGTCGAGGCGCTGTCGCTTTATGCCAGCTACGGCCGCTCCTATCTGCCGAGCGCGGGCGACCAGTTCACCTCGCTCGACCTTACCGGGGAAGCGCTCAAGCCCGAGAAGTTCGACAATTTCGAAGTCGGCGCCAAGTGGGAGCCGATCCCCGGCCTCCTCGCCACGGTCGCGGTCTACCAGCTCGATCGCACCAACACCCGTGCCAACGATCCCGCCGGCGGCGCCATTGTCCTCACCGGCGCCCAGCGCAGCCGCGGCATCGAACTGGGTGTGGAACGCAACGTGACTGACAAATGGCAGGTCTCGGCCGGCTATGCGCTCCAGGAGGCGAAGGTGACCCGCGCCACCACCGCCTGCCCCGCCGGCGATTGCGAGGTGCCGCTTGTGCCGCGGCATCAATTCTCGATGTGGAACCGCTACAATGTCGGCGAGGCGTTCGGTATCGGCCTAGGCGTGATCGCCGCTTCCAAATCCTTTGCGTCGATCAGCAATAATGTGACGCTGCCGGGCTATGCCCGTGTCGATGCCGCACTGTTTTATGAACTCGGCAAGGGCATCGAAGCGCAGCTCAATGTCGAGAACCTGCTGGGCGCCGATTATTTCGCCACCGCCCACAACGAAAACAACATCGCCCCCGGAGCGCCGACCACCGCACGGGCGACCTTGCGCTTCCGCTTCTGATCCGCGGCGGCGGGACGAAATGCTCGCCGGGGGGCATGCGAGAGCCTAAGGCGCAAAGATGCTCAGCTTCTTTGCCCGCGCCTTTGGCCAGCTCGGCGATCCGGCCATCCGCCGGGTGCTGCTGAAATCGCTGGCGCTGACCCTGCTGCTGTTCGCGGCGGCGGCGGTGCTGATCGGCTGGCTGCTGACCGGCACCAACCCATGCGGCATCGGCCCGCTCGATTATCGCTGCGAACTGGGCTCCGACGCGGGTGCGGCGGCGGCCTTGCTGATCGCGGGACTCGGCCTCTGGTTCCTGCTGCCGGCGATCGCCATCGGCGTGATCGGCGTCTTCGCCGACGAAGTGGTCGAAGCGGTGGAAGCGCGCCACTACCCGCAGGCGCGGGGGAGTGCCGTGCCGCTCGGCCGCTCGCTGCGCCTGTCGGTGCGCTCCTTCCTGCGAATCCTGTTGTGGAACCTGCTCGCGGCCCCTTTCTACCTGCTCCTGCTGGTGACCGGGGTGGGGCCGCTGATCCTCTTTTCGGCGGTGAATGCGCTCGCGCTGGGCCGCGATCTGGGTGAAATGGTCGCCGCCCGGCACATGGACGACCCTGCAATGGGCGCCTGGCTTGCGGCGACCCGGTTGCCGCGCGCGACGCTCGGCCTTGGCGCGGCGTGGCTTTTCCTGGTGCCCTTCGCCAATCTCCTCGCGCCGCTGCTTGGGGCGGCGGCTGCGACGCACATGTTCCACGGGGGAAAGAAATGAAGCTGGCATCGCGTCTTGGCGCCACCCTCCTGCTACTCGGATTGGGCGCCTGCGCGCCAAAGCAGGTTGCCCCCACCGCTGGCGCCCCGCCGCCGGAGCGGCCGCAAAGCTACAGCGTCGTCGGGCTGGAGAGCGTGATCGGGCGTACCGCGCGGGTTCTGGAAACGCAGTTCGGCCGGCCGGCGCTCGACATTCGCGAAGGACCTGCGCGCAAGCTGCAATTCGCCAGCGCGGTGTGCGTGCTCGACGCCTATCTTTATCCTCCGGCCGGTGGCGGCGAGGCGATCGTCACCCACCTCGACGCGCGCCTGCCCGACGGGCGGGACATCGATCGGGCGAGCTGTGCGCAGGCGCTCGTGCAGGCACGACGCTAGGGCCGGGAGCACCCGACGCCGATCACCCGCCCCCATCAAGGGCGGGGGGCAGCTTTGAGCCTTTCAACCGCCCAGCGCGCGGCTTCCGCCACCACCGGGTCCTCATCGCCCGTCAGCCGCTCCAGCACCGGCATGAGTTCGGCGCGGCCGCTATTGCCGGCCGCGATGGCGGCGTTGCGCACCATCCGGCCCCGCCCGATGCGCTTGATCGGCGAGCCGGCGAACACCTTGCGAAAAGCCGCATCGTCGAGGTCGAGCAGGTCCGCCAGCGCCGGCGCCGCCAGCTCCGCGCGGGGCAGAAAGGCCTGGTTGCGGCGGGCAGTATCGGCGAATCGGTTCCACGGGCAGACCGCCAGGCAATCGTCGCAGCCGTAGATGCGGTTGCCGATTGCGGCGCGGAATTCCTGGGGTATCGGCCCCTTATGCTCGATGGTCAGGTAGGAAATGCAGCGCCGCGCATCGAGCCGGAACGGCGCGGGGAAGGCGCCGGTCGGGCACGCGTCGAGGCAGGCGGTGCAGCTGCCGCAATGGACCCGGTGGGCAGCGGGGGAGGACGGTTCCAGCTCCAGCGTCGTGTAGATGGCGCCCAGGAACAGCCAGCTTCCGTCGGCGCGGCTGACCAGATTGGTGTGCTTGCCCTGCCAGCCCAGCCCCGCGGCTTCGGCGAGCGGCTTTTCCATCACCGGCGCGGTGTCCACGAACACCTTCAGGTCGCAGCCCGCTTGCTCGACCATCCAGCGGGCCAGCGCCTTCAGCGCCTTTTTGAGCGTGTCGTGATAGTCCGAACCTTGCGCATAGACGGAGATGCGGCCGAGCTCCGGATGTTCGGCAAGCGCCAGCGGATCGGTGCCCGGCGCATAGCTCATGCCGAGCGAGATGACGGAACGCACCTCGGGCCACAGGCCTTGCGGAGAGGCCCGGCGCTCCGCGGTCTCGGCCATCCACAGCATGTCGCCGTGGCACCCGTCGGCCAGCCATTGGCGCAGACGCTCGCCGGTCTTGGGGGCGGCGTCGGCGCGCGCGATGCCGAAGGCGGCAAAGCCGAGTTCGCGCGCCTTCATCTCCAGCCCTTCGGGCAATATCTGTGACTTGCTTTCCAGCATCGCCTGTCGCTACCACAGTTGCCGGGGAAAAGGGGACTTCGTGGACAACAGCTTAGCTATTGAGGCCAAGGGGCTCTTCAAGGCCTTTGACGGCAAGACCGCGGTCGGCGGCGTGGATATCGCGGTTCCACAAGGGAGCATTTACGGCATCCTGGGGCCCAACGGCGCCGGCAAGACCACCACCTTGCGCATGCTGCTCGGCATCATCGATCCCGACGCGGGCGAGCGCCACCTGCTGGGACATGCCGAGCCGCTCGATGCGGCCAAGCTGGTCGGCTACCTGCCCGAGGAGCGCGGCCTCTACCCCGCGATGACGGCGCGCGACGCCATCGCCTTCATGGGCGCCCTGCGCGGTCTGCCGCTCGCCATCGGCCGCGCCCGCGGCGAGGGGCTGCTGCGCGACAACGGCCTTGGCGATTATGTCGACAAGCCGATTCGCGCCCTTTCCAAGGGCATGGCCCAGACGGTGCAGCTGTTCGGCACCATCGTGCATCGCCCCAAGCTGATCGTGCTCGACGAGCCTTTCTCCGGCCTGGACGCGATCAACCAGGGCCGCCTGGAAGGCCTGATCCGCGAGGAAGCGGCGGGCGGGGCGACCATCATCTTTTCCACCCATGTCATCGCCCATGCCGAGCGGCTGTGCGAGCGAATCGCGATCATCGCCGGCGGCCAGATCCGCTTCGAAGGCAAGGTTGCCGATGCCCGCGACCGGCTTCGACCGCAGGTGCGGCTCAGAACCCGGGCCGAGGAGGGGACGTGGCGAAGCGCCTTGCCTGCCGGTTCGGAGCGGCACGAGGGCGTCTGGCATTTCGAGCTTCCCCAGGTTGGAATCGAGCCGTTGCTCAAGGCGCTGATCGACGGCGGTGCCGGGATCGAGGAGCTCTCGATCGAACGGCCCGGACTGCACGATGCCTTTGTGGCGATAGCCGGCGAGGCGGCGGCCCGGGCGATGGATGAGTCCGCGAGCGAGGAGCAGGCGGCATGATGAGCTTTGTACAAGCGGCCTATGTGATCGGCCGGCGCGACTTCACCGCCACCGTGATGTCGCGCACCTTTCTCTTCTTCCTGGGCGGACCGCTGCTGATCATCGGCATTTCGGTGCTGTTCGGGAATCTCAGCGGCAAGATGGCTCGGCAGGATGTCCGCGCCACCATCGCGGTGATCGCCAGCCAGGCCGACTTCGCGCCGATCGGCGCGGCCCACGAGCGGGTAGCCAAGGTGTTCCGCGAGGGCACACTCCCCGACTTGAGCCGGGTCGAGCCCGATTACGATCCCGGCCTCCAGACTGAGCAATTGCTCGCCGCCCAGGACCAGAAGGTGGTGGCGGTGCTGACCGGCGGCCTCACGCGCCCGACCCTGACCGGATCGGTGCGCGAGGACGGCACAGTACGCAAGCAGATGGGGCTGATCCTCGACGAAGCCCGTCAGAACCAGGCCCTCGCCGCCGGCGGCCGTCCCTTTGCGCCAACCGACATCCGCATCGTCCGCGTCGAGGAATCGGCCGGCGAGACCGCCTCGCTGCGGGCGATGACGGCACGCGGAACCCAGCTCCTCCTGTTCATGCTGACCGTGCTGCTTGCCGGCATGCTGCTGTCGAACCTGCTGGAAGAAAAATCCAACAAGATCATCGAGGTGCTGGCCGCGGCGGTGCCGATCGATGCCGTGTTCACCGGCAAGCTGTTCTCGATGCTGGCGGTCTCCGCGGTGGGTATCGCGGTCTGGGGCGTCGGCGCGATCGCCGCGATCCTGCTCTGGTCGGAAGGCGCGATCCAGCTCACCGCGCCGGCGGTCGGATGGCCGATCTTCGTGCTACTGACCCTGATTTACTATAGCGCCGCCTATCTGCTGCTCGGCGCGGTGTTCCTCGCCATCGGCAGTCAGGCCAACAGCGTGCGCGAAGTGCAGACATTGTCGATGCCGGTGACGATCGCGCAGATGCTGATCTTCCTGTTCGCCTCCTTCGCGATCGGGCAGCCGAACAGCCTGATCGGGCTTTCGGCGGTGGCGTTTCCGTTCAGCTCGCCGCTCGCCATGGTGGCGCGCGCGGCGCAGCTGCCCGAATTGTGGCCCCACCTGGTGGCCCTGGTCTGGCAGGCCTTTTGGGTGTGGCTGGTGATCAGCCTCGGCGCGACCCTGTTCCGCCGCAATGTGCTCAAATCCGGCGGCGGCTCAATGGCGGCGATACGACCCAAGCGCGCCTGAGCAGCGCTCAGGCTGGCGCGGGGCCGAGCTGCTCCCACAGCTCCACCTTGACGCCGTCGCAATCGAGGATCCAGGCGAACTTGCCGTAATCCTCCTGCTGGCGGTCGAGAATCTCGATGCCCTTGGCTTCGAGTTCTTCAACAAAGGCGTCGAGGTCGTCGACCCGCAGGTTGATCATGAACGGCGCGTCGCTTGGGCTGAAATAGTCGGTCTCGGCCGCGAAGGGCGAGACCAGGCTGAAGGCTTGGCCGGTCGTGTCGCGCGACCAGGGCAGCATGATGCCCCATTCGCCGGACAGGCCGAGCGTCTCGCGATACCATGCGGTGGTACGATCCTTGTCCGAAACCTTGTAGAAGATGCCGCCGAGGCCGGTGACTTTCGCCATGTGTCGCTCCCTGTGCCACGATCATCGTAGCACAAGGCGCGCCGGGCTTCACCTCGGGCTGGCGCAGCGGACGAGGGCCCTGAGGAGCGCGCTCAGTGCCCACCCGCCGGCGGGGGATGATCGGCTGGTGGAGTTCGGCACGAGCGGCGGTTGAGCCGCGGGGGTGCCGGCACTGGAGAGCGCAGGCTCAGGCGAGACGGGCGGAGCGGCTTTCCAGCTGCGAATAGGCGCGGATCACTTCTTCGTAGCGCTCGGCGAGCTGGCGGTGCGATTCCGCTTCCTCGGGCGACGCGACGCGCGCAGCCGCTTCACGCTCCTGGCGGGCGCGTTCACGGAAATGCTGCAGCCGGTCGTCCACGCGTGAAACCCCCTTAAGTCGTTTCGCGTCAAATACGGATTTTTGCTTAACGTGCAATGACTTGGATCAATCGCGCCGAACCGGTGGGTGCCGGTTCGTTTATTTTTCGTCCGGCAACTTCGTGACACATTCGGAACCGTTCCGTTCTCCTCTGTTGCTGGGCGAGCGCGTGCCGTACAGAGTGACATCCTGATCAAGGAGAGGGCGACATGAAGCGCATCTGGGGATTTGCGGCACTGGCCGCGTCGGCGGCATTGACCGGCTGCGAAGGGCGCAGCGACGAAAACCTGGCGGCAGCGGCGGGAAACAGCGCCGCCGCGATCGGCCAAGGCGTGGAAGCGGTGGCGGCCGATGCCGCCAATGCCGCCAACGATGTCGGCGACGCGGTCGGCAACGGCGTGGCGGCGGCACGCAACGAGCTGGCGGACGGCCGCGCCAACAATGCCGATGCCAACAGCGCCAACACCAGTGCTAACAGCGCCGCCAACAGCGTAACCGAAAGCCGCTAAGCGGGCGCTCGAGCGTAGCGGACTGCGGCGATCCGGGCGGTCGCCGCGCCCTTTGCCGCGCGCGATTGTCCTTGTTGCCGCACATCCGCTAAGGCGCGCCGTTCCTTGGCTCCTTGCGAAAGATCTCACGCGTGACCCTCTACGCCCGCTTCGCCGCTCATCTCGACACGATCCTCGATGCGCTGGAAGCGGAGGGGCAGCTGGCGCCCGGCATCGATCGCGGCGCGGTGGCGGTGGAGCCGCCGCGGGACCCGGCCCATGGCGATCTTGCCACCAATGCCGCCATGGTGCTCGCCAAGCGCGCCGGCACCAATCCGCGCGCGCTGGCCGGGCTGATCGCGCCGCGGCTGGGCGATTTGCCGGAGGTGACCGGGGCCGAGGTGGCGGGGCCCGGCTTCATCAATATCCGCCTCCAGGCCAGCATATGGCAAGAGGAGCTGCGGGCCATTGTGGCGACCGGCGACCGGTATGGCCGCTCGGCGATCGGCGCGGGGCAGCGGGTCAATATCGAATATGTCTCGGCCAATCCGACCGGGCCGATGCACATGGGGCATTGTCGCGGCGCGGTGGTGGGCGACGCGCTGGCCAGCCTGCTCGAACATGCCGGCTATGCGGTGACTCGCGAATATTATGTTAACGATGCCGGCGGGCAGGTCGATACCCTCGCCCGTTCGGCGCACCTCCGGTACCGCGAGGCGCTTGGCGAGGCGATCGGCGAGATACCGGAAGGGCTCTACCCCGGCGACTATCTGAAGCCGGTGGGCGAAGCGCTCGCCGCCGATCATGGGAATCGCTTCCTCTCGGCGCCCGAAAGCGAATGGCTGGTGCCCTTCCGGCAGCGCGCGGTGGCGGCGATGCTGGAGATGATCCGGGCCGATCTCGCACTGCTCGGCATCCACCACGATGTGTTCGCCTCCGAAGCCGAAGTGCAGGCGGCCGGCAAGCCCGAGGCGGCGGTGGAGACGCTGCGCGGGCGCGGCCTCATCTACCAGGGCGCGCTCGAGCGGCCCAAGAGCCTCGACGAACAGGACGAATGGGAGCCGGTGGAGCTCACCTTGTTCCGCTCGACCCGGTTCGGCGACGACCAGGACCGGCCGGTGAAGAAGTCGGACGGAAGCTGGACCTATTTCGGCGCGGACCTCGCCTACCACTTCCAGAAGGCGCAGAATGCGGATCAGTTGATCGACATCTGGGGCGCCGACCATGCCGGCACCGTCAAGAGGATCAAGGCCGCGGTCGAGGCGCTGACCGACGGCAAGGTGCCGTTCGACGTCAAGCTCGTCCAGATGGTGCGGCTGCTGCGCGCGGGCGAGCCGGTGAAGATGTCGAAGCGCTCCGGCAATTTCGTCACTTTGGCGGAGGTGGTGGAAGAAGTCGGCAAGGATGTGGTTCGCTTCACCATGCTGACCCGCAAGGCCGATGCCCAGATGGACTTCGATTTCGCCAAGGTGGTGGAAGCGTCCAAGGACAATCCAGTCTTTTATGTCCAATATGCCCATGCCCGTATCCGCTCGCTGCACCGGCGCGCGGCTGAAGCGGGGATCGATCTTGCCGAAGCCGCCGACTTGTCCCTGCTCGACGCGGAGGAGCTGGCTTTGGTCAAGCTCGCCGCGCAATATCCGCGAATCGTGGAAAGCGCCGCTTTGGCGCACGAGCCGCACCGCGTCGCTTTCTACCTCCACGAACTCGCCGCCGCGCTGCATGCGCAATGGAATAAAGGTAATGATGACCCTTCCCGGCGTTTCCTCCTGGCACAGAATCCTTCGGTGACGCGGGCACGGCTGGAACTCGCCTCCGCAATCGGGCAGATTGTCCGCAACGGCCTTGCAATCATGGGAGTGCAGGCGGCCGAGGAGATGCTGTGATGACCGATGTCCGTGCCGACGCGCTTGAAGAAGATCGCCTTCCCTGGCTTGAGGCCGTGGACGACGAGGATGGCGATGCCGGAGTTTCGCCGCTCAAGATGATCGTCGGCGTGCTGATCGCGCTGGCCGCGATCGGCGCCTTGGTCGGCGGCCTGTTCTGGTGGAACAACCGGTCTTCCGACACGGTGGCGGGCGGAAGTCCCGAACTTATCCGCGCCCCGGAAGGCGACTACAAGGTGCGGCCGGACGATCCGGGCGGGATGACGGTGGAAGGAGAGGGCGACACCGCCTTTGCCGCCAGCGAAGGCGCGGATCCCAAGGGTGCTCTCAACACCAACACGGTGGCCGAAGCGCCGGTCGCCAAGGCACCGCCGGCCGCCGCTCAGCCGGCGCCGCAGGCGCAGCCGCCGGCAACCCCCGCGCCCGCGCCCGCGCCCAAGCAGCAGGCGCCGGCGCCAGCCACGCCGGCCGCTCCGGCCGCCGGCGGCGCGACCGTGCAGCTCGGCGCCTTTTCCAGCCAGGCCAGTGCGAACGCGGCCTGGAAGGCGCTGTCGGGCCGCTTCGGCTATCTTGCGCCGCTCAGCCACAGCGTGGTGCCGGTGCAGAGCGGCACCAAGACGCTGTACCGGCTGCGCGCCGGCGGCCCCAATGCCACCGACATCTGCAACCGGCTGCGTGTCGCGGGCGAAAGCTGCGTTCGTATCGACTGAGGCAAGGCAGCACGCTCTTCCGGTGTCGGCCGGCCGAGGCTAAGGCGTATCCCGTCCAGTGGAACGGGAGCGACGAATGCAAGCCGCCTTTTACGGCCTCGCCGGCGAGCACCTGAGCGATAATGAGCGTGCTTTCTTTCGGGATGCCGATCCCGTCGGCTACATCCTGTTCCGCCGCAACTGCGAGAACCCGGCGCAATTGCGGGCGCTCACCGACGCGCTGCGCACCATCCATGGGCGCGCCGACCTGCCGATCCTGATCGATCAGGAGGGCGGCCGCGTGGCCCGGATGCGGCCGCCGCACTGGCCGGCCTTTCCCGCCGCGGCGACGTTCGCCGAACTCTACACCCGGGCGCCGATGACCGCGATCGAGGCGGCGCGTGCCAATGCGCAGGGAATCGCGGTGATGCTGCGCGAGGCAGGCATCAACGTAAACGCCTTGCCCTTGCTCGATGTGCGGCAGGAGGGATCGCACGACATCATCGGCGACCGCGCGCTGGGCGGGGAGCCGATGCAGGTCGCGGCGCTCGGCCGGGCGGTGCTGGACGGGCTCGCGGCCGGCGGCGTCGTCGGCATCGTCAAGCACATGCCGGGCCACGGCCGATCCGCGGTGGACAGCCATAAGGAACTGCCGGTGGTGCGCGCCTCGGAGGAGGAGCTCGAAACCGACATCGCCCCCTTCCGCACGCTTGCCGGGGCGCCGATGGGGATGACCAGCCATGTGGTGTATCCGGCATGGGACGCGGAGCGCTGTGCCAGCCTGTCGCCGACGGTGATCGGCGAGATCATCCGCGGGCGGATCGGGTTCGACGGCTTCCTGATGTCGGACGATATCGGCATGCACGCTTTGTCCGGGTCATTCCGCGAGCGGGTGTCGGCGACACTCGAGGCGGGATGCGACGCGGCACTGCATTGCTCAGGCGATATGGCCGAGATGGTCTCCGCCGCCGAGGGGGCTCGCCCGCTGACGGATGCGGCGCAAGCGCGGCTAAAGCGAGCGATGGCGATTGCCGCCGCTGCGCCGGACGGCGTCTCCTGCGAGGAACTGGCGGCGCGGCGGGACCGGCTGATCGCCGCCGCCTGACGCGCCCGCGCCTCAGTCCGGGTTGCGGCGGTAGCGGAAGTACCAGACTTCGTGGCCCTTGCGCCGGGCCTTGGCCTCGTAGCGAGTCTCGGGCCAGCCGCCGGGGCGGGTGAGGAAATCCGTGGCGCTTTCGGCAAGCCACTCGAAGTCGGTGCGCCCGTTCATGATCATCATCGACCAGCGGCAATAGGTCGGATCGTCGGTGCCGAGGCGGAACTCGCCGCCGGGCTGCAACTTGGCGGCGATGAGGTCGAGCGGGCCGTGATTGACCATCCGCCGCTTGGCGTGTCGCGCCTTGGGCCAGGGATCGGGGTGGAGCAGGTAGACGAAGGAGAGGGCGCCGTCGGGGAGCCGCTCCAGCACCTGCAGCGCATCGCCCATGTGGAGGCGGACATTGGCGAGGTGGTTATCGCGGATGTGGCCGAGCGCGCCGACCACGCCGTTGAGGAACGGCTCGGCGCCGATGAAGCCGTGGTCGGGGAGCAGGTCGGCGCGGTAGGCGAGGTGCTCGCCCGAGCCGAAGCCGATTTCAAAGTGGAGGCGGCGGTCAGTGCCAAACAGGGTGCGGGCGTCGAGGGGGCCGTCCTCCGGCACGCTGATCGCCGGCAGCAGGTCCTCCAGCAACGCTGCCTGGCCCTCGCGAAGCTTGTGGCCGGAGCGGCGGCCGTAGAGGCGGCGGATGGTACTGGGATCATTCACGATGCGGCGCCTATCCTTCGGCGGTCCAACAGCCAAGAGGCAAGCGATGCGTTACGCCCTTCCCGCCGCCCTGCTCGCCCTCGCCACGGCGAGCCCTGCCGCTGCCACGGGAGGCTTTCTGTGTTCGCCGGTGAACGGCAAGGGGCCGTGGATCAGCCTGATCATCGGCCACGGCATACCGGGCGGCGTGGCGGGCGTCGCCTTGAAGGAAGGCGGGCGCTGGCGCTCGACCATGCAGCCGCAGGTTCCACTGGTCCTCAAGCGCTCCTGGATCGACAAGGAGAGGACCTGGATCGATGTCGTCCACCGCGACCGGCGCCCCGGAGGCGCAGCTTCGCGTGCGCAACCAGGGCTTTGGCGGGACCGGCACTCTCGTCCGCAAGGGGCGCACCTATCAGGTGCGCTGCCGGCAGGACTAGAGCGCGGCCTTGAGCTTGTCGGCGAGGTCCGTCTTTTCCCAGGGGAAATAGTCGCCCTCGGCGGTGCGGCCGAAATGGCCGTAGGCGGCGGTCCTGCTGTAGATCGGCTTGTTGAGGCCGAGGTGCGTACGGATGCCGCGCGGGGTGAGGCCGCCCAGCTCCGGTATCGACATGATCGCGTCCTCGATCTTGTCGTCGCCGACCGTGCCGGTGCCGTGGGTGTCGACATAGAGCGACAGCGGCGCCGAAACGCCGATCGCGTAGGCAAGCTGGATGGTGCAGCGCCTGGCGAGGCCGGCTGCGACGATGTTCTTGGCGAGGTAGCGCGAAATGTAGGCCGCCGAGCGGTCGACCTTGGTCGGGTCCTTGCCCGAAAAGGCGCCGCCGCCGTGCGGGGCCGCGCCGCCATAGGTGTCGACGATGATCTTGCGGCCGGTGAGGCCGGCGTCGCCGTCCGGGCCGCCGATCTCGAAGCTGCCGGTCGGGTTGATGTGGTAGACGGTCTCGTCCGACAGGAGCGCGGCCGGGAGGATGTCGGCGACCACCTGCTTTACGTACGACTTGAGCTCGGCCTCCCCCTCGCCCCGATCATAGCCCTTGCCGTGCTGGGTGGAGACGACGATCGCCGTCGCCGCGGCCGGCGCGCCGTTCTCGAAGCGCAAGGTCACCTGGCTCTTGGCGTCGGGCTGGAGGAACGGGGCGGCGCCCGAATGGCGGTCGGCGGCCATGCGCTCCAGGATCTTGTGGCTGTAATAAAGGGTGGCCGGCATCAGATCGGGTGTCTCGTCGGTGGCGTAGCCGAACATGATGCCCTGGTCGCCCGCGCCCTCATCCTTGTTGCCGGTCGCGTCGACGCCCTGCGCGATGTCCGCCGACTGCGGGTGGAGGTTGTTCTGGAACTTGAGCTGTTCCCAGTGGAAGCCTTCCTGCTCGTAGCCGATGGCGCGCACCGTGGCGCGCACCGTCGCCTCGATCTCCTCGGGAACGCCGGGCGCCCAATTGCCCGCTTCGTCCATGATGCCCTTGCCGCGGATTTCGCCCGCAAGGACGACCAGCTGGGTGGTGGTCAGGGTCTCGCAGGCGACGCGCGCCTCCGGGTCCTTGGACAGGAACAGATCGACGATGGCGTCGGAAATCTGGTCGGACACCTTGTCCGGATGGCCTTCGGAGACCGATTCGGAGGTGAAAAGATAGTTGCTGCGCATGGAGAGTGACGGCCTTCCGTGAGAGCGGTGAAAGGGGGGATGCGGATATAAAGATATCCTTATATGCGGCGCTCCCTAGCGTGCTTCGCCAGCCCCCGCAATGGTCCGGGCGCGCCTTGCCACCACCACTGCCGCCCCGGCCAGGAGCAGCGACAGGATCAGCGGCGCGATGTTGCCGAGCCGCGCGAACAAAGTGGGCGGGAGCGGCGGGGGCAGGGTGGCGTCGATCACGCCGGCCCGGCGCCAGGGTAGGCTGTGGAGGAGCTGCCCCTTGGCGTCGATCACGGCGGATATGCCGGTGGGGGTCGATCGCAGCACCGGCAGCCCCTCCTCCAGCGCGCGCAGCCGCGCCTGGGCGAGATGCTGGGGCGGGCCCCAGGCGCCGAACCAGGCGTCGTTGGAAGGATTGAACAGGAAGTTTGGCCGGTTTCCGCGCTCCACCACCTGGCCCGAGAAGATGATCTCGTAGCAAAGCTGGAAGCCGACCTTGCCGACCACCGGCAGATCGAGCGTCTGCGGCCCGGGGCCGGAATCGAAGTCGATGTCGCCGGGCGCGAGGCGGGAGAGGCCGATCGCGGACAGGATCGGGCGCATCGGCAGATATTCGCCGTAAGGGACGAGGTGGGACTTGTCGTAGCGGGCGTGGATGCGCCCCGAGCGGTCCATGGCGAAGACGCTGTTTGTCGCGCTGGTGATGTCGAAGCCGTCGGCGGATCGCCATGTGACGCCGCCGGTGAGGAGGAGATCGGCGGGCGCCATCATGCGGCCGACGCGGGCGCGCAGCATGGCCGCCTCCTGCTGGAGGCGGGGATAGGCAAGCTCGTTCTGCAGCGGGCGGGTGACCGCCGCCTCGGGCCAGAGGAGCAGCCGCGGCCGCCCCTCGCCGCGCCGGGACATGCCAGCGAGACGCGCTTCGTTCTCGGCGATGAAGTCTTCGCGCCATTTGTCCTGCTGGCCGATATTGGGCTGGATGATGCGCAGCGCGAGCTCGCTCGAACCCGGACGGGAAGGCTCCGAGCCGGAACCCGGCCCGATCATGAACAGCAATATCGGCACCGCCACCAGGAGCACGTCGCCTGCCAGCTTTTTGGGAATGAAGCGAAAGCCGATGTCCGCGTGAGGCTTCGTTAACCCCCGGTCGAACGCCGGAAAAAGCCGGACGAGTGCTAAAGCCCACACCCCCGCGAAGAGCAGCAGCACGCCCGACAGGCCGTAGGTACCGATCCAGCGCGCGGATCCGGCCAGGTAGGAGACGCCCGGCCCAGCGGCCGACAGCGCGACCACGCCAAGAGGGTTCCAGGCAAAGCCGGTGAACAGGCTGGCGCGCAGCCATTCGGTGACGATCCAGGCGGCGGCGAAGACCAAGGCGAGGCGGAGCCCGTCGCCGCGCGCCCAGCGCCAGGCGAGGCCGGCGGCGACGGCCGGGTAGACGGCGAGGTAGAGCGAGAGCAGCACCACCGCGATCCAGCCGAGCCAGGCCGGCATCTCCGCCTGGTAGGTGAAGGCGGTGGCGATCCAGTTCAAGCCGAGGGCGAAATGGCCGACTCCGAACCACCAGCCGCGGGCGAGCGCGCTGCGCAGCCGCGGCGCCCCCTGCACCAGCCAGAGGAGAAGGGCAAAGGCGAGGAGGGTCAGCGGCCAAAGGCCGAGCGGCGCGAAGCCGGTGGCGCTGGCGATGCCGAGCGCGAGCGCGAGGAGGTTAAGCCGCACCGGCGGCCGCCGGCGTGATCGGCGCGAATGCCGCGAATGTCGTGAAAGTCGTGAAAGTCGCGAATGTCGCGAATGTCGTGAAAGTCACATGGTTTCGCGGGGGGCAGGGTGGCGTACGGGCGCCCAGGCCCCTCGGTTCAGGGCAGTTCAGGCGGCGAAACTGGCGGTCTGCGCGCATCCAAGCCATGTGGCGGACCAAATCCTATTTTCCAAGGCGCAAAGCATGACGGGCGCCGGCCGATCGGATAAAGAGCGGGCCATGACCCACCTCCCGCCCTTCCACCTCGCCTTCCCGGTCCACGACATCGAGGCCGCGCGCCGTTTCTACGGCGGCGTGCTCGGCTGCCCGGCGGGACGCAGCGCCGCGGAATGGATCGACTTCGACTTCTTCGGACACCAGATCGTCGCCCATTTGAGCCCGGACGCGAAGCCGCTGGTGCACCATAATCCAGTCGACGGGCACGATGTGCCGGTGCCGCATTTCGGCGCGGTGCTCGGCATGCCGGCGTGGGAAGTGCTGGCCGAGAAGCTCAAGATGGCCGACATCCGCTTCGTCATCGAGCCGACCGTGCGCTTCCGCGGCGAGCCTGGCGAGCAGGCGACGATGTTCTTCCTCGATCCTTCGGGCAATGCGCTGGAGATCAAGGCAATGGCCAACCCGGACAATCTGTTCGCCAAGTAGCGGCGGGGCGCCACTGGCGCTGGGAGCCGTGGCTCACCCTCGGTTCACTTCGGGATGATCGATGACGGATCATTTCCAATATAGGGCGCGTGCCAGCCGGTGATGCTGCGTTGAGCTAATCTAAGCGGTGAGCGAGCGAGCACCCACGACCCAATAGCAGCCGTCCCGGCAGGCAGCCGCACGAAGGCGCGCTCGCTTAGCTACCGGTCCCGAGCAGGTACGCCTGCGCGGCTTGTTCGATATGCCTCACGACCTCCCGAACGAGCCACCGTCGGTCATCCGAGCGCCAGATGACCTCAATGCCGGCCGGCGCTTCGAGACCCCTTATCCGGCGCGCCACCACGCCGACGGGAGGGTGCAGGCCCACCAATCTCGACACGAACGTCCACCCACCCCGGGCTAGCACGAGCGGAACGCTCCCGGCCGCGCTGGTCACGCCGGGGGCTCCCTCGATCGTCTTCACTCCCCCGATCTGGAGGTAGCGTATGAGGTGATCATAGAGGGGCGGATGGAGGTGCCTTTCGTAAATGCCGAATGGAAACGCCTGAAGGTCCTCCAGATGCACATCGGTGCCAGCAGCAAGCACGTGATCTCCAGGCAGCAACGCGTACTCACCCGGATCATATATCAGTCGCCGTCCGGAAAGATTGAACGGCAGCCGCTCAGGGTCCCCATCGTCTCCGGTCCAGCAGAAGCCGACATCGAGCTTGCCGTCAGCAACAGCTCGAAGCTGCTCGAGCCAAGGCTGTCCCGTCGTTCGAACGGCGACGTTCGGGTGGTTTGCGCAGAAGGCGGCAATGCCCTTTGACGCCAGTGTCACCGCACGCTCCGTCTCGGGTAGCCCCACCTTGAGCGAACCCGTTTCCCCGTTCGCAACGAACCTGGCTTCCTCGACGGCCTGGTGAGCGGCCGCCAATGCTTCACGCGCGTGCTTGAGGAATGCGGTGCCGGCTGCCGTAAGGCTGGCGCCCTTGGGCTGCCGCAGGAGAAGAGGAGCTCCAACCGCCTGTTCCAGCGCGCTGATCTGCTGCGACAATGCAGGCTGCGATACGTTCAGGCGTTTGGCAGCGCGACCGAAGTGAAGATCCTCGGCTACGGCCACGAAGTAGCGGATGTGCCTTAGCTCCATGTCCCCTCCTGGCGATAAGCTTAGCTTATCGAGGCGTTTCGCACAAAGTCTTGGATTAGCTCGATCGACAAGAGCACCTGGGGACGGTCCCGCCTGGAGGAAAAAATGACCCTTTCCCAACAACGGCAGTGGCTCAGGTTCGGCCACCTGATCGCTTCGGCGCTACTCGGCATGTTCATCTACTCGCCTCTTCGGGAAGATCCGCTGCTCATCGCCACCATCCAGTTTCTGGTGTTCCCTGCCCTGGCACTTAGCGGCGTGTGGATGTGGCAACAGGCGCGCCTGTCCAGGTTTCAGCGAGCCCGATCATCATGAGCGAGGGTCAACCAATCACCAGGCGGTCGCGCCTCCTCCTCATCGCGACGATCATAGTCGGGCTGGTGCATCACACCGATCATGTGCTCCGCGCCGATCACAGCGGGTGGCCTTTCCTGCCGATCGTCACCCCGTTCACATTCAGCTTGTTCGCTTACCCAATCCTGTTCTTCGCCTTGCTCGGGCGGCACGCGCTCGGGCTCCGAACGGGGCTCGTCACCGGTCTGGCCGCCTTTACGATTGGCGCCCACACGCTCATCGAAACCCCCCAGATGCAATATGCCAGCTGGGCCCTCAACCGCAGCATCGATCCGGACCTCGGCCCGATACCGAACTTGCTGTGCACCCAGTCACCGGAACTGGGCGTCGCGGCCGTGCTCGTCAGCGCCCTGCTAAACCTTCTGCTCCTGGCAGCCGCCACGTCACTTCTGTTCGACTGGTACCATAAAGATCGAGCGTGACTCGGGAAGCGGACGGCTCATGATATTGGCTTTGAGCGCAGTCCTACGAGAGATCGGCCAGACCGCGCTCAGTGCATGCGGAAGTTTTGGCTAGGCCGAGGGCGAAGGCGACGCTTTGGAAAGCGCCGACATTTGCTCGACTCTAAAAGGAGCCAGGCAGCTCGCGCTGGACGGCGCTCGGCTGCGCCGGGCTCAGCAGCTGCGGCTTGCCCGCACCCTCGCCGAAGCTCTGCGTCGCCGCGCTGCCGCCGATCGGCGTGCACTGGCGGCCGGCGAGAAAATCCAGGGCCGTGCGGATCGATGCTTCCTGCGGATCGCCCAAGGCACGCGTTACGTCGTCGGCGGCGCTGCAGGTCCTCTGGAAGCGGGAGGCAATGCCGTCGAAATAGTCGCCCTGGCCATTCTTGTCCCTTACCGCGAACGCGACGATGCGCAGGCGATCGTCGCAGCTCGCCCGGTCTATGAAAACCTGCCCCACCGGTTTTCCGAATGTGTTGGAGCCGATCAGCGCGGCGTTCCCGCCGAGATACGGCAAAACCGCGTTCATCAACATCTCGCTGGAAGAGGCGGTGGCGCCTGTGCCGATGAAGGCGACCTTGGTCGCGGAGATCGACTGCGTCTGACGAGCGAAGAAGGCGGAGTTGGTGCTGCCGGACTTGCTGGGCCGGAACACCCTGGACAACACCACATCGGAGGACGAACGATTGCCCAGCAGCAGATTGGCGAACAGCACGGCGGTGTTGATGAGGCCGCCGCCATTGTAGCGCAGATCGACGATCACTTCGGTGATCCCCTGCGCCTTGAACTGGGCAAAGGCCGCGCGCAGGTCCGCCTCCGCCGGAGCGCCGATGAAGGCCCGGAAGTTGATGTAGCCGACCTTCCTGCCGCCATCGTCGAGGATCAGCGCGCCGTAACGGTTGGACACCGGATCGAGCGTGTAGACCGCCTTGGTGAGGGCGACGTCGCGCGTGGTTCCGTCCGGATCGACCACGCGCAGCACCCGCGCCAGCCCGGTCGTGGCGGGGCCAAGCGCGGCGATCACGCCCGAGGCGCCTTCGGCGGCAAGGATCGATCCCACCGTGCGCAGTTCGGAGGCGCTGTTGCCGATCGCCAGGATCTCCGTTCCGCGGTCGAGGTTCGAGCCGAGCGCCGGCCCGCCTTCGAACGCCTCCGCCACGAACACGCGTCCGGCCGCCACGTCGCTCGATAAACGCAGGCCGAAGCCGGCGCCCGCGCCTGAATTCTGAAAGGCAAGATCGTCCGCGAGCGAGCCGATATAGGTGAAGATGCGGTCCTTGTTCTGAGCCCGCGCCGGCGCCACCAGCGCGTCGATATAGGATTGAACGGTGGCGTGGCTGTCGGGATTGACGTTGGTCGCCAGCAGTTCGGGGAAGAGATACCATTCCTGCAGCTGGGCGAGCGTCCAGTTCTGCCGCTCACGCAACGAGCAAAGCGCGGGGGAGGACGGGGGCGCCGAGACCGGTGGCGGCGGAACGACCCCCGTGGGATTGTCCGGCGGGGGATTGTTTCCGCCGCCGCCGCCGCCGCAAGCGGACAACAGGGCCAACGCCGCCACCGATGCCGAGAACTTCCTGTGCCTGCCCGCCATTGCGCCGACTCCGCTGCGGCCACAGGAGTAACATAGAAGAATGGTTTCGCGTACGGCCTAATCGATCGACCTCCGCACGAGGGTGGGCGATGATCAAGCGTCTCGGGCGGGGACGCAAGAGGGCCAGCCGACGCCTTGAAGCAGATCGCTACGCCCGCCCCTTTCGGTCGGGGCGACTGCCGTCGGTTATTCGGCGGCGACTCCGACGAGATAATCGGCCGGCGGGCGCACCGCCGTGCGGCCGCGGGCCTGCTCCTCGGCGAACCAGGGGGCGGTGGCTTCGAGGCCCTGCTGCAGCGCCACCTTGGGCTCCCAGCCGAGCAGGGCGCGGGCGCGGTCGATATTGGGTTTGCGGCGGCGCGGATCGTCGACGGGCAGCGGCAGGTTGACGATCCGCGAGCTGGCGCCGGTCATCTTGATGACGCGTTCGACAAGATCCAGAACGGTGAGCTCCACCGGGTTGCCGATGTTGACCGGCCCATCGGTGACATCGCTGTCCATCAGCCGCATCAGGCCGCCGACCATGTCCGACACATAGCAGAAGCTGCGAGTCTGCGCGCCATCGCCGTAGATGGTGATGTCGTCGCCAGCGAGCGCCTGGCAGATGACATTGGAGACGACGCGGCCGTCGTCGGGCCGCATGCGCGGCCCGTAGGTGTTGAAGATGCGGGCGACGCGGACATCGGCGCGGCCGGTGCGCTGGAAATCGAAGCTCAACGTCTCGGCGGCGCGCTTGCCTTCGTCATAGCAGGCGCGCGGGCCGGTGCAGCTTACCGAGCCGCGGTAGCTTTCCGGCTGGGGATGGACTTCGGGATCGCCATAGACCTCGCTGGTCGAGGTGAGCAGGAAGCGGGCGCCTTTCTCCTCGGCGAGGCGCAGCAGATTGCGGGCGCCGAGTACGTTGGTCAGCATCGTATGCTCGGGATCCGCCTGATAGTGGGGCGGGGAGGCGGCGCAGGCGAGATTGTAGATGTGGGTGAAGCCGGTGCGGGCGACCGAAGTCGGCAGTGGGTCGATGACATCGGCCGCGACGAAGTCGAAGCGCGATTCGCGTTCGAGATGGGCAAGGTTGCGGGCACAGCCGGTGAGCAGGCTGTCGAGGCAGACCACGGTGGCGCCTTGGGCGAGCAGCGCGTCGATGAGGTGCGAGCCGATGAATCCGGCGCCGCCCGCGACAAGCGCTGTTTTTGTACTACCAGGTCTCACAGGCTGCTCCTCATTCGCGTCCCTATATTTTTGATCTTGGTTCACAACAACCGCTTACCGAACCCGGCATTGCGCGATTGGTTCAGCTTCGCAACGACCGGCCAGTTCCGTCATCAAACCAGCTCCGCCACCGGGTGCTGGGCGGCGGCGGCGGCTTCGAACAAGGCGGTTTCCAGCTCTCGCGCCCGGTCGGCGGCGGTGTGGCCGCCGAGCACCCGCGCCTGCGCCGCCCGGCCCATTGCCGCCGCGTCGGCTGCGTTGGTGTGGCGCAGGAGATCGACGACCTGGTCGGTGGAGGCGGCGAGCTGGATCTCGCGGCCGGGCGCGAACAGGCTGTCGAGACCTTCCCAGCTGTCCGAGATCACCGGCACCGCGCAGGCGGCGGCTTCGAAGAGGCGGACGGAGGGGGACCAGCCGGCGGCGATCATGTCGGCGCGGGTGACATTCAAGGTGAAGCGCGAGGCGCAGTAGAAGGCCGGGTGGTCGGCTGGCGGGAGATGCTCGATGCGATCGACATTGGCCGGCCAGTCGATGCCTTCGAGATATTGCGGGCCGGCGACGGCGAAGCGGCAGTCCGGAAGCGCGCGGGCGGCGGCGATCAGCAAGGTCTCCAGGGTCGGCTGGCGATCCGGGCTGTAGGTGCCGAGATAGGTGAGGTCCCACTTCTTGGGTACATCGAGGGCGGGATAGGCCTCCGGATCGACCGAGCAGTAAAGCGCGCGGGCGGCGGGGGCGCCGTAGCGCTGCTCGATGTGGCGCAGGGTCGGGCCGCCGGTGAAGGAGAGGTAGACGTCGTAGCCGGGGATGGTGTCGGGCGAGAGATATTCGAAGTCGCCGCGCTCCAGCTTGGCGAGCGTCACCGGCGTGTCGATGTCGTAGAAAGCCGAGACGCCGCGGGCGTGGGCCTGCACCCACTGCCCCACCGCCACGCCTTCGGGGACATACGAGCCGACGATCACCGCGTCGGCGCCCTCGATCTCCTCGCGCCAGTGCTCGAGGCCTGCGAGATCCTGATAATATTCGAGGCGGCAGTAAGCGGGATCGGCGTGGTCGCGGTTGCCGGCATACCAGGGGACGTCGCGCTCCAGGAACAGGATGTCGTGGCCGCGGGCGGCGAAGGCCTTGAGGAGGGCGCGGAAGGTGGTGGCGTGGCCGTTGCCCCAGCTCGACGAGAGGGAGAGGCCGAAGACGACGAGCTTCATGCGTCGGCTCCCGCCAACGCTTCGTCATTCCCGCGAAAGCGGGAATCCCGCTGTTCTTGCTCCACCGCGGTACAGGAAGAAGCGGGATCCCCGCTTTGGCGGGGATGACGGTGAAGGGCGTTACGCAGCAGCGCATCGACCTGCTCGCCGCGGTGGCGGTAGGTGTGTTCGGCAAGGACTCGGGCGAGGGCCGCCTCGCCGATGGAGCGGGCGCGCGCGGGGTTGAGGGCGGCGAGGTGGTCGGCGACGTCCTGGCCGTCGCGGGCGACGAGGACTTCGCTGTCTGGGGTGAGGAAATGTTCGATGCCTTCCCAGGCGTCGGTGATCAGGCAGGCGGCGGCGCCGGCGGCCTCGAACACGCGGGTGGCGGGGGAGAAGCCGATATCCGCCATCGAATCGCGGGCCACGTTGAGCACCGCCAGCGGGGTGCAGTTAAAGGCATTGTGCTGGTGGGTGTAGACATGGCCGAGGTGGCGCACGTTCTGCGGCATGCCCTTCGTCTCCCAGCCGTTGCCGCCGATCAGGAAGCTGCGATCGGGCAGCGACGCGGCGGCGCGGAGAAAGAATTCCTCCACCCTGGCTTCGCGGTCGGGGAGGCGGTTGCCGAGAAAGGCGAGGTCGGCCGAGAAAGCGGGGTCGCCCGGCACCGGATGGTGGGTGGTAGGATCGAGCGCGTTGTAGACGGGGATGCAGCGGCGGGCGCCGAAGCCGGTATAATTGTCCACCACCGGCGGGCCGCCGCCATAGGTCAGCACCATGTCGAGGCTGGGGAGCATGCGGCGCACGACGTGGCTTTCGTCGGCGCGCATTTCCTCCAGCGTGGCGGCGGCGTCGACATCCCAGAAGATCCTGAGGGCGTCTTCGCGGCTGTGCTCGACGATGCCTTCGAGGAGCTCGGTGTCGAACACGCCGACGCCGTTCGCCTTGACGACGATGTCCACGGCTCGGGCTTCCTCCAGCACGGCGCGCAGGGCCTCTGGGGTGGCGTCGTAGACGACGGAGCGGGCCCATTCGGGCGGCTCGATATCGCGGTGCTGCTGGCGGCCGAAGGCGTCGGGCTCGTAGAAGGTGATCTGCCAGCCACGCCCGGCGAGGTCGCGCAGCAGGCCGCGATAATAAGTGGCGGCGCCGTTCCAGTAGGAGGAGAGCAGGCTGGAGCCGTAAAAGGCGATCTTCATGCGGATCTCCTCCCCTCCCCTTCAGGGGAGGGGATTGAGGGGTGGGGGTTGTCGGCGAGAAGATTGGGGCTTTTTACATGCCCCACCCCAACCCGTGGATCGCTGGCCCGTCCCCCGGGCGGGCCTGAGCCGCGATCCACCCTGAAGGGGAGGGGCTTTAAGTGGGCGACGATGCGCAGCAGCTCGTCGGCGCGGTGGCCGCAGGTGTGGCGGGCGAGGATGGTCTCGAGGCCGCTTTTGGCCAGGGAGGCGCCCACGGCGGGGTCGTCGCGGAGCTGGCTGAGGATGCGGGTCATCTCCTCGCCGTCCCTGGCGATGAGATAGTCTTGGCCAGGGCGGAACAGGTTTTCGCTGTCGTCCCAGGGGGCGCAGACCAGCGGGATGCCGCAGGCCAAAGCCTCGAAGACGCGGATGGTGGGGATGCCGGGGAGGAGCTTGGTGTAGTAGCGCCGCGGCACGTGGACGGTGGCGAGGTGGCGGGCGAAGATGCGCGGCGCCTCGGCATTGGCGAGCCAGCCATGGTAGCGGCCGCCGTAGCGGCGCACCGTGGCCTTGGCGGTCTCGTGGTAGCGCACGCCGTAGACGTCGAGGCCCAAGCCGGCGGCGCGGGCGGGGCGGAAGAGATATTCCTTCAGCTCCTTGGTGCGCTCGCCCTCGCCCCAATTGCCGATCCAGACCAGGCCCTGGCGCTCGCCTTCCTCGGCGGGCGGGTGGAAGTGGCGGGGATCGGCGGCCTCGTGCCAGACGAAGACGCGGCCTTCCCAGCCCCAGCGGCGGTAGACCTGGGCGAGGGTCTCGCCGAAGGCGAGCACGCCGTCATAGCCGGACAGGTCGAAGGCGCGGATCGCGTCCGGATCGGAAACGGCGCGGTGGTGGGTGTCGTGGAACAGGAGGGTGAAGGCGTGGCCGCGCTTGCGCAGTGCGCCGATGGCGGCGACGAGGGCGGGCTCGTTCCATTCGTGGACGATGACGGTGTCGGCGCCCTCCACCATTGCTTCAAGGTCGTCCTCGGCGGTGAAGACGGTGGAGGAGAGTTCCGGATAGGCAGCGCGGTAGGGCTCAAGCCCCTCCTCGCCATGGTCGGTGACGAGGTTGTCGAGGCTCCAGGCACCTTCGGGCTCAAACGCGGCGACCCGGTGGCCGCGGGCGATCAGCTCGCGCAGCACGCCGCGCAGGAAGTGGGCGTTGCCATGGTTCCAGCAGGAGGAAAGGCTGTGGGTGAAGTAGACGATCTTCACGCCGCTGCCGCCCCGAGGCCGACGCCCCCTGAGGCAAGCACCGGGCCGGCGATGGCCGGGAGCAGGCTGCGGTAGACGCTGGCCATCTGGGCCGCCATCGCATCGGGGGTGTAGCGGGCCGCCCGGTCGCGTGCGGCGCGGCCCATCGCGGCGCGTTCGAAATCGTCGCCGACGAGGCCGGCAATGGCGCGGGTGAAGCCCTCCTGGTCGCGGGCGGGGACGAACAGGGCGACATCCTCCCAGAGTTCGCGGAAGGTGGGGATGTCGGACAGGATGAGGGCGCAGCCCGCCGCGGCCGCTTCGAGCACGGCAAGGCCGAACGGCTCGTAGAGAGCGGCCGAGACGAACACCGGCCGCGCCGCAAGCCAGCGGCCGAGCTCCTTTTCGCCCAATGTGCCGAGGCAATGGATGTTGTCGAAGATCACCTTCGCGCCGTTGGGGCCTGAGAGCGGCCCCGCCGCGCGCACCGGAACGCCGATGCCGCGGGCGGCGGCGTCGAGGGTGGTGAGGTTCTTGCCTTCGTCCCACAGGCGGCCGGCGGTGAAGACGAAATCGTGCTGGGCGCCGGCGGGAAGGTCGAGCGGAGTGCGGCCGTTGTGGACGGTGCGCGGCGCCTGCGCCAGGCCGTAGCGGCGGCGCACCGCCTCCCCGAAGGCGGCGGTGGGCGCCACCACCGCGTCGGCTGCGTGGAGGCCGGCGCGGTTCAATGCGGTGCGCCAGGCGAAATCGTCGGGTAGCGGGCTGGACTGGACCGCTTCCCACCAGGTGGCGACACAGCTGTGCTGAACCGCCACGACGGGCTGGCGGAAGGCCGTCTCGGCGGCGAGGGCGGGCGTGTTGAGCTGGACGATGTCGGCGCCGTGCGCATCGGCAAGGTCGCGGATCGCGTGGCCGGCCTTGCGCAAGGAGCCGCCGTCTTCGGCCAGCCAATCGAGCGCCAGGCCGGTGTCGACCAGCTCTACGCCCGGCAGAGCGGCGGCGCGGAGCTGCGCTTCGCTCGGGCAGGGACCCATGACGGCGATCACCGTTTCGATGCCGAGGCGGGAGAGGCCGCCGGCAAGCTCGGTGCTATATTGCCAGACGCCGCCGACCGCGTCGGCGGTGACGAGAACCTTGAGGCGTGTGCTCAAGAGGCTGCTCCAACCGCCGCGGTGCCTGCGGGCGCGCCGGCGGCGAGCGAGAAGCCGCGGGTTTCGCTCAGCCAGGCGGCGAGGGCGGCGACG
The DNA here is from genome assembly GCA_035644835.1 of Allosphingosinicella sp. Lineage (GTDB taxonomy): Bacteria > Pseudomonadota > Alphaproteobacteria > Sphingomonadales > Sphingomonadaceae > Allosphingosinicella. The sequence goes on along the minus strand of DASQNR010000016.1, from coordinate 164,555 downwards.
CCTTGCTTCCACGGCACTTCGGGCGCCAGTGGCAGGGCGGAGCGCAGGGCCCGCGTGTCGGCGACGAAGTAGCGCTGGTCGCCGGCGCGCCAATCGGAATATTCGACCTCCACCTCACGGCCGAGCAGGGCGGAGATGTGGGCGAGAAGTTCGCGCAGCGACACTGCATTGGCGGGGCCGCCGCCCAAGTTGAAGGCGCGGCCGGAGATGGCTTCGATCTGGGTCCAAGCCTGGAGATAGGCTTCGACGGCGTTCGAGACATCGAGGATGTCGCGCACCTGATAACCGTCGCCGTAGAGGGTGATCGGCTTGCCCTCCAGCGCTCGGATCAGGAAGTGGGCGACCCAGCCCTGATCTTCGGTGCCCATCTGGCGCATGCCGTAGATGCAGCTCATGCGGACGACGGCGCTGCGCAGGCCGAAGCTGCGGGCGTAATCGAGGACGTACTGGTCGGCCGCGCCCTTGGAGCAGCCGTAAGGAGTGTGGAAATCGAGCGGGCGGTCCTCGCCGATGCCGCGGGCGGCGACCTGGGGATCGACCGGCACATAGGTGTCGCCGTCGCGCCGGAACTCGAGATCGGCAAGATCGCCATAGACCTTGTTGGTCGAGGCGAAGATCAAGGGGGTGCCGTCGTTCTTCAACCGCACCGCGTCCAGCAGGTGAAGCGTGCCGCGGATGTTGATGTCGAAATCCTCGCGGGGATCGACCATGGAGGTGGTGACGGCGACCTGCGCGGCCATGTGGAACACCGCCTTGGCCTCGCGCACCGCGCGGACGACTTCGTCCTCGTCGCGAATGTCGGCGGTGACGGTCTGAATGCGATCGCCGTGGAGGGATTGCAGCCAGGCGAGATTGGCTTCGACGCCGGGGCGGGTGAGGGCGTCGTAGACGAGGACATCATGGCCCTGCGCCGCGAGGGCATTGGCGATGTTGCAGCCGATGAAGCCGGCGCCGCCGGTGACCAGCACCGGCCGGCCGTCGGCGGGGCGGACGAGATCGTCGCGGCTCATGCGACCGCTCCTGTCAAATATCCCTCTCCCGCTCGCGGGAGAGGAGCGAGACTTGGTGAGCGCAGCGAACCTAGTCGCAGCGGTGAGGGTCTTGGGCCGGAAGGGGAGAAGAAGACCCTCACCCTGCCCTCTCCCGCGAAGGCGGGAGAGGGGGTGCCGCGCGGGTGAGCAAGGCGGCTCACGCTACCAGCCCGCGGGCTTCGAGTTCCGCGCGTGCTTCGTCGACGCGGTCGTCGGCGGTCTGCAGGGCTACCCATTCGGCGAGCTCGGCAAGGCCCTCGCCGAAATCCTTGTGCGCCCGGAAGCCGAGCCGGTCGGCGCTCCTGGAGCCGTCGCAGAAGCAGTGGCGGATGTCGCCGATCCGGGTCTTGCCGACGATCTGCGGGCGGATGTCGTTCTTGCCCATGGCGCGGGCGAGTTCCTCAGCGACCTCGGTGACGGAGCGGTCATGGCCGGAGCCGATGTTAAAGGTTTCCCCCGCCGCCTGCGGGAGTTCGAGCGCATCGGCAAAGGCCCGCGCGACATCGCGGACATAGACGAAGTCGCGGCGCTGCTCGCCATCCTCGAAGATCATCGGCTGCTGGCCGTTCAAGAGCCGCGACGCGAAGATCGCAAGTACGCCGGTATAGGGATTGGAGAGCGCCTGGCCGGGGCCGTAAACGTTGAACAAGCGCAGGCACACGCCTTCCATGCCATAGGCTTCGGACATGATGTGGGTGGTGCGCTCCTGCACATATTTGTTGAGCGCGTAGATGGAGGCGAGGTCGGGACGCTTCCATTCGGGCGTCGCCACCGGGGTCAGCGGCCGGCCGTGGGCGTCGACCGGGTCCCAGCTCTGCCCTTCGGAGGTGCGGGGCTGGCGCTTGGCATCCTGGACATCGCCGCCGTCGGCGTCGCGGTAGAGGCCTTCGCCGTAGATGCTCATCGAGGAGGCGGTGACGACGCGGCGGACCGGCTGGTCGATCAGTTTTTCGAACAGAACGGCGGTGCCGACATCGTTGACCGAGGTGTAGCGCTCCACTGCGTACATCGACTGGCCGACCCCGACTTCGGCGGCGAGGTGGATCACGCTGTCCACGCCCTTGAGCGCCTTGGCGACGGCGTCGCCGTTGCGGACGTCGGCGCGGATCAGCTCGACATCGTCGGAAAGATCCTCGGGCCGTTCGCGGTCCCCGTGGACCTGCTCGATCAGGCTGTCGAGGATGCGCACCTCATGGCCGCGGCTTTGAAGTTCCCGAGTGACGGCACGTCCGATGAAGCCGGCGCCGCCGGTGATGAGAATCCGTTCGGCCAAGTAAACCCCCGTTTGATCTATGTTAAACGCAACGAATTCGGCAGCTTGGCTGCTTCTTCTTCAACCCATGTGAACACGCGTTCAGCATCTTTGTTCCAGCAGCGCAAAGAACCGCCCGCGCGCTCACCTTGTGAGGTGGAGCAGCGGCAGCAGCATGGAACCGCGCCGCCGCCCGGGCGGTTGGGCGGCAGATGAAGGATCGTTCCACGCCGGTACCGATACAGGCATGACGGCCAACATATTCCTGATCCGCCACGCCGCCCATGTCGAGCTTGGCCGAATCCTGTCGGGCCGGCGGCGCGATGTGGCACTGAGCGGCGAGGGGCTGGAGCAGGCCGAGATCGTCGCCGACCTGCTCGGCGTCGAGCCGATCGCCGCCGTTTATTCGAGCCCGCGCGAACGCGCCTATTACACCGCCCGCGCGGTCGCCGAAGCGCACGAGCTGGCGGTCGATGTGGTCGACGACCTCGACGAGCTCGATTTCGGCGAATGGACCGGCATGGCCTTCAGCGCCCTGGAAGGCGATGCCGGCTGGACCGCCTGGAACGAGGCCCGCGCCACCGCCCGCCCGCCCGGCGGCGAAAGCATGGAGGAAGCGGTGCGCCGCATCACCGCCGCTTTGTCGATACTGGCCCGCGACCACCCGGGCAACACCATCGCCTGCGTCAGCCATTGCGACATCATCCGCGGCGCCATCGCTTTCTATCTGGGTCTGCCGCTCGACAATCTGCTGCGCTTCGATGTGGATCCCGCCTCCGTTTCCCGCATCGCGCTCGGCGACTGGGGCGCGCGCGTCATGTCCGTCAACGAAAGGCTGTATCAATGAACCTGGCCGCACGATCATCCGAGCCCGGCGAGGCGCTGCGCGCCCGTATCGAAGCGCTTGGCCCGTGGTTCCACAATATCGACCTTGGCGGCGTGTGGACCGCGCCGGAGCATTTCCTCGGCGACTATCCCAATGTGAAGTTCAAGCGGTTCGCGCCGCATCTTCCGCACGACCTGTCCGGCAAGAGCGTGCTCGACATCGGCTGCAATGCCGGATTCTATTCCATGGAGATGAAGCGGCGCGGTGCCGACCGGGTGCTCGGCATCGACAGCGACGAGCGCTACCTGGAGCAGGCCCGCTTCGCCGCCGAAACGCTGGGCTACGACAATATCGAGTTCCGCAACCTGTCCGTCTACGATGTGGCGGCCTTGGGCGAGCGGTTCGACGTCGTGATCTTCATGGGCGTGCTCTACCACCTGCGCCACCCTTTGCTCGCGCTGGACCTGATCCGCGAGCATGTCGCGGGCGATCTCCTGCTCTTCCAGTCGATGCAGCGCGGCTCGATGGAATTGCCCGACCTCGCCGGGGATTACCCGTTCGAGGAGACGGAGATCTTCGACGATCCCGCTTACCCCAAGCTCCACTTCGTCGAGCGCGAATATGCCCATGACTGGACCAATTGGTGGGTGCCCAACCGCGCCTGCGTCGAAGGGATGCTGCGCTCGGCCGGTTTCGCCATCGAAACGCGGGCGGAGGACGAGGTCTACATTTGCCGCGCCAGCGAAATGCCTTATGCGTGGGGAGGGACCAAAGCGGTCTATCCACACAGGGGGTAAAATTGCCAATCGAAGCGGCGATGATCTGGAATGAGCCGAACAACAAGTCGCATTGGGATCCCGAGATAGACCCCGAATGGACGATGTTCGGCGACACGGTGATCGCGGCGGCCAAAGCCATCCATGCGGCCAACCCCCGGGTCAAGCGCGTGCTCGGCGGCATCTCCCCCATCGACCCGTTCTTTGTCCAGCGCCTCGCCAATTACGGCGTGGTCGACCATCTCGACGTGATCGCCGTTCACGGCTTCCCGCTCGACTGGAATTTGTGGCCGATCAACGAGTGGCCGCAAAAGATCGCCGAGATCGAGGCGGTGGCGCAGGGCCGCGAGATCTGGGCGACGGAGGTCGGCGTCGGCAGCTTCGGCGCCGAGGAAGTCCAGGTGTTCGGCGTGAACCGCACCGCGGAGCTCCTGCTCGGCCGGGTGCCGCGGCTGTTCTGGTATTCCCTGTTCGACCTGCCCCACGCCTGGGGCGCCACCACGCGCCATAAGGAAGCGGAAGGATCGAGCTATTATCGCCATTTTTACATGGGCTTAATCCGTGAGGACGGCACTCCCAAGCTTGCCTTGGAGCATTTCGCAAGGCACACCCCGGCGATGGGCATCATGCAATGGTTCCACTTCGAGGATCCGAGGCTCGATTCCGCCGTCCAGTGGATGAAGCGCCTCGGCGTCACCCATCTTAGAACCGGCCTTTCCTGGGCGGACAGCTATCGCCCGGGCTGGGAAGCCTGGTTCGACCGGCAGATGGAAGCGCTTGAAGGCTTTGACACAACCGTGACCTTCTGCTTCACGCCCGAACATGAGGGGATCCAACCCCACCACACCAGCCCGCCGAGAGATCCCATGTATTTCGCCGACTTCTGCGCCCGCATGATCGAGCGCTACGCCCCCGCCTCGTCCGCCAAGGCGGCCGCCTGATGAGCGCCACCCTCGACCCCGGCGAGATTCGCGTCGCCATCGTCGGCATCGGCAATTGCGCGAGCTCGCTCGTCCAGGGCCTCGCCCATTACCAGAATGGCGGCGCCAACGAGCAGATCGGCCTGATGCACTGGGACCTTGGCGGCTATCGCCCCAAGGACATCAAGGTCGTCGCGGCCTGGGACATCGACCGGCGCAAGGTCGGCAAGGATGTCGGCACCGCGATCTTCGAAAAGCCCAATTGCACCGCGATCTTCTGCGACCACGTCCCGGAATCGGGCGTTACCGTGGAAATGGGCCGCACCCTTGACGGCTTCTCGCCGCACATGGCCGACGCCCCCGACAACCGCACGTTTCTTCCCTCCGACGAGGCCGAGCCGGACAAGGCCGCCGTGATCGCGCGGCTCAGGGAGACCGGCACCGACGTGCTGCTCAACTACCTGCCGGTCGGCAGTCAGCAGGCGACCGAATTCTACGCCGAGTGCGCGCTCGAAGCCGGGGTCGCCTTTGTGAACAACATCCCGGTCTTCATCGCTTCGGACGAGGCCTGGGCCAAGCGCTTCACCGATGCCGGCGTTCCCATCATCGGCGACGACATCAAGGCGCAACTGGGCGCCACCATCGTCCACCGCGTGCTGACCGACCTGTTTCACAAGCGCGGCGTCAAGCTCGACCGGACCTATCAGCTCAACACCGGCGGCAATACCGACTTCCTCAACATGTCGAACCGCTCGCGCCTGGCATCCAAGAAGATTTCCAAGACCGAGGCCGTCCAGTCGGTCGCGGAGCACCGGCTGGAGGATGAGAACATCCATGTCGGCCCGTCCGATTATGTCGCCTGGCAGAACGACAACAAGGTCTGCTTCCTGCGCATGGAAGGCTCGATGTTCGGCGGCGTGCCGCTCAACCTCGAGCTTCGTCTTTCGGTGGAGGACAGCCCGAACTCGGCCGGCGTCGCCATCGACATGATCCGCTGCGCCAAGATCGCCAGGGACCGCGGCATAGGCGGCCCGATCCTTCCGGCCTCCGCTTATTTCTGCAAGCATCCGCCGGTCCAGGTTACCGACGACATTGCCCACGAGCAGCTCGAAGCCTTTATCAGGGGGGCTTGATAGCTCCGTCTCCCCCCTCTGCCGCTTTCGCGGGAGAGGGTTGGGGTGAGGGTCTTGCTGACGCCGGTGTACAGACCCTCACCTTGCCACCGCTTACGCGCCGGGCCCCTTCCTCTCCCGCGAAGGGTAGGAGAGGAGTATTCTGGCCTCTCCCATCGATGGTTGAATTGAAGCTGTCCGCAAGAGGCGCGAGTGTGTCGGGCTATCCCGCCGCCGCGTATTTGCCGTCGACATAGATCAGCGGATCGATTTCCGTGCGTACCTGTACGTCCTCGACCACGCCGATGAAGATCGAGTGGGTGCCGAAGCGGTGATGGTCGGTGCGCCGGCACAGCAAGGCGGCCTGCGCGCCGAGTAGGCGCGGCGGACGGGTGCAGTCCACGTCCCAGCCGGCCGCGAACCGCAATGCATGCTGACGTTTGTCGGCGAACATCGCGGCTATCTCTTCCTGCTCGCGGTGGAGAACGTTGACGCAAAAGTGCGACACACCCTCCATCGATGCGTGCATCGATGCGGCCTGGTTGATGCAGATCAACAGGCTAGGCGGATTGAGCGACAAGGAGGACATGGCGGTGGCGGTGATGCCCATCGGCTGCCCGTCGACGCAGATGGTGATCACATTCACCGTCGATGCGACGCGTCGCATCGCCGCGCGGAAGCCAGGTTGCAGGTCGGGGGGCGTTTCGCTCATCCTGCGCGTCACATGGCCATTCCTGGCCGCGCTGGCAACGGCGCTGCGGGATAGCGGACGGTGAAAGCCTCGAGGCCGCCTCCGGCCGCTTCCTTTCGAACCAACCATAAGAAAATGTTCGAGAAACCCGCAGCGTAGGTGGGCGATCCTCTAATTCGGCATGAGGAGCAGCAGCAAGCCCCGGATCTCGTTGGCAAAATTCCTAATTTTCTTTATCAAGGAGTCGGGGAAGGGGATTGGGGAATGCTCGACTTTCTGGCCGCGCCGGAAAATCTGCCGTTCACGGTGGCGCTGACCGTGATGTTGCTGATCGGCGTCGTGGAAGCGCTCGGCCTTGGTGGGAGCGCGGTCAATGTCGACGTCGGCGCGGATGCGGACGGGGGAGATCTGCTGGGCTGGCTCGGTTTCGGACGCGTGCCCTTGCTCATGGTCCTCGTCGTCTTTCTTGCCGCTTTCGGGCTGATCGGCCTTGGCATCCAGCAGGCGCTCGGGCCGATGTCGCCCTGGTTCGCCTCCGGGCTGGCGGCGCTTGCCGCCCTGCCCGTTACCGGCCTCGGCGCCCGCGGCCTCGCCCGGATCATGCCGCAGGACGAGACCACCGCCGTTTCGCTGGACACGCTGGTCGGCAAGCGCGGCACCGTCACCGTCGGCACCGCGCGCAGCGGCTCGCCCGCCCAGGCGCGGGTCCGGGATATCCACGGCCAGAGCCATTATGTGATGGTCGAGCCGCACGATCCCACCCACTCCATTGCCGAGGGAGAGACGGTGCTCCTGGTGCGCCGGGACGGCCATGTCTTCACCGCGCTCGGCGCCGCCGGCGGCATCGCGCCCCACCCCCATGAACACCTTCGGATAGGCTGACACGATGACTTCAGGAGACAACCAAATGATCCAGCTGGCGATCTACGCGGGCATCGTGCTCGCCACACTTCTTATCCTGGGGCTGATCATCACTCGCCTCTACCGGCGCGCCACCAAGGAAATCGGCTTCGTGCGCACCGGCTTCGGCGGCGAGAAGGTGGTGATCAACGGCGGCGCCCTGGTGCTGCCGGTGCTTCACGAGACGATGCCGGTGAATTTAAACACGGTGCGCCTCGCGGTGGAGCGCAAGAATACCGACGCGCTGATCACGCTCGACCGCCTGCGCATCGATGTGAAGGCGGAATTCTATGTCCGCGTCCGGCCCGACCGCGAGTCGATCGCCATCGCGGCGCAGACGCTGGGTCTCAGGACCATGCACCCGGAGCATCTGAAGGAGCTGATCGAAGGCAAGTTCGTCGATGCGCTGCGCTCGGTGGCGGCCGGCATGACGATGAACCAGCTCCACGAGCAGCGTTCGGAGTTCGTCCAGAAGGTGCAGCAGGTCTCCTCCGCCGATCTCGCCATGAACGGCCTTGAGCTCGAGTCCGTGTCGCTGACCGGCCTCGACCAGACCTCGATCGACCACTTCAACGCCAACAATGCCTTCGACGCCGAGGGCCTGACCAAGCTCACCGAGCAGATCGAGCTTCGCCGCAAGGCGCGCAACGACATCGAACAGGAAACGCGGGTGCAGATCGAGGCCAAGAACCTGGAAGCGGCGCGCAAGAGCTTCGAGATTTCGCGCGACACCGAATTCGCGCGCCTCGAACAGGAGCGCGAAGTGGAAGTGCGGCGCGCGGCCCAGAATGCGGAAGTCGCCCAGCAGCAGTCGGAGCGGCAGCGCGAGGCGGACGAGGCGCGGATCACCGCCAAGAAGCAGGTCGACAGCGCCCAGATCGAAGCCAACCGCGTCGTCGAGCAGGCCAAGATCGCCCAGGCCCAGTCGCTCGAGATCGCCCGCCAGGAGCAGCAGATCGCGGTCCAGAACAAGAGCCGCGAGGAAAGCCAGGCCAAGGCCGAGGCCGACAAGGCGCGCGCCGAAGCGGTCGCCGCCGAGGAACGGGTCGGCACCGCGCGCGAGACCGAGGTCGCCGAGCGCGTCAAGCGGATCGAGCTGATCGACGCCAGCCGCGAAGCGGAGCGCTCCGCGATCGGCATCCGCGTTCAGGCCGACGCCGAGAAACAGGCGGCCGCCGACCGCGCCGAAGCGATGCGCCTCGGTGCCGAGGGTGAAGCCGAATCGGAAAAGTTGCGCGCCGAAGCGTCCCGGGTGCGCTTCGAAGTGGAGGCCGCGGGCCAGCGGGCCATCAACGAGGCGGCGAACCTGCTGTCCAACGACCAGATCTCGCTTCAGACCAAGATGGCACTCCTCAAGGTCCTGCCCGAAGTGATCCGCGAGGCCGCAAAGCCGATGGAAGCAATCGATTCGATCAAGATCGTCCAGGTCGAGGGCCTAACCGGCAGCGGCGCGGGGAATTCGGGGCCCGGAGCCGGCAACGGCGCCGGCGGCGAGAACCTCGCCGCGAGCGCCGTCGCGGCGGCGCTGCGCTACCGTGCCCAGGCGCCGATCGTGGACGGTTTGATGAAAGAACTCGGCTTCGACGGGTCGACGCTGGAAAATCTCGTCTCCGGCGCCGCGGCCCAGGCCCCCGCGTCCGATGCGCTGGTTACGGTGGAGGTAAAGGAGCCCAGCGCCGATTGAACCCCGCATCCTCCCCGTGAAGCAAAGCGCATGGGGAGGGGGATTGTGCGAAGTGTGGCGGAAGGCGTCGCCCAGGGGCGGCGATACCTTCCGCAGCGCGTTGAGCGGTTCCCCTCCCATCGCTTTCAGCGACAGGGAAGGGTAATCGGCCTTCGATGACTCATTTCGACATCGCCATCGTCGGGACCGGCCATGCCGGCGCGCAGGCGGCCATTCAGCTTCGCCAACTCGGCTTCGCCGGCTCGATCGGCCTGATCGGCGCCGAGCCGGAACTCCCCTATGAGCGCCCGCCGCTTTCCAAGGAGTATCTTGCCGGCGACAGGCCGTTCGAGCGGATGCTGATCCGGCCAGCCGCTTTCTGGGCCGAGCGGGCGGTGGCCTTGCTGCCCGGCAGGCGTATCGTCGCGGTCGATGCGGAGGCGAAGCGCCTCCACGACGACGCGGGGGAAAGCCTGAGTTACGAGATCCTGATCTGGGCGGCCGGCGGCACACCCCGGCGGCTTGGCTGCGTCGGCGGGGACCTGGCAGGGGTGCACGTCGTGCGCAGCAAGGCCGATGCCGACGCGATCCTTGCCGATCTCCCCGCCGCCCGGAAAGTGGCGGTTGTCGGCGGCGGATATGTCGGGCTGGAAACCGCGGCCTCGCTGCGCGCGCTTGGCCGGGAGGTGGTTCTGGTGGAGGCGATGGACCGGCTGCTCGGCCGCGTTGCCGGGCCCGCCATCGCCCGCTTCTACGAAGCCGAGCACCGCGCCCGCGGCGTCGACCTGCGCCTGGGGGCGACGGTGGAACGGATCGAAGGCGAGGCCGGCCGCGCGGCCGCCTTGCGCCTCGAGGGCGGCGAGCGGATCGCGGCCGACATGGCGATCGTCGGTATCGGCATCGATGCTGCTGCCGGGCCGCTGCAGGCGGCGGGTGCCGCAGGTGCGAACGGCGCCGATGTGGACGCTTTCTGCCGCACCAGCCTTCCCGATGTTTACGCGATCGGAGACTGCGCCGCCCACCACAACCACTATGCCGGCGGCCGGCACATCCGGCTCGAATCGGTTCAGAACGCGCACGACATGGCCGCCACCGCCGCCAAAGCGATCCTTGGCCGCCCGGAGCCTTATCGCAGTATGCCCTGGTTCTGGTCCAACCAATATGATCTGAAGCTGCAGACCGTCGGCATGGCGCTCGGTTCCCAGGCCGAGCTGGTGCGGGGCGACCCCGCCTCTCGCAGCTTCTCCGTCCTGTATTTGCGGAATGGGCAGGTGATCGCGCTCGACTGCGTCAATGCGGCGCGCGATTACGTACAAGGCCGAAAGCTCATCGAAAGCGGCGCCGTGGTGGCGCCCGGGCGGCTGACCGACGCGGCCGTCGCCCTGAAGGAGCTTCTCGCCTAGGCGCGGGCGGCAGCGGCGCCGAGGTGCTCGGCGAGTTCGGCGGCGTTGCGCGTCCAGCTGAACCGTCCGGCTGCTGCGGCGCGTACCGCGTGCTGCCGGGGCGGAGCGGCCAGGAGGTTTCGCACCGCCGCTGCGATGGCGCCCGGATTGCGCGCCGCCAGCCGCCCTGCTTCAGGCCGATCCAGCACTTCGCGGGCGCCCCCGACATCGCTGATCACCAGGGGCGTTCCGCAGGCCAGCGCTTCCACCCAGACGTTGGCAAGCCCCTCCCGCTCCGACGGAAGCACCATCGCGTCGGCGGCGGCGAGCAGGGCCGGCAGCTCATCGTGCGGGCGGTTGCCGAGGAAGCGCACCCGCTCGCCAAGCGGCGCCGCCAGCGCCTCCAGCCGCGCCCGCTCAGGGCCGTCGCCGGCCAATATCAGCGTTACGCCGGGCAGTTCGTGCAGCGCCTCGAGAAGGAGCGCCTGCCCCTTGAGCGGGATGAGGGCTCCGGCGGTGACCAGGAGCGGCCCGTCGACGCCAAGCGCCGCCTTTGCCGCGGCGCGGTCGACCGGGCGGAAGCGGTCAAGATCGATGCCGGTGTAGTGGACCCCAATCTTCTCTCCAGGCATGCCCAGCGCCACCATCGACATCTTGAGTGCCTCGCTGACCGCGAGCAGCCCGCCTGCCGCCTGCGCCGCCTCCACCATCTGCGCCCGCACCGCCGGCACCGCGCCCCAATGATGGATGTCGCTGCCCCGCGCCTTGACCGAAAATGGAATGTCGAGCGCCCGCGACAGGTGCATCGCCGCCACTCCGTCCGGCCAGAAGAATTCGGCGTCGATGACGTCGAAGCCCTGGCCCCGGATCGCCGGCAGCACTGCCCGCGCCAGCGCCCGTCCAGCGCCGGCGGGGCGACCGGGCCAGATGCGGAACGGCAGGCGCAGCACCTCCAGCTCCTTCCACACCTCCCAGCGACGCGAAACGCGGCGGTTCCGATAATGCGGGTGGAGCGACAGCGGCCAAGGGGGCAGGCCGGTGCCGCAAGCCACCGCCACCGCTATCCCCTCCCGGGCGGCAAGCGCCTGCGTCTGCCGTTCGACAAAGACGCCGAACGTCGGCCGCCGCCGATCGGGGTAAAGCGTGGAAAGGGTGAGCACGCGCAGCATGACGCCTTGCCCATAGCCGCCAAAGCATTAAACCGCCGTTCATCGACCATCGGCTCCAAAAGGGCCGCACAACCTGCGCTTGGCCTACGCCCTGCCCTCCGCTAAGAAGCCCATCATGCTCCCTATGACCTTCCGTCCCGCCGCCCCCGTGCTGGCCCTCGCCCTCGTCCTTCCGCTGGCCGCCTGCGCCGGCAGTGGCGCCAAGACTCGGGCCGACACCCAATATGTCGCGCGCGACGTCAACACCCTCTACAGCCTCGCCAAGCGCCGGCTCGACCAGCGCCGCTATGCTGAGGCCGCTGCGGTTTTCGACGAGGTGGAGCGCCAGCATCCGTACTCGATCTGGGCGCGGCGCGCGCAGCTGATGAGCGCGTTCAGCTATTATGCCGCCAAGGATTATACCAAGTCGACGGAGAGCGCCCGGCGCTTCCTTGCCATCCACCCGGGCAACCGCGACGCGCCTTATGCGCATTATCTGATCGCGCTGAATTTCTACGAGCAGATCGAGGATGTCACTCGCGACCAGTCCATTACTCGCCAGGCGATGGATTCGCTGAACGAACTGGTTCGCCGCTATCCCAACACCCGCTATGCCTCCGACGCGCGGCTCAAGGTCGATCTGGTGCGCGATCACCTCGCCGGCAAGGAGATGGAGGTCGGCCGTTTCTATCAGCGCCGCGGCCAGTGGCTCGCCTCCGTGCAGCGCTTTCGCATGGTGATCGATGAGTATCAAACCACCAGCCATGCGCCCGAAGCGCTGATGCGCCTCACTGAATCCTACCTGGCCTTGGGCATCCCCGAGCAGGCGCGGCAGTCGGCGGCGGTGCTTGGCGCCAACTACCCGAACACCAAATGGTATGAGCGGGCCTATAATCTGGTCCAGCGCCATTCCCCGGCGACGCCGGCCGCTTGATCTGCTGAACACGGAGGTGGCAAGGTCCCGGCGATGCTGACCGGGCTCTCCATCCGCGACGTGGTGCTGATCGAGAGCCTCGACCTCGAATTCGGCGAAGGCCTGGGCGTGCTCACCGGGGAAACCGGAGCGGGCAAGTCGATCCTGCTCGATGCGTTGGGCCTGGCGCTCGGCGCCCGCGCCGACAGCGGGCTGGTTCGCGCCGGACAGGCCCAGGCGGTGGTCGGCGTCTCCTTCGATCTTGCCGGGGATCACCCGGCCCACGCCCTTCTTGCCGATAATGGCTTGGACGGGGAGCCGGGCGAGCCGCTCGTCATCCGCCGCATCGTCAAGGCCGACGGCGGCAGCCGGGCCTTCGTCAACGCTCAGTCCGCCTCCGTCGCCCTGCTGCGCGAGCTCGGCGCGATGCTGGTGGAGATACACGGCCAGCATGACGACCGCGGCCTGCTCAACCCGCGCGGCCACCGGGCGCTGCTCGATGCCTTTGGTCGGATCGACACCGGGGCGGCCGAGGCTGCGTTCCGCCTTTGGGGGGAGGCGGAAGCGGCGCTGACGACGGCCCAGGCCGATCTCGATGCGGCGGCCCGCGACCGGGAGTGGCTCGAGCACAGCGTTGCGGAACTCACCAAATTGGGCGCGGAGCCGGGGGAGGAGGAGGCGTTGGCGGGGTTGCGCGCCGGCATGCAGAAGGGCGCCCGCCTCGCCGAGGATCTGGGCACGGTCGCCGAGTTGCTCGATGGTTCCGACGGCGGCCTGTCGCTGCTCCGCCAGGCGGCGCGGCGGCTGGAGCGGATCGCCGGCGAGCATGAGAAATTGTCCGACGCATTGGGTGCGCTCGACCGGGCGCTGATCGAAGCGTCGGAAGCGGAGGACCGACTGGCCGAGGCCGGCGAGGCTTTGTCCTGCGACCCCGCCCGGCTGGAAGAGGCCGAGACGCGCTTGTTCGAGATACGCGGCATTGCCCGCAAGCATCGGGTGGAGCCGGACGCGCTTCCGGCCCTTGCCGAAGAGCTTGCGGCCCGCCTCGCTGCTTTGGAGGCGGGCACATCGAGCCTTGCCGCGCTGAAGGCGCGGGTGCGGACGGCCCGCGGCGCCTACGAAGCGGAGGCTGCGCAGCTCAGCGCGCGGCGCATCGCAGCGGCGGCGCGGTTGGATTCGGCGGTGGCCGGTGAGCTTGCTCCGCTCAAGCTCGATGCCGCGCGGTTTCGCACGGTTGTGGAGCCGCTGGCCGAGGGGCATTGGACGGGACGCGGGCGCGACCGGGTCGAGTTCGAAGTTTCGACCAACCCGGGCGCCCCGTTTGCGCAGCTTACCAAGATCGCCAGCGGCGGCGAGCTCTCGCGCTTCATCCTCGCGCTCAAGGTGGCCCTGGCCGAACAGGGCGGGGCCGGGACGATGATCTTCGACGAGATCGACCGCGGTGTCGGCGGCGCCGTGGCGTCGGCAATCGGCGAGCGGCTGCACCGGCTGGCGGAGCGCGCGCAATTACTGGTGGTCACCCACAGCCCGCAGGTGGCCGCCCGCGGCGCCCGGCACCTACTCATCGAAAAGAGCCATGAAGGCACCGTAACCCGCACCGGCGTGCAGCTGTTGGACGAAGCAAGGCGGCGCGAGGAGATCGCACGCATGCTGTCGGGCGCGCAGGTGACCGACGAGGCGCGGGCGCAGGCCATGCGGCTGCTGGAGGCGGCGTGAAGACGACACAAGTAGACCCTCATCCCGGCCTTTAGGGGCGCGCCGCGCGGAGGAACGTACGGAGCTAGCCCTCTCCCGCCTGCGGGAGAGGGTTGGGTGAGGGTCTTCTTCTTGTTATCGAGGACAGCATGTCATCCGGTTCTGGAACAACGATCTTCCCACCAACATGGACGGTGTCTTGCAGACGATCCTGATAGCTCTTGAACCTCACCCTCACCCTCGCCCCCGCCCGCTCCCGCAAGCGGGAGAGGGGGAATGACCGAAACCGAAGCCGCCGCCGAGCTTGAATTGCTCGCCGCCGAGATCGCGCGCCACAACCGGCTCTACCATTCGGAGGATGCGCCGGAGATTACGGACGCACGGTACGATGCGCTGGTGCGCCGCAATGCGGAGGTGGAGCGGCTGTTCCCGCATCTGGTGCGCGACGATACGCCCTCAGCCCAAGTCGGCGCCGCGCCGGCCGCGCACCTATCCAAGGTGCGGCACAAGCTGCCGATGCTCAGCTTGGAAAATGCTTTTTCGGACGGGGAGGTGGCGGAGTTCCTGGCGCGGATCCGGCGCTTTCTGAGCCTTGGCGCGGAGGAGGAGGTGGCGCTTACAGCCGAGCCGAAGATCGACGGCCTGTCCTGCTCGCTGCGCTACGAAGGCGGCGTGCTCGTCCAGGCGGCGACGCGCGGCGACGGGACGACGGGCGAGGTGGTGACGGAGAATGTCCGCACCATCGCCGACATCCCGCACCGCATCGAAGGGGCGCCGGAGATCTTCGAAGTGCGCGGCGAAGTCTATATGTCCAAGGCCGATTTCGCGGCGCTCAACGCGCGGCTGCTGGACGAGGCAGAGGATCCGGCCAAGGCGCGCCAATTCGCCAATCCGCGCAATGCCGCCGCGGGGTCGCTGCGTCAGAAGGACCATACGGTGACGGCGTCGCGGCCGCTTAGGTTCTACGCCCATGGGTGGGGGGAGGTTTCCGCGCTTCCTGGCGACACGCAAAGTGCGGTGATGCGGGCGATCGAGAGCTGGGGCCTGCCCATCGCGCAGGATTTCGGCCGCTTTATGGAATTGGATGGGCTGCTCGACCATTACCGGATGATCGAGAGGAAGCGCGCGGACTTGGGCTTCGACATCGACGGCGTGGTCTACAAGGTGGACCGGCTCGATCTCCAGGAGCGGCTCGGCTTCGTGTCCCGGGCGCCGCGCTGGGCGCTGGCCCATAAATTCCCGGCCGAGAAAGCGGAAACGGTGCTGGAGGCGATCGACATTCAGGTCGGCCGCACCGGCAAGCTGACGCCGGTGGCGCGGCTGACGCCGGTGAGCGTCGGCGGCGTTACCGTCACCAATGCGACGCTGCACAATGCCGACGAGATCGAGCGCCTCGGCGTGCGCCCCGGCGACCGGGTGCGCATCCAGCGCGCGGGCGATGTCATCCCGCAGGTGCTGGAGAACCTGACCCCGGAGGCGGAGCGGCCCGCGTTCGTGTTTCCCACCGAATGCCCCCAGTGTGGATCGGAAGCGGTGCGGGAGGAGGGCGAGGTGGATGTGCGCTGCACTGGCGGCCTCGTCTGCCCGGCGCAGCGGGTGGAGCGGCTGCGGCACTTCGTCTCGCGCCACGCGCTCGACATCGAGGGGCTGGGCATCACCAGCATTGAAAGCTTCTTCCGCGACGGCCTGCTTGAGTCGCCGGCCGACATCTTCCGGCTGACCAAGGAGATTCTGCTGGGACGGGAGCGCTGGGCCGAGATCTCCGCGAGCAATCTTGTCGATGCAATCGATGCCAAGCGCGGCCCGCCGCTAGACCGTTTCCTGTTCGCGCTGGGTATCCGCCATGTCGGGGAAGTGACGGCGCGCGATCTTGCCCGCCGCTACCGCAGTTGGGCGGCGCTGGAGGAGACGATCGGGCGTGCCATCGCCGCGCGGGCCGAACTTCCCCAGGCGCTGGGGGAGGCCGACGCGAAGCACCGCCAGCGCCGCAACGCCGCCGCCGCCGCTGTGGTGGAAACTCCCGGCATCGGCGGCGAAGTGGCGGGCGCCCTGTGCGATTTCTTCGAGGAACCGCACAATCGCGAGGTGCTCGCCGATCTGTTCGCGGCCGGCGTGGCGCCTGCCGATGTGGTTTGGGAGACGAAGCAGTCGCCGGTCAGCGGCAAGACCCTGGTCTTCACCGGCAGCCTCGAGACCCTGTCGCGGGACGAAGCCAAGGCGCAGGCCGAGAAGCTTGGCGCCAAGGTGGCGGGCTCGGTGTCGGCGAAGACGGATATGGTGATTGCCGGGCCGGGTGCGGGCTCGAAGCTCAAGAAGGCCCAGGATCTAGGCATCGAGGTGATCGACGAAGCCGCCTGGAACCGCCTCGTCGCCGAAGCGGGCTGAAGCGGCTCCGCCCTCGGGAGAACCGACGGTCAGGGACTCGGGGCCATAAAGCACACCTCTGGGGAATGTCCGCTATGGGTGCAAAAGCGGCCATTCCGCTTCACGACGGCAACCCACCCCGCTCAGACGAGCAGCCAGGCAAGCAGTTCGTCCATTTGCACAGCGGTCGACGCAAATGCATGGCCGGCACCCTGATACACGCGCGGCTCAAGGTTCCGGCCCCGGCGCCAACCCAAATCCCCAAGCCGCCGCGCGATGTTGATCTGATGCGGCGCCATGCCGGCGTCCATCATCTTCGTGCCGTGGTCGAGCCAAAGGCGACGCCCCGCCGGGGCTCCAAGCCGGGCGAAATAATCGGGCCAGATCGACAGAAGCTGCGGGTGGTCGATCATGTCTTTGTTGTAGATCGCCCAATTGGGCGACATGCAGGCGCCGCGGCCGAAAGCCTGCTGTGCCTCGACGAAGATGGCGCCGGCCATGACACCCGCCATGCTCGCGCCGAAGATGGCGGTGTCCAGGCGGCCTGGCCTTGTCCGATAGTGCGCATCGACGAACGGCTTCAGTCGCTGTGTGAGGAACTGGATGAATTGGCGGGAGACGAGGGGCCGTCCCTCGGTTCGGGCAATCTCAAGGTCGATGACGTCGCGCAAACCGCCCTCGGCCTGCCTGTAGATCGTCTCGGGCATATATTGGAGGAACCGGTCCTCTTCGAGGTTGTCGATCGCTACAATAAGGGTCGGCTGGATTCTGCCGGCCCTCGCGAGCCGCGCGATCCGGCGATCGGTCGCGAAGTTCTCACCGTCGCTGTCCGTCTCGAAGGCGAACTGCCCGTCGAGCATGTAAATGGTGCGGTAGGAGCGCGCTTTATTCCCGTAGCCCGGCGGTAGCCAGATCCGGACCCGGGGATCGCCAGGCTCGCTCGAGCCTATCCCCTTGAGCGTTTCGATATGGCCTTGCGGGGCTCCCGCCCAGCCGAGCGCCGGGCTTGCCACAGCGGCCGAGCCAAGCACGATGAATGTTCGGCGACTGATCACAGGCATGTGGATCTGAGTGTCATCTCGTGACGCTAGCAGATTTAGGGGAAATGTCTGCAATCTGGGTCGTAAGCTGACATTCGTCGGTCACCCGCTTGCCGGCGTCGGAGGCTCACCGCCAGCCCAGCGCCTT
Organism: Allosphingosinicella sp.; assembly: GCA_035644835.1. Taxonomy (GTDB): domain Bacteria; phylum Pseudomonadota; class Alphaproteobacteria; order Sphingomonadales; family Sphingomonadaceae; genus Allosphingosinicella. Next base: position 146,694 of record DASQNR010000016.1, on the reverse strand, counting down.
CCTTTTGCGCATGATCAGGGTCGGCCATTCGCCGTGGTCGATGCGGCCGGCGAGCATCAGGCCCCGGCGGCGGTAGGCGGAGGCGACGGCTTCGGCCTGGTGGTCGAGCAGGCCGGCCAGCAGCAGGCGCCCGCCCGGAGCCATCGCGGCTGCGACGGCGGGGGCGAGCGCGATCAGCGGCGGGGCGAGGATGTTGGCGATGACGAGGTCGTAGGGCGCGCGGGCCTTCAGGCGGACATGCTCCAGCCCTTCGGCGACGGCGAGTTCGAGCTGGCCGCGGCCACGGCCCAGCGCCACGCCGTTGATGCCGGCATTTTCCTCGCTCACCTCGATCGACACCGGATCGATGTCGGACGCGGCGGCGCGGGCGGTGGGCCACAGCCGCATCGCCGCGAAGGCGAGCAGGCCGGTGCCGGTGCCGAGATCGAGAATGTCGGTGAAGCTCACCCCCTGATCCTTGAGGCGGGAGAGGGCGATGAGGCAGCCGCTGGTGGTTTCGTGCTGGCCGGTGCCGAAGGCGCGCCCAGCGTCGATCTCGAGCGCGGTCGCATCGGCGGGCACGGCGTCGCGGTGGGCGGGGGTGTGGACGAAGAAGCGGCCGGCCTTGATCGGCTCCAGCCCCTGCTGGCTCAAGGTGACCCAATCCTCTTCGGGGACTTCCGCCACTTCGGGCGCCACCCCGGCCGCGCTCGGCGCGAGCTGCTGAAGGAGGGCGATCATCTGCGCCGACGGCGGCTCGCTGAAATAAGCGTCCAGCCGCCAGTCGTCCGGCCTGGAAGGATCGGGCTCGCTGGTCATCAGCACCGGCGGCTCGTCCAGCGCGGCAAGCGGCACGATGTCCTCCTGCAGCGATTCGGCTTCCGCCTTGGTGCAGGGGAGAGAGACCTTCCAGCTCGCCGCCATCAGCGCAGCCGGCCAGAGGGCGTGTCAGCGCACATAGCTGGCGCCGTTCACGTCGATCACCGAACCGGTTGCCGAAGCGGGTGCGTCGAGCGCGAGCCAGCGCACCGTCTCGGCAACCTCGTCGGCGGTGGCGACCCGGCCCAAGGGGATGTCGGCGGTAATCTGGGCACCGCCGCGGCTCGCCAGATAATCCTCGATCATCTCGGACGCGGTGAAGCCGGGGCAGACGGCGAAGGCGAGGATGCCTTCCCCCGCATAAGCGCGGGCGATCGATTTCATCATGCCGATCATGCCCGCCTTGGACGCGGCATAATGCCAATGCTGGGGCGAATCGCCGCGATAGGCCGCGCGGCTGGCGATGTTGACCATCCGGCCGCCGCGGGGTCCCCGCAAAGTACTACTTTGCGGGGCTGCCCCGCCGCCATTTTCACGAAAGTGGAGCACGGCGAGGCGGCTGAGTTCGGCCGAGGCGGTGAGGTTGACGCGCATGGTGCGCTCCCAATTCGCCGTCCATTCTTGCGCTGGCAGGTCGATTGGCGCCGCTTCGAACACGCCGGCATTGTTGACCAGCACGTCGATCCGCCCGCCGAGCCGCTCCAGCGCCTCGTTCCACAGCGCCTCGGCGGCCCCGGGCTGATCGAGATCGGCGCCGATCAGGCCATCGCCGCCGCGCGAGGAATGGCCGACGGCATTCTCGCCTCCGACTGCGGACAGGATGGCTTTGCCGATGCCGCGGCTGGAGCCGGTGACGAGGATGTTGCGCTTGCTCATGCCGGCGGCCCTAAACCCGCCGCCGGATCGAGGAAAGCCCCGCTATGGCTCAGTCGTCCTCGTCCTCGCGGCCGACGAGGTTCAATTCACGCGCCTTGATCTGATGGGTCATGCACCAGTGTTTGAGCGCATCCTCGCGCCCGTGGGTGATCCAAACCTCCCTGGGCTGAAGCTCCTGGATGGTGTGGGTGAGTTCGTCCCAGTCGGCATGGTCCGAGACGATCAGTGGCAGCTCCACGTTCCTCTGCCGCGCCCGCTGGCGGACCCGCATCCAGCCTGAGGCCATGGCGGTGATCGGATCGGGCAGGCGGCGGGACCAGCGGTCGTTCAAGGCGCCGGGCGGGGCGACGACGACCTTACCCTTCAGTTCCTCCTTCTTCGCTTCGGTGGCGGGGCGCAGTTCGCCGAGCGCAATGCCATGCTCCTTGTAGAGGTCGCACAGCCGCTGGAGGGCGCCGTGGATGTAGATCGGCTCGTGGTAGCCGCGGCCCCTCAGCTCCATCATCAACCGCTGCGCCTTGCCGAGCGCATAGGCGCCGATCAGGATGCAGCGGTCGGGGTTTTCCGACAGGCGCAGCAGCAGCCGGTCGATCTCCGCCGTCGTGTCCGGGTGGCGGAAGACGGGGAGGCCGAAGGTCGCTTCGGTGATGAAGATGTCGCAGGGCACCGGCTCGAAGGGGAGGCAGGTGGGGTCCGGCCGGCGCTTGTAATCGCCGGACACCACCACCCGCTCGCCGCCATGTTCAAGCACGATCTGGGCGGAGCCGAGGACATGGCCGGCGGGGACGAAGCTTACCTCGACCTCGCCGATCCGCACCACCTCGCCATAAGCGACCGGGCAGGCGCCACCCTGCTCGCCATAGCGGCAGTCCATGATCGCCAGTGTCTCGGGCGTCGCCCAGACCTTTTCGTGGCCGCCGCGGGCGTGGTCGGCGTGGCCGTGGGTGACCAGCGCGCGGGCCTTCGGCACGCTCGGATCCACCCACGCATCGGCGGGGCGAATGTAGATGCCTTCGGGAAAAGGCTCGATCCAGGAACCGAGACGGGCCATTGGGAGCTATATGGGCTGAACGGCGCCCGCGCGAAAGGTGTGGGCCCACGCATGAGCAAAGGAGCGAGCCATGGATCTGGGTGGTGGAAGTTGGGCGATATTGAACATAGTCGGCCCGCTGCTGATCGTCGTGGTCCTGGCCTGGGCCCTCTTCAAGAACAAGACGACCAAGGTGGATGTCGAGCGGACCGAAAGGGCGACGCACGAATTGTATGACGAGGAAAACGCCCACCGCGACGATCACGACAAAACTGCCTGAGGGGGATCTTCCGCCGCCGCTCGCCGCTTGGTTCGAAGCCAGGGGCTGGCGGCCGCGCCGGCATCAGCTGGAGATGCTGGCCGCCGCCCGCGCCGGCCGCAACGCCCTGCTGGTCGCGCCAACCGGGGCCGGCAAGACGCTGGCCGGCTTCCTGGCGAGTCTCGCCGAGCTGATCGAGCATCCCGCCGAGGGGCTGCACAGCCTTTATGTCTCGCCGCTCAAGGCGCTGGCGGTGGATGTGCAGCGCAACCTCCTGACCCCCGTCGCCGAGATGGGCCTGCCGATCCGGATCGAGACCCGCACCGGCGATACGCCCTCCGATCGCAAGGCGCGGCAGCGGGTGCGACCGCCGCATATCCTCCTGACCACGCCCGAGTCGCTCAGCCTGCTGCTCAGCCACGAAGACAGCGCGCTGCTGTTCGCCAACTTGAACACCATCATCATCGACGAAGTTCACGCCTTTGCGATCGGCAAGCGCGGCGACCTGCTCAGCCTGGCGCTGGCGCGGCTGCAGGCGCTCGCGCCCGCTATGCGGCGGGTGGCGCTGTCGGCGACCGTTTCCGATCCCGAAGCCTATCAAGGCTGGCTTGCCCCACATGCCGACATCGAAACGGTGGAGGTGGTGCTCGGCGAAGCGGGCGCGGAGGCCGAGATCGCGATCATGCTCCCGGAGGACGAGCGCATCCCCTGGTCCGGCCACAGCGGCCGTTGGGCGACCGACAATGTCATGCGCGAGATCGAGAAGCACAAGACGACGCTTATCTTCTGCAACACGCGCAGCCTCGCCGAGCTGATCTTCCAGGATCTGTGGACGGCCAACGAGGCGCACCTCCCGATCGGCATCCACCACGGCTCGCTGGCGATCGAGGCGCGGCGCAAGGTCGAGAACGCGATGGCGGCGGGCAAGATCAGGGCGCTGGTCTGCACCGCGAGCCTCGATCTCGGCGTCGACTGGGGCAATGTCGATCTCGTCATCCAGATGGGCGCGCCCAAGGGCTCCTCGCGCCTCCTCCAGCGGATCGGCCGCGCCAACCACCGGCTGGACGAGCCAAGCCAGGCGATCCTCGTCCCCGGGAACCGCTTCGAATATTTGGAGGCGCGCGCCGCGCTCGACGCGATCGAAGATGGCGAGCTCGATCCGGAGATCTTCCGCCCCGGCGCGCTCGATGTGCTGGCGCAGCACATAATGGCCGCCGCCTGCGCCGCGCCGTTCCGCGAGGAGGAGATGCTCGAGGAGGTGCGCTCGGCCGCGCCTTACGCCGGCCTCTCCGCCGATCTTTTCCGCCAGGTCCTCGAATATATCGAAAGCGGCGGGTATTCGCTCAAAGCCTATGACCGCTTCCGCCGCCTCACCCGCGACGCTGATGGCACCTGGCGAGTCTCCCACCCGCGCTTCGTCCAGCAGCACCGCATGAACGCCGGCATCATCGTCGACGCGCCTTTGCTCGACGTGCGCTTCCGCAACGGCCGCAAGCTCGGCACCGTGGAGGAATATTTCGCCTCCACCCTTTCTCCGGGCGACACCTTCTACTTCGCCGGCCTGGTGCTGGAGGTGGAGCGGATCGAGGGCACCGACCTCCAGGTCCGCGCCTCCACCAAATCCGCGCGCATTCCCACCTATGTCGGCGCCCGCATGGCGATGAGCACCAACCTCGCCGACCGCGTCCGCAACTTCCTTTACGACCGGGAGGAATGGCCGCGCTTCCCGGATGACGTGCGCGACTGGCTGGAGGTGCAGGCCTACCGCTCCGTCCTCCCGCACCCGGAGCAGCTCCTCGTCGAGACCTTCCCGCACGAGCACCGCCACTATATGGTCGCCTACAGCTTCGAAGGCTGGAACGCGCACCAGTCATTGGGCATGCTGATCACCCGGCGGATGGAGAGTTCGGGGCTCAAGCCCTTGGGCTTCGTCTCCAACGATTATGCGCTGGCCTGCTACGGGCTGGAGCCGATCACCGACCCCGGCGCTTTGTTCTCGCCCGACATCCTCGAGAACGAATTCGTCGAATGGGTGCAGGGCTCGAATCTCCTCAAGCGCGCCTTTCGAGAGGTGGCGGTGATCGGCGGCCTGGTCGAGCGTCACCACCCGGGCAAGCGCAAGACCGGCAAGCAGGTCACCTTCTCCACCGACCTCATCTACGACGTGCTTCGCCGCTACGAGCCAGACCACCTGCTGCTGCGCGCCGCCTGGAACGATGCGCGCGAGCGGATGACGGACGTCGGCCGCCTCGCCCGCCTGCTCGACCGTGCGCAGGGCACGATGCTGCATGTCGATCTCGACCGGGTGTCGCCGATGGCGGTCCCCGTTCTCGTCATCGTCGGCCGCGAACGGACGGCCACCGGCACATCGGACGATCAGCTCCTCATCGAAGCCGAAAGCCTCGCCGAAGTCGCGATGCGGCGCGACTGATCCGCTCAGCCGGTCGGCGTTGCGCCGGTGGACACGGTGCCGGCGCGGACGGTGCCGCCTTCATTGGGATAATGGAAATGTTTGGGTGCGGGGGGCGTCCGGCGTCGCAGACGGCGCCAAAGCGTCAGGGCAAGTGCTGCACCGCCCGCAACGGCGGCCACCCCTGTTGCACGCTGGGGCCGTGATCCGGCATCGGGTGCGGGAGCCTGAACCGTTCTGGTCCGGCGCGGGGCGGCGGCAGGCGCACCCTTGGCGGGCTGGGGCGCTGCGCCCGTGGCATCCTCGGGACGGGGGGCACCCGCCGCGACGGCTGCGGGATTCTTACCCGCCTGCTGGCGCTCCAACTCCGAGTTGAGTTCTCCGCCCATCAACAACACATAGCTGGTAAGGTAGAGCCAGGTCAGGAACACGACGACCCCGCCCAGGGAGCCGTAGGTAGCGTTGTAATTGCCGAAATTGGAGGCATAGAGGCCAAAGCCCAGCGTCGCCGCCACCCAAAGTATGGTTGCGGCGGCGGAGCCGGGTGTCACCCACGCCCAGGGCGCATCGGGCCGATTGGGGGCGTAGCGGTAGAGCAGGGCGATGCCCGTGCCGATCACCGCCACGGCAAGCAGCGCCGAGACGATCTGCAGCAGGACATGGACAACCGGCGAGGAAAAAGGCAGCAGATGCTCGACGAAGCCGATCGCCGACGCGGCTCCCGCGGCAGCGAGCACCATCACGACCAGTCCGATCGTCGTCGCCAGCGACACCAAGGTGTTTTTGATGAAGCTTCGCGTCTCCTCCACCTCATAAGCGATGTTGAGCGCAGTCACGATCGCGCCTGCGCCCTTGCTGGCGCCGTAGATGGCAAGGGCGATGGCGATCAGCAGGCCGATGCCGTGGCTTGCCTCCTTCTCGCCGGTGATCGCCTGGAGCTGGTCGCCGATGATCGTCGCCACTTCCTGCGGCAGGGTCCGCGCGAGGCCCTGGATATGCTCGGACACCGTGGCCGGATCGGCGATCAGGCCGTAGGTCAGCACGATCGACGCCAGCAGCGGAACGAAGGCGAGGAAGAAATAGAAAGCGACCCCGGCGGCGAGCAGACCGACATTGTCGTCGCTCGATTCCTTCCAGGTTCGCACCAGGATCTGCTTCCATTCGGGAAGCGCGGGCCACTTGATCGACTCGATTGCCATTGCCGCCAAACCGCAAGCGGCGGCACCCGGTTCCCTCAGATTTGCGCTTCCTTCAGACCATCGCCCGTGGATTGCTGAACACGCGCGTCACCTCGGGCTCGAAGCTCTCCAGCGGATCGACTGCGAAGGCGGGATCGAAGGCGGGGGCGTCCCATTCATCGACCAGCCGCTCGGCGAAGCCGTACCAGCTCTCGCCGGCGAACCGCGCCCGCCCCTCCGGGTCCTTGCCGAAATGCTCGAAATAATAGCGGCCCTGGAATTCCGGGTGCCAGTAGACCGCGTGGTAGATGTCCTCGCGCACATAGGGCTTGAGCATCTCCGCCGCGATCGGGCCGTGGTTGGGGATGGAGAAGAGCTTGCCAAGGTCGTGGCAGAGCGCCGCCACCACTTCCTCGTCGCTCGCGCCCGAGCGGCGCGCGAGCGTGCCGGCCATCAGCGAGTGGGTGAGCTGGTTGGCGGCGAAGCCGACCTCGATCCGCTCCAGCCGCGCGAGGCTTTCCATGATCTGGCGCGCCGCCTCGCTCTTCTGGTGACGGCCGTGCTCCGCGCCGATATGCGCCCAGTCGTCGCGCGTGCCGTGCTTCATGTCGCTGAACATGGGCAGACGCTAGCGCTGCCCCGCCGCCTTGTCTAATCCTCCCCCCACAGGAGAAATTGCATGCGTCTCGCCCCCCTTTGCGCCCTCGCCCTCACCGCTTTGGCCGCTCCCGCCGCCGCGCATCCGGAGGTGAGCGCCGCCGACCGGCTGCTGCACGAACAGATGCTGGTGCTCGACACCCATCTCGACACGCCGGTGCTGTTCGAACGGCCCGGCTGGGACTTCACCCGCTGGCACGAGCCCGAGTGGGACAACAGCCAGGTCGACGTGCCGCGCATGGAGGCCGCTGGGCTCGATGGCGGGTTTTTCGTCATCTACACCGCGCAGGGAAAGCTCGATCCCGCCTCGATGAACGCCGCCCGCAACGCCGCTCTGTCGCGCGCAGCCGCCATCCAGCGCGTGGTCGCGGCCAATCCGGACAAGCTCGCCTTCGCCACCACCGCCGCCGACGCCGAGCGCATCCACAAGGAAGGCAAGCGGATCGTCTTCCAGTCGATCGAGAACAGCTATCCGCTCGGCAACGATGTGTCGCTGCTGTCCTATTACCACAGCCTGGGCGTGCGCATGGCGGGGCCAGTGCACAACGGCAACAACCAGTTCGGAGACAGCGCCCGCCCGAAGCCGGGTGACCAGTCGCACGGCGGGCTCAGCGCCCTCGGCCGCGCTTGGGTCGCGGAAATGAACCGGCTGGGCATGATCGTGGACGGCAGCCATTCCTCCGACGCCGCCATCGAGCAGATGATCACCCTCTCCAGGACCCCGATCGTCCTCTCCCACCACGGCCCCAAGGCGATCTTCGACCACCCCCGCAACATCGGCGACGCGCTGATGCGGCGCCTCGCCCGCTCGGGCGGCGTCATGTTCATGAACACCCTGTTCCTGCGCGCCACCACCTCATCGGACGCTCGCGACGCCATTGAGGAGCGGCAGAAGGGGTGGGAGACGATGAGCGCGCAGGACCGGCGCAGACTCATTGCCGACCGCACCGCGGCGCACGGCAAGGAGCCCGTCCCTTTCGCCGATTTCGAGCTTTTCATGCGCAGCATGCTGCACGCGATCAAGGTGATGGGGGTCGACCATGTTGGCCTCGGCGCGGACTGGGACGGCGGCGGCGGCCTGACCGAAATGAAGGACATCGTGCCGCTTCCCCTGATCACGGCCCGCCTGCGCCGCGAGGGCTATAACGAGGCCGACATCGCCAAGATCATGAGCGGCAATCTCCTGCGGGTGATGCGGGCGGCCGAGAAGCAGGCGGCGCGTTGAAGGGCCTTGCGAAAGCGGTGGCGGGAGCTATCGCCGCACTCTAGCCGGTGGGGGCCGTGCCTGTTGGAGCTTGTAACTGTTCAATGACCTCCCCGACCGTTGCACCCGCCCCGGCCGCCGCCCTCGCCTTCCTGCCGCAGGACAGCGAATTGGGCCGGCGGATACGGGAAATGGACTGGTCCTGCTCGCCGCTTGGGCCGCCGGAAAGCTGGCCTCAGGCGCTCAAGACGGCGGCCGGCATCGTCCTATCGTCCAAGTTCCCGATGTTCCTGGCCTGGGGGCCGGAGCTGCGCTTCATCTACAATGACAGCTATGCCGAGATCCTGGGCTCCAAGCATCCCGCCGCGCTTGGCCACGCCTTCGAGGACATCTGGGCTGAAATCTGGGGGGAGGTCAGCCCGATCGCAGTTCGCGCCATCGCCGGCGAGGCGAGCTTTTATGAGAATCTGCCGCTGACGCTCGCCCGCCGGGGCTTTCCCGAACAAACCTTCTTCACCTTCTCCTACAGCCCGGTGCGCGACGAGAGTGGCGGCGTGGGCGGCATGTTGTGCACCTGCGTCGAGACCACTTCGACGGTGGTCGGCCAGCGCGAGCGGATGGGGGAGGTGGAGCGGCTGCGCAAGCTGTTCGACCATGCGCCCGGCTTCATGACGGTGCTGCGCGGCCCGGATCATGTGTTCGAAATGATGAACGCGTCCTACCTCCAACTCGTCGGTCACCGCGATCTGGTCGGGAAGCCGGTGCGCGAGGCGCTGCCGGAAGTGGAGGGACAGGGCTTCTTCGAATTGCTCGACGAAGTCTATCGCAGCGGCGAGGCTTTCACCGGCCGCGGGATGACCATCCAGATCCAGCGCGAGCGCGGCGCACCCACCGAGGAGCGGCGGGTCGACTTCGTCTTTGCGCCGCTGATCGGGGAAGACGGCGTCAACGGCATCTTCGTCGAAGGCTATGACACCACCGAGCGGCACCTTGCCGAGGAAGCCTTGCGCGAGAGCGAGGAACGCTTCCGCCTGATTGCCGACAGCGCGCCGGTGCCGATGTGGGTGACCCGGCGCGACCGCACCCGCAGCTTCGTCAACCGCGCCTATGTGGACTTTCTGGGCATCGATTATACCGAAGCCATGACTTTCGACTGGCGCCAGGTCCTCCACCCGGAGGACGCGCCGCGCATCCTTGCCGAATCGGTGGCGGGGGAAGCCTCTCTCGAGACGTTCGAGCTGGTCGGGCGCTACCATAGCGGCGGCCAATGGCGCTGGATCCGCTCCGTGTCGCAGCCGCGCTGGGGGCCGGCCGGCGAGCATGTCGGGTTCATCGGCGTCGCCCACGACATCACGGAATTAAAGCATGCCGAAGCTGCGTTGCGCGAGGTTAACGAAACGCTGGAGAAGCGGGTCGCCGAGCGCACCGGCGACTTGAGCGCCGCGCTCGACCGGCTCCAGGCGGAGGTCGGTGAACGCCTCAAGGCCGAGGAGGCGCTGCGCCAAGCGCAGAAGATGGAGGCGGTGGGCCAGCTCACGGGCGGCATCGCCCACGACTTCAACAACCTGTTGACCCCGATCATGGGTGGGCTCGAGATCATCGCCGCCAAGGTCCAGGATCCGCGGCTGAAGCGAATGGCCGAGAACGCGCTGCACTCCAGCCGCCGCGGCGCCAAGCTCACCAGCCAGCTCCTGGCTTTTTCGCGCATCCAGCGGATCAGCATGGCACCGGTCGCGGTCAACGAGGTGATCGCCGACATGCGCACTCTGCTGCACCACACGATCGGCAGCGAGATTGCCATAGAGGTCGAGCTGGATCCGGAGGCCGGGCATGGCCTTTGCGACGCCAACCAGCTTGAAAATGCGGTGTTGAACCTCGCCATCAACGCCCGCGATGCCATGCCCGAAGGCGGCACGCTTTCCATCTCCACCGCACGCGTGCGGCTGGGCGAGGTCCCCGGCGATCCGAAGGGCGAGTTCGTTCGCGTATCCATCACCGACACCGGCGAAGGCATGAGCCCCGACGTGCTCGCCCGCGCCACCGAGCCGTTTTATTCCACCAAGCCGGTGGGCAAGGGCACCGGCCTCGGCCTCGCCCAGGTTTACGGGATCGTTCAGCAATCGGGCGGCACCCTGCGCATCGCCAGTCGCCCGGGGGAAGGCACGCGCGTAGAGATGTTCCTCCCCGCGGCCACGGCGCCGGCGCAGGAGGCGCCCGGCGCCCGCACCCCCCGCGCAGCCCGCGCGCCCCACGAAACGGCGACGGTGCTGGTGGTGGACGACGATACCGACGTCCGCGATTTCCTCACCCATTCGTTGGAGAGTCTGGGGCACAAAGTGATTGCCGCCTCCAACGGCGAGGAGGCGCTGGCGCTGCTGCGCGAAACGCAGCCGGACCTCGCGCTGATCGATTATGCCATGCCCGGCATGCACGGCGCCGATGTTGCCCGGGCGGCACGGGCGGCGCGCCCCGAACTCCCGATCGTGTTCGTCACCGGCTATGCGGAGACCGGCCAGCTCGAGGCCGCCATCGGGCCGGGCGCGCCAGTGCTGCGAAAGCCGTTCACACTCGATGATCTGGCCGATGCCGTTGCCTCCAACCTGGCGCCCTGAACAAAGTTTTCGCCACTCCTCTTGCACCGCTCCGGTTCGCTCCTATCTTGGCGCCGCCGGAAGACGAGTTGCCGTTTCCGGCCTGTGCAAGAGGAGGGGCGCCGCCGCGTCTTGCCGCGGCGCCTCATGAAAATTGTCGCTTCACAAAGGAGGACATGGATCATGAGAAGCTTCGATTTCACTCCGTACCGCCGGTCCACCGTGGGCTTCGACCGGTTGTTCGATTTCCTTGAAAGCGCCCGCGCCGAACAGGTGGACAATTACCCGCCGTTCGACATCGAGAAGCTCGGCGACGACAGCTACCGCATAACCTTAGCGGTTGCAGGCTTTGCCCCGTCCGACATCGACATCACCGCCCGCCAGAACATGCTGGTGGTGACTGGTCGCAAGGCGGAGACGCGTCAGCGCGAGGGCAATTACCTCCATATCGGCATCGCCACCCGCGCCTTCGAGCGGCGCTTCGAACTGGCCGATTTCGTGCGGGTCGAAGCGGCCGACATGAAGGACGGCCTGCTCTCCATCGAGCTGGTGCGGGAGATTCCCGACGCGATGAAGCCGCGCAAGATCGAGATTCGCGGCAGCGAGGGGCGGACGCTCGAAAGCACGGCGCGCGAGGAGGGCGAGACCTCCCCGCACCCGCGGCACGAGCCGGAGGTAGAGCGGGAAAACGCCTGACCCGGCAGAGGACGGTCCGGCGCCGGGTGAGCAGCCCGGCGCCGTATCCGGCGCCCTCCAGACCGCCGGCGAATATTTCGCCGCGACAACGATTGATTCACTTGTTGGTCAGTATTGCGGGCCCATGTGGGGGGAACGAAGGCTGGCATCTCCTACTTCCCCATCGCGTCGGCGCAGCTCGCCACGCGGCTTTGGGGGGGCGCTGGCCCCAACATAGCTGGAAATTGGTGCTGCCATGAAGTGGTTGAAGACGCTCAACAATCCGTTCCTGCTGGGACTCCAGGGCTTCCTCGCCGGCGCCGTCTTGTTCTTCGCGACTCACCCCGAGGCTGTGGACCTGCGCACCGCTCCCGCGGCCGAGCAGTCGAATTCCCAAAGCGTGCGCGCGCCCGCTTGAACGCCGCGCCCGCCCCTTTATAGGGGGCAGGGATGGTTCGCTTTTCGTTCTGCAATCACGAGCTGATGGCGTTGCCCCAGGGCGCGCTGTTCTGGCCGGCGCGCCGCGCCCTGCTGGTTGCCGATCTCCACCTGGAGAAAGCGAGCTGGTTCGCGCGGCTCGGGCAGATGCTGCCGCCCTATGATACGCTGGCGACGCTTTCCGATCTCACCGCCCTGGTCGTCTCGACGGGCGCGGACGAGATCTGGTGCCTGGGTGACAGCTTCCACGACCGCCACGGCTGCGACCGCCTGCCGGTCAAGGCGCGCGAGATGCTCACGGCCCTTACCGCGGTGACGCGCTGGACGTGGATAACCGGCAATCACGATCCGGGCATCGCCGATCACTGCGGCGGCGCGATCGTCGATGACGCGGAGGTGGGCGGGCTGCTGCTGCGTCACCAGGCCGATCCGGACGAGACGCGTCCAGAACTTTCCGGCCATTTCCACCCCAAGCTGCGAATCACTCATCGTGGTCGCCAGGTGTCGCGCCGCTGCTTCGTTGCGACCGAGCGCAAGCTTATCCTGCCGGCTTTTGGATCGCTGACCGGCGGACTCGATGCCGGCCACCCGGAGATCGTACGTGCCGTCGGGCCGCGGGCGGAGGCACTGATCCCCGTCGCCGACCGGCTGCTCAGGTTCCCGCTGGCCGCGTGAGCCGCGCCTCGATGAGGCCGCGCAGTGCATTGCCGATGTAGAAGGTCCCGGCGAGATCCTCCCGCCGCACATCGCCTTCCGTCGCCTCGCCTGCGGCGATCAGCCGCTCGCGCAGGATGCCGGCAAGCAGGCCGCGGGACAGCGGCGGGGTCAGCAGGGTGCCGCTGCGCTCCACGAACAGGCTGGTGAAACTGCCTTCGGTGAGGAAACCTTGCCGATCCTCGAACACCACCTCAAAGGCGCCTGACGCCGTCCGCGCGGCGTCGTAGAAGCGGCGGTCGCTGGTCTTGTGACGCAGGCGGAAATCTTCCGGCGCTACCGGCAGCGGCGCAAGCGCCACCGCCACCGGCTCCTGCGGCGGCGGCGGCGCGGGGCGCGTCTCGATGGCCACCGCGCCAGTGCGCGACAGCATCAGCCGCATCCGCTTGGGCTCGCGCAATCGGAAGGTGGCCGCCTGCAATTCGTTGCGGACGTCGTGCCGATCGAAGGCGAAGCCAAGCGCGTCGGCGCTGCGCTTCATCCGCGCCAGGTGCCGGTCCAGGTCCGCAAGCCCGTGATGCGGATCGAAACGCATCGTCTCGAACAGATCGAAGCTTATCGTCTCCGCCACAAACGCTCCCTTTGCCAAACACGCGCGCCATTCGTTGTCGGCCCGGCGATCGGCGAGGATGCCGGAACCAAGACCCATATGGGCGATTTGCGCGCCCGCACCCAGCGTCAACGTTCGGATCGCCACATCGGAGGCAGCCGCACCGTCCGGTGCCAGCCCCGCGACCCCGCTATTTCAATGGCCTACAGCACCACGCCACCCGGAAAATCGAGCAGCACGAAGGGCTTCCCTGCTTGCCAGAAGCGCTGCAGAGGCCCATCTGGCGCCCGGTCAGGAGAGGCTGTTTTGGTCACATCGGTTTTCGATCTCTTCAAGATCGGGGTCGGCCCGTCGAGCTCGCATACGATGGGCCCGATGACGGCCGCATCCCGCTTCGTCGAGACGCTGTCGCAAAAGGCGCTGCTCGAAGGCGCAAACCGAGTCGAGGTCGATCTTTACGGCAGCCTGGCGCTGACCGGCAAAGGCCACGCCACGGACCGGGCAATCCTGCTCGGCCTGTCCGGCCAGCGGCCCGACAGGAGCGACCCGGACGAAGCCGACATCATCGTTGCGCGCATCCGGGAGACGGGGCGGCTGATGCTGGGCGGCATCCACGACATCGCCTTCGACGAAGCGCGTGACCTCAAGTTCCTGCAGCGCGAGCGGCTGCCCCACCATTCGAACGGCATGCGCTTTGCTGCCTCCGACGCGGGCGGCAGCTTGCTCGAAAGCGCCGTCTATTATTCCACCGGCGGCGGCGCCGTGGTGGACGAGGCGGCGATCGCCCGCAACGCTCCGCCCGAGGGCGCGTGGGACGTGCCCCATAATTACCATTGCGCGGCCGAGCTTCTCGCGATTGCGGAGCGGGAGGGGATGACGATCGCGGACGTCGCCCGCGCCAACGAGCGCGCGCTTTATCCCGACGAGGAGATTGACGGTCGGCTCGGCACGATTGCCGAGGCGATGAGCCGCTGCATCGACCGCGGCATCGGCCAGGAGGGCATCCTGCCCGGCGGCCTCAAGGTGAAGCGACGGGCGCCGGGCCTGCACCGCCTGCTGCTCGAGCGCGCCGAGCGCACCTTGTCCGACCCGCTGACGGTGCTCGACTGGGTGAACCTGTGGGCGCTGGCCGTGAACGAGGAGAATGCCGCCGGCGGCCGGGTGGTCACGGCGCCGACCAACGGCGCGGCCGGCATCGTCCCTGCGATCATGCGCTATTATCAGCGCTTCACACCCCACTCCAACGAGGAGGGGGTGCGTGTTTTCCTGCTCACCGCCGCGGCCGTCGGCTCGCTGTTCAAGGAGAATGCCTCCATTTCCGGCGCCGAGGTCGGCTGCCAGGGCGAGGTCGGAGTCGCCTGTTCGATGGCCGCTGCCGGCCTTACCGCAGCGTTGGGGGGCACGCCGGCGCAGGTCGAGAATGCCGCCGAGATCGGCATGGAGCACAATCTCGGCCTGACCTGCGATCCAGTTGCGGGGCTCGTCCAGGTGCCGTGCATCGAGCGCAACGCAGTGGGCGCGATCAAGGCCATCGAGGCGAGCCGCCTCGCCCTTGTCGGCGACGGCTCCCACCTCGTCAGCCTCGACCAAGTCATCGAGACGATGCGCCGCACCGGCCTCGACATGAACGAACGCTACAAGGAGACGTCGCTGGGCGGCCTCGCCGTCAATGTGGTGGCATGCTGACGCTCCAAGTTCCCGGCTTGCCCCGCGCGGCCCGCTTGCCTATATGCGGCTCACCTCCTCGACATCGTTAGAAGTTGAGGCTGGCTCCGGGGTCGGAGCCGGCGACGGAGGGATTTGGTTTTCGATTGGGAGTTTTTCCCGTGGCGGATATTGCCGCACTTGAGGAGATGATCGGGCCGGCGGCCGAGGCCGAGGGCCTGGCGCTGGTGCGCGTCAAGATGATCGGCGGAACGGGCGATCCGACGCTGCAGGTGATGGCCGAGGATCCCAGGACCCGGCAGCTGACGCTGGAGGATTGCGCGCGGCTGTCGCGGCGTTTGTCCGACCTGCTCGACGCGGCGGAAGCGGAAGGGCGCGATCCCATCCCGCACGCCTACCGGCTGGAAGTGAGCTCGCCCGGCATCGACCGGCCGCTTACCCGCCTCAAGGATTTCGACCACTGGACCGGGCACGAGGCCCGCGTCGTGCTCGCCGAGAAGCTGGACGGCCGCAAGGTGTTCACCGGGCCCATTCTCGGCACCGAAGGCGACACCGTGCTGGTGGAAGTGCCGGTGCAAGGTGCCATGGGCTTGCCCTTCGCGGCGATCCAGTCCGCCAAATTGGTGATGACCGACAGGCTCATCGCTGCCACCGCGCCGCTGCTCGCCGGGGAGGCGGACGCGGCGGATGACGTGATCGAATTCGAAGGCGACCCGGACGAGGGCGCCGAGACATTAAAAACAGAGGAAGACTGAGCATGGCTACCACCGCAGCAGGCGCCCAGGGCGCTGTCACCGCCAACCGGGCGGAGCTGATCGCCATCGCCGACGCGGTTGCCCGTGAAAAGCTGATCGACAAGGCGATCGTGATCGAGGCGATGGAGGATGCGATCCAGCGCGCCGCCCGGGCCCGCTACGGGGCCGAAAACGACATTCGTGCCAAGCTCGATGCGAATACCGGCGATCTTCGCCTGTGGCGCGTCGTCGAGGTGGTCGAAGAAGTCGACGATTATTTCAAGCAGGTCAGCCTCAAGGAATCGGAGAAGCTGCAGCCGGGCGCGGTGGTCGGCGACTATATCGTCGATCCGCTGCCGCCGATCGAGTTCGGCCGCATCGCCGCCCAGGCCGCCAAGCAGGTCATCTTCCAGAAGGTCCGCGATGCCGAGCGCGAGCGTCAATATGAAGAGTTCAAGGACCGCGTCAGCGAGGTCATCACCGGCGTCGTCAAGCGCGTCGAATTCGGCCATGTGGTGGTCGATCTCGGCCGCGCCGAAGGCGTCATCCGCCGCGATCAGCAGATCCCGCGCGAAGTGGTTCGTGTCGGCGACCGCGTCCGTTCGCTGATCATGCGCGTCGCCCGCGAAAGCCGCGGCCCGCAGATCTTCCTCTCCCGCGCTCACCCCGACTTCATGAAGAAGCTGTTCGCCCAGGAAGTGCCTGAAATCTACGACGGCATCATCGAGATCAAGGCGGCTGCGCGCGATCCGGGCAGCCGCGCCAAGATCGGCGTGATCAGCCACGACAGCTCGATCGACCCGGTCGGCGCCTGCGTGGGCATGAAGGGGTCTCGCGTCCAAGCCGTGGTGCAGGAACTGCAGGGCGAGAAGATCGACATCATCCCCTGGTCCGAGGATCTGGCGACCTTCGTGGTCAACGGCCTGCAGCCGGCGACGGTCAGCCGCGTGGTGATCGACGAGGAGGAAAGCCGCATCGAAGTGGTGGTGCCGGACGACCAGCTCTCCCTCGCCATCGGCCGCCGCGGCCAGAATGTGCGCCTGGCGAGCCAGCTCACCGGCTCGGCGATCGACATCATGACCGAGGCCGACGCGTCCGAGAAGCGCCAGCGCGAGTTCGTGGAGCGCTCCAGCATGTTCCAGGAGGAACTGGATGTGGACGAGACGCTGGCCCAGCTGCTGGTCGCCGAAGGCTTCGGCGCGCTGGAAGAGGTGGCCTATGTCGAGGTCGACGAGATCGCCTCGATCGAAGGCTTCGACGACGAGCTGGCGGCCGAGCTGCAGAGCCGTGCCACCGAAGCGCTGGAGCGGCGCGAGGAAGCGTCGCGCGAGGAACGCCGGGCGATGGGCGTCGAGGATGCGCTGGCCGAGATGCCTTATCTCAACGAGGCGATGCTGGTGACGCTCGGCAAGGCCGGCATCAAGACGCTGGACGACTTGGCCGACCTCGCCACCGACGAACTGGTGCAGAAGAAGCGGCCCGAGCAGCGCCGTCAGCGCGAGAGCAACCGTTCGGAGGACAAGGGCGGGATCCTCGCCGAATATGGCCTCACCGACGAGCAGGGCAACGAGATCATCATGGCCGCCCGCGCCCACTGGTTCGAGGACGAGGACGCAGGCACGGACGCCGACGTGGGCAATGGGGAGGACGCGGTTGCGGACACCTCCCAATGAGCGCCTAGCCGGCGACGCTGATGAGGGGCCCGAGCGCAGCTGCATCCTGACCAGGGAAGCAGCGTCGCGGGACATGCTGATCCGGCTCGCGCTTGGGCCGGACAATATGGTCATGCCCGACATCCGCGCCAAAGCGCCCGGCCGCGGCGCCTGGATCGCGGTGAATCGCGAGGCACTGGAAAAGGCGCAGGCCAACGGCAAGCTCAAGGGCGCGCTTGCCCGTGCCTTCAAGCAGCCGGTTTCCGCGCCTGACGATCTGGGCGAGCGGATCGAGACTGCCTTGCGTCAGTCGGCGCTCGACCGGCTCGGCCTGGAAGCGCGGGCGGGGACCTTGCTGAGCGGCTCCGAAAAGATCGAAACCGCGGCGCGCAAGGGCGATGTGCACCTGCTGATCCACGCCGGCGATGCGTCCGCGGACGGCAATCGCAAGCTCGATCAGGCGTGGCGAGTCGGCGGCGGCGAGGAGCAAGGGCTGGTTTTTCCAGCGGATAGAGCCATATTGTCATTGGCGCTCGGGCGCCAGAATGTGGTACATGCCGCACTGATCGATCGCGCTGCGGCCCAGCGCGTGCGCCATGCGCTTGAGCGGTGGCGCGCTTTTGCAGGTAAGACAGTCGGGGTTAGCGCCGTAGCGGCGGGCACGCCGGACGCGTCGGCGGATGATGTGAACGAAGGAATTTATGAGCGACACGACCGATAAGCCGAAGCTGGGAGCGCGCGCGCCTTTGGGCCTGAAACGCACCGTCGAAACGGGCAAGGTGAAGCAGAGCTTCAGCCATGGCCGTTCGAACACGGTGGTCGTGGAGGTGAAGAAGCGCCGCATCCTCGGCCCCGGCGGCGCTGCCCCCGAAGCGCCCAAGGTGGAGGAAGCGCCGCCGCCGGCCGCAGCCGCACCAGCGCCCGCACCGCGCCCGGCTCCGCCGGCCGCGCCGCGTCCGGCGCCGTCGCGTCCGATGGATGCCGCCTCTCGCCGCGAGCTTCAGGACAAGCTGCTGCGCGAGGCCGAGGAAGCCCGCCTCTCGACCCTGGAGGAAGCACGCCGTCGCGACGACCGCCAGGCCCTGCAGGCGACCGAGGAAGAGAAGCGCCGCATCGAGGATAACCGCCGCGCCGAGGAAGAAGCGCGCCAGCGTGCCGAGGCCGAAGCCGCGCAGCCGGCGCCTGCCGCCGCAGACCAGGCCGAAGCCGCGCAGCCGACCGCGCAAGCCACGCCCACGCCGGCCGCCGCCGATGATGATCGCCGTGGTTCGGCGCGGCCCAAGCACCAGGCCCCGCCGGCCAAGCGGCCGGAGCCGGCCCGCCCGACCCGTGGCCGCGACGATCGCCGCCACGCCGGCAAGCTCACCGTCACTCGCGCCCTCTCCGGCGACGACGATTCGAACCGGGCCCGCAGCCTTGCCGCGCTTCGCCGCGCGCGGGAAAAGGAGCGCCGGTCGCACACCCAGTCCGGTCCCGCCGCCAAGCAGGTCCGCGATGTGGTGGTGCCCGACACGATCACGGTCGGCGAGCTTGCCAACCGCATGGCCGAGCGCGGCGCAGACCTCGTCAAATCCTTGTTCAAGATGGGCATGGTCGTCACGGTCAACCAGTCGATCGACCAGGACACAGCCGAGCTGCTGGTCACCGAGTTCGGCCATAACATCAAGCGCGTCAGCGAAAGCGATGTCGAGATCGGCATCGGCGGCGAGCAGGACGCGGCCGGTACGCTGCAGGCGCGTCCGCCGGTGGTTACCATCATGGGTCATGTCGATCATGGCAAGACCTCGCTCTTGGACGCGATCCGCGGCGCCAATGTTGTGTCCGGCGAGGCCGGCGGCATTACCCAGCATATCGGCGCTTACCAGGTTGCTCTGCCCGATAAGTCGAAGATCACCTTCCTCGACACGCCGGGCCACGAAGCGTTCAGCGAAATGCGCGCTCGCGGCGCCAATGTGACGGACATCGTCGTGCTGGTGGTTGCCGCCGACGACGGCCTCAAGCCGCAGACGGTGGAGGCGATCAACCACACCAAGGCGGCCGGGGTGCCGATGATCGTTGCGATCAACAAGATCGACAAGGAAGGCGCCCGTGCCCAGCGCGTCCGCGAGGAGCTGCTGCAGCACGAAATCGTGGTCGAGGATCTCGGCGGCGACGTGCAGGACGTCGAAGTGTCCGCTCTGAAGGGGATCAATCTCGACGGGCTGCTCGAGTCGATCGCGCTTCAGGCCGAACTTCTCGAGCTCCAGGCCAATCCCGATCGTCCTGCCGAAGGCGCGGTGATCGAAGCCAAGCTCGACAAGGGCCGCGGCCCGCTGGCCACCGTGCTGGTCCAGCGCGGCACGCTGCGGGTCGGCGATGTCTTCGTGGTCGGTGCCGTGCCCGGCAAGGTCCGTGCGATGATCGACGACAAGGGCAAGCAGGTGAAGGAAGCCGGGCCCTCGGTACCGGTGGAAGTGCTCGGCCTGTCCGGTGTACCATCGGCCGGCGATGTGCTGACGGTGGTTGAAAACGAAGCCCGCGCCCGTGAGGTCGCAGCCTACCGCCAGGGCCTTCTCGACCGCAAGCGGACCACCTCCGCCCCCGTCAGCCTGGAGAACATGTTCGCCTCGCGCGCCAGCCAGACCAAGGAGTTCGCACTGGTCATCAAGGCCGATGTGCAAGGATCGGCGGAAGCCATTGCCAGCGCCGTCAACCGCATCTCGACCGAGGACATCAAGGCGCGGATCTTGGCATCGGGCGTCGGCGCGATCACCGAAAGCGATGTGGTGCTTGCCGCCGCGTCCGGTGCGCCGATCATCGGCTTCAACGTCCGCCCCAACGCCAAGGCGCGCGAAGTGGCTGCCCGCACCAAGGTAGAGTTTCGTTATTACGACGTCATCTACCACCTCACCGACTGGGTGAAGGGCGCGATGGCGGGCGAGCTTGGGCCGGAATATATCGAAACGGTGCTTGGCCGCGCCCGCGTCCAGGAAGTATTCCCGGCCGGCAAGCGCGACAAGGCGGCGGGCCTGCTGGTGCTCGAAGGCGTCATCAGGAAGGGGCTCCACGCGCGCCTCACCCGCGAGGATGTCATCGTGTCCAAGACCACCATCTCGTCGCTGCGCCGGTTCAAGGACGACATCGCCGAAGTGCGGGCCGGCCTGGAATGCGGCGTGCTGCTCGCCGACACCAACGACATCAAGCCAGGCGACCATCTTGAAGTCTTCGAGGTCGAGGAGCGGGCACGGACTTTGTAAACATCCCCTCTCCCGCTTGCGGGAGAGGGTTAGGGTGACATTGTGTGCAGGGGAAGTTTCCACATCGCCTGTGACGGCCACGACTCACCCTCACCCCAGCCCTCTCCCGCGCGCGGGAGAGGGGGCAGGAGGTCAAGCTCATGAAACGCAACGATCATCCCCCCGAAGGCCGTTCTGTCCGCCTGCTCCGCGTCGGCGAGCAGGTGCGCCATGCCTTGTCCGAAGTGCTGATGCGCGGCGAGGTGCACGATGACATCCTCACCAAGCATCCGGTGTCGGTGACGGAGGTGCGCATGTCCCCCGACCTGCGCCACGCGACCGTGTTCGTGAAGCCGCTGCTCGGCCAGGACGAGGAGACGGTGCTGAAGGCGCTGCGCACCAACACGGCCTATCTCCAGAAGTCGGTGGCGACGCGGGTGAACACCAAATATGCCGCCAAGCTCAAATTCCTCGCCGACGAAAGCTTCGACGAGGGCAGCCACATTGACAGCCTGCTTCGCTCGCCCAAGGTGGCGCGGGATCTCGGTGCCGGAGAGGAATGACCCTCGGCGATGCCATGGCGGATGGCGAGGTGCGGGCCGAGCCGCTGGCGGAGAGGCATCGTGCGGCGCTGAAGGCTGCCTGCGCCGAAGATCGCGACATCTGGGCGATCTACGCAACCTCTTTTGATCCCGGCCATTTCGACGCGAGCTTCGATCTGCTCCTGTCGCGCGGCACCTGGCGCTGCTTCGCGCTGTTCCACCGGGACATGCTGGCCGGCATGAGCTGCTATGCTGGCGTCGATCCCGAGCGGGGGGCGCTGGAGATCGGCAACACTTATTACCTCCCGGCGCTACGCGGCACCGGCTTCAATGGCCGGGTCAAGGACTTGATGCTGACGCGCGCCTTTGCCTGCGGCTTCCGCCGCGTCGAGTTTCGGGTCGATGCCCGCAACGCGCGTTCCCAGGCGGCGATGGCGAAGCTCGGCGCCGTGCGCGAGGGCGTGCTACGCGCCGACCGGATTACCTGGACTGGCCATATCCGCGACACCGTCTTGTTCTCGATCCTCGCCAGCGAATGGCCGAAAGGCGCGCATGGAGGCGAATAGCATCCTGTACGGTATTGCGACCTGGGTCGTTCCACTCGCCTTCGCGATCGTACTCCACGAGATTTCGCACGGCTGGGTGGCCAATGCGTTCGGCGATCCTACTGCCAAGGATCTGGGGCGGCTCAGCCCCAATCCCATCCGCCATGTCGATCCGATCGGGACTATCGGACTTCCGCTGCTGCTGGCGGTGACGGGCGCGCCGGTGTTCGGCTGGGCAAAGCCGGTGCCGGTGGTGGCGGCCCGGATGCGCAATCCGCGGCTTCACATGATGCTGGTCGCGATTGCCGGCCCGGGCATGAACCTGCTGCTCGCGCTGGGTGCGGCCATCGGGCTGGCGCTGCTGCTGCCCGCGGTGGAGCCCGGCGCGACGCTGGCGCTGTTCGCCGCGGCGAACCTAAAGAATTTCCTGCTCATCAACATCTTCCTGGCGGTGTTCAACATGCTGCCGATGCCGCCCTTCGACGGGGGTCATGTCGTCGAAGGCCTGCTGCCGCGGCCGCTGGCGGCGAGATATGCGAAGATCGGCCGCTTCGGCTTCGTGCTTCTGATCCTGCTGCTTGTGGTGGTGCCGATGCTGTTTCCCCATGCCAACATTATCGAGAAGGTGGTGGTGCCGCCGGTAAATGCGCTGATCGGCTTCTACCTCGGCCTGGTGGGGATCGGCTGATGGCCAAGCTCTATTTTTATTATGCCTCCATGAACGCCGGCAAATCGACCGTGCTGCTTCAGGCGGCCTTTAACTATCGCGAGCGGGGCATGGAGCCGCTGCTCTACACCGCCGCGCTCGACCACCGCTCCGGCTACGGCAAGATCGTCTCGCGCATCGGCCTGGAGGCGGACGCCAGCACCTTCGCGCCGCACACCGACCTTCGCCGCGAGGTGGAGGAGGAGATGGCGCGGAGGCGGGTGGACTGCATCCTGATCGACGAGGCGCAGTTCCTGAGCCGAACGCAGGTCAACCAGATCGCTTCGATCTGTGACGAGCTCAATATCCCGGTGCTGGCCTATGGGTTGCGCACCGATTTCCAAGCGCAGTTGTTCGAGGGCAGCGCCGGGCTGCTGGCGCTGGCCGACACGCTTGTCGAGCTCAAGGCGATCTGTGAATGCGGGCGCAAGGCGACGATGAACCTGCGGGTAGACGAGCAGGGCCTTGCCGTCGCCGCCGGCGAGCAGACCGAGATTGGCGGCAACGACCGTTATATTGCTTTGTGCCGCCGTCACTTTTCGGAGCGCGTGAAGGCGGCGCAAGGGCGCCAGCTTCCCCTAACGCTTAAGCGCGGCGGCTGATGCACGGCTGGCTGGTAATCGACAAGCCGGTGGGGCCGGGCTCCACTCAGATCGTCTCGGCAGTGAAGCGGGCATTGCGGGAAGGCGGATATCCGAAGGTCAAGGTGGGCCATGGCGGCACGCTCGATCCGCTGGCGAGCGGTGTGCTGCCGGTGGCGCTCGGCGAGGCGACGAAGCTCGCCGGGCGGATGCTCGACGCCGACAAAGTTTATGACTTCGCCATCCGCTTCGGCGACGAAACGGATACCCTCGACGCCGAAGGGGCGGTGGTGGCAACATCGGATGTGCGACCGTCTTCGCGGCAGGTTGAGGCGGTGCTGGTGCACTTTACCGGCGAGATTGAGCAGGTGCCGCCGGTTTACTCGGCGCTGAAGATCGATGGCCGCCGCGCCTACGATCTTGCACGCGCGGGTGCTGAGGTGGAGATGAAGTCGCGGCGGGTGACCGTGTACAGCCTCACCTGTCACCCCGGCTTCCACGGGGATGATGGAGTAGGCAGGGTCGAGGAGGTAACCCTCACCGCCCGGGTGTCGAAGGGCACCTATATCCGCTCCCTCGCCCGGGACCTCTCATATGCCGTGGCGAGCGTCGGCCACGTCACCATGTTGAGACGATCCAAGGCGGGTCCGTTCACGCTCGAACAGGCGATTTCACTGGACAATCTGGCGGATTTGGCTAAGGCGCACAGCCTTGAACAGGCACTCTTGCCGTTGGCGGCGGGGCTGGACGACATCCCGGCTCTTTCCGTCACTCCTGATCAGGCAAGGGCGCTCCGCCAGGGGCGCGAGGCGATCGGGATCGCTGCAAAGCCAGGGCTTCACCTAGCAACCGACGGGTCTGTTCCGGTTGCGCTTGTGGAGCTTACCGGAGAGAGGCTTCGGGTGGTGCGCGGCTTCAACCTTATCAATGAAGGAGTTTGACGATGTCGGTAACCGCCGAGCGCAAGCAGGAAATTATAAACGACAACGCCCGTGGATCCACGGACACCGGTTCGCCCGAAGTCCAGGTCGCGATCCTCACGGAGCGGATTGTCAATCTCACCGAGCATTTCAAAACCCACGCGAAGGACAATCACTCCCGCCGTGGCTTGCTGATGCTGGTCAACAAGCGTCGCTCGCTTCTGGACTATCTTCGGAAGACCGATGGCGACCGCTACCTCGCCCTTATCGCGAAGCTCGGTCTTCGCAAATAAACCCGAAGCGGCCCCCTAGCGGGCCGCTTCGCATATCTGGCGACCGCAATTCGGCGGCGTCCGTCACGGGCCGATCGGGTCCATCCAGGTCCGGCATGATGCCGGCACACAGGCCCCCGCGGCATCCGGCCGCGGGCGTATAAGGAAATCAAATGTTCGATACCAAGAAAGTTGAAATCGAGTGGGGCGGCAAGACCCTCACTCTCGAAACGGGCCGCGTCGCCCGCCAGGCCGACGGCGCGGTGCTCGCGACCCTCGGCGAGACCGTGGTCCTTTGCGCCGTCACGGCCGCGAAGAACGTAAAGGAGGGGCAGGATTTCTTCCCCCTCACCGTTCACTACCAGGAAAAATATTCGGCCGCCGGGCGTATCCCGGGCGGCTTCTTCAAGCGCGAGCGCGGCGCCACCGAAAAGGAAACGCTGACCAGCCGCCTCATCGATCGGCCGATTAGGCCTTTGTTTCCGGAGGGGTTTTATAACGAGGTTCTCGTTATTGCGCATGTGCTCTCCTATGACGGCGAGAACGAGCCCGATACGCTGGCGCTGATCGCCGCCTCCGCGGCCCTGACCCTGTCGGGCGTGCCCTTCATGGGCCCCGTGGGCGCGGCGCGGGTCGGCTATGTCGACGGCGAATACATTCTCAACCCGACGCTCGACCAGCTCAAGGACGGCGACCTCGACCTGATCGTCGCCGGCACCCGCGACGCGGTGCTGATGGTGGAATCGGAAGCCAAGGAGCTGTCCGAGCAGGTCATGCTGGACGGCGTGATGTACGCCCACCGCGAAAGCCAGAAGGTGATCGACGCGATCATCCGCCTCGCCGAACAGGCCGCCAAGGAGCCCTGGGACCTCCACCTCGACGACGAGGAATCGAGCACGATCCTGGGCAAGCTGCGCGAGATCGCCGGCAACGGCCTCGAAGGCGCCTACAAGCTCACCAAGAAGGCCGAGCGCGTCGCCGCCATCGCCGCCGCCAAGACGCCCTTGAAGGACGCCTATGCGGATGCCGACCCGGCGACCAAGCTCAAGGCCTCCAAGCTCGGCAAGAAGCTCGAAGCCGAGATCGTGCGCACCGCGATCCTGAAGGAAGGCCGCCGCATCGACGGCCGCGACACCAAGACGGTCCGTCCCATCGAGGCGATGGTCGGCTTCCTGCCGCGCACCCACGGTTCGGCTTTGTTCACCCGCGGCGAGACCCAGGCGATCGTCACCACCACGCTCGGCACCAAGGACGCCGAGCAGATGATCGATGGCCTGAACGGCCTCCATTACGAGCATTTCATGCTGCACTATAACTTCCCGCCCTACTCGGTCGGCGAAGTCGGACGCTTCGGCGCCCCGGGGCGGCGTGAAGTCGGCCACGGCAAGCTCGCCTGGCGGGCGATCCACCCGATGCTGCCGACCAAGGACGAATTCCCCTACACGATCCGCGTCCTGGCCGACATCACCGAGTCCAACGGCTCCTCGTCCATGGCCACCGTCTGCGGCGCTTCCTTGTCGCTGATGGACGCCGGCGTGCCCTTGAAGCGGCCGGTGGCGGGCATCGCCATGGGCCTGATCCTGGAAGGCGATGATTTCGCCGTGATCAGCGACATCCTCGGCGACGAGGACCATCTGGGCGACATGGACTTCAAGGTGGCCGGCACTAGCGAGGGCATCACCAGCCTGCAGATGGACATCAAGATCGCCGGCATCACCGAGGAGATCATGCGGGTCGCGCTCGATCAGGCCAAGGAAGGCCGCGCCCACATCCTGGGCGAGATGGCCAAGGCGCTTGGCGATGTGCGTGGCGAACTCTCGGCCCACGCGCCGCGGATCGAAACCATGCAGATCGACAAGTCCAAGATCCGCGAAGTGATCGGCACCGGCGGCAAGGTGATCCGCGAGATCGTCGCGGAAACCGGCGCCAAGGTCGACATCGACGACGAGGGCCTGATCAAGATCAGCTCGTCCGACGTCAGCCAGATCGAGGCGGCACGCCGCTGGATCCAGGGCATCGTCGAGGAAGCGGAAGTCGGCAAGGTCTACACCGGCAAGGTCGTCAACCTGGTAGATTTCGGCGCCTTCGTGAACTTCATGGGCGGCAAGGACGGCCTGGTGCACGTCTCCGAAATCCGCAACGAGCGGGTGGAAAAGGTGTCCGACGCTTTGTCCGAAGGCCAGGAGGTCAAGGTCAAGGTTCTCGAAATCGACCAGCGCGGCAAGGTCCGCCTGTCGATGCGGGTGGTCGACCAGGAAACCGGCGCCGAGCTGGAGGACACCCGTCCTCCACGTGAGGGTCGGGGCGAAGGCGGCGATCGTGACCGTGGACCGCGTGGCGAAGGCCGGGGCGGCGAAGGCCGTGGTCCGCGCCGCGACGGCGAAGGGCGCGGCGACCGTGGCGGCGGCGGCGGAGGCCGTGATCGCGGCCCGCGCCGTGACGGCGGCGGCGACCGTGGGCCTCGCCGCGACGGCGGCGGCGACCGCGGACCTCGTGGTGAAGGCCGGGGCGGTGAAGGCGGCGGCGACCGTGCCCCGCGCGAGGACCGCCCGGAACGCAGCAACGACGACGGCCCCGCGCCCGACTTCGCGCCCGCCTTCCTGACGCGCAACGACGACTAAAAGGGTATCGTCTCCATCGGAGATGGAGCCGGTTTTAAGAAGAGGCCTCGCGGGTGACTGCGGGGCCTTTTTCTTGTTGGCGCTAGCCCGGCTTTGCGGGGCAGCTTTCACCCAAAGGACCAAAGCACCGAAGGCACCGCGCGGGTGAGTGGTCCGGCCCCTTTGGTTCTTTGGTGCTTTGGGTGAACCAATCTGAAGCCGGTTGAAAGCTGGGCTCAGGCGTTTAGATTGCGGATAGGAGGCGCGTGATGATCAACGCCGATCTTGGCCAGCAACTGGAAACGGTCGTTTCCGACCTCGTCAGTAGCGGGCGGTTCAGTTCGACAAACGACGTTCTGCGCGAAGGCGTTCGGCTGGTCGAGGAGCGGGAAGCGCGGCTGGCGGCGCTCGACGCGGCGATCGCTGTCGGCCTAGCCGACATCGAAGCCGGACGCACCAAGCCGCTGGAGGAAGTCGCGGCCCGTCTTGAAGCCAAGTATCGAGCGATGGCCGAAAGCCGGAAGTGAGAGTCCGGCTGGCGGACCAGGCCGGCCGCGACCTTGAACAGATCGGCGATCATATCGCGGCCGACGACCCGCTGGCCGCCGACCGGTTTATCGCGGAGCTGGTGGGTGCGTGCCATGCCCTCGGCGAGTTCCCCAACCGTTTCCCCTTGATCGAGCGCTTTTCAAAGGTTGCCATCCGTCACCGCGCCTACGGGAACTATCTGATCTTCTACCTGGTAGGCGAGGATGAGGTGGTGGTGATCCGCGTCCTCCATGGTGCCATGGATTATGCCGCCCTGCTATTCCGGGCGTAGTGGTCGCGCGGGAGCGGCGAGGCGCTGGAGGCCGATGGAGTTGGCACCGGGGGCAGATGTCGATGATCGTACCCGACTATCAACGTGGAACGAAAGGGAACGGTCGCTGCCGACCGTCCCCTCTTTCGCCAATCTGGCTTTGTGCTGTTTGCTGCCCCGTCAGTTGTTCAAGGGCACCAACCAGTAGTTGAAGTCGGGGCAATCCCGCGACCTCTCCCCTCGGATTGCCACATCGGTGGCATTCCGGTTGTGCGACCCGCCTCCAAAGTCGACGATGCTCCCGACGGCACGAGGGTGGTCGTTGAGGATCACGGCCCTCTTTTCCGCGTCCCAGCGGCTACGCCCCTCCGGAAACACCGGCACGAACCCTTCGGTCGCGGAGTTGCCGATCCGAATCACAAGGCAATTGCCGACCAGATCCAGCTTGCCGGTAAGGCGGCCGGCCGCCGAAGGCTCCGAGCCTTGATAGGTGAGCAGGGTCATCGACTGTGCCTCCTGGCCGCTGTGAACCGGCGGGTCGGACGGAGGGCGCGCGGACATCGGGTCCACGATCAGGAGGGTCGGCGTGTTGCAGCCATATCTGCCCCGCTCCGGCTTTTCGAGGAGCATGCCGCTCATGTGCACGAAGTCGCCGAGCCCATGGTCCCTGTTTCTGGCGGTAAGCCGCTTACCGTCGAAGCGGGCGTCGCGCGGCATGACCAACCCGGTCCGGCCGCCACCCTGCGCCAGATACAGGCAACCCTGCGTATAGCCGAGCGTGCCATCGGCGCCGCTGGCGAAAGGCGCTCCCTCGGGATCGTCGCCGCCGCGGACATGGCGGTCGAAGGGGAAGGCTTCGCCGGCTACGCCCCGCGGGTCCGCCGCCGCGGTTTGCGACGCGGCATCGCCGCGGCCTTCCGGCGCGCTGCACCCCGCCACCGCCAGGAAGGCGGCGGCGAGGCACGATGTTCCGAGTATTCTGCCGGTCACGCTGTCTTCAATCGAGCAGGACATAACCGTTCCTGTAGATTTCATCGAGCGGTGTGTACCACATCGCCGTGCAACGGCCATTCGTAACCTCGCATACAACCTCTCTCCGAATTGGACTAATGTTTAACGAACATCATACGCTCAATAAGGGGAACTCACTTGGGGGTGCCCACGGAAAAAGGTAGTGGACAGTTAAATATCTGGGAACTCAAGTTAAAAAGCCTCGTTATTAACCGCTGTTGTAATGACCGGCGTATCGGGTCCTGTGGAGCTTGCGATCTCCCGGAGCGCTCACGCTCGGCAACCGTGGAGATTTGTACATGCGCAAGACTATCACATACCTTCTCGCCGCCACCGCGCTCAGCGCTGCCGCAGTAACCGTGCAGGCCACGGCTCAAACCGAGACTGCTTCCGAACAGCCAGCCGAGGCGATCGCTCTCGATGACGCCGAGGCGCTCGCGGTGGACGCCAAGATGTATGCGGCGGAGTTCGGCGTATCCTACGACGAGGCACTGCAGCGGATGACGGTCATGGTGTATGGCCGCGATGTGACGGCCGATGCCGCCACCGCCGAAGGCGCCGATCTGGCGGGACGCTACTTTGACAACAAGGCGGCGGACTTTGGGCTGACCGTCGTCACCAAGAAGGCCGCCAAGGCGGACCGGACCCTTTCCTTCACGCCGGCCACTAAGGCCAATTATGGCCGGATGAACGCCGCGGCGAAGCAGGAGCGAAACGCGGCTCGCAAGGCAGCCCGCGCCTCGGCGCGCCTCAGCGACGCGGAGGTGCGCAAGGCGGAAGACAAGCTAAGCGGCCCGGTTGCGGTGAAGGTGAAGTACAAGGCTGGGCAGTCCCACTCGCTTAGTGAACTCAAGGCGGCTTTCGAGAAGGTCAACCGGAGCGGCGGCGAGATTCCCGGGCTGACGGCGCTCGGCATCGACGAAGCAGGCAATTCGCTCCGGGTCTTCACCACCGCGCCGCTCCCTGCCGACAAGGCGGCAGAGGTCAATCGGCTTGCCGGGGTCCCGGTCGCGTTCGATGTGATTCCGGGCGGACTGGTCCCGGCGGCGAACATGCGCGGCGGCAGCAAGCTCTATGAATTCGGAACCGACACCAGCAGCAGCTCACGAGTCTGCATGACGGCTTTTGGGGCAAGGTCCAACACGCTCCGGAATTCCGCGGGTGTAGCCATGACCGGCATGATCACGGCGGAGCATTGCCCCGCCTCGCCTTTTGTCATTGCCGATGACGGACGCAACAAGCCCCTCACCACCCCCACCAACCACGCCAGTGATACGCGAGGCACCACCAGCCAGACTGACATCAGGTTCGTCTACGCGGCGGGCGGCGATCCTGTAGGCCTCGGCACTTTCTATTTTGACGGCACAACGAATTTGCGTTCGGTTTCGGGTACCCAGTCCCGGAGCGGAACGGCCGTCGGGGGCGGGGACTGGCTCACGGTAAGCGGCACCGCGCAAGGCAGTTACATCTGCCATGTCGGGCAAACGTCTTACGGCAGCACGACGAGCATGCAGAGCTGCGGCGAAGTCATTTCCGTCAATACTGCCCAAGGCACCGGCGGGAACTGGGCTTCAATGTCCGGCGGGAGCTTCGTGATGGTTCGCAACACGAGCACCGGAAAAGGGTCTGTTCTCGGATCGACCGGAACCGGAACGCTGCGGTGCTACCAAGGCGACAGCGGAGGCCCCTGGTTTGCCGGAACAATCGCCTATGGTGTGCTTTCATCTTGCGCCTGGGAGAATAACATCGCGAATTCCAATCGCGCCCATTTCGCGACCTATACCAGCACGGACTTCCTTCACATGGCAGGAGCGTCGATCATTGTCCCGTAAGCTAATCCTGCCGCTGGCGGCGATGGTTTCGGCGTGCCAGGTTGGGGATACCCAGCCTGGCAACTCCCCAGCGCCGGCCGCTGCTTCCCCTCGTCCAGATGAGACCGGCATGACCGACCGACAATCGACAGGACCGAGGATCGCCACCTATCGGCACGATTTGCCGCCGGGAGCCACGACCTCAAGCGCCGCGGCGAGGCATGAAGGCAGGCTGGCGGTGATCGACAATTGCCTGGTGACAACCGGCAGCTCGATTGTTCAGCCGGTATTCCCCGCAGGCAGCGTCAACTGGGACGAGCGCGCTCAGAGCCTGATCTACAAAGGCACAGCCTATAGGATCGGCAGCCGGATCGAGCTTGGCGGAGGCGGCGTCGGCGACGAGGCGGCCTATGCGGCACGTACGGGCGTCTCGATCCCACGCTGCGGAGCGGCAAGGCTCTTTGTCGTAGGGCCTTGATGCCGCTCTTCCGGAGGCGGAGCCCCGTCGCTTAGTTCACCTCCCCAACGGACTGCCGTCGTAGAGCAACGTTGCCAGCCAATGGGGCAGGGCGTCGGGAAGATCCCCGAGGCCCTGCCCGCAGATGGCGATTCAATATTCCAACCCAGGAGGAGGCATGCCGGTACGTGTTCCGCCACGCGCTTGGGCGTGTGCGACAGGAGGTTGAGGTGCTGAATGCGGAGATAAAGCGCTTCAGCGAAGAGTTTCCGGAAGACAGCGCCGTGCGTATCGCGGCCTTTCATATCCTTGGGTCGGTGATCGGCCGTCCCGACTATGTCGCGCTGCGGCTGACGCCGGTGGACCCGGCCGGGCTGGAGGAACATGGGCAGGGCGATGTTTAGGGGCTTCACCACCATTGCGCTGCTCGCCGCCCTGGCGGGCTGCGGGGACGGCCGTGGCGGGGCGCAAGGCTCAGAGGACATGCCGGCGCTGCATCGCGTGGTCGCCTTTGCCAATTGCTGCCGGGTGCCGGTGCCGTTCGATGCCTCGGCGACGCTGCCGGGCAATCTGATCGACTCCGAGGTGCTGGTGATCGAGCGGCCGGGGCTGCGGGTGAAGCTGGATTACTTTCGGCAAAGCGGCGGCAGTGCGCCGCCTGCGCGCGCCGAGGGGGCGGTACGAATCGATGGGGTTCGGGCGGTTCTGCGGGACGTGGCGGGGCCGGAGGGTGCGCGGGTGCTGCAGCTCGATGCCGTGCTGCCCAAGAGCGGGAGCCCGCCGGCGGCGGGTTGGCTCGATGCGCGGGCGGAGTGTGCGTCCGAGGCCAATTGCGCGGCGGCGCGGACGATATTGATGGGGCTGCGCTGGATGTGAAGCACAGGACAATTGCGTAGGCCGAGCGCCGGATCTAGCGCTGGGCCCCCTCCACCATGCTTCACGGGCACCCGCCAAAGTACCACTTTGGCGGGAACCCTACATGGTCCCCCTCCCCGTGCCGGGGAGGATTATTGAGGTTAATCCTCCCGCACCAGCTCCGTGTGGCTGACGCCTAGGGCGCTGGCCAGTTCGTAGAGGGTGACCACCGTCGGGTTGCGCTTTCCGCGTTCAAGGCCGCTGATATATTGCTGGCTGAGGCCGCTGCGCTCGGCGAGCTGCTCCTGCGTCAGGCCGGCCTCGCCCCGGAGGCGCGCGGCGTTGCGGCCGACGAGCTTGCGCATGTCCATGCACAAACAGATGGCGCCGCGCGGCGTCCAAGTTTATCAACTATAATGCGTAAAGGGTGCGGCGGACCTGCGGGTTTGTGGGGAGTCGCGGGCGTTTTGGGGAGGTGGTGCGATGGGCGGAGCGGGTGCGGGGGGCGAGGAGGGGCGGCTCAGGGCGGCGGCGGTGCGGCTGGCGGCGGAGATGGAGGCGGCGGGAGTTGTGCTCGGCGCGGCCTATGCGAGGCTGGCGGGCGACGCGCTGGAGGGGCGGCTGCCGGAGGGATGGGGCCGGGAGGCGGGCGTGGTCGACGGGGACGGGGTGGAGTTCGAGGCGGACGAGCATGGCCGGGTGTGGATGATCCGAGAGGGGGTTTGTCATGCTGTGGGGCGGGTGGAGGCGGTGTGTGGGGAGATGCGGAGATTTCTGAATGGGATCCCGCCAAAGTAGTACTTTGGCGGGGGTGGGGGTGATCCGTCCTGCCGGGCTTGATCCGGCATCCATCTTCTTACCCTCCGCACGGTCGACAAGAAGACGGTGGACCCCGGATCAAGTCCGGGGTGACGTTGGGCGGAAAGCGTTTTCCTACATGGGTGGGCTTCGCATATCTGGGTGGCCTCTGTTTGGGAGGCTTGGACTATGTCGAAGAAGATCGGGGCGGCGCGGCGGGAGGTGTTCTTGCGGGCGCTGGGGGCGTGCGGGAACCAGAGTGTGGCCGCGGAGCGGGCGCGGGTGTCGCGGTCGTGGGTGTGTACATGGCGGAGGAAGGATCCGAGCTTCGATGCGGCGGTGAAGGCGGCGGTGGCGGAGGCGGGGGCGCGGCTGCGGGCGGGGGCGGCGGACGGGTCGGTGCGGCCGCCCAGGGGCTGGGGGCATCTCGACGGGGTGGAGCTGGCGGTGCGGGGGACAGGTGGCGCGCTCGGGCGGCGGGTGCAGATTGCGCGGGCGGGGCCGAGGGAATGGTCGCCGGCGGTGGAGCGGCGCTTCCTGGATGCGCTGCGGGCGACGTGCAATGTCAAGGCGGCGCTGGCGGAGGTGGGGCGATCCAAGGGATCGGCGTATTCGCACCGCAAGCGCTGGCCGGCCTTTGCGAAGAAGTGGGACGCGGCGCTGGGGGAGGCTTTCACGGCGCTGGAATTCGCGCTGCTCCAGAATGCGGAGAATCTGTTCTCGGCGCCCGATTATGTGCCCGAGACGGCGATCCGCGACATGGGCTTTGCCGACGCGATCCAGCTCCTCCACATGCAGAAGAACAAGGTGCTGGCGATCGGCCGGGCGGCGGGCAAAAGGTGGCGGCGGCCGCGGACGCTGGACGAGGTGCACGGCTCGATCCTCGCCAAGCTCGAGGCGATCGAGCGGGGGCGGGCGGTGGAGGCGGAGGAGATGGCGGCGCGGCGGCGGGCGTGGGCGGCGCGGCGGGGGGAGGGGGAGTGACTTTCCGGGGTGGAAAGATATCGCTTGCCGGGTTGGAAAGTGACGGCTAGGGTCTTTCCAAGATAGAAACTCAGGAGGCCGATGTGAACGCCAACGAAGCTGCTGCGGCCCTGGCCGATGTGGGGCGCACCGAAGAGCGGCTGGCGCAGCGGGCGCGGTGGCCTTTTCGCCGGCACGCGATGTTCGGCCTGGCCGAAGGGTTGATGGTGGCCGCGGTCGCCCAGCCGGTCGGGATCGCCGGCGGGATGATGGCGGCGGGCCTGGCCCTGCTCGCCATGTGCATCGCGGAGGACCGGCGGCGGCATGGGATGTTCGTTTCGGGCTGGCAGGCGGGGGCGACGCGGCCGCTGACCATGGTGCTGGGCGCGTTCCTGGCGGCGATGCTGGCGGCCTCGCTCGCGGTGCGTGACGGCGTATCCGCCCAGCCGCTCGGCTACCTGATCGGCGTCATCGTCTTCGCAGTCTGCACGGCGGCGAGCCTGCGCTGGGAAAAGATCCACCGTGCCGCGCTGGGCCGGGAGGCGGGGCAGTGAGCGCGGGCGGTCTCGATGCCGCGCTCCACGCGCCGGCCCGGCTGCAGATCGCGGCATTGCTGTCGCGGGTGGAGGATGCCGAGTTCGCCACCATCCGCGACATCGTCGACGTGAGCGATTCGGTGCTGTCCAAG
The DNA here is from genome assembly GCA_035644835.1 of Allosphingosinicella sp. GTDB lineage: Bacteria > Pseudomonadota > Alphaproteobacteria > Sphingomonadales > Sphingomonadaceae > Allosphingosinicella. Next base: position 112,500 of record DASQNR010000016.1, on the reverse strand, counting down.
CATCTCTCGGCGCTGGGCGAGGTGGGCTATGTGGCGCTTCGCAAGGCGGCGCAGGACGGGCGGCAGCGCACCTGGGCCTCGCTGACTCGCGCCGGGCGCAAGGCCTTTGCCGCGCACATGGCCGCGCTCCAGCAGCTGGTTGCCCACGCCCAGGCGGCGGTGGCGGCGGAATAAGCGGCGCGAGCGGAGCGCGCGAACCGAATCACGCGGCGGCGGCTGCCGGCGTGGGGCCGGGCCAGCGCTCCATGAGGACGGCCCGGCCCCAGCGGGTCTCGATCGGGCCGCTCGCTACCGCAAAGCCTGCTTTCCGGTAGGCGCGAATAGCGCGCAGGTTGTCCGGGTGGGGATCGGTGCCGATCGCGGGCACACCGTCCGCGAACAGACGGTCGCAATGCCGGCGCAGGAAAGCGGAGCCGTGGCCGCGGCCGAGCATGTCCGGCTCGCCGATATATTGGTCTACTCCGCGCGAGCCTGGCGGGAGGTAGGAGAAGGGGTGCGGATCCCAGGCGTGGCAGGCATAATCCTGCGCGTAGGCGAAGGGGCGGCCGCCGAGCTCGACGATCCAAAGGGTCATTGCGGGATCGGCGAGGTGCGCCTCGAACTCGGCCTGCGGATGCGCCCAGGCGCCCCACCAGCGCAGCACCGCCGGCGCCTGCCGCCAGCGCTCGAGCATCGGCAGGTCGGCGAGGGTTGCCGGGCGGAAGGCGTAGGCGGCGGCCATGGCCACGATGCTAGCGCGGCGGTGCCGCCAAGGCGAGCCGGGGCGCGATGAACGTCGTCCTGCAATGCCGTTCAGGGCCGCCTCAGCGCCAGAGGCGCTAGGTAAGCACAAGGCGCCACGCAAGTCGCCGAACAGGAGAGACCAGATGAACAAGTTCATGATCGCGCTTGCCGCAACGACGGCGTTCGCGGCCGCCGCGCCGGCGGCCGCCCAATATGGCGGCGGCAGCAACATCCAGCTGCGTACCGACCAGCTGCAGGCGCAGCTCCAGGCCGGCGTGCAGAGCGGCGCCATCACCCGCGCCGAGGCGATGCCGCTGCGCGAGCAATTGCGCCAGCTCGTCCAGCTCGAGCGGCAGTATAGCCGCGATGGCCTCAATGCGCAGGAGCGCAGCACGCTGCAGGCCCGCATGGCGAACCTTCGCCAGGGGATCAGGATGGCGGAGCGCAACGGCGATGGCCGCTACAATGACGGGCGCTACAATGACGGCCGCTATGGCGATGGGCGCTATGACGATGGCCGCGCGTGCCCGCCGGGCCTTGAGAAGAAGAACAATGGCTGCCTGCCCCCGGGTCAGGTCGGCCGCGACGATCGCGACAACCGCTGGAACGAGCAGGACCGCTACGGCCGCACCCAGATGATGGACCGCAACCGCGACGGCTATGACGACCGCGACCTGAACCGCGACGGCCGCATCGACGAGCGCGAATGGCGGATGGCGGAACAGCGCTACGGCACTGACGGCCGCTACGACGACCGCGACCCCCGCAACGACGACCGCTACGGTCGCGGCGACGACCGCTACGGGCGCGACGACGATCGCTACGGCCGCGATGACGATCGCTACGAGAATCGCGACGCGCCGCGCGGCGGCATCGGCGGCGTGATCGACAACCTCCTGGGCGGTGGCGGCCTGCGGGTCGGCCAGCGCGTTTCAGGCAATCTCGGCCCGGTGCCGTCCGAATATCGCAACCAGTATCGCGACGGCAACGGCGTCTATTACCGGTCGGACAATCGCGCGATCTACCAGATCGATGCGCGCACCGACACGGTGGTGAGGATCTACAGCCTCAACCGCTGAGCCGGGACGTGACTTGACCCCAAGTGAAGGAAGCGCCCTGGCCGCCGGCCGGGGCGCTTTTCCTCAACACGGCGCGGGCACCCGCCGCTGAACCTTTGGCCGGAGGGGCCGTTCTTTCACCTGAATACGTATCGGGAGTATCGACCAATGATCTTTAAGAGCCCTGTTGCCGCGATGCGGTGGCCTTTCCACGCGGCGGCGCTGGCGCTGATCGCCCTTGCCGCACCCGGGATCGGCGGCGGCCCGCTGTCCCAGGCCGAGGCGCGCTCGCAGCGCGGGCCCCAGCAGGTCGGCGGGACCTGGGACGCCACCTGGCAGAACAGCCGCGGCGCGCCCAAAAAGGGCCTGATCGTGATCGAGCAGCGCGGCGCCCAGCTCAGCGCCCGCATCGAAAGCCACGGCAATGTCACCGCCACCGGCACCCTTGAAGGCCAGTATTTCACCCTGCGCGGCAACCGCATGGGCGTGCCGTTCACCATCACCGGCCGGGTTCAGGGCAAGAAAATGAGCGGCGCGCTCAACGCCATCCTGGTGGAGCGCCCGTTCACCGCGACCAAGCGGCGCGGCTAGCGATCAGGGGCCCAGCACGCGGTGAGCTCAGCCGCCTGGCAAGCGCGCCGCGCCGCTCGCCCCTATTTGTCCGCTTCTCCCTTGCGCAGCCGCCCTTCCACCCCCTTGCGGATGCTGGTGCGCTGGGCGGCGGCGGTGGTGTTGGGCGTGCCGCTGTAGAGCGAGCGCAAGAAGGCCAGATCCCACGAGGTCAGCGTGATCGGCACTTCGGCGCCCATCGGCGCTTCGAGCACCTTCAAGATGGTGGGGGCGGAGCCGGGCAGCCGCGACGGATCGCCCCTGGCAAACGCGCGCATCGCCGCATAATCGGCGATCTGGGTGGTGGTCAGCCCTTCCAGCGACCTGGCCTCCACCACCACCGCGGCGGCGGCGAATTGCGGCCGCACCCCTGCTGTGATCCGGGAACTGACCCGGCCGGTGCGGTTCACATAAGCGCCGTCGCCGCCGTCGGCGAGCTTCACGCCGTCGGCGCTCAGCGGCGGTCCGTCGACATGCCAGGCCGCGGCGGGGCCGGGGGTGCGGCCGAGGCGGCGCACATCGGACGCGGACATTTCGCCGAAATATTCGGGATAGGATTTCCACAGCGCATCGAGGAAGCCGGCTTTGTCGGCGGTGACGACCAGCAGGACATTGGGCGTGCACTCGCCCTTGCGCACGGCGAGGCCGGCGGCTTCGGCGATCTGGCGCAGACGGCCGGCGATCGCTTCCTTCTGGCCGGGCGAGACGCCGACCGCGGCCGGGCAGATCGCGGTTTCGAAGCGGGCGAGCTGGCGGCCCGGCCCGGTCTGGGTGAGCGCGCCGACGAAGTCGCGCAGCTGCCCCTCCATGTCGCGATTGCCGGTGACGACGATCTCCGGCCCGGCCTCGGCCTCCGGCCTGTTCTGCGCCGCCGCGGCGGTTGAACCGGCCAGGGCCGCGCAAAGCAACGCTCCCAACGCTTTGTGACGCATCGTATTCCCCTCCCCAAGGCGCGGGCGCCGGCCGATACTCAGCCTCGCCGCCCGCTGCGACTACACGTGTAATCCTTCAGGTCCGCTTAACGCCCGGTGAACGCAGCGCCTAGAAACCTGGTGCCGAACATTCAGCGAGAGCCAAGCAGGTCGATCGCGCGCATGACGAGCCACCCCAGGAGCCTCCCCGCGCGGCCGCCCACCAGCGCGCTTGGTAGCAGCACCGCGGTCATGGCCGGCTATCACGCAGATAGTGCGGCATTCCCTCCCGGGCCGCGACGACGGCGACGATCCCCCCGAACCCGATTCCAAAGGCGACCGCAGTGTAGATGGGTTATGTTCTTGGCCGGTGCTCAGTTGAAGATACCGGCGCCGCGTTCGACCGAGGTCTCTGCGGACGGTCGGCGGCTCAGCCTCTGTCCTCGGCGAGCGTGTGCGCGACCAGCGCGTTGGCGTGGCCGTGGCCCATGCCGTGCTCGCCCTTGAGCCAGGCGACCAGTTCGGTGTGCTTGCCCGGCGGACGGGCGCGCAGCAGCGCCTTCCATTCGGCGATCGGGCGGCCGTATTTCTTCTCGATGGAGGGGAAGTAGGAGGCCGGGCCTTTGACGACGTTTTCGCTCATGCGGCCCGCTTGAGCAGGCGGCGGGGCGGCGGTCAAGCCGGAGGGGCGGCCTTGCGCGCGACGCAGGCTGCACCGGATCCCAAGGTTGCCCTGGCCATCCTGCAACGCGGCGACGGCGACTGTGCCGGGGAGGGGCGTCGGCGGAAGGTCACACGAAGGTCTCACTTGTAGCGCTTCTTCGACCGTTCGCCCCGCTGCGCGGGATCGAGGTAGCGGCACATGTCGGCGAATTCCTGGCGGCTCAATTCCTCCTTGCGCCCCGACTTCTTCCACGCCGCTTCGCCGCGCGCATCCTCGGCCGCGCGCGCTTCGGCCGCTTCGCGGGCCGCGCTTTTGGCGGGGCGCTGTTCGGCGAGGAAATGCGGCAGTTTGCCGTCTGCGGCGTCGGCAAGATCAAGCTCGTGCGCCAGCACATCCGGCTCGAGCATGTCTTCGGGCGGCGCCGGGAGCGGCGGCTCCAGCGCCTTGAGGCTCGCCTCCAGGGCGAGTTCGGGCGGCGGCAGCGGCTCGGCGGCGCGGGCGGGCGACGCGGGCGCGCCGCGGCCGTAGCGATCGGGCTTGAGGTGGCTCAACAGCCACATCAGCAGCCGGTCGTTATAGACCCGCTTGGTGCAGACCGCCTCGCCATATTCGTCGTAGACATTGTGCTCGACGCCTTCGAAGGCGCGTTCGAAGGCGATGTCCTCGACCAGGCCGGCGGCATGGTGGCGGGCCGCATCCCAGGCGCGCGCGAAGGCGGCGCCGTGGGCCGAGCGGCGCAGGCGATAGGCGGTCTCCCGCGTCATGCCCACCGCCTTGGCGGCGGCGCCGACCAGGCCGGTATCGGCGAGCACCTCGATGAAGCGGCGCTGCTTTTCCTCCGTCCACCCATCGTAGCGCGGGCGGCGGCGGACCGGGACCCAGCGATAGTCGGCGGGGTCGTAGGTTTCGGGCGGGACGCGGAGTTCGTCTTCGTCCTCGGTGCAGGTGGGCGGGGGTGGCGCGGGTGGGGGCGTGGCCGGTTGAGCCGCCGCGCCCGGCGGGGCCGGGGCGGCGGCGGGGTTGGGTTCGGCCTCCGGAGAGGCGGCGGGGGCGGGCGCGGAGGCCGGCGAATCGGGGTGCTGTTCCATCTGGTAGTTTGGAACATATTGGGTACGATGTAGGAAAGTTGTTTTCTGCAGAGCCTCGGCGACGGTCTCAGCTCCTCGTGGCGCCGCGGGGCCGCTCAGGCGGGCTGCACCAGGTCCCAAAGGTTGCCGTAGAGATCCTCGAACACGGCGACGGTGCCATAGGGCTGCTCGGCGGGAGGGCGGACGAAGCGGACACCCTTGGCGGTGAGGTCGCTGTAGTCGCGCCAGAAGTCGTCGGTGTGCAGGAACAGGAAGACGCGCCCGCCCGCTTGGTTGCCGATGAAGGCTTCCTGCTCCGGCGTGGAGGCGCGGGCGAGGAGGAGGGCGGTGGCGGTGGAGGCAGCACCGGGCGGCGCGACAAGCACCCAGCGTTTGTCCTGCTCAGGCTGATATGTGTCGGCGATGAGGGTGAAGCCGAGCACCCCTGTGAACCAGGCGATAGCCTCGTCATAGTCGCGGACGATGAGGGCGATGTGGGCGAGGGATTGGGGCAACGCCTATCCTGTCCCTGAAAAGCACTGAGAGGTCCGTACGATCTCATGGACCAGATCAATTGGCCACCCATAGCCTAGGACAAAGCTTGGCTCCTTCGGAGAAAGGGCACGCCCGCTATACACTCCGATGACCGCTTCATCATAGTACTCCTGCACCACACCTTCATCTTGGTTGTGAGCCGTCATGGTGGTCACCCGCCGGATTATCGGCCCTCCGGACATACCTCCTGTCGTATTTACATCTAAAAGGAACGAACATTTTGGTTCGATTGCGAAAGAGGGTTCACTGGCTAAAGCTCCTCGCTTCCAGATGGGGGTTCTTAAACCTTCATACGTTGTCAACGGGTACCCCAACACAAAAATTTCGGCACCAATCATCGTGTGAATTGGCGTTTCAGCCCGTTCGGCGAAACCCCATTCAAACTCGTTAAGCCCCTTTGAAGTGAAAAGTCCTGCCTTCTCAACGTGAACCGGCAACTCACCTACGGCTACATCGACAGGAACTCCAAAGACCGTCGGTGGATTGGCGAGAATCTCCAGTGCTTTCTCCTTCAGGTCAAGTATGAAGGGCACGGAGCCAAGATTGAGCTTCGCATCTACCTGACTGAAGGTTGGGGCAAAGAACCTCACCTGCCTAGGTATGAGTCCGGTAGGATTTTTCTGGCCGGAGAAAAAGTTTGTGCCGGTCAACACGTGCCACGCCGTAACAAAGTAGGGGCGGCCGCCGATCCGGTAGACGAAGCCAGTACCGTGAGCGTGAACGTGTCCGTCCAGGTCCAAAACCTCCAGAGGGGTGACCGCGAGACTGGATGCGTGAACGGCCGAATGGGGGAAGGCCCGAGCACTCCATTCTGCCGAGGATAAGGAACCGCCGTACTTAATGTTGCTCATATTCCGTCAACGATTTCCGCGGGCGTGAGTTCAAAAAGGAGTCTTATAGCTAGGGGTGAGCGACGGCCGAGGAGCGCGCAAGATTAAGTGCCTGCTAGAGCTTGCAGAGCGTGCCGCAGGAATCCCCGGTTGTGGTGCCGGTGCCTAGAACAGGCTTCCAGACTCGGGGCGCGTATAGGGTTTAAATGCTCTTTTAATAGTACTTGACCGCATCTTCAAAAAACTGTTTAACTCATTTGTCGGCATCCTACAGGCCGAACTAGGGGGAAATCAAATGCGGAGAATGTGTATGGCGTTGATTTTGATCGGTACACTAACTGCCGCCAGCTCGGGTCCGGTGCCTTGCACTGGCGCCTCAGCTCGGCAAGATGGCCCCAAGTTTTGTTTGCCGGGCTGTAATTTCGATGAGAACAGCCAGCGCTGTTATTGTCAGCCCTAAGGATCCTTGACAAAATCGGCGGCTGCGGACCCGAGAGAGTGGGAGGTTACGTTTGGAGGCTCCGATGAGGTCCGCATTGCTCACGCGCCTGGCTGTCGCTGCGATGTGCCTCTCCGGCGCCGGCTGGGGCGTTGGGTTCGCGGCCAATGCGCAGAGGAATATCGGTACCGTCATGGAGCTTGGCGGGAGCAAGCTTGCGGTCTCGCCTCAGGAGATGCGGGCGCTGTCGAACCTGGGCAGCCTCGCGCGAAGCGGGCAGAGGGGTTCCCAGGACCGCGCGTTGGCGGAGGCGCGGCGGATCGCGAACAGCCGTGATGCGCGCTACGCCCTGGCGCTCTACGAGCTCGAGATCGGCAAGCGGCGGGGGGACGATGTCATGCGCGGGCAAGCGCTGGACGTGCTGATCGCCAGCCCGTTTACGGAGCGTGACAGACTGCCGGGCCATTTGGCGGCTCGCGGGCAGATCGCCTATCGGGCGGGCGATCTCGACACGGCGGGGCGGCTCTGGGCGCGAATGGTTGAACTGACGCCGTCCGACGCCGATGCGCTCGCCAACCTTGCACAGGTTCGTTTCGCGCAGAAGGATTTCGCCGGTGCAATGGATCTGCTCACCCGCGCAATCGCCGCCCGCGAGGGGCTCGGCCAGGCGGCCCCGGAAGGATGGCATCGGCAACGGCTGAGCATTGCCCAGCAAGGCAATTTCGCGGCACCCGGCATCGAGGCTGCACGAGCGCTGGTCAGCGCCTACCCGACGCCAGCGAACTGGCGCGCCGCGCTGGTCGTTTACCGGCAGGTGGCCGTGGCCGACGAGGCTTTCGAGATCGATCTTCTGCGCCTGATGCGCCATATCGGCGCGCTTACCCAGGCGGCTGAATATCAGCGCATGGCCCAGCTCCTCAGGCAATCCGGCGAGGCGAGAGAGGCGAAAGCGGTGCTCGACGACGGCTTGAAGCGCGGCCTGCTCGAGGCCGGCACATCGCCGACGCGTGAGATCATCGCCGAGGTGGATCGCGCGGTGGCCAAGGCGCGTGGCACGTCGGCGGGAGGATCGGAGCCGCGGAACAAGGCCGGCGCACAGGTCCGGCTGGGCGTTGCAAAGCTATTCGGCGGCCAGCGCGGCGAGGCGGAGGCGGCGTTCCGCTCCGCGGCGGGAGATGCAACGGGCGGACGCTATGCCGATCTGGCTTTTTTCTGGCTGAAGTCGCTCGCGCAGGGACAGCCGGGGTCTGCGGGAATATCCTGAGGGGCGGTGCGTGGAGCTGCGCCCTGTGGACGTGCCGCGCGAGGTGGGCGTGGCGGCGGGGATTACCGCTCCCGTGGAGCAGGCGCTCCCCGCAGCATCCCCTCGGTGCTCAAATCCTCATCCACATCCGGCCAGTGGATGCCGTAGCCGCCGCCGGCGATTTCCCAGCGGGTGCGCTGTTCGGGTGTGGCCTTGTGCAGGCGCGGGTACCAGGCGAGGGGGACTAAGATGGTGCGGCCGTCCATCAGGTCCACGATCAGGCGGTCGGCGTCGAAGGAGACGCCTGCCACGCGTTCGTCAGCGTGTCGTGCCGAAGTAGCCATGCCATGCCTCTAGCAGCTTTGTGCGATTCTGTCGCACGAGTTCGAGGATCGCGTTGATATCGCTTGGGCGGAAGCCGGCGTTGCGGGCGAGTTCGACGGGTTCGAGCCAGGCCTTGAGCGAGGCGCCCCCCTTGTCGATGTGGACGTGCGGCGGCTCGTTCGGCTCGTGGCTGTAGAAGTAAAGGCGGTAGCCTTGCTCGCGGTGGACGGTCGGCACGGTCAAGCTCCTCGCTGGATCATCTTGGCTCAGGGATTAGCCTGAGCCAAGATGCGCGGCGGGCGTCCGCCAACGGACGGGGTTACTCCGCCGCGGGAAGGTAGATTTCGCCGCCTTTTTCGCGGAATTTTTCGCTCATTTCGGCCATGCCGGCTTGGACTTCGGCGTGCTGCAAGGGGCCCCCTCCACCAGCCTGCGGCTGGTCCCCCTCCCCGTCCCGGGGAGGATTGGCGGCTAGGAAGTTGTCTGCCGACTGGTTCTGCTTTGCTGCGAATTCGCGCACCTCCTGCGTGATCTTCATCGAGCAGAATTTGGGGCCGCACATGGAGCAGAAGTGGGCGGTCTTGGCGCCTTCGGCGGGGAGGGTCTGGTCGTGATATTGTTCGGCGGTGTCGGGGTCGAGGCTGAGGTTGAACTGGTCGCGCCAGCGGAATTCGTAGCGGGCGCGGCTGACCGCGTCGTCGCGCATCTTGGCCGCCGGGTGGCCCTTGGCGAGATCGGCGGCGTGGGCGGCGAGCTTGTAGGTGACGACGCCGACCTTGACGTCGTCGCGGTCGGGGAGGCCGAGATGCTCCTTGGGGGTGACGTAGCAAAGCATGGCGGTGCCGAACCAGCCGATCATGGCGGCGCCGATCGCGCTGGTGATGTGATCGTAACCCGGCGCGATGTCGGTGGTGAGGGGCCCCAATGTGTAGAAGGGGGCTTCCTCGCAGGCTTCGAGTTGCTTGGTCATGTTCTCCCTGATCTTGTGCATCGGGACATGGCCGGGGCCTTCGATCATCACCTGGACGTCGTGCGCCCAGGCGACCTTGGTGAGTTCGCCAAGGGTGTGGAGCTCGGCGAACTGGGCTTCGTCATTGGCGTCGGCGATGGAGCCGGGGCGCAGGCCGTCGCCGAGGGAAAAGGCGATGTCGTACGCCTTCATGATCTCGCAGATTTCCTCGAAGCGGGTGTAGAGGAAGCTCTCCTTGTGGTGGGAAAGGCACCATTTGGCCATGATCGAGCCGCCGCGGCTGACGATGCCGGTGACGCGCTTGGCGGTCATCGGGATGTAGGGGAGGCGGACGCCCGCATGAATCGTGAAATAGTCGACGCCCTGCTCGGCCTGCTCGATCAGCGTGTCGCGGTAGACTTCCCAGGTCAGGTCCTCGGCGACACCGCCGACTTTCTCGAGCGCCTGATAGATGGGGACGGTGCCGATGGGGACGGGGCTGTTGCGGATGATCCATTCGCGGGTGTCGTGGATGTTGCGGCCGGTGGAGAGGTCCATGACGGTGTCGGCGCCCCAGCGGATCGACCAGACCATCTTGTCGACCTCGGCCGCAACGTCCGACGCCACCGCGGAATTGCCGATATTGGCGTTGATCTTGACCAGGAAGTTGCGGCCGATCGCCATCGGCTCGGATTCCGGGTGGTTGATGTTGTTGGGGATGATGGCGCGGCCGCGGGCGATTTCGGAGCGGACGAATTCGGGGGTGACGTAGTCGGGGATGGCGGCGCCGAAGTCCTGCCCGTCGCGGACCATGGCTTGCGCAAGCTGCTCGCGGCCGAGGTTTTCGCGGACGGCGACGTACTCCATTTCGGGCGTGATGATGCCTTTGCGGGCGTAGTGCATCTGGCTGACGTTGGCGCCAGGTTTGGCGCGGAGCACGGTCTTGCGGACGTTCGGGAAGGGCTGGACGCCGCCGGAGCGGTCGGGGCCGAGCTGGCCGTTATCCTCGGGCTTCACCTCGCGCTGCGGGACTTCCTCGACGTCGCCGCGGGCGCGGATCCAGGGCGCGCGCAGTTCGGGCAGGCCGGCCATGATGTCGATGCGGGCGTTCGAGTCGGTGTAGGGGCCGGACGGGTCGTAGACGCGCAACGGGGGCTCCCCGCAGGACGGCTCGAGCACGATCTCGCGCATGGCGACGCCCAAGGGACCAACATGGACCTTGCAGGAGCCGCGGATCGGGCCGGTGGTGACGGTGAGCGCCGCGCCGGTCTTGCCCCCCCCTCCACCAGGCTGCGCCTGGTCCCCCTCCCCGTTCCGGGGAGGATCGAGTTCGGTGCGGGCGTTAACGTCGGCCATGGTGTCGCTCTCCTCTTGCGGATGGAGAGCGGGCGGACCCGGCCTCCCTCCCTACGCCGGTGTCAGCCGGATCAGGTTCAACGGGTCGCGGCTACCGAGCCGCCTCTCAACCCTGTGCACAGGGTCCCCCGGGGAAGCGCAGGGTGTAGGCGCGAACGCGCGACATGAAAAGGGCGGCCCCGTGCGGGACCGCCCTTTCCTTCACCTCAAGCCGGCCGGGACCGGCTGGGCAGCTCAGAGGCCGCTCTTGTCGATCCGGGGATCGTAGCCGGCGCCTTCGCGCTCACGGCCCTCATTATCGCCGCCGAAGCCGGTCTGCTGCTGCGAACCCTGCTGCTGCGCGGTCTGGCGATCGGCGCCGGAGAAGCCGCCAAAGGCCGAGCGATCCTCGCCGCCGCGTGTCTCGTCGACCTCCACTTCGGTGCGGCGCACGGTGTCGTCGATCTGCTCGGTGCGCTGCTCGGCGGTCTTCTTCACCACCAGCTCCTCACGCACATGAGCCTGCTTTTCGACCACCGCTTCCTCGGCGGTTTCCGTCATTTCGACGGTGCGCTCGCGCAGCAGGTCGGAGTCGCTGCCAAGGGCGCCGCGATCCAGCGTCTCGCCGACCGGACGGCGCTCGATGCTGACATGCTCCTCGCGCAGAGCGACCTGCTCGTGCACCGGCGTTTCCTTGATGTAGGAACGCACCCTAGCGCCGCCGCGGGCGACCTCGCGCTTGCCGACCCGCAGCTCTTCCTCGACCAGGGGAATGCGCTCTTCCTCGACGCTCTGCCCGGTTTCGCGGGCCTGGGCGGTCCCGGCGGCGGCGCCCTGCCAGCCTTCGCTGCGCCACGCATCCTGGCGCTGGTCGAAGTCGACGCTGCCCGATTGATCGAGGATGTCGCAGGCGCGGTCGGCGTCGGTCTCGTCGACATCGGCGCACAGCAGATAGCCGCCGCGGCGCATTCCTTCTTCATAAGCCTGGCCGTCTTCTTCCGGGAGGAAGGCGGACCTGAGCGCGGACCAGAAGCCCTGTTCCTCGCCGGCGCCGGAGCCCGAAGCGGAACTCGTGGACGCGTTCTTGTCGATGATGCGGACCCGGTCGGCATCGATTTGCGATTGGGAAAGGCGGGTGCGGGCGGCTTCGGCCTCGTCACGGCTGTCGAACATTGCGGTAATGGTACGCGACATGGTCATATTCTCCTGCTGCTGGGTTGATCGGAAAGGCCCCCGCCTGCGGTATCGCGCTCGATCTCGGCCCGCCGGACGGCGAGCGTCACGGGCTGCGCGAAGTCTTCGGTCCGGCGCTCGCGCCGGAGCTGGATTTCGGCGAGCAGGATCGGCTTCGTCGCGGACGGCGGCTCTTGCCCGGCCAGTCCAATTGTGACGGCGGCGCGAACGCGCGCCTGTTCGGCGTGCCGCCTGGCAAAGACACGAGCCTGCGCCAGCGGGATCGCGAGATCCTGCCCATTTTTCATCGGTTTAACTTGCCCTGTTGGCCGTCCGTTGCGGTCATTGCTTCAGCGCGCGAGCGCCGGATTACGTTCCGGCCCGGCGCCGCCGGTTGGGAATGAGGCGAGCGGCCGATGCGGCGAGCCGAGTCCTGCGCCCGCCTGGCCTGTGCGGGCTGATCGAAATCGCATCTGCGACGATGGGGAGCGCTTGGCGCGGGCGCGCGTTGACCCCGGCATGCACCTGATCGAAATCCTGCTTCCGCTTTACGACCAACAGGGCCGCCGCTTCGGCTCCGAACTCTATGCCAGCGTCCGTGAGGAACTGATCGGCCTTTATGGCGGGCTCACCGCGTTCAGCCGCAGCCCGGCCGAAGGGGTGTGGGAGCAGGGCGGCGAGCGCCACCAGGACGACATCGTCATCTTCGAGGTGATGAGCAACTATCTCGACCGGAGCTGGTGGCGCGGCTTTCGCGAGCGGCAGGAAATCGCCTTCGCGCAGGACGAGATCGTGGTGAGGGCGCGTGAGGTGGAGAAGCTTTAGGGGCTTCGATCTCCGGGTTTGGCCCGCTCAGCGCATCCGCTCAAGCGTACCACAGGGCAAAACCACTTTCGTGCCGGGTTCCGGCACCCACACCCAGGGCTCGGACTCACCGGAGACGCGCAACCACCAGTACCCGTCGGAGGCGCGACGGAGCTCGAGGGTGAGGCCCGTGACGGTGACCGGGCGGGCGTGCCGGAGCGGCAGGACGAGCCCATCGATGGGCGACGCCCGCCCGCCCACCGATGAAACATTGTAGCGCGGCAGCCCTTCTCCGGGGCGGACCATGCAGTCAGCGGAGAGGGTGACGCTCGCTGCGTCCATGCTCTTGACATAGACTCGACGCTCGATTGCCGCCGCTCCGGGATGGGTGGTGGGCCTATCCGCTGCGGGCCTGAGCTGCACCGGCGCGATTCGCGCAATCTTGCCGTTCCGCTCGGCCCTGTCGGCGCGGCCGTCTCCGTCAGTATCGGTCAGTCAGAGCGGAGGCGGCCCGGAGACACCGCGCGGCCCGCGCCGGTAGAGGCAGGCGGCGCGGCCATCGGGACCGAGTTCCTCGGTGAACACAGTCCCCCCGGCGATCGCCGCGCCAAAGCCGGCGGGGAGGGCGATGGCGAGCGGCGCTTCCACCCGGGAGGGGGCAACGGTGGCGGTCTCGTGAACAAGGACCGCGCTCGGCGCCAGCAGCACCCACCGGTCGACCGGAATGTTGCGGGTGAAGTGCGGCTCACTGAACAACCCCTTCGATTCGGCGGGCGGCGGCATGGCTTGCGCGGCGCCGGCGGCAAGCGCCCAAAGGAACGAAGCCGCAAGGAGCGGCCGCGAAGCGGTGGGCCGGAGACGATTCAAAGGGGAGCGGTGTCGCTGCATGGGCGCAGGCTATGCGCACCTGGGTTGACGAGTCCTAAACCGCCAGCGGCAGTTCGAGCGGGCGGGGCGCAGCGGCGGCGCCTTCGGTGAGGGTTGAGAGGCCGAGGCCGAGGAGGCGGATGCTCTTGGACGGCGGAAGGAGGGCGCCGAGCAGGCTTCGGCCGAGTTCAGCGAATTCCTCGACATCGGCGACCGGCCGATCGAGGCTGCGGGCGCGGGTGACGATCTGGAAATCGCAGAATTTGACCTTGAGGTTCACCGTGCGCCCGGCGAGCCGCTTGGGCTCGACGCGCTTCTCCCAGACATGGCGGGCGATCCGGTCGAGCTCGGCGAGCAAGGCGACCGGGTCGGAAAGGTCGGTGTGGAACGTATCCTCGGCGCTGACCGACTTGCAGGCGCGGTCGGCCTTGACCTGGCGGTGGCAGATGCCGCGGGCGAGATCGTGGTAGTAAAGCGCCGAGCTTCCGAAATGGGCGGCGAGCCAATCGAGGCTGCGGGACTTGAGATCGGCGCCGGTCTCGATGCCGAGCCGCTTCATCTTCTCCGCCGTCTTGGGGCCGACGCCGTGGAAGCGCTTCACCGGCAGGCTTTCCACGAAAGCGGGGCCGCGGGCCGGCGTGACCACGCACAGGCCGTCCGGCTTGTTCTGGTCCGAAGCGAGCTTGGCGAGGAATTTGTTGTAGGACACTCCGGCCGAGGCGGTGAGGCCGGTTTCCTCGCGGATGCGAAGCCGAATCTCCTCGGCGATACGCGTGGCGATGCCGATCCCTTTCAGATCGTGAGTGACGTCCAGATAGGCTTCGTCGAGGCTGAGCGGCTCGACATGCGGCGTGTAGTCCAGAAAGATCGCCCGGATCTGGTTCGACACCGCGCGATAGGCATCGAAGCGCGGCTTGACGAAGACGAGATCGGGGCAGCGGCGCTGCGCCGTGACCGCCGGCATCGCCGACCGGACTCCGAAGCGGCGGGCTTCGTAGCTTGCCGCCGCGACCACGCCGCGAACGCCGCCGCCGACCGCGAGCGGCCGGCCGCGCAGTGCCGGATCGTCGCGCTGCTCCACCGAGGCATAGAAGGCGTCCATGTCGACATGGATGATCTTGCGCAGGTCGTTCACCCTTTGATCCTAACGGCTGCGCGGCGGCGGGGGAAGTGATCCAGAGTGAAGCTTTTGCGCAACATCCGCCGCCTCTTTTACGGATTTGGTTAAGAATGGGGCGAAGCGCCTTGAACCAGTCACAATCATGCGGCAGGCAAATGCAACAGTTTCAAGGGAGAATTTGCTGTGAAGAAGTTGATTGCGGCGGCTGCGGCCGCTGCCCTGGTGGTAAGCCCCACCGTCGCCGCCGCGCAAAGCGCACCGGTTCAAGTCGCTCCGGCCGCCGAGCAGGCGGAAGGCGAAGAGCTGCGTCGCCGCGGGTTCATCCTGCCGCTGATCGGCATCATCGCCATCATCATCGCCATCATCCTTCTCACCAAGGACGATGACGACGATGGCGTGCCGGTTACGCCGTAAGCGACAATTCTGATTCAAGACGCAAACCGCCGGTGGGGTAGCCCGCCGGCGGTTTCGTCGTGCCTGGCCGGGGCCGGTGCCGAGCGGCTGGTGCGGCGGACAGGCGGCGTGCGGCGGGCAAGCGTCGTGCAAGCAAGCGACAGGGCCGCGCCTAGAACAGCATCCTGAGGCCAATTGCGGCGACTCGGCTGCGGCGCGGCTGGACGTCGGCCATCGGGTCGGTGCGCTTGAACTCCCGTTCCTTCACCGACGCCCCGTTCACCGAGAACAGGCCGACTTCGGCGGCGACCGGTCCGACCAGGGGAAGGCTGCCGACGATGGCGTGCGGCGCACCGGGCGCGCCGTCTCCGACCAGGATCGAGTCGTTGGAAAACTGGACGGGGGCACCTTGCCGGCCAACGGCCGGACTTGCGCGCTCGGCGCCGCGAGCCATGCCGCTGAACACCGGGTTGGGAGCAATGCCGGCGATTGTCCGATCGCGCGCGGCGGACGGCGCGGCGGAGCACAGGCACAGGCCGAAGGCGGCAATGGCCGATCCAGCCTTCAGCACGCCGGCTCCCCCAGCCGATCCTCCGCTAACGGCCGATCCTGCGGCGACCCCCGATCCTGCGGTGAAGCGTGGTGACGCAGCCATCCGGTTCCTCCTGCCGCGCCGCCCGTCTTAAAAGGTGTAGCTAAGCCCCAGCAACGCGAAAAACTGGTCCTTGTCGCCCGCCACCGAGACGATAGGGCTGCGCTTGAAGTCCCCGATCATCTGCCCGTAGCTTAGGACGCTGAAGGCGGAGAGCCTGGGCCGGCGCAGATCGCCGGTCAGCGTCTGGGCCAGGAACAGGTTGGTGCGCCAGCTCTTCCAGCCCCCTTCGGCATTGTAGGCCGGGAGGCCGCTGGCCAGAGCCCCGGCCGGAGTGACGCTGAAATAGGTGCGGGCGTAACCGTCGCCGACCCGCTCGGCCGAAAAGCTGAGCTGCGCATAGGTGCGGGTGCTGAGCGGAGTGGCATATTCGATGGACGGCGACAGGATCGAGCTGTCGTGGGTGTCGCTTACGTCCTTTTGATACTGAAGCCGCACGCCCAGGCTGTCATATTGATGAAGGACGCCGTTCTTGGCGATGCCCGCCGAAGCGCCCAGCTCGATCGCCGTGTCGATCTCGCCCAGCGCCTTGACTTGCGGATCCTTGATGCCGCCGGTGCGGTCGAGCCGCAGGTAGACGACCGGCCCGAACTCGAGCGAGAAGGGGGCGCCATCGGCATCGCGGATCAGATCGAGGTTGAGCCCGGTGCCGCGCGTGGCGAAGCTGAAGCCGGCGACCTTGCCGAACACCGCGCCGATCGGGCCGAACGTATAATCGTCGGAGCCTTCGTAGGTCGGGCGGTAGGCGCCGCCGATGCCCAGGGTCAGGCTGTTGCGATCGGAGGTGATGATTTCGGCGGGAGGAGCGGCGGCCTCGTCCTGCGCAAGTGCGGGCGCGGCCAGCATGGCGGCGGCGATGGCGGCAAGCGCCCGGACGTGCGGAGCGGTAATGGTCACGAGCGGCTGATCCTCCCTGGTGGTTGCTCAATGTAGCGCAGGCGTCGTTAGTTCCTTTGCTGCTGCTGTTGTTGTTGCTGCACCAAAGCGGCGCCGTCGGCAATCCTGCGCAGCGCCGCCACGCCGCGCCACAACAGCACCAGGGCGATCGCGATCAGACCCGCAATGGCAAGGAGAGCGAAGGCGATCGCTTCCAGCCAGCGATCGCAGTCCGATCTGGTTTCGGGAGGGGCGGGGGCGGGGATGAAGTCTCCCGCACCCGTGGCGGCCGGCGGAGGCTCGGCTGGCGGCTCGGTGGGGGACGGCGCCGCAGCGGACGGCGGGGAGGGCTGTTGCGGCTGTTGAGGCTGCTCCGGCAGGGGCGCGGCAATTCGTTCAGCGGGTCCACGCGCGGGACCGGGGGCGGCATCGTTGGACATGGCCGCGATCGAGCCGAGGATCGACAGGGTGACGAGCCCGGCCAGCACCAGCATGACCGTGCGCACCAGCCATTCCGCGAAGTTCGTTGCCATGGGGAGCGGAACGGACGTCGGCGGGTGAGGGTTGCGCTGGTGCCGGACCAGGTCTCGCCGGACGAAGAGGAGGAACATGCCCGTGAAGCGCATCGCCGCGCCGCCGTTCGCCCTGCCGTTCGCCCTGCCGTTCGCCTGGCCGCTCGCTTTGGCGCTCGGCCTTGCGCTCGCGGGGTGCGGCGCGGTTTACGAGAATCGGATCGAGAGCGCGCTCGTCGACGGCGGGCTGCGCGAACCCACCGCCAAGTGCATCGCCGGGCGCATGGTGGACCAGCTCAGCAAGCCGCAGATCCACTCCATCGCCCGGCTGAAAGAAAAGGTCGACAAGGACCTGCCCAAGATGAGCCTGCTCGATTTCCTGCGCCGCCACGGCGGCGAGCTCGACACCCACACCGTGTCGGTGCTGACCCGGGCCGGTGTGGTCTGCGCGGTAACCGCCTAGGGCTCCCGGCCTTGGATTCGCCCCCCGGCTGTGCTTAAGGGCCGGCAACCCTTGTCCACGAGAGGAACACCCTCCCCGCCATGAACATTCACGAATATCAGGCGAAGGAATTGCTCGCCAAGCACGGCATCCCCGTTCCCGCCGGCCATGCCGCCTTGAGCGCGCAAGAGGCGGTGGACGCCGCCGGACGGCTGCCGGGGCCGCTCTGGATCGTCAAGGCGCAGATCCACGCCGGCGGCCGCGGCAAGGGCAAGTTCAAGGAACTCGGCCCCGACGCCAAGGGCGGAGTCCGGCTCGCCCGCTCGGTCGAGGATGTGCGCGCCAACGCCGCCGAGATGCTCGGCAACACGCTGGTAACGATCCAGACCGGCGATGAAGGCAAGCAGGTCAACCGCCTCTACATCACCGACGGAGTCGACATCGCCAGGGAATATTACCTCGCCATCTTGGTCGACCGCGATTCCGGGCGCGTGGCGATGGTCGCCTCTACCGAGGGCGGCATGGACATCGAGGCGGTGGCCCACGCCACGCCGGAGAAGATCACCACCATCACCATCGATCCGGCGCGGGGCTTCCACGCCGAGGATGCGGCTGCGCTGACCACCGCGCTGGCGCTGGAGGGCGACCTCGCCGCCCAGGCCGAAGACCTTGCCGGCAAGCTCTACGAAGCATTCCTGGCGACCGACAGCGCGATGCTGGAGATCAACCCGCTGGTGGTGACCGAGGACAACCGCCTGCTGGTGCTCGACGCCAAGATGAGCTTCGACGAGAATGCCCTGTTCCGGCACCCCGACATCGCCGCGCTGCGCGACGAGACGGAGGAGGATCCGGCCGAGGTCGAAGCATCGCGCTACGACCTCGCCTACATCAAGCTGGACGGCGACATCGGTTGCATGGTCAACGGCGCGGGCCTCGCCATGGCGACCATGGACATCATCAAGCTGCACGGCGCCTTTCCCGCCAACTTCCTCGACGTCGGCGGCGGCGCTTCCAAGGAGAAGGTGACGGCGGCGTTCAAGATCATCCTGTCCGATCCCGCGGTGAAGGGCATATTGGTCAACATCTTCGGCGGCATCATGCGCTGCGACATCATCGCCGACGGGATCGTCGCGGCGGCGCGAGAGGTGGATTTGAAGGTGCCTTTGGTGGTTCGCCTCGAGGGCACCAACGTCGAGGAAGGCAAGCGCATCCTCGCCGATTCCGGCCTCGCCATCGTGCCCGCCAACGACCTTGGCGACGCGGCGCAGAAGATCGTCGCGGCGGTGAAGGACGCGGCGTAGGTAAACAGAGTCACAGGAACCACGTCGTCATGCCGGACTTGATCCGGCATCCACCTTCCCCTTCTTTACGGGTAAGAAGAAGGTGGACCCCGGATCAAGTCCGGGGTGACGCCTCAGAGAGGGTGAAGGCATGAAGCTGCTGGTACCGGTCAAAAGGGTCATCGATTACAACGTCAAGCCGCGGGTCAAGGCCGACGGCACGGGGGTCGATCTCGCCAATGTGAAGATGAGCATGAACCCGTTCGACGAGATCGCCGTCGAGGAAGCCATCCGCCTCAAGGAAAAGGGCGTGGCGACCGAGATCGTGGTGGTCTCGATCGGGCCGGCCAAGGCGCAGGAAACCTTGCGCACCGCGCTGGCGATGGGCGCCGACCGGGCGATCCTGGTGGCCACCGACGAGATCGTGGAGCCGCTCGCGGTTGCCAAGATCCTGGCGAAGATCGTCGGCGAGGAGGCGCCGGGCCTCGTCATTCTCGGCAAGCAGGCGATCGACGACGATGCCAACCAGACCGGGCAGATGCTCGCCGCCCTGCTCGGCTGGGCGCAGGGCACCTTCGCCTCCAAGGTCGAGGTGGAGGGCGAGAGCGTCAATGTGACGCGCGAAGTGGACGGCGGGCTCGAGACGCTACGGCTCAAGCTGCCCGCGATCGTCACCACCGATCTTCGCTTGAACGAGCCGCGTTATGCCTCGCTGCCCAACATCATGAAGGCGAAATCCAAGCCCCTGGCCCAGAAGACGCCGGCGGATTACGGCGTCGACATGACGCCGCGCCACACCGTGTTGCATGTGCGTGAGCCGTCGAAGCGCGAGGCGGGCGTCAAGGTGAACTCGGTCGACGAGCTGATCGACCGGCTGCGGACCGTGGGAGTGATCGGATGAAGACCCTCGTACTCGTTGAACATGA
This sequence comes from Allosphingosinicella sp., assembly GCA_035644835.1. Classification (GTDB taxonomy): domain Bacteria; phylum Pseudomonadota; class Alphaproteobacteria; order Sphingomonadales; family Sphingomonadaceae; genus Allosphingosinicella. Next base: position 92,748 of record DASQNR010000016.1, on the reverse strand, counting down.
GAACGGCGCTCTTAAGGACGCCACCCTCGCCGCCGTCACCGCCGCATCGAAGCTGGGCGAAGTCCACCTGCTGGTCGCGGGCGAGAATGTCGGCGCGGTTGCCGAAGCGGCGGCCAGGATCGCCGGCGTCGGCAAGGTGCATGTCGCCGAGAATGCCGCCTTCGCCAACCAGCTGGCCGAGAATGTCGCGCCGCTCGCCGCCGAGCTGATGGGCCACCACGATGCGTTCGTCGTGCCGGCCACCACCACCGGGAAGAATGTCGCGCCGCGGGTGGCGGCGTTGCTCGATGTGATGCAGATCTCCGATGTGATCGGCATCGAGGGCGAGGACACATTCGTGCGCCCGATCTACGCGGGCAATGCGGTTGCCACTGTGCGCACCTCGGATGCCAAGAAGGTCCTCACCGTGCGCGGCACCGCCTTTGAAAAGGCATCCGCCGAGGGCGGATCGGGCACGATCGAGGCTGTCGGCGGCGGCAGCGATGCGGGGCTTTCAAGCTTCGTCGGCGCGGAGATCGCTGCGTCGGAGCGGCCGGAGCTGACCAGCGCCAAGATCATCGTCTCGGGCGGCCGTGCGCTGGGCTCGGGCGACGCCTTTCATCAATATATCGATCCGCTCGCCGACAAGCTCGGCGCCGCCGTCGGCGCCAGCCGCGCCGCGGTCGATGCCGGCTATGCGCCCAACGATTATCAGGTCGGCCAGACCGGCAAGATCGTCGCGCCGGATCTCTACGTCGCGGTCGGCATATCTGGCGCCATCCAGCACCTTGCCGGCATGAAGGATTCAAAGACCATCGTCGCCATCAACAAGGACGAGGATGCACCGATCTTCCAGGTCGCGGACATCGGCCTGGTGGGCGACCTGTTCAAGCTGATCCCGGAGCTGACGGAGAAGCTGTGATACATCGCCCCGAAGTGTTACTTCGGAGCGGGTTTGGCGGGCGCCGAGCCTGATTCCAAGGAGCGCGGCGTAAGCTCCCTCTCCCGCTTTTCGCGGGAGAGGAGGGGCCCAAGCGCAGGCTTGGGAGGTGAGGGGTCTTTTCTGAGTCCACGGTACAGACCCTCACCCTCCCGCTTCGGGTTCCCATCGAAGTAGTACTTCGATGGGGTCCCTGCGCGGGCCCCTCCCTCTCCCGCGAAGGGCGGGAGAGGGGTTGTTAGTCCGCCGCCGGGACGACCACTTGGCCGCGTTGGGGCTCGCCTCGCTCTACCGGCACGCCGTCCGCTTCGTAGCGGTTGAAGAAGGCGGGGAGGCCGAGGCCCTCGCCGAAGCTGCGGCCGGTCTGCAGGTGGTAGTGGACATGGGGCTGGCTGGAATTGCCGCTGTTGCCGCACAGGCCGAGCAATTGCCCCGCTTTAACCCTCTGCCCCACCCGCACCGCCAGCGTGCCCTGGCGGAAGTGGGCGATCAGCGAATGCTCGCTTTTGCCGTGGGCGATGACGACATGGTTGCCCGGCGCCGGCACGCCCAGCGTCACCACGCTTGGGCGCGGATTGTCGGCGATGTCGTCCACCGCGGAGACGACCCGCCCTGCGGCAGGCGCAAGGACCGGCTGGTTCCAGCAATAATGGTCCTCGTTGCGCCGCCCGCCATCGGCGGCGAAGCGGCCGCCCCGGGTGAGGAGATAGTCGCTGGCGAAGCGCTGGTCGGCGGCGATCACATGGTAGTTGCTGATCGCATCGCGCCCGCCCCAGCTCACATACCAGCCGCCGCCGTCCGCCGGGCGGCCGAAGGGCAGGCGCAGCTTTGCGCGCGTGCGGCGGCCTTCGTGCGGCGTTGGTGCGGGCGTGACGCTGGGCGCGACGCTGGCGCCCCCGATGCGGCCATCGGCGGCCGCGAATACCCAGTTGACCGTGACGCTGGCTGCCCGGTCGAAGCGGCTTAGGCGGTAGTAGCTGACGAAATCCTCTTCGCGATAGCCCGCCTCGCGCAGCACCTCGGCCTCGCGTCCGGCGATCCGCTCCACCTCGGCGGCGAGGCGGCCGACCCCGTCGCGGCCGCCGATCGCGGCGAGCATCTCCGGCGTCATCGTATCCGCCAGCGGCGCCGGGTCGGCGGAGAAGAACAAGGCGGTGGCGGCGCGGCCCCGCTCCAGCGCTTCGGTGTCGCTCTGCGCCGCGGTAAGCAGGAGGGGGAGGAGGAAAGCGGACATGGCGCAAAGGCTGTCATGCGCCGCCGCGGCGGTCAATCGAAGCCGGACAGGAAGGCGGTGACGTTGGTGCCGAGCGCGTCAACCGCATAGCCGCCTTCCATCACCACCACCGTCGGCAGCTCAAGGCCAGCGATGCGGCGGGCGATGTTCGGATAGTCGGCGGTCTGGATGTCGAAGAAGCTGATCGGATCGTCGGCATAGGTGTCGGCGCCGAACGAGCAGAGCAGGATGTCCGCGCCGAAGCCGGCGATGCGCTCCAACGCCATTTCGAGCGCGGCGGTGAAGGCGTCGAGGCGGGTGCCGCGGGGGAGCGGCAGGTTGAGGGTGGCGCCTTCACCGGCGCCGATGCCGGTTTCGTCGGCATGGCCCCAGTAGAAGGGGTAGTCGGTTTTCGGGTCGGCGTGGATCGAGGCGAAGAAGACGTCGCCGCGTTCCAGGAAGATGTCCTGGGTGCCGTTGCCGTGGTGATAGTCGATGTCGAGGATGGCGACGCGGCGGCCGGCGTCGGCGGCGTACTGCGCCGCCACCGCCATGGCGTTCACATAGCAATAGCCGCCCATATAATCGGCGCCGGCATGGTGGCCGGGCGGGCGGCACAGGGCAAAGGCGGAGCGTTCGCCCGCCAGCACCGTGTCGGTCGCGGCCAGCGCGCTTTGTGCGGACCAGTAGGTGGACTGCCAGGTGTGTTCGGCGATGGGCGTTGAGGCGTCGTAGCTGTACTGGCCGAGGCGTGCGTCGATGCGGCTGAGGGCGAGCGGGCGGCGGCCAACGATCGGCCAGACGTAGCCGGAGGCGTCGCCGGGGCGACCGGCCGCCTGCCAGTCGGCAAAGGCGGTTTTGAGGAAATCGAGATAGGCTTGCGGGTGGACGCGCAGCAGTGGCGCTTCTCCGAGATCGCGGGGCGGTTCGGTGGCGCCCAGGGCAGTGAGCATCGCGTCGATGCGGCCCGGGTGTTCGGCGAAGGCGGTGAAGCCGCCGTTGTGGAGCTCCTGCGCGGGGGCGTGGAGGCGCTGGCGGGGGTCGTAGAAGATGCGCATTTGGGCCGAGGTCTCGTTCTACAGGCCCTCTCCCGCTTTCCGCGGGAGAGGAGGGGCCCAAGCCAAAGGCTTGGGAGGTGAGGGTCTGGGGCAGTGCCCGAGAAAAAAGAAGAAGACCCTCACCCTACCCTCTCCCGCGAGAAGCGGGAGAGGGGATTTCCGTGCGGCTCTACCCTCAGCGTATTTTAAGATCGCCGGGGAGGGTCGGTTCTGACAAGAGGCGGGACATGGCGGCCCAGCGGGCTTCGGGGTGCTCGCCGGCGGCTTCGATGTGGGCGCGGACCATGTCGAGGCCGAGGCCGTAGTTGATTACGTAAGAGCGGTACTGGTCGGTAAAGGCGATCGACTGCTCGGCGCGGGCGCGGGAGACGAGCTGGTATTTGCGGGTGAGCTCGATCGCCTGCTCCTTGGAGAGGCGCCCTTCCAGATAGTCGCGGGCGATGGTGAAGCGGGCGCCGGCCAGTTCCTGCATCGCCTCCTGAAGCGCCAGATATTGCGGCGCCGCGGCCGGGTTGAGTCCGGCGAGCGGGTACAGCGCCTCGGCTTCGTAGCGCAGCCGCTCCGGCCCCGGGAAAGCGAGTTCGATGCCGTAATTGGCCGAGCCTTCGGCGATCAGCGATTGGGGTGAGTAGAGCGGGTAGACGGTGAACTCGGTCCAGCCGCGCTCCCGCGCCAGCGAGCGCTCGAGCAGCATGTTGTAGGCATGGTGGCCGGGATAGCCCTCGTGGCAGCCGAGATCGACCGCGCGGCTGAGGCGGATCGGCAGATCGGTGTTGATCTGGATGAGGCTGGTGGCACTGCCCTTGTACCAATTGTAGCCGGACCAGCTCTTGCCGGTGACGAATTCCAGAGTGAACTTCTCGTCCTTGGGCAGCGCGATATGCTCGGCGGTGCGGCGCTTGCACTCATCGATGGCGGCGCGGAATACCGGCTCGAGCCGGTCCTTGGGAATGGTGAAGCGGTTCTGATAGGCATCGACCCGGTCGGACAGGGCGCCCCTGCCGGGCACCAGCTTTTCTATTCGTGCGAGAACCGGATCGTAGTGGGAAAGCGGCCGGAGCTCGGGACGGATGCCGAACAGCCCTTCGGCCTCGTCGGCGAAACTCAGTTTCTCGCCCTGCAGCATCCTGAGCCGGGTCTGGGCGGCGGTGAGCTGGGCAAGCAGAAAGGCGCGCCGGCGCTGCTCCATGTGCGCGAGGTTCTTGTCCTCGACCGCCTGGGCGCGCGCGGACAGCGCCGCCGCGGCCTTGGCGAGATCGGCCAGCGAGCGCGGCGCCGCCTTGGCCGCCGCCTGCCATTCGGCCGGACCGTAATAGGCATCGATATAGCCCGGCTCGCGCTCACCTATTTCAAGCTGGAGCTGGACATAATCCTTGCCGATCTCATCCAAACTATCGCCGGCGACCTGGTTGGACACGCAGCCGGAGAGCAGCAGCAGGGCGGCGACGGCGCCGAACAACAATTTCATCGCCCGCCCATCCCGGCGGCGCTCCCGCCAGTCCCGCTGCTGATCCTGGCAGACGCCACGCGTGCGGGGCGCTTTGCGAGGGTCGACCGATTGCGATTGCGGATGTTGTTTTGCGCCATGATCCTGTTCTAGCCGCCCTGTACCGAAAATGGCAAACCCAGCCGGAGCGGGGGCGTCCAGGGCGGTTGGCGCTTGAAAGCGGGTCGCGTCTTTGCTATCGGCCGCGACCGACGCTGCGGGACTTGTCGCGCGGCGACCCTATTTAATGCGATCATCGTGTTTCAGGCGGCCGGTGCGGCTGCCGCCACAGCCTTTCGGAGAGTGACGGCCTTTATGCAAATTCTCGTTCGCGACAACAATGTCGACCAGGCGCTGCGGGCGCTCAAGAAGAAGCTGCAGCGTGAAGGCGTTTATCGCGAAATGAAGCTCCGCCGGCACTACGAGAAGCCGTCTGAAAAGCGTGCGCGTGAGCGGGCCGCGGCGATTCGCCGGGCGCGCAAGCTGGAGCGCAAGCGGGCGGAGCGCGACGGCGGCGCCACCCGCTAGGCCCCGCGCTTTTCCAACACCTGTTTCCTCTCGGGGCGGCGATGTGTATCGCCGCCCTTTGCACATCCGGAGAGCTTTAGATGTCCGTCACCGCCGTTCCGCTCCGCCCGACCAAGAAGGGCTCGGTCCTGAAGCTGTGGCTGGGCCTGGCGCTGCTGGCGCTGATCGCGGTCGGCGCGGCCTGGATCGGCACAAGCGGGCAGGTGTGGACCACCACCGCATCGGGGCTGAAGATCCGCACCATCGAGGAAGGCGAAGGCGCCCACCCGACCGCGGCCGATGTCGCCTTCGTCACCTATACCGGGCGGCTGGCGGACAGCGGCAAGGTGTTCGATTCCAACGTGGGCCAGCAGCCGGTGCCGTTTCCGGTCGCCGAAGGGGCCACGATCCCGGGCTTTTCCGAAGGCCTCAAGCTGATGAAGAAGGGCGGCAGCTACCGCCTGCGCATCCCGCCCGCGCTCGGCTATGCCGACAAGGAAATGGGCGATGGCCAGATCCCGGCCAATTCCACGCTCGATTTCGATGTGGAGATCCTGGAAGTCATGCCCGAGGCGCAGCTGCGCCAGTTGATGCAGCAGCAGCAGATGATGATGCAGGGCGGCCCTGGCGGCCCGCCGCTGGGCGGCGAAGGCGCTCCGCAGGACCAGTAAGACCAGGCGGCTCCGTCAGCCCCGGCCGGGCGAGACGGGCGCTATTTAGCTTCGGCTTCGGCGGGACGGAGCGAGTCCCCGGCGCGGCCGCCGCGCAGGGCGGTGAACCAGCTGATCGGGTTGAAGAAGGATGAGGTGCCGTCGAGGCTGAAGGTGATGAACTCGGCGCGGCCGCCGATATTCTCCCAAGGCACCGGACCGCCCAGGCCCCGCTCTTCCATGGCGACCCGGCTGTCGGCGGACTTGTCGCGATTGTCGCCCATCACGAACACTTCGCCGGCCGGCACGGTGATCTTCGCGAAATCGTCGACGCTGGTATAGCCAAGGTCGATCGTGTCGTAGGAGCGGCCGTTGGGGAGCGTCTCGCGGAACACCGGCAGCTCGCAATAGAGCGCGCCGTCGGCGCCGGCGGTACGGCGCGGCGCAAGGTCGCGGTCGCACGGCGTATTGGCGTCGACCGGGATGCGGGCAGGGGCGACGCGCTGGCGCGGCACCGCCTCGCCGTTCAAGTAAAGCTGCCCCGCGACCATCTCCACGGTGTCGCCGGGAAGGCCGATCACCCGCTTGATCCAGTCGTTGCTTTCGTTGCGCGGGGTGAGGATCACGACATCCCCGCGTTCGGGCATGCGGCCCAGCACGCGCCCGCCGGTGCGCGGCATGAGGTGGAAGCTCGGGCTCACCCACGACCAGCCGTAGGGATATTTGCTGACCACCAGCCGATCGCCGACCAGCAGCCCCGGCATCATCGATTCCGATGGAATGTAGAAGGGCTTGGCGATGAAGCTGTGGATGCCGAGCACGGCCAGGACGAGCCAGAAGATAGCCTTCAGCTCGGACCACCAGTCGGTGCCCTTCTTCTGCGCGGGCACGCCGTCCTGCGGGGCCGGGGCGAGGGGGTCGTCATGGGCATCGGTCATTGCGTAATCTGGGCTGCTCACCCGTCGCTCCTCGCGGGGATGGCGGAAATGATCACAAAGGCCTGGGCGAAGGGGTGATCGTCCGTCATCGTCAAGTGGATAAGGGGGACGTGGCCCGGCGGGATCATTGCGTCAAGCCTCGCCTTGGCGCCTCCGGTCAGCGCCAGCGTCGGCGCGCCCGAGGGCGCGTTGACCACGCCGATGTCCTTCATGAACACGCCGCGCCTGAAGCCGGTGCCGACCGCCTTGGAAAAGGCCTCCTTGGCGGCGAAGCGCTTGGCGTAGGTGCCGGCGCGGGTGAAAGGGCGGTTTTCCGCCCTGGCGCGCTCCACGTCGGTGAAGACGCGGTTGGTGAAGCGTTCCCCGAAGCGGTCGAGGGAATTCTGGATCCGCTCGATGTTGCAGAGGTCGGAGCCGATGCCGATGATCATCTAAATCCTCCCCGGGACGGGGAGGGGGACCGCACGGAGTGCGGTGGAGGGGAGTGATGCCGCGCACTGCCCCGGCCCCCCTCCACCAGCCCCTGGCTGGTCCCCCTCCCCGCAGGCGGGGAGGATCTGCAGGTCCTTCCCCTCATCCGCGCGCCTCGTCCATCAGCGCGCGCATCTGGGCGATGCTGGCTTCAAGGCCGGTGAAGATCGCCTCGCCGACCAGGAAGTGGCCGATGTTGAGCTCCATAAGCTGCGGGATGGCGGCCACCGGCACGACATTGTCGAAGGTCAGGCCGTGGCCGGCATGGGGCTCGATACCGTTCTTGACGGCCAAAGCGGCGGCGTCGGCGATGCGGCGCAGCTCGGCGGCGCGCGGCTCGCCGTCGAGATGGGCGTAAAGGCCGGTGTGGAACTCGACCACCGGGGCCCGCAGGTGAATGGCGGCGTCGATCTGGCGGGGGTCGGGCTCGATGAACAGGCTGACGCGAATCGCCGCGTCCAGCAGGCGCGCGATGTAGGGGGCGAGGTGGTTGTGCTGACCGGCGGCGTCGAGGCCGCCCTCCGTGGTCCGCTCTTCGCGCTTCTCGGGAACGATGCACACTGCGTGCGGGCGGTGGCGAAGCGCGATGGCGAGCATTTCGGCGGTGGCGGCCATCTCTAGGTTGAGCGGCACCTCAAGCCGCGCCATCAGCTCGGCAATGTCCTCGTCGCGGATGTGGCGGCGGTCTTCGCGCAGGTGGGCGGTGATGCCGTTGGCGCCGGCGCGGGCGGCGGCGAAGGCGGCGCGGACCGGATCGGGATGGTCGCCGCCGCGCGCGTTGCGGATGGTGGCGACATGGTCGATGTTGACGCCGAGGCGCAGGGCGCCGCTCACGCCGCCTTCCTGCTGCCGGGCTTGGTGGCGGGGAGCGCCGCAAGCTCGGGCGGGACGGCGCCCGGCTCGTAGGTCGGCACATCGATGCGGATCAGCGGAAAGAACGGCACGCCAAGTTCGGCGAGGCCGTTCGAGCGGTCGACCAGAGCGGCAGCGGCGACGATTTCGCCGCCGGCCTCCGCCACCGCCTTCATCGCCTCGCGCGAGCTCAAGCCGGTGGTGACCACATCCTCCACCAGCAGCGCCTTCTGCCCCGCCTCGAGCCTGAAGCCGCGGCGCAGCTCGAACCTGCCGGTGGGGCGTTCCACAAAGATCGCCTCCAGCCCCAGCGAGCGGCCGACCTCGTGGCCGATGATGACGCCGCCCATCGCCGGCGAGACGATGATCGAGATCTGCGCCTTGATCGCGATAGGCAGCGTGCGGGCGAGGGCGGAGGCGAGGCGGGAGGCCCGCGACGGGTCCATCAGCACCCGCGCGCATTGCAGGTAGCGTGAGCTGTGAAGCCCCGAGGAAAGCACGAAATGCCCTTCCAGCAGCGCGTCGGCGGCGATGAATTCGGAGAGGATCTCGTTCTGCGTCATGCCGCCTTCTTCGCCCGCTGCGTCACAGCCGGCTGATAGGGCGCAGCGCCCCGCGCATCAAGCCGCGCCAAGAGCCTTGAGGCGCAGGAACCTCCCCCCTATAAGGCGCCGAAATTCGCCGTCTCCGCTGGCGAATCCGTCCCGCTCCGTTCGGAGGCTGACAGGGGTTTAAATGAAGACGTTCCTTACGCTTTTCGCCGTCGCCGCGGCCATCGGAATGGCCCCGGCCGCCGCGCTTGCCCAGCAGGCGGCGGCGCCCGCCGCGCAGTCGGCGACGCCCGGAGCGCCGCAGCCGCCGGTGGCCGCGCCCGCCGTTCCGGCGCCGGCCGCGATCGATCCGATCAGCGCGGCTTCGCAGGCTTCCCCCGCGCAGCCCGAAGAAGTGAGCGGCGGCGAGACCGCGACAAGCGCGCCGTCGAACGAGTCGGTGCTGAGCAGTTCGATCACCCGCACCTCGCCCGACGCCACCGTCGGCCAGCCGGTCGACGGGAAATGGGGCTTCCAGCCGCAGGTCACGCCGATCGGCCAGGAAGCGGCGACCTTCCACAACCTCATCCTGATGCCGCTGATCACCATCATCTCGGTGTTCGTGCTGCTGCTGATGCTTTATGTGATCATCCGCTTCCGCCGCAGCGCCAATCCGACGCCGTCGCGCACCACCCACCACACCTTGCTCGAGGTGCTGTGGACGCTTGTTCCGGTGCTCATCCTGGTCGCCATCGCGGTGCCTTCGATCCGCCTGCTCGCCCATCAATATTCGCCGCCCAAGGCCGACCTCACCATCAAGGTGACCGGCAACCAATGGTATTGGACCTACGCCTATCCCGACCATGGCGATTTCGAGCTGGTCTCGAACATGCTGTCCGAAGAAGACGCCAAGAAGCGCGGCGAACCGCGGCTGCTGGCGGTGGACGAGCGGGTGGTGGTGCCGGTCGGCGCGACCGTGAAGCTGATCGTCACTTCGGCCGACGTGATCCACAGCTGGGGCATTCCCGCCTTCTGGGTGAAGATGGATGCGGTGCCGGGCCGGCTCAACGAGACCTGGTTCAAGGCCGACCGGCCTGGCGTCTATTACGGCCAGTGCTTTGAACTGTGCGGCTCGCGCCACGCCTACATGCCGATCGCGGTGGAAGTGGTTCAGCCGGCGCAGTTCGCCGCGTGGATCGGCTCAAAGGGCGGCGTCATGCCGGGCGCCGGGCCGCAGTTGAATTCGGGCGACGAGACCGCCACATCGCCGATCACCAATCCGGGCGCCGCCCCGGTTGCCCCCGGCACCGGCCCGACGCCGACCGGTGGCGCCTCGGGCGCGACCGAAACCTCCCCTGCCCCCACCGGCATCACGCCTGGAACGGGCACGCCCCCGGTCTCCACCCAGGGCTCAGCGCAATCCAGACGCGGAAGTTAATTGAGATGACCGACACAACCGCCAACACCGCCCATTTCCAGGCGCATGACGCGCATGGGGCGCATCACGATGCCGACCACAAGCCGGCTTTCTTCGCGCGCTGGTTCATGTCCACCAACCACAAGGACATCGGCACGCTGTACCTGATCTTCGCGATCGTCGCGGGGATCATCGGCGGCACGATCTCGGGCATCATGCGCGCCGAGCTTGCCTCGCCGGGCATGGACATCCTTCCGGGCCTGAACGGCGGCGACCTCGATGCCGCCAACCATATGTGGAACGTCCTGATCACCGCCCACGGCCTGATCATGGTGTTCTTCATGGTCATGCCGGCGATGATCGGCGGCTTCGGCAACTGGTTCGTTCCGATCATGATCGGCGCGCCCGACATGGCGTTTCCGCGCATGAACAATATCAGCTTCTGGCTGATCGTCCCCGCCTTCCTGCTGCTGCTGGGTTCGGCCTTCGTGCCGGGCGGTACCGGCAACGGCGCCGGCATCGGCTGGACCGCTTATGCGCCGCTTTCCACCTCCGGCGCCTCCGGCCCGGCCGTGGACCTTGCGATCTTCTCGCTCCACCTGGCGGGCGCTTCCTCGATCCTCGGCGCGATCAACTTCATCACCACCATCTTCAACATGCGCGCGCCCGGCATGACGCTGCACAAGATGCCGTTGTTCGTCTGGTCGGTGCTGGTCACCGCCTTTCTGCTGCTGCTGGCGCTGCCGGTGCTGGCGGGCGCCATCACCATGCTGCTGACCGACCGCAATTTCGGCACCAGCTTCTTCGACGCCTCGGGCGGCGGCGATCCGATCCTCTACCAGCACCTCTTCTGGTTCTTCGGCCACCCGGAAGTCTACATCATGATCCTGCCGGGCTTCGGCATGGTCAGCCAGATCGTCGCCACCTTCAGCCGCAAGCCGGTGTTCGGCTATCTCGGCATGGCCTATGCCATGGTCGCGATCGGCGTGATCGGCTTCGTGGTGTGGGCCCACCACATGTTCACCGTCGGCATGGACGTGAACACCAAGATGTACTTCACCGCCGCGACCATGGTTATCGCGGTGCCCACCGGCATCAAGATCTTCTCGTGGATCGCGACCATGTGGGGCGGCAGCCTGACCTTCGAGACTCCGATGCTGTGGGCGCTGGGCTTCATCTTCATGTTCACGGTCGGCGGCGTCACCGGCGTGGTGCTCGCCAACGGCGGCATCGACAACAATGTCCACGACACCTATTATGTGGTTGCCCACTTCCACTATGTGCTGTCGCTGGGCGCGGTGTTCGCGCTGTTCGCGGGCTGGTATTACTGGTTCCCCAAGATGTTCGGCAGGATGTATTCCGAGCTGCTCGGCCAGCTCCATTTCTGGCTGTTCTTCATCGGCGTGAACATCCTGTTCTTCCCGATGCACTTCCTGGGCCTCCAGGGCATGCAGCGCCGCGTGCCGGATTATGCCGACGCCTACGCAAGCTGGAACGAGGTGGCGACCTACGGCTTCTACATCATGGCCGCCGGCCTCGCCTTCTTCTTCCTGTCGATCGTCTGGGCGTTCGTGGCGGGCCGCAAGGCACCGGGCAATCCGTGGGGCGAAGGCGCGACGACGCTGGAATGGACCTTGTCCAGCCCGCCGCCCTTCCACCAGTTCGAGACGCTGCCGAAGGTGGATTGATCATATCCCTCCAGCCAGGGGCTGGAGGGAGTTTAAAGGGGTGGGCCCGCTGCGGATGGAGACGTTGCGTCTTCCCTGCGCCGGGCCCATCTCCGCATCCGGATACAATGATATGAACGCGACCGTGACCGCACCGCCCGCATCCCTTCCCGCCGACTGGCGCGATTTCCTCGCGCTCACCAAGCCGCGGGTGATGAGCCTTGTCGTCTTCACGGCCCTGTGCGGCCTGCTCGCCGCGCCCGAGCCGATCCACCCCATCCTGGGCTTTACCGCGATCCTGTGCATCGCGCTGGGCGCCGGCGCGGCCGCCGCGCTCAACATGTGGTATGAAAGCGATCTCGACGCCAAGATGAAGCGCACCGCCAACCGCCCGCTCCCGGCCGGGCGGATGGACCGCGAGACGGCGCTCCACTTCGGGGTCGGCCTCTCCTTCTTTTCGGTGATCCTGATGGGGCTGGCGACCAACTGGTTCGCCGCCTCCATCCTCGCCGCCTCCATCCTCTTCTATGTCGTCGTCTACACGATCTGGCTGAAGCGCCGCACGCCGCAGAATATCGTCATCGGCGGCGCCGCCGGGGCCTTTCCGCCGGTGATCGGCTGGGCGGCGGCAACCGGCGACGCGACCCTGCTGCCGATCCTCCTGTTCACCCTGATCTTCTTGTGGACGCCGCCGCATTTCTGGGCGCTGTCGCTGTTCGTCCGCTCCGATTATGCCGCGGCCGGAGTGCCGATGCTTCCCGTCGTGTCGGGCGCCCGGGTGACCCGCCAGCACGTCGCGCTCTACACCCTGCCGATGGCCGCCGCCGCGGTGGCGCCGTGGCCGCTGGGCCTGGCCGGCGCGATCTACGGCGTTGCCGCCGCCGCGCTGAGCGCCGTTTTCCTTCTCTTCGCGCTCCAGGTGCTCGCCAACCGGGCGACGGAGCCGGACGCGATGAAGCCTGAAAAGCGATTGTTCGCTTACTCGATCTTCTATCTGTTCGCCGTGTTCGGCGCTCTCGTTCTCGATCGATGGATATTGGCATGACCCCCGACGACACCGCCCACCTCAAGGAAGTCCGCCGCCGCCAGCGCACGCGCGCGATCATCATGGCGCTGTTGCTCGGCGCCTTCGTGGCCCTGGTCTACGGCATCACCATCGTGCGCATGACGGGCGAATGAGCCAGACGCTTGCCCGAAAGAACGGCCGCACCGCCGCCTGGGCGGCCCTGCTGGTGCTCGCCATGGTCGGCCTCGCCTTTGCAAGCGTGCCGCTTTACCGCCTGTTCTGCCAGGTGACCGGCTTCGACGGCACCACCATGCGAGTTTCGGCCGACAGCGTGCCCGGTGCGGTGGCCGGCAAGCAGGTCGACATCCGCTTCGACGCCAACACCGCCTCCTCGCTCCCCTGGCGCTTCCGCCCGGAGGAGAATGTGAAGCGCGCCACGCTCGGCGAGCGCTACATCGCCTTTTACACCGCCAAGAACCTCTCGGCGCGTCCCGTCACCGGCACCGCCACCTTCAATGTCACACCGGTCTGGGCGGGCAAATATTTCAGCAAGATCCAGTGCTTCTGCTTCAACGAGCAGACCCTGAAGCCGGGCGAGGAGATGCGCATGCCGGTAGTCTTCTATGTGGATCCCAAGATCGTCGACGATCCCGATGCTGGGCGGATCAGCGAAATCACGCTTTCCTACACCTTTTACCCGGTGGACCAGGGCACGAGCGGAAGCTAGAGGCTTCCCCAATCGCAACAGGGAATCCGGCCCGGAAAAGGGTCGGCGGCAAGCCAAGGAAGTTCGAATGGCCGGAGCGAAGAACCACCAATATCACATCCTGCCGCCGAGCATCTGGCCGTTCATGGGCTCCGTGTCGGCATTCGCCATGGCGGTGGGCGGCGTGATGTGGCTGCACGACTACGCGTTTGGCGGCTATGTCTTCTTTGCCGGCCTGATCGCGGTCCTGTTCACCATGTTCGCCTGGTGGGTCGATGTGGTCAAGGAAGCGCATGCCGGCGATCATACGCCGATCGTGCAGCTCCACCTGCGCTACGGCATGATCCTGTTCATCGCGTCCGAAGTGATGTTCTTCGTTGCCTGGTTCTGGGCGTGGTTCAACGCCTCGCTCTTTCCGTCTGCGGTGGACGCGGTCGGCGGCGTGTGGCCGCCCAAGGGCATGCAGGTGCTCGATCCGTTCGGCTTTCCGCTGCTCAACACGCTGATTCTGCTCTGCTCGGGCACCACCGTCACCTGGGCCCACCATTCGCTGATCAACGGCGATCACGACGGCCTGAAGAAGGGCCTGTGGGCGACCATCGCCCTGGGCGCGCTGTTTTCCTGCATCCAGGCCTATGAATATGCGGTGGCGCCGTTCGGCTTCGCCGACAATATCTACACCTCGGCTTTCTACATGGCGACCGGCTTCCACGGTTTCCATGTGCTGGTCGGCACGATCTTCCTGATCGTCTGCCTGGTCCGCGCCAACAAGGGCCACTTCACCCCGCAGCAGCATTTCGGCTTCGAAGCGGCGGCCTGGTATTGGCATTTCGTCGATGTGGTGTGGCTGTTCCTGTTCATCTGCATCTATGTGTGGGGCGGCTGGGGCGCCGAGCTCCATTGACGCTCCCATGCCTCCCCCTCGCGGCGCGGCGGGGAGGCAGGAGCCGCCGGTGAACGCCGGGCCGGCGCTTGCCGCCACGGCGCTGCGCGGCCTCTGCCCACGCTGCGCCGCGCCGAGCCTCTACAAGGGGTTGGCGAGCTTCCAGCCGGCATGTCGCGCCTGCGGGCTCGATTACTTCAGCTTCAATGTCGGCGACGGACCGGCGGCCTTTCTGATCTTCGGAATCGGCGGCCTGATCACCGCCCTCGCCATCTGGCTCGAACTTGCCGCCGAGCCGCCTTTCTGGGTCCACGTCCTGCTCTGGCTGCCGCTGACGGTGGTGGCCGTGGTCGGCGCGCTGCGCGTCTCCAAAGGCCTGCTGCTTGCGTTGGAATATCGCCACCGCGCCCGCGAAGGTCGGATGTCGGACCGCTGATGCGCTTGCCGGTCATCCCCACCATCCTGGTTGCCGCCGCGATTGCGACCATGATCGCGCTCGGCGTCTGGCAGCTGGGTCGCGCCGAGGAAAGGGACGCGCTCGCCGCCCGCCACGCCGCCAATCGGGGCCTGCCCGCCATGGCGCTCCCCACCGCGGGCGCGCTCGACGAAGACCTGCTCTACCGGCGCGCCTCGGCCTTCTGCCTCGAAGTGGTGGAATGGCGGCAGGCGGGCGGCAAGTCGGCGGCGGGCCGGAGCGGCACCCGCCACATCGCCTCGTGCCGTACCGGGGCGGAAGGACCGGGCTTCGCCGCCGACATGGGCATTTCCGCCGATCCGCGTTTCGTGCCGAACTGGAAAGGCGGCGAGGTGATTGGGATCGTTTCCGCCGCGCCGTCCGAGGCCGGAATGCTCGACCGGGTGCTTCGCCGGGAGGCGCCGCAGCGGCCGATGATCGTCTCGGCGGCGGCCGCTCCGGGGCTTGAACCAAGCGCCGCGCCCGAGGCCGGGGCCGAGAATAGCAGCCGCTGGTATGCCGGGCAGTGGTTCTTCTTCGCCGCCACCGCCGCTCTGGTTTACCTGCTCGCCCTGCGCAGGCGCAGGAGAACGGCGGTTGAAGCGGCGCCGCGCGACGCCTAACTTCACCAACTTCATGAAGCTTTCCATCCTCCCCAACGGTTTGCGAATCGCCAGCCGCGAATGCCCCGGCGTCGAAACCGCCGCGGTCGGCCTCTATGCCGAAGCCGGATCCCGGCACGAACCGGCGCGCCTCAACGGCATCGCCCACCTGTTCGAGCACATGGTCTTTAAAGGCGCCGGCGGCCGCTCCGCGCGTGAGATCAGCGAAACCATCGAGGATGTCGGCGGCGACTTGAACGCGTGCACCGATCGCGACGGCACCAACTTCACCGCCTCCGTCCTTGCCGAGCACGTCCCGCTCGCGCTGGAGCTCATTTCCGACATGATCCTCAAGCCGCATTTCGAGGCGGAGGATCTGGAGCGCGAAAAGGATGTGGTCCTCCAGGAGCTGGGCGAGGCGCGCGATACGCCCAACGACATCATCTTCGACGATCTGTGGAACACCGCCTTTGCCGATCAGCCGCTCGGCCGCTCCGTGCTCGGCGACGAGGCGAGCATCGAGGCGATCGGGCTCCAAGATCTCCATGATTGGCGCGGCACCCGCTACCGCGCCGGCAGCCTGTCGCTGGTCGCTGCCGGAAAGGTCGATCACGACGCCCTCGTCGAAATGGCAGCCAAACGCTTCACCGGGCTTCCCTCGGGCGAGATCGACGCGCCGGAGCCCGCCGGCTTCACCGGCGGCGCTCGCGTCGGCCGGACCAAGGCGGACCAGGCCCATATCGCCCTGGCCTTTCCCGCCCCCGCGCAGCGCGCGCCGGACTATTTCGCGGCGCGTTTCTTTTCCGACATCCTGGGCGGCGGCATGTCGTCGCGCCTGTTCCAGCAGGTCCGCGAGGATCGCGGCCTGGCTTACTCGATCTACTCGCAGCTCGCGCCCTACAGCGATACCGGCCTGTTCTATGTCTACGCCGCGACCGCGCGCCGCGAATCCGCCGCCGCCGCCCAATTGATCGAGGAGACGCTGGCCGGCGCCCCCGCCACGCTGACCTCGCGCGAAGTCGAGCGGGTGCGCACCCAGGCCCGCGCCGGGCTGCTGATGTCGATCGAAAGCCCGTGGGGGCAGGCCGCCTGGCTTGCCCGCCAGCTGTCGGTCCACGGCCGCCTGGTCGAGCCCGCCGAGCTGATCGCGGAGCTTGCCAAGGTCACGCTTGAAGATGTCGCCGCCGCCGGCGCGAGGATGCTCGCCGGACCGCGCGCCCGCGCCACCATCGGCTTTCCCGCCGTCCGGGCGGCATGAAGCTTTCCACCCTGATTGCCGAGCCCTGGTCCGATTACGGCCTGGTCGATTGCGGCCACGGCCGTAAGCTCGAACGCTACGGCCCCCATCGCTTCATCCGCCCTGAGCCTCAGGCGATGTGGGCGCCGGCGCTGGAGAGCTGGGACGCGGATGGCGAGTTCCTGCCGGGCTCGGATGAGGAGGGGGGCGGCCGGTGGGAATTTGCCCGGCCGGTGCCGCGCGACGGCTGGGAGGTGAACTGGGAGGAAGTCCGCTTCCGCGCCCAAGCCACTCCTTTCCGTCACCTCGCTTTCTTCCCCGACATGGCGCCGCAATGGGCCTGGATGCGCGATCGCCTGGGCGAGGGCAGCGAGGCGATGAACCTGTTCGGCTATACCGGCGTCGGCACGCTGGCCATGGCCGCGACAGGGGCCAGGCTCACCCATGTCGATGCGTCGAAGAAGTCGGTGGAGGCGGGCAAGGCCAATGCCGCTTTGTCGGGCATGGCGGACAAGCCGATCCGCTGGATGATCGACGACGCCGCCAAGTTCACCGCCCGCGAAGTCCGCCGCGGCCGGCGCTACGACGGCATCATCCTCGATCCCCCCAAGTTCGGCCGAGGACCCAATGGCGAAATCTGGCGGCTCGAGGAGGGCCTGCCCGCCCTCGTCGCCGACTGCGCGAGGCTGCTCGATCAGGACAGCCGCTTCCTCGTCCTCACCGTCTACGCGGTGCGCATGTCGGCCTTGGCCATAGGCGAGCTCATCGGCCAGTCGCTTGCCCATCTCGGCGGCCGCGTCGAATGCGGCGACATGGCGGTGCGCGAGGAAGCGCGCGGCCTGTTGCTGCCAACCGCCATCTTCGCCAGGTGGAGCCGAAGCTAGGCCGTAGGGGCGTCCGGCAGCAGCGGCTCGATCACGCGCCACTCGAATTCAGGTCAGATCCGCGCATGCCCGCCTGAACCCTGGCGTGGAGACAAGCCTATGCCGGTCCGAGCGGCGGCACATCCTCGTTCGGCGATAGGACGTCGTAGAGCGGTCCAGCGCCCCAGGTCGGCGGGAGGTCGAGATCGGTTTGATCCCACAAGGTCAGCCGCCCGGCTTTGTAAGGGTCACTCTCGACGAGCTCCGAATGAACGGACCGCATCGCCAGCATGAGCGCCTGGACTCCATCCTCACCGCACGCATATCGACGAACTTCGTGTCCCGGCCAGGCTATCGACCAGCGGCACTGAAACTCCCCGCCGGGCGCTTTGGCAGGCGGATAGAACCGGGCCACCAGTTCGCCACCATCAAGAGCGAATTTGCGCTCTACAAAGGGTGCTTCGTCCATCGGACCTCCTCGTCGCCGCACCAGGCTGCCACGTGAGGGCAGCGTCAACAAATCTTTACGAGTTCACGACCTAATCCCGTGCCGCCCGCATCGCCGCGCCGGCCGCGAAGGGCGCGATGGCGACCAGGAGCAGGGACACGGCGGCGAGCAGCTTGACCGGTCCGGGGGCAGCGGAGGGCTCGACCATCGCGGCCCCGAAGATCAGCAGCGGCACCGCCAGCGGCAGCATCAGCAGCCCGGCCAGTGCCCCGGTGCTTCTCAGGCCCGCGGTCAGGGCCGCGACGATCAGGGTCAGCGCCGCCAGCCCCGGCGTGCCCGCCAGCAACCCCAGTTCAAGCCGCAACAGCACATCGCCCGGCAGCTTCATCAGCCCCGCGGCGGGCAAAGCGGCGAGCATCAAGGGCGGCCCGAAGCTCAGCCAATGGCCGATCAGCTTGGCCGCCGCCACGCTCTCCTCGGCCACGCCGCGCACCGCCAGCTGGTCGAGCACGCCCGCCGCCCGGTCAGGCTCCACCAGCCGGTCGATCGGCAGCAAGGCTGCAAGCAACGCCGCCATCCACAATGTTCCGCCGCCGGTGCGGGCCAGCAGCGGCGCATCCGGCCCTATCGCGAAGGGGAACAAGGCCGCCACCAGCAGGAAGAAGACCAGCGGCAGCGCGGCATTGCCGCCGGTCAGCGCCAGCCTGAGCTCGCGAAGCAGCAGCGCGCCGATCACAAGGCCAGCACCCGGTGCGCGCCCAGGAGGAGCGGCTGATGCGACGCCGCGAGCACCGCGCCGCCGCTTCCCCGGTGCGCTGCCACCGCCGCCGCGAGCCGCTCCTGACCCTCCTGGTCGAGACCGTTGGCGGGCTCGTCGAGCAGCCACAAGGACGCCGCGCTCGCCACCACCCGGGCCAGCGCCGCCCGCTTGCGCTGCCCGGTGGACAGCATCCGCACCGGCAGCCGCCCGATCGGCGACAAGCCCATCGCCGCCATGCCGCGCGCGGCGTCCCCGCCGTCGAGCCTTGCCCAGAAGGCCAGGGCGGCGGCAACGCTTTGCCGTGGGTCCAAAGCCAGCGCTTCGTCCGCCAGCGCCGCGCCCGCATTGCGCTCCACCGCTCCGGCCGAAGCCCGCAGCAGTCCCGCCGCAATGCGGAGCAGGCTCGATTTGCCGACTCCGTTCGGCCCCGTCACCAGGACCGCCTCATTGGCCCCGAGCACCAGGTCCAGCCCCTCGAACAGCAGCCGCCCGCCCCGCAGGCATGCCACCTTGTCCAACCGCAGCAGCGGCGCGTCTCTCACCCCGCCGCCTCTTCGATGGCGTGCATGTCGTGATCGGAAAAGCCGAAATGGTGCCCCGCCTCGTGGACGATGACATGGGTGACCAATGCCTCGAGGCTGACTCCGGTCTCCGCCCATTCGTCCAGCAGCGGGCGGCGGTAGAGGTGGATCATCGCCGGCAGCTCGCCCGACAGCAGCGAGGAGCGATCGCCGATCGGCCGGCCGCTGTAGAGGCCGGTCAGCTCGAACGGGTCCTCGATGCCGAGCTCGGCCAGCACATCCTCCGCCGCGAAATCGTCGACCCGCAGCACCACGCCTTCCAAGTGCCGGCGGAATTGCTCCGGCATCCGGGCGATGGCCGCATCGGCGAGCCGCTCGATCTCGGCCGCATCCGGCGCAAAGGTTTGACGCTCGCTCATGCTCCGGGACATAGAGGCGGGACGGTACGGAGGGAAGGCATGCGGCTGACGGATGAGGAACGCGCCGAAGCGCTGGCGCAATTGCCCCATTGGCAATGGGACCCGGAGGCAAAGGCGATCCGGCGCAGCTTTCGCTTCCCCGACTTCTCCGCAGCCTTCGCCTTCATGACCCGGGTCGCACTTGCTTCGGAGAAAGCGGACCATCATCCCGACTGGTCGAACAGCTGGAACCGGGTCGAGATCGCGCTCACCACGCATCAGGCGGGCGGCCTCACCGCGCGCGACATCGAGCTGGCGCGGGCCGTCGATGGGCTTCTTGCCTGAGCTTGCCACCGGCCGCGGGGCCGACTAGATGCCCGCCTTCCAGTGCATGCGGAGCGGTGGCCGAGTGGTCGAAGGCGCTCGCCTGGAAAGTGAGTATACGCCAAAAGCGTATCGAGGGTTCGAATCCCTCCCGCTCCGCCATTGACCGGATCGACAAGGTCCGATGACCGCCGCCAAAGCGTAGCTTTTCTGCTTTCCTGTGCCGAGGCTTGTCCAGGCTGGTGCGGGAGCATTCGGTGAAACCCGGAAGCTTTTGGAGGCACCAGCAGGGCATGCTCAACGGAAAAAGGTGAGGCACTGCGGATCCGTCGGCCGGCGTACGCCGACGGTTGAGAACTTACAGCCCGTTACGGAGGAGAGATGCGAGCCGCGCTCGGCGCACCGTGGGCGGCAGAACTTGGCCGAATGCGGACTGGCTGTTCCTGCCTTGGGATGGAAAAACCGACTTTGCCCGTGAAGCGCGTGCCGCAGCGCGTCACACCCGTTCGCCCGAAGGCTCGCGCCGACACCCCGACACGCGGGCACCTGCGTCTGTTTGCTGTTGACGGTTGTTATAATTATACTTAGCCCAGTGCCATGATCCTGGGCATTCATCATATCGGCGTTTCGGTGGAGAGCCTCGCTCGCGCCGCCGCCTTCTATGAGGCGGCCTTCGGTCTCGAAGAAGTTATGCGCTTCGATCTGAGGGACGATCCTGCCGGACGCGCAATGCTGGGCCTGCCCGTCCTTGATGGAAAGGCTGCCATGCTGCGGGGGCCGAACATGATCGTGGAGGTGTTCCAGTTCGCGGACGCGAAACCGCGGGAGTTCGACCGGCCGGTGAACGCGCCGGGGATTACGCACTTTTGCCTGCAGACCCCGAACATGGCCGATCTTGCGAGCCGAATGGAGGCCGCGGGGGGTCGCTTCGCGTCCGCGCCGACGGATCTGGGCGGCACCATCGTCTACGCCTATCCGCGCGATCCCGACGGTAATGTGATCGAGCTTGAATGCCTTCCGGCGGCGCAGGAGACCGCACCCGTCTGGGGCGCCCACGTCTCTATCACCACGCCGGATATCGATCGCGCCGTGCGCTTCTACGAAGGCCTTACCGGCGCAACCGCACGCAGGAGCGGCAGGCTCGGCCCCAATCCCAAGTTCGACCACCTTACCGGGCTTGACGGTGTAGAGGTGAGCGGCGCGTGGCTCGAGGTGGGCAATCTCCAGATCGAGCTTTGGCAGTACCATAAGCCCGCCGCCGCCGATTTGGATCGGTGTCGCCTTCTATCCGATCCCGGGTACAGCCATTTCGCGTTCGAAGTGGACGATCTGCCCGGTGATCGCGCCCGCGCCGAAGGGGTGGGCATGATGTTCCACGGCGAACCGATCTCGACCGGAGGGATGAGCGCGACCTACGGGCGCGATCCCGATGGCAATGTGATCGAGTTCATCCAGTTTCGCGACACGGAGCGCCGGCTGGCGA
Source organism: Allosphingosinicella sp. (assembly GCA_035644835.1). GTDB lineage: Bacteria > Pseudomonadota > Alphaproteobacteria > Sphingomonadales > Sphingomonadaceae > Allosphingosinicella. The sequence goes on along the minus strand of DASQNR010000016.1, from coordinate 71,355 downwards.
TCGCCGCATTTCCCGATCCTGACATCGTAAGCCGCGTCGAACGGGCGCACCGCGCGGCCACAGCCGCATGAGCGGGACCGACCTTACCGGCAAGGTCGCCATCGTCACGGGCGCGGCACGGGGCATCGGCCTGGCGGCAGTGCACCGGTTGCTCGATGACGGCGCGCAGGTGCTGGCGCTCGACGTGGTAGGCGAGCGGCCCCAATCCACGGACTCCCGCATTGCCTGGATCGAGGCCGACGTCGCCGAAGGCGCGGACTGGCAGCGGGCGGTCGAATTCGCTCTCACCCGGTTCGGGCGGCTCGATATCCTCGTCAACAATGCCGGCATCTCCGGCTTCATCGGCCCGCTGGTCGACTATCCGGTGGAGAGCTTCGATCGGGTAATGGCAGTGAACGCGCGGGGCGTTTTTCTTGGCATGAAACATTGCGCGCCGGCGATGGCGGACGGCGGCTCGATGGTGAACATTTCCTCCGTCTCCGGCATAGGCGGAGGAGCCAACACGCTTGCCTACACCGCCAGCAAGCATGCGGTGATCGGCATGACCAAGCTTGCCGCGATCGAGTTCGCGCCGCGACGCATCCGCGTCAACGCCGTCTGCCCCGCGCCCACCGCGACGGAGATGATGTTCGAACTGGCGCGCGAGAAATCGCCGGACGACCTGGAAGGGTTCAGGCGCAGCTTCGAACAGCATATCCCGCTCGGGCGCTATGGCGAGGCATCCGAAGTCGCCGCCGCCATCGCCTTTCTTGCGTCCGACGAAGCCTCGTTCAGCACCGGCGCTGTGCTGACGGTGGACGGCGGCATGCGCGCGCGCTGAAGGAGAACATCAGATGGACCTGGGGCTGAAGGGAAAGCGGGCAATCGTCACCGGCGCGAGCCGCGGGATCGGCCGCGCAATCGCGGAGGTCCTGGCGCGCGAAGGTGCCTCGGTCGCCCTCTGCGCGCGCGGGCAGGCCGGGCTGGACGAGGCGGTGGCGAGCCTCAGCGCTTCGGGGGCGGAAGCGTTCGGAGATTGCGTCGATGCGCGCGAGCCGGACGGTCTTTCGTCCTGGGTCGGGCGTGCCGCGGAACGCCTCGGCGGCCTCGACATCCTCATCAGCAACATCTCGACGCGTGTGGATCCACGCGGCGCGAACTGGTGGCAGGAAACGTTCGAGGTCGATTTCCACCAGCACGTTCGCGCTTTCGATGCCGCCTTGCCGGCGCTCAAGGCGGGAGAAGCGCCGGCGGCGATATTCGTCTCGTCGATCGCCTCGGTTCTTACCCAGCTTCCGCCCAACGAGATCGCTTATGGGGCAATGAAGGCCGCGCTCACCAGCTTTGGGAGCCAGATGGCGACCGTGCACGGGCCGAGCGGCGTTCGCGTCAACCTGGTGGCGCCGGGGCCGATCTTTTTCGAAGGCGGTGTGTGGGACATGATCCGGCAGAAGCAGCCCGATCTCTACGAGCGCGCGTCCCGGCTTTCGTCGCTCGGGCGGATGGGGACGCCGGACGAGGTCGCCAACGCCGTCGCCTTCCTCGCCAGCCCGGCCGCATCCTACATCACCGGCGTCAACCTGAGGATCGACGGCGGTGTCCTTCGTACCGCCAACTTCTAAGGTCGTCCGCCTCGACGGCAATCGCGTCACCCTGGTGCTGGAGATAGGCGGCGCCCCGCGTCTCCTTTACCTGGGCGAGCGGCTGCCGGACGGCACCGACCTCGCAAGCCTGACAAAGGCCGTCGCAGCCGGGCCGCGGGAGGCGCAGCCGGATTACGATAGCGGCCTGACCCTGCTGCCGCAGACCGGCAACGGTTTCCAGGGTGAACCAGCGGTCACCCTTGAAGCGGCGGGGATGGCGCTGCCGCTGTTCGAGGCGATCGGCTCGCTCGTTGAGGGGCGCAGCCTGCGTCTCGACATGGCCGATCCGGTTGCGGCGCTGAGTCTTGTCTTGCGGTGGACGATCTCGCCCGACGATGTGCTTTGCGCCACTGCCGAACTGGCCAATCACGGTACGGCCGCGGTGCGCCTCCACTGGCTTGCGGCGGTGGCCCTGCCGCTCCCGGCCTGGGCGCGGGTTGCGGTGCAGGTTCACGGTCGCTGGTCCGGCGAGTTCCGGCTCGCCTCGGCCCCGCTGGTGACGGGCAGGATCGAGAAGACCAACCGGTCCGGCAGGAGCGGCTTCGACGGCACCCATTACCTGATCGCGGGAGACGACACGCTCCGCGAGGAGCAGGGGCGGGCGGTGGCCGCGCATCTCGCCTGGAGCGGCAATGCCAGATCGCTTGTCGAGACCCTGCCGACCGGCGAGCGCCAGCTCCAGATCGGCGAATGGCTGGCGCCGGGGGAATGCGTCGTTGCGCCGGGGCAAAGCTACCAAACGCCCGAGGCGCTCGTGGCGCTGTCGTTCGATGGCTTCAACGGCATCAGGCGCGCCTTCCAGGCGGAGCTTCGAAACCGGCGCACGCGGGAGGGGCTGGCAACGAGCCCGCGCAAGGTTCACTTCAATTCCTGGGAAGCTGTCTATTTCGACTTCGACGAGCAGCGCCTTGTGAAGTTGGCCGAAGCCGCGGCAGGCCTTGGCGCCGAGCGCTTCGTGCTCGACGACGGCTGGTTCCGCGGCCGCCGCGACGACCGCAGCTCTCTCGGGGACTGGACAGTGGATACGGAGCGCTTCCCCGATGGTCTCGGGCCGTTGATCGCGCGGGTCGAGGGGCTGGGGATGGATTTCGGCCTGTGGATCGAGCCGGAGATGGTCAGCCCCGACAGCGACCTTTACCGCCTGCATCCCGACTGGTGCCTGCACCAGGAGGCGCGCCCGCGGCCGACGCAGCGGGCGCAGCTGGTCCTCGACCTCACCCGCGACGAGGTGATCGACCACATCTTCGGCGCGATCGACCGGCTGCTTTGCGCCTATCCGATCGCTGCCCTCAAATGGGACCATAATCGGGACCTGTTCCCCGCTGCCAGCCGGGGGCGCCCTGCGGCGCATGCCCAGAACCTCGGCTTCCTCGCCTTGCTGGATCGAATTCGCGCGGCGCACCCGCAAGTCGAGATCGAAGGCTGCGCAAGCGGCGGCGCGCGGATTGATTTTGCGGTGGCGCAGCGCGTTGCGCGGGTCTGGGCGAGCGACAACACCGACGCCGTGGAGCGCCTGCGCATCCACCGGGCGATGAGCCTATTCTACCCGCTCGAGATGATCGGCGCGCATTTCGGGGCCTCTCCCAACCCTACCACCTCGCGCCGCTTGGATGTTGCGTTCAGGGCCCGGGTGGCGATGTTCGCACATTTTGGAATCGAGGCCGATCCGAGTCGGCTTACCGTGGAGGAGCGCGAGGAGCTTGCCCGGCACGTCGCCGCTTACAAAAGCTGGCGAGCGCTGATCCACGGAGGCGACCAGCTTTATGCGGATTGCGACGATTCCGGCACCACGGTGGAAATCGTGGTGGCGAAGGACGGTGGCGAGGCACTGGCCCTCTGTGCGCGGGTGGATCAAAGCGTTGCCGCGGTAGGGCCGCTGATCCGCCTGCCCGGGCTGCTGCCGGAGGCGGCCTATGCCGTCGAGCTTGTGGAGCCGTGGCCGGTGCCTGCGGCGCATCAGCTCGCCGCTGCTGGGTTCTGGCGCGGCAAGCCGCTGATGGCGGGCGCAGTGCTCGGCCAAATCGGGCTGCGGCTGCCGATGGTGCATCCTGAGACGGCGTGGCTGGTTCACCTCGTCCGGGTGGAGAGGTGATCGGCGATCGCTCGGCTGACGAGTTCCGGCCGCTCCCGCACCAGGCCGTGCCCGGCGCCCTCAACCTTGTGCAGCGTGAGGTCCGGCACCAGGTCTTCAAGGCCGGCGAGCAGGTTCGGCAGCAGCACCCGATCCTCCATGCCCCAAAGAACGCAGGTCGGCACCGTCACCTGCAACGCCTCCTCCAGGCGACCTGCTCCCGTGCCTCCCACCGCCCAAAAGTCGAACGGGGCCGAGCGATACCAGTTCAGCATGGCCGCAATGGCCCCCGGCCGGCTCCAGGCGGCGAGCAGCTCCGCTTTCTCCGCCGCGTCGATCAGGCCCTGTTCCTCGTCCGCCGCGAAAACCGCCTGCCACAGATTGCCCGGCGTCAGCCTCGCTTCTGCATCGGGCGCGGTGAATGCGGCGATATAGGCCGAAGCCGCCTGCTGCTCCGGATCGCCGTCGAGAGCCGCCTGCAGCAGCGTCGGGTGGGGCGCGTTGATGGCGACGAGGTGAGATACACGCTGCGGGTGCCACGCCGCCGCGCACCAGGCCACCACCCCGCCCCAGTCGTGGCCGACGAGGGTGAAATGCTCCGCCTCGAGTTGGTCCGCCACAGCCAGCACGTCGGCAACGAGGCTGTCGATGCGATAGGCTTCGCCGCCGGAGGGGCAGCCGGAGCGGCCATGTCCGCGCCCGTCAGGCGCCAGGACGCGGTGCGTCGCCCTGAGGTGGGTGAGCTGCCGCGCCCAACTCGCTCCACTTTCGGGAAAGCCGTGAAGGCAGATGATCGTATCGCCCGACCCGGCCCAGCGCACGAATAGCGGGACCTCGCCCGAAGTAACCCAGCCTTCCTGCATCGAGCCTTCCTCGCGCTGTTGACGGTTAGTTTAATAGCAGCCACAAACCACCGAATGAAGCTCGGCGTTTGCTATTATCCCGAACAGTGGCCGGAAAGCCTGTGGGTGGACGACGCCCGTCGAATGCGGGCGATGGGGCTGTCGCGAGTCCGGATCGGCGAGTTCGCCTGGCTCCGGCTCGAGCCGGAGCCAGGCCGCTTCGACTGGGTGTGGCTCGATCGGGCGATCGCCATCCTGCATGAGGCGGGCCTGGACGTGGTGCTCGGCACGCCCACCGCGACGCCGCCCAAGTGGCTGGTGGATGCCAAGCCGGATATTCTCGCCTGGGACGAAGGGGGGCGCCCTCGGCGCTTCGGATCACGCCGGCATTATTGTTTCTCCAGCGCCGCTTACCGGAAGGAGGCGGCGCGAATCTGCTCGGCGGTGTGTGAGCGATACGGCCGGCATCCCGCGGTGGTCGCGTGGCAGACCGACAACGAATATGGCTGCCACGACACGATCCTGAGCTATTCGCCGGGGGCCGCGGTGGCGTTCCGGCGCTGGCTGGCTGCGCGCTACACGAGTGTGGACGCGCTCAACGCAGCCTGGGGCAACGCCTTCTGGAGCCAGGAGTATCGCTCGTTCGGCGAGGTCGACCCGCCCAACCTCACCGTAACGGAGGCCAATCCCGCACACCGGCTGGATTACCAGCGTTTCGCCTCCGACGAGGTAGTCTCGTTCAACCGGATGCAGACGCAGATCATCCGCCGCCACTCGCCGGGGCGCGATTTGGTTCACAACTTCATGGGCTTCTTCACCGGCTTCGATCACTTCGCGGTGGCCGCGGATCTCGATGTTGCGACCTGGGACAGCTACCCGCTCGGCTTTCTCGATCAGGGTTGGGACGATGCGGCGACCAAGCTGCTCTACCTGCGCCAGGGCCACCCGGATTTCGCCGCCTTCCATCACGATCTCTACCGCGGCTGCGGGCGGGGGCGGATGTGGGTGCTCGAACAGCAGCCCGGGCCGGTCAACTGGGCGCCGAACAATCCGGCGCCGCTGCCGGGGATGGTACGGCTCTGGACCTTGGAAGCCTGTGCCCACGGCGCCGAACTGGTTTCGTATTTCCGATGGCGGCAGGCGCCTTTCGGGCAGGAGCAGATGCATGCCGGGCTGCTGAGGCCGGACAATTCGGACGGTCCGGCGGCGGCGGAGGTCGCCGCCGTCGCGGCCGAGCTTCGCAGGCTTCCGGACGCCAAGCCCCGGCCCGCTCCGGTGGCGCTCCTCTTCTCCTATGAAGCGCAGTGGATGCTTGGCATCCAGCCGCAGGGCGAGGCGTTCGGTCCGCTGCGGCTCGCCTTCGAATTCTACACGGCCGTGCGCGCGCTGGGCCTGGATGTGGACATCCTGCCGCCCGACGCTGACCTGACGGGCTACCAGCTGGTCATCGCGCCTTCGCTACCGGTGATCGACGACAAGCTGGCTGCGGGGCCAGCGCACATGCTGTTCGGCCCCCGTAGCGGCAGCAAGACCCGCGAATTCCAGATCCCGGCCGACCTTCCGCCGGGACCGCTGCAGCAGCGGCTCCCGCTGCGGGTCACGGCGGTGGAGAGCCTTCGCCCCGGCTACAGCGAAACCGTGCCCGGCTCCGGCGGGTCGGTAATCAACTGGCTCGAGCATGTCGAGACGGCGCTTGCGCCGCGGCTGTCGACGGCGGGAGGCCGCGGCCTGTGGTACCAATCCGGCCGGACCCATTATCTCGCCGGCTGGCCGAATGCGGCGCTGCTGCTCGAGATCGTGGCCGCGCTGGCGGACGAATGCGGCCTCGCGGTGCGGCCGCTTCCTGAGGGGCTGCGGCTGCGGCGGCACGGCGATGTCCAGTTCGCCTTCAACTACGCGCCGCATGAGGTCGACCTCGGCGACCTCGTCCCGGAGGGCACCACCCTGCTGCTGGGCAGCCGGAAGCTGCCTGCCGCCGGTGTAGCGGCGTGGCCGGCCGACTGACCTACTGCGCCGGCTTCGCCTGCAGTTCGAAGCCGAGCGCCCATCTTTTCTGAAAGCCCGGCCACCCGGCCGACGCCTCCGCCGGGGGCTCCAGGAAGGCGGCTGCGGCGGCATCGTTCTTGAGGTGGCGGTTCAGGAAAGCGGTGATGAAATGCTGGTTGATCGCGTTGAGGCGATCGCCCCGCCACACCGGTTCCTCGAACATCTCGCGATACTGGAACACGCCCCGCGCCTCGTCCGGCAGTGGGTTGCCGCCGACGTTGTGGCGTGCGTTGCGGTAGAGCAGCAGGCGGCGGTCGGACCCCGTCGCATGGTCGAACACCCAGCGGATCCCCTCGGCATAACCCGATATGTCGTCCTGATCGCCGGCAATTACCATCAGCGGCGCCCGCAGCCTCTTCATCGATGCCGCGGACCAGGCGCGGTGCGGCGGCTGCGCGCCCCACGGGGCGATAGCGACGACCGCCCGGACGCGGCGGTCGGGCTCCCGCCGCCCCTCCGCCTGGTCGGCGAGCGCGCCGGCGGGCAGGCTGCGATAAGCGGGGCTATTGGTATCGTAACCGGCGCCGGCCGTCGCCAGCGCGCCGAAGCCGCCCATCGAATAGCCGATCAGCGCCACGCGATCCGTGTCGATGGCACCGCGCAGCTTGTGTCCGGCGGGAAGCCCGGCGAGGTGCGCCAGAACCGCCTGCTGGTCGCGCGCGCGGGTCGAGGCGGTGAGGGCGAAGGAGGCGCCAAAGCCGGCGGCGTCGGTGAATGGCCGGTCGCCATGATCGATGCCGGCCACGACATAGCCTTTGGATGCCAGATTCTCCGTGATGTAGCTCATCGATTCCGGCCAACCGCGATAGCCGTGCGAGACGATCACCAGCGGGAACTTGCCCTTGGCCGGCGCTGCGTCCCGCACCGCGAGCGCCTCGGTGCTGACCTCGAGCGCAGTGAGGGGCGGCGGGGGCTCCAGCCGGTGCCTGTAGGGCATCGGCGAAGCACCCGTCTGTCGCGCCGCCGGGTACCACAGGACGATCCGCAAGCTTCTGGACTCGGTTTCCGCGCCGGTGCGGACGCTGATCGTTGTCGCGCCAACGGCGTGCGGCCCGAGAGCGGCCAGTGCGGGTGCGTCTGCGGCCGGCACGCTAGGCGGAGCGGCGCCCGCCGCGAGGGAGGAGGAGGCCAAGGCGAGTGCCGCCAGGAAATGGGTGATCTGACGCACGGATCCTCCTATATTCTACGATCCGTCAATAGTAAGAACGTGCACTTCGCGGTCAAGCATATTACCAGCAGCGTGCAGCAGGAGGGTCGAAGAGGAATGGCAAAAGCGGGTGCACGGCGGCGGCTCGACCCTCTCGTGCGGCGCGACCTGATTCTCGATGCGGCGGCGCGTACCGTTGCCGACGAAGGGGTGTCGGCAGTGACCATGGAGCGCCTCGGCCGGGATGCCGGGATTTCAAAAGCGCTGGTTTACAATTACTTCCCCAACCGGAACGCGCTCCTTTCGGAGCTGCTGGTGCGCGAATATCGCGTGTTCCAGGCAGAGGCTCGCCAGGCCAAGGAGGGGGTGGAGGATTTCCCCGAGCTGGTCCGGGTCACCACCCGCGCCTATCTGCGCCATGTCGCGGAGCGCGGCGTGCTCATCCAGCGGCTGATGAACGAGCCCGCGGTTTCGTCCGCAATCCGTTCGGTCGATCAGGAGGGGCGCCAGCTCACCGTTTCGTTCTTCGCCCAGGAGATCGCGAAGCACCACGGTTTCTCGCTCAGCCTGTCGGCAATGGCGGCGGACCTGCTGATGGGGCTGACCGGCGCGGCCGGCGACTATCTCTGCCGCACCGATGCCGACCTTCAGGAGGTAGAGAATATGGTCGTCACCATGATCATGGCGGCACTGGCGCAGCTGCCGGCGACAAATGGCTGAGCGCGGCGTCCCGGCGTTCGATTCCGGCACGAAGCCTGGCGTGCCGAAGCGCGGTCAGCGGGTAGCGCGCGATGATCGCGATCGCCACCACCAGGAAGATGGTCGGGAAGATGCAGTATAGCAGACGCAGCGAGGCAACCGCCTCGGGCGTGTTGTTCCCAGCCGCATTGTAGCCGACCAGCGCAAGCAGGTTGAGCGACAGTCCCTGGCCGATCGCCTGGCCGATCTTGATGACGATGCCGATCAGGGCGAAGAACAGTCCCTGCCGCTGCTGCCTGGTGCGCGCCACATCGACGTCGACCGTATCGCCGATCATGGCGGCCGGCAGAAGCTCCAGCGCTCCGAAGCAGAAGCCCTTGGCGACGAACAGGATGGTGAACGCGGTCACCTGCCCGGGTTCGAGGAAGAAGATGGCGGTGTTGGTACCGATCACGATGCAGAAGGCGAGGATCAGCGCCCGGTGCTTGCCGAGCCGGTTGCCGAGCCACATCCAGACGGGAATGGCGGCAAGGCCCATCAGGAAATAATAGACATAGATCGCGCCGATATTGCCGACGCCGATCACATCGCGCGCGAAGAACAGGGTGATCGTCACCCGGAAAGTCTCGGCGATATAGCCCAGGAACAAGGCGATCGAGATGCGCCGGAAGGGGCCGTTGCGGGCGATCAGGCGCATGTTGCGCCCCATGCCGCGCGTACTCTTTCCTTCGGAAGGCGACGTGTCCGGCACGGCAAAGAAGGCAAGGCCCATCGCGAGCGGGAGCAGGCCCATCATCAGCCAGCTCATGCCCGCCAGCACATCCGCCGCGCTGGCATCGCTGCGCGCCAGGATCAGCGCCGGCACGGTGGTGGCGACGACCAGGCCGATCAGCGTGAAGAGCTGCCGGGCCGACGCGATTCGGGTGCGTCCGGCATAATCGCGGGAAAGCTCCGCGCCCCACGCTTCGTACGGGATCTTGGTGGCGGTGAAGCCGACATAGACGATGGTCGTCCAGAAGATGAAATAGCCGATCCCCACCGTCCCTGAGGGTCGGAACAGCATGTACACGCCGCACAGCAGCATGAACCCGCCGATCGGCAGCCAGATCTTGCGGCGGCCGACTCGCGGCCGCCACCGGTCGGAGAGGGTGCCGATGAACGGATCGATGACGACATCGATGAGCCGGGCGAGCAGCATGGCCGTGCCCAGCGCCGCCAGCGGAATGCCGATTTCGCCTGCGTAGAAGGGCGCAAGGTAGATGGTGAGCGGCAGGCCGATGGTCGCCAGCGGCAGCGCGACCACCGCGTAGAAGAAGAGCGTCGAGAGCGGCAGGGAGGCTTGCTGACGGTGCATCTAATAGGACTTGACGCGATCTCGCCGCCGCGTCAACTTGCTACTGACGATTGGTATAACAAGCGCCACAGGCGACGTCGGCACAGGGAGGAAAACATGCACCGGATCCGTCTGCTTTCGGCATGCGCCACATTGGCGATGATCACACCGGCACCGCTTCTGGCGCAAGAGGCTCCGGCCACGCCGGCAGCCACGCCCGAAGGCGGTATCGAAGAGATCATCGTCACCGCCCAGCGGCGCGAAGAGTCGCTGCAGGACGTGCCGATCGCGGTCACCGCCTTCACCGGAGAGACCTTGAACGAGCGGCGCATCGACGATGCCCTGGATGTCCAATTCAATACGCCCAATTTGGTTTATGTCGGCAACGAGCGGCCGGCGCTTCGCGGCGTCGGCAACAACGCGATCTCCTCGACCGCGGAAAACGGCACACCGGTCTTTACCAACGGCGCCTATATCGGGGCGCGCGCCGAGAACGAATATTACGATCTGGAGCGAATCGAAATCCTGCGCGGCCCGCAGGGCACCTTGTTCGGCCGCAACACCACGGGCGGCGCCATCAATCTGATCACCCAGCGGCCGACCGACAAAGTCGGCGGCGAAGTTTTCGCCGAATATGGGAATTTCGATTCGATCCGGCTGAAGGGGGCGATCAACCTGCCGCTCAGCGGCGCGATCCAGCAGCGCTTCGCCGGATACTATCTGCGGCGCGACGGCTACACCGAGAATTTGGCCACCGGCAACGGCATCGACGGCCGCAACCAGTTCGGCCTCCGTAGTTCCACCCGCCTGACGCTTGGCCCCGACACCGAGGCCAATCTGATGGTTCAATATTATCGGGAGAACAGCTCCCGCTCGCGCGAGAACAAGCGGCTGTGCAAGGCGACGCCGGTTCTCGGCTGCTCGCCGGTGGAGCTCGGCTTCGATTCGCCAAACGCTCAGGCCACCGTCTTCCAGCGGCTGCTGGCGCTGGTCGGTACCGGTTCCGGCATCTTTCCGCCGGGCGGCAACATCTATGCAGGCGCGGTCAACCCGCCCAATTTGCGGCAGGTTTCCGCAGACTACGACCCCACGTTTTTCGGCACGGAATTGCTCGGCACCTTCGAGGTTGCGCACGACTTCGGCGGCGTAACGCTGACCTCGCTCAGCGGCTATGCGAAGGGCCGGACCGAAGCCAATACCGACTATGACAATGCCGCGCTCCCCTTCCGCTTCCTGCGGCCGATCACCTATCGCCTCGACGCCGACACGGTGCTCACCACCGACCAGCTTCGGACCAGCGACAGCTTCCGGGGGCGGGGCCGCTCCTACACGCAGGAGTTCAGGCTGACGTCCGACTTTGAAGGCCCAATCAACTTCACCGCCGGCGTCTTCTATCTCAACACCAAGAGCCGCGCGTCGTTCGAAATCTTCCACCCGGCGCTCGAGCTGGCGGCGATCGCCTTCGGGCTTCCCGAAGAATCCCGCCGCTTCATCAACGACACGCCGCGGGCGACCACGAAGTCGAAGGCGGTTTTCGGCGAAACCTACATCGAACTTGGCGAACAGACCCAGCTGACCTTCGGCTTGCGCTACACCAAGGACGAGAAGTCGATCCAGACCCGCACCATCCTGCTGTCGCGTCCCGGCCCGTTCGTGGAGGCCGAGCGCGATTACAGCCGGGTGACCGGCCGCGCCGCCATCGACCATGCGATCGAGCACGGCTCCGGCGAAAGCCGGCTCTATGCCTCCGTCGCGCGCGGGTACAAGGCGGGCGGCCTCAACCCCGGCAACAGCGACACGCCGGAATTCGCGCCCGAAAGCCTCGATGCCTTTGAAATCGGTGCCAAGAACAGCCTGTTCAACCGCCGGGTGCAGGCCAACCTCGCGGCCTTCTACTACAATTACAAGGATCTCCAGCTCGGCCAGCGGGTGGCGGGTACCGCGATCACCAGCAACGGCGATGCTAAGGTGTGGGGCCTGGAGGGCGAGTTCCTGTTCCTGCCTACGCCGCGCCTGCAGCTCAACGCCAATGTCTCCTATCTCAACACCCGCATCGGCAATTTCGTGACGGTGGATGCCGCCAACCCGGCCCAGGTCGATCCCCGGACGATGACACCGGTTGTCGCGCCGCAGGTGCCGGTGAACCTACGCGGCAACGAGCTTCCTTATGCGCCGAGCTTCAAGGTCAATGTGGGCGCCCAGTATACGACGCCGCTCGGCGCCACCGGCTGGTCGGCCACCCTGCGCGGCGACTATGTGTTCCAGGGCGACTATTTCGCGCGTGAGTTCAACACGCCCAACGACCGCATCGACAGCTGGCGCATGGCCAATGCCTATCTGCGCCTGTCAAACCCCGGCGAGACCCTGGGCTTCGAGCTGTTCGTCAAGAACATCGGCAATTCGGACGCGATCACCAGCTCGATCATCGAGGATGCGCAGGTCGGCAGCTACCGCAACGTCCGCGTGCTGGAACCGCGCACCTACGGCATTTCGACGAGGATCCGCTTCTGATGCAGAAGATCTAGCCTCGCGGCCACGCTCGGCTCACGGAAGCCAGGAAAGCAGCTCGGGCGTCGCCGATCGCGGCGACCCATTTTGCAGGGTCCAAGCCGGGGGGCGGGGGCGCCTGTTGAGGCGCCCCCCGCCCCTTACATGCGGAAGCTGGCGCGAGCGTAGAAATATCGCCCGGGAATGTCGTGCACGGTCTGCGAGAAATTGTTGCTCTCGCAGGTGACGCAGCCCGGTGTTTTCTTGTCGAACAGGTTGTTGACGCCGATCGCGAAGGTGAAGCGGTCGTCGAAGCTCGGGCCTGCCCAGCGCAGCTGGAGGTCGGTGTAGAAGACCGAGTTCAGCACATTGCCGCCGGTTTCATCCAGCTTCGAGACGTAGCGGCCGATCACCGTGGCACCGAAATCCTGCCAGTCCAAGTCGACCACGCCCACAGACTTCCATTTCGGAAAGGCCTGGGCGGGAGCGCCGACCTGGGTGCCCTCGCGGCTCAGCAGCTGCGGGCCGGTGGGGCCGGGGACGATCACGTCGTAATTCTGGAGGAATGTGTTGTTCCAGGTGAAGCCGAACCTGCCGAAGCCGGTCTCCACGCCGCGCAGCGCCACGTTGAGGTCGATGCCCTTGGTCTTGATCGCGGCGATGTTCTGCAGGAAGCCCTGCACCTCGATGAGCTCGCCGTTGACCCGCGTCACGAGGGCGCAGGTCGCCGGGTCGCTGGTGAGCAGGCAGTTGAGCACGGTGGTGGGCCGGGGAATGGCCTGGATCGCGCCTTCAACCCTGATCTTGTACCAATTGGCTTCGACCGAGAAGCCGCGCAGGAAGGACGGGCTGAACACGCCGCCCACCACATAGCTGCGCGACGTCTCCGGTGCCAGGTCGCGGTTGCCGCCGGTGCTGACCGATATCTGCGCATTGGCCTGCTGGTAGCTGCCGTTGGCGGGGACGCCGGCGGCGACGCAGGCGGCCCGGACCTGCGCGTCGTTGGAGAAGCGCCGCGCGGCGTTGTTGCCGCTGTGCGACGAGCAGGGATCGTCGAGAACCTCGTCGAAGCGCGACTGGGTTCCGAACAATTCGCCGATCGACGGCGCGCGAAAACCTTCGGCGAAGGTGCCGCGCAGGCGAAGGTCGCGGATCGGCTTCCAATTGATGCCCGCCTTGTAGGTCGTCGTCGAGCCGGAGGTGGAATAATCCGACACGCGCACCGCGCCGTTGAGCTCCAGCAGGTTGACCAGCGGCAGGTCGGCGAGCAGCGGCGCGTTCAGTTCGGCATAGGCTTCCTTGACATCGTAGCTGCCGCGCGTCGGCTGGGCGGGGATGTCCGAGCTGAAGCCGGCGGCCACCACCGGATCGGGATCGAAGCGCCCCTTGAGCTTGCGATATTCCGCGCCGATGGCGAGGCCGAGCGGCCCGCCGGGCAGATCGAACAGGCTTCCCGACAGGTTGGCGGTGGTGTCGAACTGGGTCTGGCGGCTGCTGTCATTCTGTTCGAACGAGACGAAGTCGATCATCGCGGGCGTGATCGAGCCGAAGCCGCCAAACAGGTTGAAGGGCACGCAGGGCGCGGTGCAGCCGGCCACCGGCCCCAGCGCCTGGCGCAGCCTGCCGGAATGGATGTTGCCGAACATGTCCTGCTCGGCCTTGTTGCGGCCGTAGGAGGCGTTGAGGTCCCAGAACCAGTCGCGCTCGCCGATGTTGAACCGGCCGTCCAGGGTCGCGACGCCGTAGCTGGTCTCCACCGTTTGTTCGAAGCGGCGCGGGCCGCCTTCCAGGAAGCGGCGGAAGATGGCGCTGACATTGTTGTTGGCGCCGCCCAGATCCACACCGAACGGGTTGAACGGATTGCTGGCACTCACCACGATGCCGCTCAGCACCGGCGTCAGGCCGGAGGTCGGCCCGATGCCGAATGGCAGCGGCGCCGCCTGGTTCTTGGACTCGCGCCGGTTCCATGTTCCCCGGGTGGTGAAGGTGATATCGGGGGTGAGCTCGTACTGCAGAGTGGCGAACGCCCCCAGCCGCTCCAGCGGGATCTGGAGGTAGTTGAAGGGCGCGAAGTTGAAGCGGTCGGCAGTGACGAAGCCGCGGAAGTCCGCGGCCGTGGGCCGGCGCCCGATCACCGGCGCGATCAGAGTCGCATTGCCGCCAACGAAGGCGCTGCCGGTGTAGCGGCCGTTGGGCGTGAAGCTGGAACAGGTTGCTACGCAGGCGGTGGCATAAGGCTCGGGGAAGGCGGATAGCGCCCGCTCGCCGGCGAACACCGCATCCTGCTTCACATAGCTGGCGCCGACCACGATCCGGAGCGGGCCGTCGCCGCCATTGCCCCAGCTCAGCTGATAATTCTGGGTGAAGCCGTCGCCTTGCCCATAGCCGCCCATTTGCGCGGACGCGAGGAACCCTTCCTGGCGGCGCTTGGTGATGATGTTGACCACGCCGGCAATCGCGTCCGAGCCGTAGATCGCAGAGGCGCCGTCCTGCAGCACCTCGACGCGCTCGATCGCGCTTTCGGGGATGGCGTTGAGGTCGGTCGATCCGGGCACGCCGCTTGCCGAGGCGCCGTTGACGAAGCGCAGGCCGTCGACCAGCACCAGCACCCTGCGCGAGCCGAGGTAGCGCAGGTCGATTTCGGCCGCCCCAGCGCCGACGCCGCCGCCGTCCGGCGGGTTGCCGAGATTGCCGGAATTGTTGAACTTGGAATTGAGGCCGCCGCCGGAGCTCGGCAGGCGCTGCAGCACGTCATTGAGCGAGTTGAGGCCGGTCTTTTCCATGTCCGCCCGGTCGACGAAGGTGATCGGCGCGTCGAGATCGAGCGGGTCGCGGCGGATGCGCGAGCCGGTGACGACGATATCCTGCTGCCGCGCAGCCTCCTGGCCCTGGGCGTCGGTCTGCACCGGCTGGTCCGGCTGCGTGCTCTGCGCCGAGGCCGGCGTGGCGAGGAAAGCCCCGGCAAGAGCCAGAGAAGCACAACCCCCACGCAAATGCCTGCTTCCCACTCTCATGCTCACCTCCCCTTAATTGGCGCAGGCATCAAGCCAGAGAATGGTGACAGCGAAAAGGGCACCGGCCCTCCAAGGGACCAGTTTCCTGGCAATGTTGCAGAAACGTGACAGGCGTGGCCTAGAGTTCAGGTGAGGAGCGCCGGTTAAGGTGCGCTCAAGCCCAGGAGTGTCAATCGCGGCCAACCCGGCAGCCACAATAAAGAACCGGCGCCCGCATGGCTGCGGACGCCGGCTCCTTGCCCCGCTCGGGGAGGGGGTTCAGGCGACCTTCGCCTCTTCGACCTCTTCGGGATCGCGCAGCACATAGCCGCGGCCCCACACGGTCTCGATATAATTGTCGCCGCTGCACGCCAGGCTCAGCTTCTTCCTGAGCTTGCAGATGAACACATCGATGATCTTGAGCTCAGGCTCGTCCATGCCGCCGTAAAGGTGGTTGAGGAACATTTCCTTGGTCAGCGTGGTGCCCTTGCGCAGCGACAGGAGCTCCAGCATCGCATATTCCTTGCCGGTGAGGTGCACCCGGGCGCCGTCGACTTCCACGGTCTTGGCATCGAGGTTGACCGCCAGCTTGCCCGTGCGAATGACGCTTTGGCTGTGGCCCTTGGAGCGGCGCACCACGGCGTGGATGCGGGCAACCAACTCGTCGCGGTGGAAGGGCTTGGTGACATAATCGTCGGCGCCGAAGCCCAATGCGCGGACCTTGGAATCCATCTCGCCGATGCCGGACAGGATCAGCACCGGGGTTCCGACCTTGGCGAGACGCAGCTTCTTGAGCACATCGTAGCCGTGCATGTCGGGCAGGTTCAAATCGAGCAGGATGATGTCGTAATCGTAGAGCTTGCCGAGGTCCAAACCCTCTTCGCCAAGATCCGTAGTGTAGACGTTGAAGCCTTCGGACCCGAGCATCAGTTCGATGCTTTTGGCGGTGGTCGGCTCGTCTTCGATCAGCAGCACTCGCATGGTGGCTCGCCCCTTGTTGCTCAGCGGTGCCGGTCGCCCGGTACGCCCCTGATGCCATTCATTAACCATCGCATAAGTGAAGGCAAAAGGTTAATTTCGGATTAAGCGCTGAAACCCAAGGAGATTTAGCCCTCGTTGCGCCGCCGCCACAGTTTGTGGCAGGGCGGGAGGCATGTGGGAAGAACGGCTCCTCTTCATCGACGCCGAGGCCATGGTGATCGACAAGCCCGCCGGCCTGGCCGTGCACCCGGGCCCCAAGACCGCCGAAAGCCTCGAATATTACCTGCCCGATCTGCGGTTCGGCTTCCGCCGCGAGCCGAGCATCGTCCACCGGCTCGACCGGGACACGTCGGGCTGCCTGCTGCTCGCCCGCAATCCCAAGGCGCACAAGCGCTACGCCCTGGCGTTCGAGGAAGCCCGGGTGAGCAAGAGCTACCTCGCGATCCTCGCCGGCGTGCCGAGTGTGGAGGAAGGCACGATCGACATGCCGCTCCACAAGATCTCCAGCGCCGAACAGGGGTGGCGGATGGTGCACGATGCGGAGCGCGGCAAGCGGGCCGTGACCCATTGGAAGGTGGTGGGCGACGCCAAAGGGCGGGCGATGCTGCTGATGACTCCCGAGACGGGGCGGACCCACCAGTTGCGGATCCACGCATCGGAGGGGATCGGCATCCCGATATCGGGCGACCCGGTCTACGGCGCGGGGCGCGGGCCGATGCTGCTCCACGCGCGCTCGCTGGCGGTCGCGCGCGAGGGAAAGGCGACGATCGAGGCGACGGCGCCTTATCCACCGACCTTCCTCCAGGCGGGCTTCGAAGATGAGCTTGGCTGACGATTATGCCGTGCCGGAGGAGGCGCTGAGCGAGACTTTCATCGCCTCCTCGGGACCAGGCGGGCAGAATGTCAACAAGGTGGCGACGGCGGTGCAATTGCGCTGCGACGTCTTCAAGCTCGGCCTCGCGCCCTGGGCGTTCCGGCAGCTCAAGACCCTGGCCGGGAGCAAGATGACCGGCGAGGGCGAGATCGTCATCACCGCCCGCACCCACCGCAGCCAGGAGGCCAATCGGCAGGAAGCGCGGACAAGGCTGGCGGAGCTGATCGGGCGTGCCCATGTCAGGCAGGCCAAGCGGATAAAGACCAAGGTGAGCCGCGCCGCCAAGGCCAGGCGGGTGGATACGAAGAAGCAGCGCGGGTCGGTGAAAGCGGGACGCGGCAAGGTGCAGCCGGATTAGGTTCTAATGCCCCTCTCCCGTGGAGGACGGGAGAGGGGCTAGAGGACCAAGACGGCAGGTAGGAGACAGCATTTGTACGATTTCAACATCGCCGCCGACGACAAGGCGACCCTGTACCGCGAGCTGATCCAGGCCGCCGACGGGCTGACCGACGGGGAGCCGGACGCGATCGCCAACATGGCCAATGTCTCGGCCTTGCTGTGGGAGACGCTGCCCGACCTCAACTGGGCGGGCTTCTACCGCAATGTCGGAGGCGAGCTGGTGCTGGGGCCGTTCCAGGGCCGCGCCGCCTGCATCCGCATACCGTTCGGCAAGGGCGTGTGCGGCGCCGCCGCGACGACGCTGGAACCGCAATGCGTGGAGGATGTGCACGCCTTTCCAGGCCACATCGCCTGCGACGCTGCCTCGGTGTCTGAGCTGGTGGTGCCGATCGTTCACGAGGGCCATTTGCTCGGCGTGCTCGACCTCGACAGTCCGCGCCGAGCCCGGTTCGATGCGGCGGATGTGGAAGCTTGTCTCGAATTGGCACGCCTGCTCGCGCCGCGGCTCGCGGCTCGGTAGCAAAGCCGCCCCCGGAGCGTTAAAAAAGTCTTAATGCCCGGCCGCCCGTGCGCCCGGGATCTTTGCGACTTTGCACCACAGGGGATGCGGACATGCGGAAGCTCAATCTGTTGGCGTTAGCGGCAAGCGCCGCCTGTATTCCGACCATCGCCTCGGCGCAGGCGGGGGGCGGCGCCGGCCATAGCTGGCGCGAAGGGGCGCCGATGGCGCATGCCCCACCGCCGGTGGTGCGCCACGCGCCCCGCCACGAGGTGCGCCAGATGCACCGCGCGCCCGGACAGCATCATGGCCGCCGCTTCGGGCATATCCAGCGAATCAACCGCGGCGGCTTCGTTCCGCAAATGTGGTGGGGCCCGCAATTCGTCGTCCGCAACTGGGGCGGCTACGGCTTTGCCCAGCCTTTCCAGGGCGGCCGCTGGATCCGTTATTATGACGATGCCCTGCTGATCGACCGCACCGGCCGGGTTCATGACAGCCGCTACGGCCATGATTGGGACCGTCACGGCGATCGCTGGAGCTACGACCAAAGCGGCATCCCGGTCTATGTCGGCGATGGCGATTTCGAGCCGGACGGCGGCGATTACGAATGGGCCGAGCGCTGGGAGCAGGGCCGCGACGGCTATGCCCGGCACGGCGGCGCGCCGTCTCATCATGGCTACGGCCAATGGGCGCATGGCTGCGGCTGCGGCCCGGTGGTGGTGACGGAAACCGTGACCACGACCGCGCCGGTGATGGAGCAGGTCACCACCTACGAATATGTCACCGAATATGCGCCTCGGGTGGCACGAGCAGCTCCCGCCAAGCGCAAGCTGGTGCGCCGTGCTCCGGCGCGGCCGAGGCCGGGCGAGCGGGGCTGAGCTTCGGGAGCCGGAAGCCGGCGGCGGGTGCCTAACCGAGGCGGTCGAGCGCCTCGTCGTCGAGGCCGCCGGGCACGATCACCAGCGGGCAGGGCAGGCTTCCCGCCACCGCGCCTGAAAAGTGGCTGACGAGCGGGCCCGGGCCGCCCTCCGCGGCGGCGCCGAGCACCAGAGCGGCGAAATCGTCGCGGTCGCGCAGCAGGTCCGCGATCGCGCGCGCCGCCTCGCCCTCGCGCACTACAATCTTGGGCTGGATGCCGGCTTCCTCGACAATCGTGCCCGCCGCCTCCAGCGCCATGGCCTCGGCGCGCAGCTTGGCTTCTTCCTCTATCGCTGCCTGAACGCCGCCCCATTCGACGAACTCGGCCGGCGCGATCACCGCCAGCACTTCCACGCCGCCGCCGGTGCGCGCCGCGCGCCGGGCGGCATAGCGCAGTGCCACCCGCGCCTCGTTGGTCTCGTCGATCACCACCAGATAGGACCGCATGCGCCGCCTCCCTTCGGGCTGGCTGCCATGCTTGCCGCACATGCTGCCGGTTCGCGCCCTGTTGCTGCATACCTGCCCTGTAAGCGGCCCGGGGCGCAAGCCACGCCCTTGACCGCGCACCCGCACATGCTGTTTGGGCGTTGATCAACCGCTTGCCGCCGAGGAGCTTGGCCCCGATGCCCATAGAGTTGAAGATGCCGGCCCTTTCCCCGACTATGGAGGAAGGCACCCTCGCCAAATGGCTGGTCAAGGAAGGCGACACGGTTGCCGCCGGCGATCTCCTCGCCGAGATCGAGACTGACAAGGCGACCATGGAATTCGAGGCGGTGGACGAAGGCACGATCGCCAAGATCCTGGTGGCCGAAGGCACGGACGAGGTGAAGGTCGGCACGGTGATCGCGATCATCGCCGCCGAGGGCGAGGATGCCGGCGCCGCCGCTTCGGCGCCGACCGCGGCCAAGGAGCCGGTGGAGAAAGGCGGCGGCGAGACCGGCGCCGGCCAGCCGGCGACCCAGGCGCTCCCGCCCGAGGTCAAGGGCTATGGCGCCAACCCGGCCGAGGATGCCCAGATCGCCGCAGCGACACCCGCTACCCCCGCCGCGCCCCCGACGCCGGCCGCGCCCGCCGCAGCGCCTGCTGGCGGCGGCGACCGTGTGAAGGCGAGCCCGCTCGCCCGCCGCCTCGCCGAGCAGCGTGGCATCGACCTCGGCTCCCTTCAGGGTTCCGGCCCCGGCGGCCGCATCGTCAAGGCGGACTTGGAAGGCGGCGCCGCTGCCAAGCCGGCGCAGGCCTCTGCGCCCGCCGCCCAGCCTGCCGCTCCGGCCACCGCTGCTCCGGCCACCGCTGCTCCGGCTCCGACCGCGCATGCCATCCCGGACATTCCGCACGAAGCGACGAAGCTTTCCAACATCCGCAAGACCATCGCGCGCCGGCTCACCGAGTCGAAGCAGCAGGTCCCGCACATCTACCTCACCGTCGATATCCAGCTCGATGCGCTGCTCAAGCTGCGGAGCGAATTGAACGCCAGTCTGGAGAGCCGCGGCGTCAAGCTTTCGGTCAACGACATGATGATCAAGGCGCTCGCTGCGGCCCTGATCGAAGTGCCGAGCTGCAACGTGATGTACACCGCGAGCGAGCTGGTCAGCTTCAAGCGCGCCGATGTCTCGGTGGCGGTGTCGACGCCGACCGGTCTCATCACGCCGATCGTCAAGGATGCCGGCAACCGATCGCTCTCAGCCATCGCCACTGAGATGAAGGACCTCGCCGCCCGTGCCCGCGAAGGCAAGTTGAAGCCCGAGGAATATCAGGGGGGGACGGCTAGCTTGAGCAATATGGGGATGTACGGAATCAAGCAGTTCGAAGCGGTGATCAATCCGCCGCAGGGGATGATCATGGCGATTGGGGCGGGGGAGAAACGGCCTTATGTGGTCGACGACAGCCTGCAGATCGCGACCGTGATGAGCGCCACAGGATCCTTCGACCACCGCGCCATCGACGGGGCGGACGGCGCGCAGCTGATGCAGGCCTTCAAGCGGCTGGTGGAGAACCCGCTGGGGATGATCGCCTAAGATGGCACGCACCGCCTCCTTCCCCTCTCCCATATCGGGAGAGGGAGGGGCCCGCCCGCGCAGCGGGTGGGAGGGTGAGGGAAACGGTCCCTCGCGCAAGGACCTTGTCGCCCGCGCCCGCTGGATGCGTGCTCACCCAACCGAAGCCGAAAAGCGCCTCTGGGCCGTGCTCCGCCACCGCTGCCTGTGCGCTTTTAAATTCCGCCGGCAGCAAGTGATCGCGCCCTATGTTGTCGATTTCGCCTGCCTTGAGCAGCGGCTGATCATCGAAGCGGACGGCTCCCAGCACGCCGACAACAAGAGCGATGTCGGCCGGGACGCCTTTCTTTCCGGCCAGGGGTTTCGCGTGCTGCGATTCTGGAACAACCAAGTTCTGGAGGAGAGTGAAGCCGTGAGTACCGCAATCTTCTCCGCCCTTTTCCCTCACCCTCCCAAGCCTTCGGCTTGGGCCCCTCCCTCTCCCGCAAGGGGAGAGGGGCAAGGAGTGCACCATGGCTGACACCTACGACATCATCGTGCTCGGCTCCGGCCCCGGCGGCTATGTGGCCGCGATCCGCGCCGCGCAGCTGGGCATGAAGGTAGCCATCGTGGAGCGCGAGAAACTGGGGGGCATCTGCCTCAACTGGGGCTGCATCCCCACCAAGGCGCTGCTCCGCACATCCGAAATCCACCACTATATGACCCACGCCGGTGCCTATGGCCTGGGCGCGGAAAAGGTCAGCTTCGACCTTGCCAAGATCGTCGAGCGCAGCCGCAAGGTCGCCGGGCAGCTCAATGGCGGCGTCAAGGGGCTGATGAAGAAGAACAAGATCACGGTGGTGGAGGGCGAAGGCAGCCTCAAGGGCAAGGGCGTGCTCAAGGTCACTAAGGACGGCAAAACCACCGAGTTGCAGGCCAAGCACATCATCGTCGCCACCGGCGCCCGCGCCCGTGACCTGCCCTTCGCAAAGGCCGACGGCAAGCGCATCTGGACCTACCGCCACGCCATGGTCCCGGCCGAAATGCCGACCAGATTGCTGGTCATCGGATCGGGCGCGATCGGGGTGGAATTCGCCAGCTTCTATTCGGACATGGGCGCGAAGGTCACCATCGTCGAGATGCTCGACCGTATCCTACCGGTAGAGGATGCCGACGTCTCCGCCTTCGTTCACAAAGCGCTGACCAAGCAGGGCATGACCATCCACACCAACTCCGGCGTGGACAAGCTGGAAACCACGGGCACCGGCGTGCGCGCGACGCTGAAGGGCGGCGCGGTGGAGGAATTCAGCCACGCCATCGTCGCCATCGGCATCGTCCCCAACACCGAAGGGCTGGGGCTGGAAGCGCTCGGCATCGAGACCAACCGCGGCCACATCGTTACCGACGGCTACGGCCGCACCGGGGTGGAGGGCATCTACGCCATCGGCGACGTCACCGGCCCGCCCTGGCTCGCCCACAAGGCCAGCCATGAAGGCGTAGTCTGCGTGGAAGCCATCGCGGGGAAGAACCCGCACCCGTTCGAGACCTGGAACATCCCGGGCTGCACCTATTCGCGCCCCCAGGTGGCGAGCGTCGGCCTCACCGAGGCGCGCGCCGCCGAGGAGGGCCGCAAGGTCAAGGTCGGAAAATTCCCCTTTATCGGCAACGGCAAGGCGATCGCGCTGGGCGAGGCGGAAGGCTTCGTGAAGACGATCTTCGACGCGGAAACCGGCGAATTGCTCGGCGCGCACATGGTGGGCGCGGAAGTGACCGAGCTGATCCAGGGCTATGTGGTGGCGCGGCAATTGGAAACCACCGAAGAAGACCTGATGCACACCATCTTCCCGCACCCGACGCTGAGCGAGATGATGCATGAGAGCGTGCTGGATGCGTACGGGCGGGCGGTTCACTACTAGCGCATGAGGGGGCGGCGGGAGATTAGATTCACCCAAAGCACCAAAGGACCAAAGGTGCTGCGGCTGTCTTCGGGTTAGCACCAGCTTGCCATTTCTGATTGAGCGACGAAGTCGCTCTAGGGACTTTGCTCGGCGGACGACATTTCACACCGGCGGCGGAGCCCCGCACGGCCTCTTTGGTCTTTTGGTGCTTTGGGTGAAACGAGCCCCAAGGGCGATCGCGGTCTCTGAGGCACGACACGGGCGAGCTATGCACTACTACGCGTGATCGGGCGGCGCTAAATTAGGTTCACCCAAAGCACCAAAGGACCAAAGGTGCTGCGGCTGGCTTCGGGTTAGCGCCAGCTTACCATTTCTGATGGAGCGACGCAGTCGCTCTGAGGCTCTGGCTCGGGCGCTCGACGTTCAAACCAGCGGCGGAGACCCGCGCGGCCTCTTCGGTCTTTTGGTCCTTTGGGTGAAACCAAGCCCCAGAGATCGATCAAGGCCGCGGCGGCGCGACATAGTCGCTGCGATTGTTGATCACCCGCTTCACCCCATCGCGAAACATCTCGGCACCGAAGTTCATCAGCAGCCCAATGGGCTGACCGGTAAGACGGAGGTAGGTGAGCAACTGTTTCGCGTGGACCGGTGCCAGCCGCTCAACCGACTTGATTTCGATGATGAGGCTGTTCTCGACGAGGAGATCGACGCGGAAGGCTTCGCGAATGACGGCTCCGCGGTAGGTGACGGGCACCGGCTTCTGCGCCTCCACGCGGAGGCCCCGCTCGGTCAGGAGCGTTGCGAGGAAAGCTTCGTAGGCGGTTTCGAGTAGCCCCGGTCCGATCTCGTCATGCACCTGGAAGCCGCACTCGACGGCCACCTTCGCGAGCGCTTCGATGTCGTGCCGCTGCATCTGCTCTGCGCCCCCTTCCGCATGTTCTGGTGCTTTGGTCCTGTGGAGGCAAGTCGGGAGGAGCGTGGATGTCGCTCCCGTTTGCAGGGGCTGCAGTTTCACCCAAAGCACCAAAGCACCAAAGGTGCTGCGGCTGTCTTCGGGTTAGCGCGGACACTCAAGTTCTGATTGAGCGACGAAGTCGCTCTGGTTCTGGCTCGGGCAGCCGGCGATTCAAGTGGCGCCGGAGCCCCACGCGGCCTCTTTGGTCCTTTGGTCCTTTGGGTGAAACCAGCCCACCGAGTGCGATCAAAGTCGCGACGGCGCCACATAGGGCCGACTACATCGTCAAGCGCGTCTCGCTCTTCGATTGTATGCTAGAGGGAAGTCATGAAGGCGCGTGATTACGAGGTGGATGTGCGGCCGCTGGCGGCGGAACTGGGCGGCGGCTATGTCGCCGAGGTGCCGGAGCTGCCGGGCTGCATGTCGGACGGCGACACACCCGAAGAAGCGCTCGCCAACGCCTATGACGCGGCCGAAGCCTGGTTGGACACTGCGCGGGAACTAGGGCGCGAGGTTCCGGTGCCCGCTTACCTGCAGCGGCGGCAGGTGGCCTGACGCGCGGAGCACTTGCGGGGCGGAAGTGACCGAACTGATCCGAGGCTATGTCGTCGCCCGTCAGCTCGTGATCACCGACGGAGCCAGGATCATTCAGAATGATTATGGCATGGGGTCCGTCTGCGCAGTTGCCTCCGTATTCGCTGTTAGCGGCAGGTCCGCTGCGGCCTGAGCGGGCTTGGAGGACGGTTTTTCGCCGCTTCGCTCACCCTGTGTCTTTTCGTTAAGCTGCTCCCGCTGTCTATCGGCTGACCGATTCAGCAGGTCCTGCATCCCTAGAGTGGAGCAGAGATTAGCGTAACGGAGGATTACGCTTTGGGCGGTGCCATAATCGTTCGTTAGCGGGTTGGTCGCGCGCGCGCCTAAGGTTACTTCTCGAAAATTGTCTTGTGCAGCCAAAACCAGAGATCGAACATTTGCCAAGCTGGGGCCCACGACAAAGGCCTCATCATAGTTTCGCCAAAGATTATCAGCCAATCCGAAGCTGGTGGCCACCCCTGTGACCAGGCTCTGGCCCGCGTTGGCAAGACCTAGAACTGCAGTTATTGCCGTGCCAACATCGTTGGTGGCACCACGCCCGTACTTTCGCCGCCTTTGAGACTCGTCTGCATCGCGAAAAAATATATCGCAATAAATATCGGAGAGCGCAAATCCAGCGCTGAGGTACTCGCGCATTTCTGATTCAGGCACTGACTTGCCGCTCGACTCCGGACCCGCGGCTTTCAGCAGAACCGCGTAGTTTCTCTGGACAAAGGCGTTTTGACTTACTTCAGAAGGTTTATCCAACACCGGCCAGGGGTTCTTCAGCGTGCCTAACGAACTGGATATGGGGCCGCTTGTGCAGCCAGTTAATGCAGACAAAGTGAGTATTGCTGTAATAGCTCTCATAGTCATAGTGACAGCCATCCCCCAATGTTGTCGCGAGTCGATCGTAGGCTCGCACATGTGGACAGTTTTCGCAATAGCTGACTTAGAGCGACGTAGTATGACGGCAGGAAGATGCGCATCGTGCGCTTACTGCGTTCCAAGGGCAGAGTAAATCTGTGTCTTGCTTGTCGGGCTGCAAGCCTAGTGCAAGCTGTGCACACTCACAGCTCGAGCCGCCCCACATCCTCCGCCAGCAGTTCGAGCGCCGGCTTCGACAGCGCGCCGTCTTCCTGCAGTTCGTGGACCTGCATTACCCGAACCTTGGCAAGGAGGGCGGGGAGGTTTGGGGCGGGGGTTGTCGCCAGCAGGGTGGCGGCGCGAATTAGCGGCGCGGTGTGGCGGTCGAAATAGAGGTTTTCGGCTTTGGTGACGCGGGTGAAGGCGGCTTGGCGGACGGCCTCCGGTTGCGGCACTTCCGTCATGCCGGACTTGATCCGGCATCCCTCATCTTGGTCGCCGCCGAAGCAAGGTAAGGTGGACCCCGGATCAAGTCCGGGGTGACGAGGAAGGTCGATGTTCAACGCCTCCAT
This sequence comes from Allosphingosinicella sp., assembly GCA_035644835.1. Taxonomy (GTDB): domain Bacteria; phylum Pseudomonadota; class Alphaproteobacteria; order Sphingomonadales; family Sphingomonadaceae; genus Allosphingosinicella. The sequence continues at coordinate 45,606 of DASQNR010000016.1, read as the reverse complement.
CTCAGGGTTGTAGCGGTCGTTGGCGGCTCGGAACCAGCCAGTTTCGGCGGCCTAGGCTCCGCGTCATGCCGGGCCTGATCCGGCATCCACCTTTCTCCGTGCTGTGCGGCCACGAAGAAGAAGAAGGTGGACCCCGGATCAAGTCCGGGGTGACGGTTGAGATGGTCGATGGACCGCTTCTGGCGCCCGGCGCAGTTAGCCGGTGAAGCGGATATTCTGTATCTACAACATTGACGGTCGCGGTACTTTTTCGTATATACGATATTGCCGGCGCGAGCCGGTATCCGCAAAGCTCTTCACTGAGAGCTTTCGTGCATCTCCCGATGGGGGAACGCAGGCGGCTCAATGGCCGACGAAGGAGACAGAGAATGTTTTTCGATTATCCGACGGGAAGCCAGATACATGAAGGTCACACACGACCCTGAGAAGAGGCGGCGCACCCTTGAGGAACGCGGCCTCATTTCGACGATGCGCCGCAGGTTTTCGCCGGCTATCACCTGACCGATCCGGATTCCCGGAAGGATTATGGCGAAGACCGCGAGATCACGGTGGGCCTCCTTGGCGATGTCGTCATCGTCATGGTGTGGACGGAGCGGCCAGGCAGCCGCCGCATGATTTCGATGAGGAAGGCAGACAGAGATGAGCGAGAAGACTATTTCAAGCACATGGATCGACCCGGATGACGCTCCCAAGCTGACGTCCGAATGGTTCGATACGGCGACCGCCTATCAAGGCGACACGCCGATCCGCCGGGGCCGTCCCAGATCGGACGATCCCAAACAGCTCGTATCCTTGCGGCTCGACCGTGAGGTGGTTGAACGGCTCCGTGAACAGGGGCCGGGCTGGCAAACGCGCGTGAACAAGGAACTGCGGAAGGTGGTCGGCCTGGGCTGACTCCTTTTCGGCGGCACCGCCAGTAGCCGCTCTTATCCCGGCGCCGCCATGTTCACCGAGTCGTGCCGTTGCGGGCGCTCCGGGTGCGGGGGCCAGACGCCGCCGGCGGCGATGGAGGCGGGGAGGGTGTTGCAGGTTGCGGACTTCTCGGACGTGGTTTCGCTCAGGTCGCCGACGAACTTGTAGGTCTCGCCTTCGCGAAGGCGGCGGCTCCCGACCATGAGGTCGCCGCCGTCCACCAGCCGGGTCTCCCCGGGAAAGAAGATGGCGATGCGGTTCGGGCCAGACGCCACCACCCAGCAGCCGTTTTCGAACAACAAGGGGCCGGTGACCGATTCCAGCGGTCGCGGATCGGCGATGCTGGCGCGGTGGCGCAGGGGCTCGCGGGTGGCGGGCTGCTGCGGTGCGGGCTCGGGCGCGGCCGGCGCGCCGTCGCAGGCACCCAGAAGGAGCGTGGCGGCCAGGCACAGCGGCAGCGGGGCAGGGGCAGCCGGGCTATCCCATCCGCTCAATCTCCCTCCTCATCTGCCTGCGGGCCGCCCGTGGCGGGGGTGTCGGTGTTGTCGCCGTCTTCCATGCCGAAACGGGTGGTGGCGGCTTCCCCGGCCTGCTGGGGCCGGGTCTCCTGCTCGTCGGTGTCGGCTTCGGGGCGGTCGGGTTGGTCGGGCATCGGGTGGAGCCTCCTTGAGGTTGTGGAGGGTCAACATTTGGTCGCGCGATCGGTTCAGCGCACGGGCGCAGCGCGCGCGGCCTGCTCGTCAGTCCCGCACCGCCGGCCTGTTCTTGCGGCGCCTTATCGTCAGCGGCAGCAAGGCGAGCGCGAGCACCGTCGCCAGCAGCGATGCGATGGCGAAGCCGATCAGCAGCGGGTTGTGGGCGTCCTCGCGCGTCTGGAGGTCCATGATGTGGAGGCCCCACATGAAGTCGTAGACCCGCCACCAGCCGGTGCGCCCCGCGAGGATCTCCCCCGTCGCGGCGTGGACATAGAAGCGCGTGCCGTCGCTCATCGTCACCCGCCACGCATCGATCGGACGGCGAAAGTCGATCGGCGGCGCGTCTGCGGCCACCCGGTCCACCGCCTGCAGCCGGGCCGTGCCGGCATAACGGGCCTCCACCGCGCGGGCCGCTTGGGCGGGGCCGAGCGGCGGCAGCAGGCGGCCGGTGGCGGCATCGGCGAGGCGGGAGGCGCCGTCCCCATAGCCGACGATCCAGCGGGGGCCTTCGGACCGCTGCTCGAGCTTCAACGACGCCACCGGGCGCGGACCCAGCGCAGGAGGGATGGGCACCAGCCCGTTGGCGAGGGCCGGCGCCTTGGCAAGCAGATCCTCGCCGCGCACCGTTTCGATCGGCCGCGCGACCATGACCAGGCCGCTCACCGTCCACAGCAGAAAAGGCAGGCCGACGATCCAGCCGAGCCAGGTGTGCCAGCGGCGCAGGACCCGATGGGCCTTCACGGCTGTGCGGCGCCTCCCAAACGCCAGCCGAGCCGCGTCACATAAGGCGCCGCCACCGGAATGCCCGCTGCGTCGCGGGCGGGCGTGAAGCGGGCGCGGCGGGACAATATGTCGCAGCTTTTTGCGTCGATCGCCGCGTGGCTGCTGCTGACAACCGTCTTGCAACTCGCGACCCGGCCATCGGCACCGATGCCAAGCAGCATGGTCACCGTCCCCGACGCTCCGCTCCGCAGCGCCTCGGGCGGGTAATCGTCGGCCTTTACGTACAAGGGGATCGGCTGCCTGGGTTGCGGCGCAGCGCGCAAGCCGCGCAGCGCCGCAGGGTCGCCGCTCCATTCGTGCAGCCGCGCGTCTTCGCACGCTTCCAGCGCCGCCACCGCGTCCGCAGGGCCGGTCAAGGCGAGCCGGAGAGGCGCCTTGCCGGAGCGTTCGAGCACGATCGCCTCGCTCGCCGCCAGATCCTTCAGGAACGTGGCCTCCTCGCTCCAATGCTCCACCACGGCGCCGCCTGCGCCGGCGCCCTGACGCAGCGGATTGAGCGCGCGGCCGGAGGGCTGCAGGACGACTCGCGACCAGCGGGCGGGCCAGCCGGGGCCTGACAAAGTCAGGCCGGCGGCAGGGTTGCCGGGCAGGCGCTGGAGCACGGCCTTGGCGCCTGCTCCGCCGAGCGCACCCGCAACGGCGCAGCGGCCCTCCACCATCTCGGTCCGCCAGCCGCCGCCGGAGGCACCGCCCGGGGGAGCGGCCGCGGCGATCGCCGCCACGGCCAGAATGAGGCTGTTCATGATCTCCCTTCGCGTCCCCGCCGGTCCGGCCGCGAAGTTACGGTTCCCGCCGCCGCGCTGGCAAGCGGGAAAGGCCTGGCTCGGACGGCACCTGCCGTGCGGGTCAGATGTGGATCGGCAGCCCCGTCACGGCCATCGCCGCTTCCTTCATCGCTTCCGAATGGGTCGGGTGGGCGTGGCAGGTATAGGCGATGTCTTCGGAGGTGGCGCCGAACTCCATCGCCTGCGCGGCCTGGGCGATCATGGTGCCGGCCAGGGTGGCGATGATGTGGACGCCGAGCACGCGGTCGGTGCGGGCGTCGGCGATGATCTTGACGAAGCCGTCGGTGTCGCGGTTGGTCTTGGCGCGGCTGTTGGCCATCATCGGGAACTTGCCGGTCTTGATCTCGACGCCCGCTTCGCGAAGCTCTTCCTCGGTCCTGCCGACCGACGCGATCTCGGGATTGGTGTAGACGACGCTGGGAATCACTTCGTGATTGATGATGCCGATCTGGCCAGCGAGAATTTCGGCCACGGCGATGCCTTCATCCTCGGCCTTGTGGGCGAGCATCGGGCCGGGCGCGACATCGCCGATCGCGTAGATGCCGGGCACGCTTGTGCGGAAATCATGGTCGACCTCGATCTGGCCGCGCCCGTTGACCTGAAGGCCCGCGGCTTCGAGCCCGAGGCCGCCGGTATTGGGCCGCCGACCGATCGAGACGAGCACCACATCGGCCTCGACAACCTTGGCTTCGCCGCCTTTGGCCGGCTCCACCGAAACGACCACGCCTTCGCCCTGGTGCTGGACGCCGGTGACCTTGGTGCCGGTCAGGAAATCGAAGCCCTGCTTCTTGAAGATCTTGCGGGCGTCCTTGCGCACTTCCGAGTCCATGCCAGGAAGGATCTCATCGAGATATTCGATCACGGTGACCTTGGCGCCGAGCCGCTTCCAAACCGAGCCGAGCTCGAGCCCGATGACGCCGCCGCCGATCACCACGAGATGGCCCGGAACCCTGGCAAGCTCCAGCGCTCCGGTGGAATCCACCACGCGCTGCTGGTCGATCTCGACGCCTGGGAGCGGAGTGACCGAGGAGCCGGTGGCGATGACGATGTGCTTGGCGGAATAGCTTTCACCGGCGACGTCGACGCTGTTGGCGCCGGTGAAGCGGGCGTGGCCCTTGAGCCAAGTAACCTTGTTCTTCTTGAACAGGAACTCGATGCCCTTGGTAAGGCCGCCTACCGCCTCGCGGCGCCCCGCGTGCATGGTGTCGAGGTCGAGCTCGACATTGCCGACCTTGACGCCCCATTTGGCGAGCGTGCCGTGATTGGCTTCCTCGAACAGTTCGGAAGCGTGGAGCAGCGCCTTGGACGGAATGCAGCCGACATTGAGGCAGGTGCCGCCCAGCGTCTCGCGGCTCTCCACGCAAGCGGTCTTGAGGCCGAGCTGCGCAGCCCGGATGGCAGCAACATAGCCGCCGGGGCCGGCGCCGATCACGATTACGTCGAAGGTGGTCTCAGGCATTCTGAACTCCAAGCGGGAACGGCTTGAGCCGTTCCTTGTCCGCAGTGATGGTAACCAGATGGTGGTCCGGCACGCCGATTTCCACGATCTCCAGGATTCGGTGCGCAATCTCCTCAGGCTGCGCCCGGCTGAGGCGGCTGTAGAGAATCGCGCGAGGCTGCGGGTAGCCCCTATTGAAGATCAAGTCACCGAAATCCCGGTCCAGCGTGACGAGCACCATCTCACCGATGTCCGGGCGGGCGAGTATCTCGTCATCCGATAGGCCTGGCCCCGTTTCGCGCACATATTCGACACTCAGGCCTGCCTGCCGCAGTTCGGCAATGACGAGCGGGTGCATGTTTTCGTCCGCGAGGATCTTCAACGTCAGGCGGCGCGGCTCTGCGCCAAAGCGCGCTCATCGGCGATCATATCATGCGCGAAGGCAATGGCGGCCCGCACATCCATTTGCGTGATGTGCGGATAGGCTTCGAGGATCGTGTCGACGCCGGCTCCGTCGGACAGATATTCCAGGATCAGCTCGACCGATATCCGCGAACCCCGCACCACCGGCTTTCCGCCGAGGATTGCCGGATCCGAATGGATATGTTCGCGCCAGTCCATGCCTACAAATCTATCAGAAGCCGGGTGGGGTCTTCCAGCGCTTCCTTGATGCGGACGAGGAAGGTCACGGCTTCGCGGCCGTCGACCAGGCGGTGGTCGTAGGAGAGGGCGAGGTACATCATCGGCCGGGCGACGATCTGGCCGTCGCGCACCACCGGCCGCTCCTCGATGCGGTGCATGCCGAGCACCGCCGACTGGGGCGGATTGATGATCGGCGTCGACAGCAGCGAGCCGAACACGCCGCCGTTGGACAGGGTGAAGGTGCCGCCGGCCATGTCGGCCATGCTCAGCGTGCCTTCCTTCGCGCGCTTGCCGAAATCGGCGATGGTCTTCTCGATCTCGGCGAAGCTCAGGACGTGGGCGTTGCGGATCACCGGCACGACCAGGCCGTTGGGCGCCGACACCGCCACCGAGATGTCGACATAATCGTGGTACACGATCTCGTCGCCCTCGATATAGGCGTTGACGCCGGGAAGGTCGCGCAGCGCCAGGCAGGCCGCCTTCACGAAGAAGCCCATGAAGCCGAGGCGGATGCCGTGCTTCTTCTCGAACAGGTCCTTGTAGCGGCTCCTCGCCTCCATCACCGCGGTCATGTCGACATCGTTGAAGGTGGTGAGCAAGGCAGCGGTGTTCTGTGCCTCCTTGAGGCGGCGGGCGACCGTCTGGCGTAACCGCGTCATGCGCACCCGCTCCTCGCCGCGCGCACCCGTGGTGGCAGGCGTAGTGGCGGTGGCGGCTGCGGGGGGCGACGGCGGAGCAGGCGCGCCGGCGGCCGGGGCCGGCTCCGGCTGGCTGCGGGCGGCGGCGAGCACATCGTCCTTGGTGAGGCGTCCGTCCTTGCCGGTGCCCTTGATCTTGGAGGGATCGAGGCCGAATTCGAGCACCAGCCGGCGCACGGACGGGGACAAGGTGAGATGGCCCCCCGCTTCGTCCTCCGGCGCATCGTCGGCGCGGACCTCGACATTCTCGCCCGGGCCGACCGGGTTCACCGGCGTTGCCGCCGGCGGGGGGGCCGTGGGTTCGGCCGGCGCGGCGGCAGCGGGCGCGACCGGCGCTGCAGCGGCAGTGCCGGAGCCGCTTTCGATGCGGGCAATCAGCGCCCCCACTTCCACCGTCTCACCTTCGGCAACCACCTGTTCGCCCATCGTACCCGCCACGGGCGAGGGGACTTCCACCGCGACCTTGTCCGTCTCGAGGCTGGCGATCGGCTCGTCGACGGCAACCGCGTCGCCCGGCTTCTTCAGCCATTGGCCGAGCGTCGCTTCGGTGATCGATTCCCCGAGCGTCGGGACGGTTACTTCGGTTGCCATGTGATGCTGGTCCTTACCCGGCCTTGCGCTGCTCTGCGTGGTCGCTGCTATGGCCGAGCGCGTCGGCAATCAAGGCCGCCTGCTCCGCCGCGTGCCGCTTGGCAAGGCCCGTGGCGGGCGAAGCGGAGGCGGCGCGGCCCGCGTAACGCGGCCGCTGAACCTTCGTGCCGCCCTCGACCAGGCACTCTTCCAGATAGGCCTCGACGAAGGTCCAATAGCCGTTGTTCTTCGGCTCTTCCTGCGCCCAGACCACATCCTCGAGCGCCGGCATCCGCTTGAGGCGGGCCACCAAAGGCTCGGCGGGAAAGGGATAAAGCTGCTCGACCCGGACGATCGCGGTGTTGCGGTCGCCGGCTTTGTCGCGCGCTTCCATCAGCTCGTAGCCGACCTTGCCCGAGCATAGCACAAGGCGTTTCACCTCGGCATCGGCCGGCGCGCCGGGATCGGAGATCAGGCGCTTGAAGTGGCTGTCGCCGAGGAAGTCGGCAAGCGGGGACACCGCCTGTTTGTGCCTTAGCAGCGACTTGGGAGTCATGATGATCAGCGGCTTGCGGAACTCACGGTGCATCTGCCGGCGCAGGATGTGGTAATAATTGGCCGGCGTGGTGCAATTGGCGACCTGCATATTGTCTTCGGCGCACAGCTGCAGATAGCGCTCCGGCCGCGCGGACGAATGCTCCGGGCCCTGGCCTTCATAGCCGTGGGGGAGCAGCATCACGAGGCCGTTGGCGCGCAGCCACTTGGATTCGCCGCTGGCGATGAACTGATCGATGATGACCTGCGCGCCGTTGGCGAAATCGCCGAACTGCGCTTCCCACAGCACCAGGGTGCGCGGGTCGGAGAGGGCATAACCATATTCGAAGCCGAGCACGCCGAATTCGGACAAGGGGCTGTCGCGCACTTCGAAGCGGCCCGGGCCGATATGGCACAGCGGGATATATTTGCGGCCGTCATTCTGGTCGAGCCAGACGCTGTGGCGGTGCGAGAAAGTGCCGCGGCCGCTGTCCTGGCCCGACAGGCGGACCTGATAGCCTTCGCGTACCAGCGTGCCGAAAGCCAGCGCTTCGGCCGTCGCCCAGTCGAAGCCCTGGCCGGTGTCGAACATCGCACGGCGGGCGTCGACGATCCGCTGCAGCGTCTTGTGGACCGCCAAGTCCTCAGGAACGGTGGTGATGATGGCGGCCACTTCGCGGGCCAGGTCCTCGGCCACGCCCGTGTCGACATTGCGCCGCTCGGTTTCCGGCGTGTCGGGCCTGCCAAGGCCGCTCCAGCGCCCTTCGAACCAGTCGGCCTTGTTGGGCAAATAGGATTTCGCCGCTTCGAATTCGTTCTCCAGCACCGCCGTGAAATCGGCGATGCGCCCGTCGATCCAGGCGCGGTCGACCACGCCCTCCTGGACCAGCCGCGCACCGTAAATGTCGCTGACCGGCGGGTGGTTGCGGATCTTGGCGTACATGAGCGGCTGGGTGAAGCTCGGCTCGTCGCCTTCATTGTGGCCGAAGCGGCGGTAGCACCACATGTCGATGACGATGTCGCGGCGATATTGCTGGCGATATTCGATGGCGAGCTTGCAGGCGAAGGTCACCGCTTCGGGATCGTCGCCGTTCACATGCAGGATCGGCGCCTGAACCATCTTGGCGATGTCGGACGGATAAGGCGAGGAACGGGCGAATTGCGGCGAGGTGGTGAAGCCCACCTGGTTGTTGATGACGAAGTGGATGGTGCCGCCGGAGCCGTAGCCGGGAAGGTCGGAGAAGGCGAGAATCTCGGCGACGATGCCCTGGCCGGCAAAGGCCGCATCGCCGTGCAGGAGCACGGGCAGGACCTGGCTGCCCTTTACATCGCCGCGCGCCGTCTGGCTGGCGCGCGCCTTGCCGAGCACCACCGGGTTCACCGCTTCGAGGTGCGACGGGTTGGGGACCAGCGAGAGGTGGACCTTGACGCCTTCGAACTCACGGTCGGAGGAGGTGCCGAGATGGTATTTGACATCGCCCGATCCGCCGACATCCTGCGGGTTGGCGGAGCCGCCGGCGAATTCGGAGAAGATCGCGCGGTAGGGCTTGGCCATCACGTTGGCGAGGACGTTGAGGCGGCCGCGGTGGGCCATGCCGATCACGATCTCCTCGACCCCGCGCAGCCCGCCATATTTGATCACGGCTTCCAGCGCCGGAACCATCGACTCGCCGCCGTCCAGCCCGAATCGCTTGGTGCCGACATATTTGCGGGCGAGGAACTTCTCCCATTGCTCGCCCTCGATCACCTTCGACAGGATCGCCTGCTTGCCTTCGGGGGTGAAGCGGATTTCGGCGCCGCGGCCCTCCAGCCGATCCTGAAGGAAGCGGCGCTCCTCCGGATCGTTGATGTGCATATATTCCAGCCCGATCTTGCCGCAATAATTCGCGCGCAGCACTTCAACCAGCTCGCGCACCGTCGCCCACTGAAAGCCCAAGGTGCCGCCCAGGAAGATCTTGCGGTCGAGGCTGTCCGGCCCGAAGCCGTGGCATTCGGGGGTGAGGTCGGCCGGCACATCGCGCTTCGCCAGGCCGAGGGGATCGAGGTCGGCGGCAAGGTGGCCGCGCACCCGGTAGGAGCGGATCAGCATCATGGCGCGGATCGAGTCCTGCGCCGCCTGCTCCACTTGCGCGTCCACGGCGCCCGCCGCCGCCGCATGCGCCCGGGCCTGCTTCGCGACCGGGGCGGCAAGCGCCATCAGCGTCGGATCGAGACCGGCATTGACCGGATCGAGCTCAACCAGCGGCCAATCGTTCCGAGCCCAGCTCGGTCCCTGCTCGCGCTTGCCGTTCAAGATGTCCACTCGTGTCGCCTCGTTGGTAACTGTCCGCCGAAGGGAACGCTCGAAAGCGCCGGCCTGTCCCCTCGTCAGCCGTTCAGAAGCGCGACAAGGGTCTTGCCAAGCTCAGATGGGCTCGGGGACACGCGAATTCCAGCCTCTTCCATCGCCGCGATCTTGTCCTCGGCGCCGCCCTTGCCGCCGGAGACGATCGCGCCGGCATGACCCATGCGGCGCCCGGGGGGCGCGGTGCGGCCGGCGATGAAGCCGACGGTTGGCTTGGAGCGGCCCTTCCTGGCCTCGTCGCGGAGGAACTGAGCGGCGTCTTCTTCGGCCGAGCCGCCGATCTCGCCGATCATGATGATGGAGGTGGTTTCGTCGTCGGCGAGGAACAGCTCCAGCACATCGATGAAGTTGGTGCCGTTGACCGGATCGCCGCCGATGCCGACCGCGGTGGTCTGACCGAGGCCGGCATTGGTGGTCTGGAACACCGCTTCATAGGTAAGCGTACCCGAGCGGCTGACGACGCCGACCGACCCCTTCTTGAAGATGCTGCCCGGCATGATGCCGATCTTGCACTCGCCCGGCGTCAGCACGCCGGGGCAGTTGGGGCCGATCAGGCGCGACTTCGAGCCTTCGAGTGCGCGCTTCACCTTGACCATGTCGAGCACCGGAATGCCTTCGGTGATGGCGACGATCAGCGGCACTTGCGCCTCGATCGCCTCCAGGATCGAGGCGGCCGCGAACTTGGGCGGCACATAGATCACCGACGCATCGGCGCCGGTCCGCTCAACCGCTTCCGCGACCGAGTTGAACACCGGCAGGCCGATATGGGTGCTGCCGCCTTTGCCCGGCGTCACGCCGCCGACCATCTTGGTGCCGTAGGCAAGCGCCTGCTCGGTATGGAAGGTGCCGGTGTTGCCGGTCATCCCCTGGGTGATGACCTTGGTGTTGGCGTTGACGAGAATGCTCATGCGGGGCGGCGCTCCGTGCGTATTGCTGTGAGGAAGGAAGGCTCAGGCGTCGAGCGCGTGTTCGCGCTCCATGATTTGGGCCCAGTCGTAGGGGCACTCAGCCGGAAAGGTCTTGATCGGTAGGTCGGTCTCGCCCGCGGCGCGGAGGCGTGCGACACGATACGCGCGCTTAACCGCCTCTTCGATCCGTGCCTTATAGCTTGGACTGTCCTCAAGCTCCTGCTCGGCTCTCAGGCGATGCTCGTCGACGGAAGCGATCCAGCTCCGCGAGCGGCGCTCCGGCTGGAAGTCCCACTTCAGCATGTGCAGCAGAACGACTTCGATCGCGCTCACAAAGCCTTTGAAGACAGACAGGCCCAAGCTTTCCACCTCGTCGATGAGATTGTCGCGGTCGATCTCATTCCAGCGGCCGGCCTTGATCAGGCCGACCTGGTGGTCGACCCAGGCGGCATAATCCTCTTCGTAACCCGGCCCGGTGCCGCGCAACTGGATGATATGTTCGCGTTCAGCCATGTCGGGCGCCACGTAACAGATGCCGCTCCGTCAGGCGAGGCTCTCGTCGATACCCTTGCAGGCTTCCAGCAGCTCCTTCACCGCATCGACCGACACGGTGAAGTTCGCCTGGGCCTGCTCGTTGAGCTGGATCTCGACGATCTTCTCGACGCCGCCCGCACCGATCACCACCGGAACGCCGACATAAAGGCCTTCCACGCCGTACTGGCCGGTGAGGTTGGCCGCGGCGGGGAGGACGCGCTTCTTGTCTTTGAGGAAGCTTTCGGCCATTTCCAGCGCGCTGGTCGCCGGGGCGTAGAAGGCGGAGCCGGTCTTGAGCAGCCCGACGATCTCGCCGCCGCCCGAGCGGGTGCGCTGCACGATCGCGTCGATCTTCTCCTGGCTCGACCAGCCCATCTTGAGGAGATCGGGAATCGGGATGCCGGCCACCGTCGAATATTCCACGATCGGCACCATCGTGTCGCCATGGCCGCCCAGCACGAAGGCGGTGACATCCTCCACCGACACGCCGAATTCCTCGGCAAGGAAGTGGCGGAAGCGGGCCGAATCGAGCACGCCGGCCATGCCGACCACCTGGTTGTGCGGCAGGCCCGAAAATTCGCGCAGCGCCCACACCATCGCGTCCAATGGGTTGGTGACGCAGATCACGAAGCTATCCGGCGCATGCGCCTTGATGCCCTCGCCGACGGCCTTCATCACCTTCAGATTGATGCCGAGCAGGTCGTCGCGGCTCATGCCGGGCTTGCGGGCGACGCCGGCAGTGACGATGCAGACGTCGGCGCCGGCAATGTCGGCATAATCGTTGGTGCCGGTCAGGCGGGCGTCGAAGCCCTCGACGGGTCCGGCCTGGGCGAGATCCAGCGCCTTGCCCTGGGGGATGCCTTCGGCGACGTCGACAAGGACGATGTCGCCCATCTCACGGATCGCGGCGAGGTGGGCCAGGGTTCCGCCGATCATGCCTGCGCCGATCAGCGCGATTTTCTTACGAGCCATGCGACTCCCAATCCTTTCATGTCCAAAAGTCGGGGTCCGGCCGCAGGGAGCGGCCGCCAATGTGGCGCCCGCTTAGACCCGTGGCGGCGGAGGGGCAACCGCTGGACCTGCGATTTTTCCCGCCTCAGCTCTCCTCGCCATGCCCGGCGGCGAGATAGGCGGCGGACTGCATCTCCAGCAGGCGCGAAGCCGTGCGTTCGAACTCGAAGGCGCCGTCGCCCGCCTCGTAAAGCCGGTGCGGTTCCGCGTCGGCGGCGGCGAGCAGCTTCACCTTGTGCTCGTACAAGGCGTCGATGAGGGTGACGAAGCGCGCCGCCTCGTTGCGATTTTCGGGCCCCATGCCGGGGATGCCGACGATGATCACGCTGTGGTAGCGGCGCGCGACGGCAAGATAGTCGGCCGCGCCCCGCGCCTCGCCGCACAGCCGCTTGAAGGAGAAAACGGCGACGCCCTTGAGGCTCTTGGGCACGTGCAGCGTGCGGCCGCCGGCGACGGGGATGTCCTCGGCGGGGACATGGGCGCGATCCTCGGGCGGATAGTCGGTGAGGCGGAAGAAAGCGGCGGAAAGCGCCCGGGTCGCGGCCTCGCCGTTGGGCACATACCAGGTCGGATATCCGCCAAGCCGCTCCAGCCGGTAATCGGTGGGTCCATTGAGCGGCACCACATCCAGCTCCCGCTCCACCAGGGCGATGAAGGGCAGGAACAGCTCCCGGTTGAGGCCACCAAGGTAGAGGTCGCGCGGCGGCCGGTTGGAGGTGATGATCACCGTCACGCCGTCTGTGAGCAACTGCGCGAACAGCCGCGACAGGATCATCGCGTCGGCGCTGTTGTTGATCACCATTTCGTCGAAAGCGAGCAGCCGCGCCTCGGCGGCGATGGCGCGTGCCACCGGCGGGATCGGGTCGCCGGCCTCCTTGGCGCGCTCGCCGCGCAGCCGCCCGTGCACTTCCAGCATGAATTCGTGGAAATGGACGCGCCGCTTCGGCTCGATCGCGATTTGGGAATAAGCGAGGTCCATCAGCATGGACTTTCCGCGCCCGACGCCGCCCCACATGTAGACGCTGCGCGGCGCCGGGGCGCTCTTGCGGCGGAGCCGGGCAAGAAGACCCCGTTTCGGCCGCTCGCCAAGCTCAGCCGCAAGGCGGTCGAGCACCGCCACCGCTGCGCGCTGGTCCCGGTCCTCGCGCAATTCGCCCGCCGCGAGCAGCGCCTCGTAGCGCTGCGCAAGCGCGGTCACGCCCGGCTCAGTTTGCGCAAGGTGCCCGTCCAGGAGGCGACGATCTCGCCCTCCTGCTCGACGATGCCGCGCAACGAGACCATGCGCTTGCTCTCCCGCAGCACCTCCACCGCGCAATCCAGCGGCACACCGAGCTTCGCGGCGGAGAGGAAGTGGCAGGAGAGGTCCTGGGTTACGGCTGGGCCGATATTGCCGCCCGCCGCATAGCCGCCGGCGAACAGCGCCATGTCGATAAAGGTCAGGATCGCGCCGCCATGCGCGACTTCGCCCAAATTACTCTGCAGCTTGCCAGGGAAGATGCGGCACCGCGCGCGCCCGTCGCCCTCGCCCCGGACGAGGAGCTTGCCGATGGTGGCGTTGTAGCGGTCGCCGTCCGGCAGGTCCCAGGTCCACCAGCCGGGATGGTCGGGATCGGGGGCGTGGTGGATGAGCGGGTGGATGGAGCGTTCGCTCACCGCCCGGTCAAACCGCCCGCTCCACCAGCATCTTCTTGGTCTCGGCGATCGCCTTGGCGGGGTTCAGCCCCTTGGGGCAGACATTGGCGCAGTTCATGATCGTGTGGCAGCGATAGAGGCGGAAGGGATCTTCCAGCTCGTCGAGCCGCTCGCCGGTCAGCTCGTCACGACTGTCGGCCAGCCAGCGATAGGCCTGGAGCAGGATCGCCGGGCCCAGGAACCGGTCCGAATTCCACCAATAGCTCGGGCAGGAGGAGGAGCAGCAGGCGCACAGGATGCACTCGTAAAGGCCGTCGAGCTTGGCGCGGTCCTCCGGCGACTGCAGCCGCTCCTTGCCAGACGGATCGGGAGTCTTGGTCTTCAGCCACGGCTCGATCGAGGCATATTGGGCAAAGAAGTGCGTGAAGTCCGGCACCAGATCCTTCACCACATCCATGTGCGGCAGCGGGGTGAGGCGCACCTCGCCCTTATAATCCTCGATGGCGGTGGTGCAGGCGAGGCCGTTGCGGCCGTTGATGTTCATCGAGCACGAGCCGCAAATGCCCTCGCGGCAGGAGCGGCGGAAGGTGAGGGTGGGGTCGACCTCGCTCTTGATCTTCAAAAGCGCGTCGAGAAGCATCGGGCCGGTGTCGTCGAGATCGAGCTCGAACGTATCGTAGCGCGGGTTTTCGCCCGTTTCGGGATCGTAGCGGTAGATCCTGAAGCGCTTGACGCGCGCGCCGGCTGCGCCCTCGTAGCGGTGGTCACGGCCGCGCGGCTTGATCTTGCTGTTCTTGGGGAGGGCGAATTCGGCCATCGTCACAATCCTTTGCTCGCCGCCCGCTTAGCGGCTCATCCGGCCGGTCTCAACGATTTCCGCCCGGACCGAAAATAGGAATTGGGGAGCGCGGCAACAATGCGTGCGTCAGAGCAGGCCGTGCCGCGCCAGGCTCTCCGCGACGATCGTCTCGATGAGCTGCTCCTGCGTCCACCCGGCCAGCCTGGCGGAGCGGCCATAGACCTTCTGCGACCACAGATTGGCGTTCAGATTGACCTCGAGAAACTGGACGCTGCCGCCCTCGCGGTCGAGCCGGAACTCGAAGCGGCCATAGTCGAACGGCCGGAACTCCTCCGCCATGCGGCGGGTGTAATCCTCGATCACCGGCGTCCACCGCGCGTCGTCGAAGCTGACCAGCTCGTACTTTTGCGACCGGTCGATGAGGTCGCGCTTTTCGTAATAGGTGCGAAGGTGCGACGGATCGGCCTGCTCGAACATCACCATCGGCAGGATGGTGGGCTTGCCGTCGATGGTCACCACTGGCACTTCCACATCGCTGCCGTTCAGGAACGGCTCGACAATGGCATCGTGGCGCTGGCTGTGGATGTCGGCGACGGCGGCCTCGACCCCGGCCCAGTCGTGCGCGTCCTGTACCCCCCAGCTCGCCGAGGAGGCGTTGGGCTTGACCACCATCCGCGCGCCGGCCGGGCAACGCGCCTGATCGACGGGAGCGCCGCGCCGGTAGATCGTCCAGGGCGCCGTCGGCACGCCGCGGGCCGCCGCGGCCATCTTGGTGAAATGCTTATCGTCCGAAACGCCGCGCAGGATCGGGCTGGCGCCGAGGAAGGGCAGGCCGTGGCGGGTGCATAGCAGCGGCAGCATCATCTCGCTGTTCAAGAAGCCGCCGCGGTTGAGGAGCGGGAAAACGAAGTCCACGTCCGGCTTGTCGAACAGCGCCTCGTAGCGGTCGGCGAGCGTCAGATTGAGGCCGAGCCCCTTCAAGATCTCGCGCACCTCCACATGGTAAAGCGCGTGGTTGCCGTCGTCAGGGTGGAGGCCGCCCTCCCACAAGGCGTGCTTGGCGATGTACAGGATGCGCAGGCGCTCCTTCGCGGCCTGGGGAATATTAAGCGGTCGGATCGTCTCGGGCACGCGGGAAAGGCCTTGAAGGGGCGCGCAGGGACGGCGCCGGCGCCCCGGACATAATGCCGTCCTAGTCGCGCGCCAAGACCGGGGTTATCAAGACCGCCTTGTTGTCTTTTGGAATAGGAAGCCGATGTCGAAGGTGAGCGCGGCCGCTTTGATGACAATGGGGGGCGACGCCAGGATCCTGCTCGATCCGGCGACCGGCCTCAACCGCTACCATTCGGCGCCGCGGCCGAGCCTCCTGCTCGCTTACGCCTCCTCCACCGCCAACGACATTTCGGCTGCGGCCTTCGCCCATGCCGAGGAGGTGGCGGCCGGGTTCGGCGCGCGGCTCTCGGCAGGCGATTATGGCGAGGCGCTGGAGGCGTTGCGCGGGCGTCTGCGATCCGCTTACCGGCTGCCGGACGCGGCCGACATCGTCTTCGCGCCCTCGGGCACCGATCTTGAATATGTCGCGCTGGCGGCGGTGCGTGGGAGGGGCGCGGGCGGTACGCACAACATCCTGCTCGGCGCCGACGAGGTCGGCAGCGGCTGCATCCACTCCGCCTTCGGCCGGTATTTCGCCAACGAAACGGCGCTGGGTCTCGCGGTAACGCCCGGCGCGCCGGTGGCGGGTCTCGGCGACAGCCACGTCGAGATGATCGACATCCCGGTGCGCGACGAGGAAGGCCGGGCGCAGACCTCCGGCACTATCGCGGCGGCAATGGACGAGGCTCTGGTCGCCGCCGCGGCGGCCGGGCGGCATGTGCTGGTGCACATCGTCCACGGCTCCAAGACCGGCCTCATCCTGCCTTCGCTGGGCGACATGGATCGGCTGCGCGAGCGCTACGGCGAGCACATGACGTTCGTGGTCGATGCCTGCCAGGCACGGATCACCTCACCGGCGATCGCCGAATATCTCGCCCGCGATGCCATCGTGTTCCTGACCGGCTCCAAATTCATGGGCGGCCCGCCGTTCAGCGGCTTCGCGATCCTGCCGCCGGCCTTGCGCAACCGCGCCCCGCCGCTTGCCGCCGGCCTCGCCACCGTCTTCCGCCGCGCCGAGTGGCCGATCGGCTGGCCGGGCCGCGATGTGCTGGAGGACAGCGCCAATCCGGGCCTGCTGCTCCGCCTCGAAGCTTCGATCTTCGAGCTCGATCGGTTTCAGCGCCTGTCGCTGGGCGAGGTCAGCCGCGTCATCCTTGCCTTTCACCAGGCGGTGCGCGACCACATCGTCGATAAAACCCCGGCCCGCCGCGTCGCGCCCTATCCGCCGGGTCAGAAGGAAACCGCCGACACCCACCCGGTGGAGATGCGCACCCTCTCGACCCTCGATCTCTCCGGCTTCGGCACCGGCGCCGATTTCGACGACGCGGTGGGTTGGCACAAGGCGCTGCTCGCCCACAATGTCCGCCTCGGGCAGCCGGTGAAATGCGTGCGCCGCGCCGACGGCCGCTGGGGCGCGACTCTGCGCGTCGGCCTCTCCATGCCGATGGTGACGGAGCGCGCCGCCATGTCGGACGAGGCTCTGGCGGACAGCTTCGCCGCCGACATGGCCCAGGTGCGCGAAGCGCTGGAGGCGGTGGCGGGTTAAGTTTCAGCCGTGCTGAACAGGCTTAAGCGTCTTCGATCCGCGTTGAAGGCATAGACACCGGAACAGAGAATTTGACGCGGCTCTCGCCAACCGTCTTCTCCGATGAGTCGGTTGAGAGACTTGCCTCTATCACCCGGATGTTTGTTCCGCCGCTCTTGCTACCGGAGCGGGCACTCTCAACAGTCACCGCTACGTCAAATTCCACGTCGCGAAGCGGAAGCCTGCTCGTATCTCGTTCATCGGAGGCTGCCAAGGGGCAGATGAAACCGCCAAACAGCGCCGTCTTATGGTTCTTCGCCGCTTGTCCCACGCCCGCTAGGATCTCAGTCAGCGTCTCAGTGATGAACTCACTCAGCTTCACCTCTAGTACACCCGCGCCTTGGGCTGGATGTAGTCGATCTCGTCGGTCAGCGTATATTCGTGGACCGGGCGGTAGTCGATCTTGACCCCGCCGCCCTTGCCGCCCCAGCCGTCGAACCAGCTGATCGTGTGCTTGAGCCAATTGGCGTCGTCGCGGTTCGGATAATCCTCGTGCATGTGGGCACCGCGGCTTTCCTTGCGGTTGGCGGCCGAGTGCATCGTCACCACCGCCTGGCCGATGAGGTTGTCGAGCTCCATCGTCTCGACAAGGTCGGTGTTCCAGATCAGGCTGCGGTCGGTGACGGAGATGTCGGCCATCTGCCGGTAGACCTCGTCGATCCTCTTCTGCCCCTCGGCGAGGCTCTCCTCGGCGCGGAACACCGCGCAGTCGGCCTGCATCGTGCGCTGCATGCGGTTGCGGATTTCCGAGGTCGGGCTGCCGCCCTTGGCGTAGCGGAAATGGTCGAGCCGCCCGATCGCCATCTCGTCCGAACCCTTGGGGAGCGGCGGCAAGGCGGTGCCCGGCTTGATCGTGTCGCCGACCCGATGGCCGACGGCGCGGCCGAACACGACGAGATCGATCAGGCTGTTGGAGCCGAGGCGGTTGGCGCCGTGCACGGAGACGCAGGCCGCCTCGCCGACCGCGAACAGGCCGGGGACGACGCTGTCCGGATTGCCGTCGCGAAGGGTCACCACCTCCCCGTGGAAGTTGGTCGGGATGCCGCCCATATTGTAGTGCACCGTCGGCACCACCGGCAGCGGCTGGCGGGTCAGGTCGACGCCGGCGAACACCTTGCCGGTCTCGGTGATGCCGGGGAGGCGCTCGGCCAGGATGTTGGCGTCGATATGGTCGAGGTGAAGGTAGATATGGTCCTTTTCCTTGCCGACGCCGCGGCCTTCGCGGATTTCCATCGCCATCGAGCGTGACACGACATCGCGGCTGGCCAAATCCTTGGCCGACGGGGCATAGCGCTCCATGAAGCGCTCGCCTTCCGAATTGGTCAGGTAGCCGCCCTCGCCGCGCGCGCCTTCGGTGATCAGCACGCCCGCGCCGTAGATGCCGGTCGGGTGGAACTGGACGAATTCCATGTCCTGCAGCGGCAGGCCGGCGCGCAGCACCATGGCATTGCCGTCGCCGGTGCAGGTGTGGGCGGAGGTGGCCGTGAAATAGGCCCGGCCGTAGCCGCCGGTCGCCAGCACCACCGCATGGGCGCGGAAGCGGTGGATCGACCCGTCCTCCAGGCACAAGGCAATGACGCCCCGGCACTCGCCGCCTTCCATGATCAGATCGAGCGCGAAATATTCGATGTAGAAGTCCGCGTCATATTTCAGGCTCTGCTGGTAGAGCGCGTGGAGCATGGCGTGCCCCGTCCGGTCGGCGGCGGCGCAGGTGCGCTGGGCGGGCGGCCCGGCGCCCATATTCTGCATCATGCCGCCGAACGCGCGCTGGTAGATCCGCCCTTCCTCGGTGCGGCTGAACGGCACGCCGAAATGCTCAAGCTCGTAGACCGCGGCCGGCGCTTCACGGCACAGATACTCGATCGCGTCCTGGTCGCCCAGCCAGTCCGAGCCCTTGACGGTGTCGTACATGTGCCAGGTCCAATGGTCCGCGCCCATATTGCCGAGCGAAGCGGCGATCCCGCCCTGCGCCGCGACCGTGTGCGAGCGGGTGGGGAACACCTTGGTGATGCAGGCGGTCTTCAAGCCCTTCTCCGCCGCCCCCATCGTCGCCCGCAGCCCCGAGCCCCCGGCGCCGACGACGACGACGTCGTACACATGGTCGATGATCTTGTAGGCGGAGGGCGTCGAAGCCATAAAATTATCCCCACTCAGTGGTACTTAGCGGGGGCCCCAGGCAAGGGGCGCGCCCGCACGGGCGGTTTGGCCGCGCTTTTAGGCTTTGGGCGGGGCGATGCAAGGGTGGCCTTTGGGCGGGGGAGGTAGCTCCGGTCAGGGAAGCGCCGGGCGTCGCCTATCTCCAATATCCTTTGGAGACGTCAGCGCGTGGGCCCTGTGCACGCGGCCGCGTTCGCGACCGGAACGCCGTTTACCGGATCCTGCGGCGGCAACGTGCCGGCCGCGAGGCATTTCGAGCCCGGACTGCCGATGATCTCCGCCGCCTCCACCTGCACGCGGTTGCCAGGCTTGTCGACGGTGACCGCAAACATGCCGAGCCCGGGTTTCGCTTCAAGCAGGCGGACGGTGCGCTGCCGCGCCGCCTCGAGCTCCGGCAAGGCGAAGCGCACCGGCACCACCCGGACGCGCGCGCCGGCAAGGCTTCGCGCGTCCGGATAGCCCGCCGGATCGAAGGCAAGGACCAGAACATCGCCCTCCGACCACGCCCCGGCAAAGCCCGGTCGCGCCGCGGCGGCGGCGATGACGGAGCTTTGTCCGGAGGGCGGCGCGGGCGGCGGCTCTGGGGCACGGACGGCAGGATCGCCGGGCGCCGTGGCACAACCCGCCAGCAGCAACGCGGCGAAGGCAGCGAAGGCGTCCTTCGTCACGGCGTTGTCACCACGGAAAGGTTGCAGGCGGAAGGCGTGAACACGATCCCCACAAAGTGGTACTTTGCGGGCACCTTGGGAAGGGCAATCCCCGCAATGGTTTGGTCGCGCGGGCTCGCGGAAGCAAGGGTGGGGTTAGGTGAGCGCGGTTGCTCGCGGCGGCTTCTTTCCAGCCGATCCGGCGTTATATAGGTTCACGGAAGGTGCCCATGGACAAAGTCGTTTTCAGAAAGCTGGACGCTGCCACGCCTCGCGAAACTGACGCGAAAACGAGCAAGGTCAAGTTCAAACGCGTCACAAAGGACGGCAGGTTCGTCAGCGTCCGCACGGTGAGCACCGAAAGCGACTCCTTCGGCAGGGATTTCACCAGGGCGTTCGGCGCCAACGTGAAAAAGGCGCGGGCGGAGAACAAGCGCGTCACCGGCTCGCCCGACAGTGCCCCCGCCAAAGGCTGATCGCCCGGTCTTCCTGATCGTCGCCGGCCCCAACGGGTCGGGCAAGAGCACGTCCTACACCGACACCGAGATCGAACAGTCCGGACGAACCATCTGGATCGTGAACCCTGATCTGCTCACCGCGCGCATCCAGCAGGTTGAGGACCTCCCGCTGCTCGACTCGAACCGGGCGGCGGTGCAGCGCATCGAAGCCTGGCTGGAAAGCTCGATCGACGTTCACAAGAGCGTCGGCGTCGAGAAGGTGCTTTCCACGCCCAAATACCGGCGGCTGGTGACCAAGGCCAAGGGCCTCGGCTTCGCCTTCTGGCTGGTTTACGTCGTGCTGGACACGCCGGAGCGCAACATCGAGCGGGTCCGCAAACGCGTTCGCAAGGGCGGCCACGACGTTCCTGAAGACAAGATACGCGCGCGCTACGCCCGCTCCCTGGAGCAGTTTCCCTGGTTTCTTGGACAAGCCGACGAAGCGTGGATCTACGACAATAGCGGCGCCCAGCCGCGGCGGATCGGGGAAAAAAGCGGCGGCGTTATCGCGCTCTCCGAGGCGGCGCTGCCGACGGTTCTTGAGGCGGTGCGGTCAGTTGAGACGGAGTAACCGCAGAATTCCGAAGGCGCGCCCGCGCGCTCATTTAGGCGCTTCCAGAATTTGCGCTCGGGGATGTTAGGGTGAACCCGGGGCAGACGGCGCTGGCCGTGAGGGGTGGTTGGCATTGGTCGGCACCAACGGCATCATCTATTAAAAGCCGGGACCAAGAGCGAATGGCGAAGGCGCTGGTCTCCGCCAGGCACGACGAATGTTTGACGCAACTTGCTCGTTGAGGGGGCATCCCCTCAACGAGCGTCGCGATGCTACCAGTTGCGATCAGTAGCGTTAAGCCAATTTGCACAACCGAATGCCCGGCTGTTCCAATCACGCTGAAGCCTAACAACAAACGTTTTATCGTTGCTGTCAATCAGTCGGTTCAGATCGTCTCTGATCCTCTCCGTGCCTGCCGAAGTATATAAAAGCCAAACGGATTCAAGATCTTTGCAATACGTGTACGTCTTCAGGTAGTCGTGCAGCGGCTTGTAATCTCGACCGGGCTGCTTGAGGTCGTACGTGACAAGGATGACGGCCATCGTGGCCTCCGATGTTAGATGGTGACTGATTAGGGTTCCGAGGCTAGAGAGGCCGGAAGCAGAGCGTCCAAAACGCCTTGCTTCCGGCATCAGCACACCGTTGTTGTCCGGGCCATGTACCACATGGCGCACCTCCTTCCGTCAGGAAGGGCGCCCGCACGTCTCCGGCCAAGGTAGGTCGTGCAGCGCCCAGGAGTTTTGGAGCGGCGGTTGGTCATTGATCAGCCGCCGTTTCAAATTCGGAAAGAACTCCCTCTTTGAGCCCCTTGAAAATAAGGGATCCCGTTTCTTTCGGCCCTCCGAGGGTTACGGCTCCGGATGAACTCCTCTTGGCCCCAACCCTGAGCCAATGGCCTTGGCGTCTCCAATTTACTGGCGATAGAATAGATGCTGCTGCAGCCGAGAATGCGTCCTCCAAAGTCCGTGCGTCTACATCCGCCTCCAAATCCTCACCGAGCACTTCTTCCAAGACACCATGGCCCAACGCCCCGATCGCGCACCATACCGCTGGCGCAGCAGCGAATGTCTCTGCTCGGCGCTCTGGGTGAAGAGCATCTCCCAAGGCATCGACCACAATCCTGTACCAAAGAGCGCCCGCCGCGCGATACTGGTCCTGTCGGTCAAGTTCGATGTCGACATTCTTCGGGCGTGGGACCCTTCAATATTCTTCGAATGGTCCCCCTCCCAGTTCCGGGGAGGAACTTGGCTGGACCGAGGCCCTTGCCGCCTTCCGCGCCGCGGAGGCGGAGGTGCGGGGGTTTGAGGAGGCGGGGCGGGGTGGGAGCTTTGCGGCGCAGGAGGCTCGGCAGGCGGGCTATGATCGGCGGTGCGAGGCGATGGAGGGGGCGCTGCGGCGGCTGCTCGCGGCGCCGGCGCCGGACGGGGCGGCGCTTGCCTTGAAGCTGCGGCTGGTAGCGGTGCATGAGGTGGCGACCATGGACGGGGGCGAGGCGTGCCTCGCGGCGCTGGAGCGGGATGCGGCGCGGCTGGGGCAGCGCGGCTAGCTCCCACTGCGCGCTCCACCACGGCCGCCATCGTGCGGGCCTCGGCTGAGCGGCGCGATCGCGCGCTGGTTCGACCGGGCCGCAATACCCGCTGCCGATCGAAGGCGGCCTAGTACCGGCCCGCCCGCGCGACTTTGGCCACCTCATGGTATTTCAAGGCTACATTGCCCTGGTCGATTTCCTTGACGATCCCCGCATGAACGGCGGACGAATCCATGCCCACCAGATCCCGAAGCCGCGCGGCATAATCGGAAACCCGGGGGTTGGCGTGGTCGCCCGCGACGCTCGCTATGCCGGAAGCAATCTCGGGCCGACCCTGCGCCAGCTTCGCCATGATGCGCATCGCGCTCATTTGCCGGCCTTCGGGGCTCAAGGGCACGCCCATCACCTTCAAGGTATGCGGATCCACGCACTCGAAGATCAGCTGGGGCCGCGCATAATTGACCTTGCGCAACGGCAGGAAATTCAAGGTGACGGTGATATCCTCGACCGGCAATTGCGTGTGCACATCGCGGCATGCCTCATAGAAGAAGACGGTGTTGGGGACGAGCCGGTGGCGGCCGAGCGGCTTCACGGGGATGTGATCGCCCACCGCCACGTCCGTGGGGATATCCCCATATTCATACGCGTCGGTGTCGTAGCCGGGGCCGATGCAGGTGGCGGTGAGGATGTCGAAATTATGATCGTGCGGATAATCGTAGGAAAAGGCCGCGTTCTCCAGAATATCCATGCTGCTGTTGCGGCGCTCCGGCAGCCAGACATTGGCACGAAGCGCGAAATGGGTGGAGGTGTGGAGAATGAAATAGGAGGGCTGCTCGCGTGCCCAGGCCGAGTTCATCCGGCTGGTCTGCCGCTCCAGGATCAGCGACAGGAGCCAGGTGGGATCGCTGGCGAGGCCGATGAGGGCGTGGCGCAGCTCCCAGGCGCTGCCCGGCCGGTCGGGGTGGTATGTGCGGTCGGCAAGCGCCACGAAATCCGCAAGGCCGATGGTGGGCTGAGGCCCGATGGCTTCCATTCGCATCAGATAAAACTCCTTCAGGCGGCCACTTCTTGCTGCAGCTGCGCAAGGCAGCTGCCGGCAAGGGCGCGGATGCCGGGGTCCGGATCGGCGGTGAGATCGGCAAGAAGAGCGGCAAGCCCGGGCAGGTCGCTGCGCCAGGCGTAGTTCAGCGCTCCCCACCGCAATTCCTTCACCGGGTGAGCGGCACAGGCGCGGGCCAGATCGCCCGCACCGGCCCAGCCCGCCGCACCGAAGGTCCGCAGGACGACTTCAGCCGAAGACAGCCGCAAATCGGTTGAGAACAGGCCGACCCGGGCGCCGGTGGCGGAATCGTAGGCCGCCTCATAGGCGCCGAGCGGCAGGGTGCCCACGCTTATCAAGGATACGCCGCTCTCTTCGAACCATATGATTTCTTCGAAGCCGTTCACGAACAGGGCGTCTCCGGCGGCGATGGTGATTTCCTGCGCCTTTTCAAAGTCGAGCGCTCCGCACTCCTCGAACGGGCGGTCCAGCGACAGCCGGCGCAGGCGGAGCGGACGCCGGTCGATATTGCGCATCCAGATAAACACCGGCTGCGCAACCGTGTAGGCACGGCGCCGGGCGGTGATCTGGCACGACACATAAGCGTGGTTGCGGTGGGCAATCAGCCAGCTCAACTCGCTGATCGCCGCAGTGAAACGGTTGTCGCCCGCCTGCACCGCGGCGGCAAGTTCTTCCGACAGGTCCGGTAGCTCGGCGATGATTCGGTCGAGTAATATCGGCGCTCCATGCTTGAAACGATCGGCCGCGGCCGAGCGATCGAAGCCGATGCTGTGGTAACCGTCGGAAAAAGCGAAGTCACTAAAGCCGGTGTGGGCCTCCGTGCCGAGAACCTCGTCCGAAAAAGCAGCGGCCCAATCGCTTGTCTGTTGCCGCATCGGGTACAGCGTCATTTAAATATCTTCCATGCCGAAAACGGGAAAGCGTGAGCTTTCCCGTTCGATGAAACGCCGCGACGTCTTACCAGAAAATGATGATGTTAACGATGACGCACGCCATACCCGTAACTGAGTCGCCGCCACCGTAGATGGCCGCACCCGAGTCCAGCGTCGGAAGCTCTGAACGAGTGGATTTCATTATATACATCCCCTTATATTGCGAAGCTACGCAGCCTTCCCAAGCCCATGCTTGGACATTCAAGCTCGCATCAGCCTTTTCGCGCGTCAACCCGGCTAATCCTGTCAAATCGGTTCTAATCAAAGGCTTCGACTAGCGTGTAGCCGCCTACGGCATTGCTCGGTAAAGCAGAATATCGCGGATGATCGCTCCTTCGCGGGCGGGGCGCGCCTGGCGCCGCCGGTGCGGGGCCTGCGAAATTCTCAGGCCGCTGCAACCTCCTTGGGCGTCAGGAATTGCCTGCGGTCATGGCCGATACTCCCTTCAAGAGCTTCTATATGGCGGGCTTCGAATGCTCGTCGCATCGGCGGTGCAGCGACGGCGTGCGGCTGGATCTCGCCGCCGCCACCGGGCACGACCGGCTGGTCCGCGACGACTATCGCCGCT
This sequence comes from Allosphingosinicella sp., assembly GCA_035644835.1. Taxonomy (GTDB): domain Bacteria; phylum Pseudomonadota; class Alphaproteobacteria; order Sphingomonadales; family Sphingomonadaceae; genus Allosphingosinicella. The sequence goes on along the minus strand of DASQNR010000016.1, from coordinate 20,642 downwards.
GCGCGGAGCACGGGCTGCTGACCGTGCGCGACGGGCTGCGCTGGCACCTGATCGAGCGGGAGCCGGGGCGCTACGACTGGTCGAGCTGGCTGCCGATGCTGGAAGCGGCCGCGGACAGCGGCGTGCAGGTGCTGTGGGACCTGTTCCACTACGGCTCGCCCGACCATCTCGACCAGGGAAGCGCCGAGTTCACCGCCGCCTTCGCCCGTTTCGCGGCGGCGGCGGTGCGGCTGCACCGCGAGGTGACGGGCATTGCGGCGATCGTCTGTCCCTTGAACGAAATGGCCTTTCTCGCCTGGGCAGCCAACAACGGCGTCTTTCCGCCGATCGGCGTGCCCGGGGCGGAGGACGGCCGGCTGAGCCGCCACCTCGCCGCCACCGCCATCGCCGGCATGCGGGCGATGCGCGAGGCCGATCCGGACTGCCGCTTCATCTGGGCCGAGCCGCTGATCAACGTCGTCCCGCAAACGCCCGCCGACGCCGGGGAAGCTGAGGCCAAGCGGCTCAGCCAATATCATAGCTACGACCTGCTGAGCGGCCGCGCCGCGCCCGAGCTCGGCGGCTCGCCGGACTGGCTGGATTGGGTGGGGGTGAATTACTATTCGGACAATCAATGGTATCTGAACGGCTCCACCATTCCCTTCGGCCGCCACGATTACCGGCCGCTGTCGGACATGCTGGTGGAAACTTACCACCGCTACGGACGGCCGCTGCTGATCACCGAAACCGGCGGGGAAGGATCGGCGCGGGCGGCCTGGCTCCATTATGTCTGCGACGAAGTGCGCGACGCGATCCGCCGCGGCGCGCGGGTGGACGGCGTCTGCCTGTATCCGATCCTCAGCTTCCCCGGCTGGGACGACGGGCACCACCGGCCGTTCGGGCTATGGGGTCCGCCGCGCCCCGACGGCACGCGCGAAACCTTTGCGCCTCTCGCCGCGGAGCTGCGCCGCCAGCAGGAGCTGCTCGAGCGGTAGTGCCGCCCGGTGGCGTGTGCGGGCGCGGCGGCCGGAGCAGCGTGAATGGGACGGTTGCATGATTGTCCCCCTCCCCGATCGCCCCCGCACTTCCTAGATCAGGGGCTCATCCACGCGAGCGCCGATCCCATGCCCACCACCATCTCCCCCGAATGGCAGCAGATGGCGCTTTATGCGCTGGGGGCGGCGTTGTTGCTGATGGTGCTGTCGCGGCTGCCGTTCGTCGGGCGCCTGGTGCGGTTCGCGGTGTCGCTGGCGCTGCTCGGATTCTTCATCTTCATCCTGATGCAGCAGGCGCCCTATCAGCCGCAGCTCGCCGGCGTGATGGCGAGCCTCGGCCTCGACAAGCAAGAAGTGGTGGGGCGCGAGGTGCGGATCCGGATGGCGGCGGACGGGCATTTCTGGGCGCGGGCAAAGCTCAACGGCGTCGAGCGGCGGATGCTGATCGACAGCGGCGCCACCATGACCACCATTTCCGACAAGACCGCCGCCGCCGCCGCGGTGGAGGCGCGCGCCGGGCTCGCGCCGGTGCTGCTGCGCACCGCCAACGGCGTCGCCAAGGCCGAGACGGGGACGCTGGACGATCTGCGCCTGGGGTCGATCACCGCGCGCGAGCTCAGGATCATCATCGCCCCGGGGCTCGGCGATGTCGACATCATCGGCATGAACTTCCTCTCCAAGCTGGAGAGCTGGCGCGTCGAAGGGCGAACCCTGGTGCTGGTGCCGAAGCGGGCTTGAGGCCTAGGCCGCCGCGCCGCCGCCGCCGGTCGCGGCGAAGGCGATCTTGAGCACCGCGAAAAGCGCGAGGCCGGCGCCGGCGAACGCGAAGAAGTTCAGCGCCAGTATGGCGAACGCCTTGGTGCCGGCTTCGTGGACATAATCCTCGATGATCACCTGGAGGCCCATCTTGGCGTGCCAGAAGGTGACCGCGACGAGCAGCAGCATCGGCACGGCGGCGAGCGGATCGGCGAGCCACTCGCGCATCGTGCCGTAGGACAGATCGGGCAGGCGCAGGATCGACGCGATCAGCCACACGAACAGGACGAGGAGGGCCACCGAGGTCATCCGCTCCAGCCACCAATGGTGGGCGCCCGAACGGGCGGAGCCGAGGCCGCGGACGCGGGCGATGGGGGTTTCCATGGTCATCACTTCACCCCCAGGATCAGGAACCAGAACAAGGCGGTGAGGAGGATCGAGCCCAGGATCGTCATGTTGGCCCAGAATTTGTTGGTGTTGAGCTCGAAGCCCGCCCCGATGTCCATGACCAGGTGGCGCAGGCCGCCCAGCGTGTGCATGAAAAAGGCCCAGGACAGGCCGACGCCGATCACGATGCCGATCCAGCTCGTCGCCCAGCCGGTGAAGCCGTCATAGGCTTCCTGCCCGCTCGCCGCCGCTACCAGCCACCACACCAGGACGATCGCGCCCACGGTGGCGACGCCGGCACCGGTCACCCGGTTCAGGATCGAGACCAGCATGTGCGGTCCCCATTTCCAGATGGACAGGTGGGGCGACAAGGGGCGGGACGGGTTGCGGTGCATGGCGGCTCCTGTTGGAGCGCGCTTTTAGGCCCTGCGCCAAAGGTTGCAAGGGCGCGGTGGCACGGGCGGCGGGGGCCATGAACCCTTCCTCCCCCGGCCCGCGTTCAGCGGGCACTAACATGGATCAGGAGGCCAAGCGCCGTGAACAAAGCCGACCTTTCCGCTCTGGCGGAGAAGATGAAGGACCTGGATTTCGCGATCCTGTCCACCCGCACTCAAAGCGGCGCGATCGCCGGCCGGCCGATGAGCAACAACCGCCAGGTCGATTATGACGGCAACAGCTGGTTCTTCAGCCGCGGCGACGCCCGCACCATCGCCGACATCGAACGGGACGCCAATGTCGGCCTTTCCTACCAGGCCAAGGCCGGGATGCTGGGGATGCGGCCCTTGTTCGTCACAATCGAGGGCAAAGCCGAGCTGATCCGCGACAAGGCGGTCTTCGCGGAGCATTGGACACCGGACCTCGACCGCTGGTTCGAAGACGGGATCGAGACGCCGGGCCTGACGCTGATCCGGGTGCGGGCGCAACGGCTCCATTATTGGGACGGCGAGGATGAGGGCGAGATCCGGCTGGAGGACGCCGCGCCCCTCGATGCGTGACGGGAGGAATTGCTAAAGCGGCGCGGCGCAGCCGCTGCGCCGCTCGCCCGCTACTCGCAAGGAGGCGGCAAGCGGGTAGCGGCGGTCCGACATGCCGTCCGAGCAGCCGGGCCTGGGGCTGAGCACCAGTTCGAACGGCTGGCCGGCGAGCATGCCCGACCAGGTCCCGCCGCCGCCGGCACCGGCCGTGTAGCGAGTCCAGACGCGCGTGCCCTTCTGGTCCTCCGGGTGCGAATAGGTGACGCAGCGGCCGTCGATGCGCGCCGTCCAGAAGGGTTCGGTGCCGACCGCGCGCAGCGGCGTGACGTCGAGGCGGCGGCTCTCCTGTGCCATGCAGGCGCCGGCGGATGTGGGAGCAACCTGCGGTGCCGATGCCGCCTGCGCCTTGTCGCGGCATGCGGCGGCGAAGCCGCGGACAAGGTCGGCGGGCGGCGCGGGGTGCGGGCCGCTGACCTGATTGCCGTAGCTTGCCGTCAGCTGGCCGGTGAGGAGCGCGGGGAGGTTGGCGGGAAGCTCGCCGGTGCCGCTGACGCCGCCGCGCGCGGCATCCCCTTGCGTGTCGGCAACCAGGGTCACGCTGGTTCTGCCGCTGCCGAAGGACAATCGTTCTTCGCTGCCGATCGGCCGCGCGGCCGGCATGTTGACCAGCAATTGCCGCCCTCCCGCCGGGCAGAAGAGGCGAAGGGCAGGGGCATTGGCCGGCCCGAGCACCAGCGCGCTGCCCTCGCCGCTCGACAGCAGGTTCCAGGACGCCGCCACCGGAACGGCAGACGCCGCAGCGGAAACCGCCGCGGTTGGCGCGGGAGCTGCGGCGTTGGCGGGAGCGGGTGGCCCCGATTGGCTGCGCTCGCAGCCGGCAGCGGCAGCGAACAGGGCGGCGGCGGTCAGGATCCGTGCGGCGGGCATCAAGCAGCCTCCTTGTGCCCGCAGGATGTACAGGCGGCAAAGCGGCATGGGAAGCTGCGCGGCGTCGGCGTCAGGCGGCCCCGCCGCGGATCAGGGCGGCGATCCTCTCTTCCGTCTCGGCGAGGCGGGCGCGGACTTGCTCGATGGCCGGGCCTTGCAATTCGGTTTCGGCCTGGGCGACCAGCAAGCGCGCCTCGGCGGCAAGGGCGTGGCGACGCGCGTCGGAGGTGGCGCCGATCGCCACGCCGGCGAGCGAATCGAGGTACACCAGGGCGGCCTTCTGATCGGCCGCGCAGGAGTCGCGCATGCCGCCGAAGCTGCGGCGCAGATAATGGTCGAACCCGTCGGACACCGGCCGGACCCGGCTGCGGTCGTAGCTGTGCTGCTCGGGTCCTTGCCAAAGGTCGCGGTCGGCGAGGCGCGACAAAGCGGCGGCGAGCCAGTGCAGGCTGGTGATGCCGGTGAAGGGATCGTTGATGCCCGGCGACAGGGCGCGCACGCCGATCTCGACCAGCTCGTCGATCAGGAACTCGAGATCCTGGGTGGGGGTGCGCGAATCACCCAGCGAGAAGCAGGAAAGTAGTTCGCCGGCTAGTTCCTCGTCGGCCTCACCCGAAGAAACGAACAGCACCGGCAGATGCGGGTGGATGAAATCGCCGGTGCGCACCGCCAGCGACACCACCAGGCCGCGCTCGCCGGCGATCCGGTCGAGCGTCGTGAAATCGACGATTTCGACATAGCCCACGCGCCGCGCCGCAATCGGCGTGCCCCGCTCCGGCTGCTCCGGCTCCTCGTGCCCGCCTACGGCCGGGAAGCGACGCTCGAGATCGGCGATCAGCCTGCGGCCGATGCCCCCCAGCACGGTGTTGATGCGGATGCTGGCCGGGATGTGGTGGAGGAAATAGACCAGCACGCCCACCGCGATCAGCACCGACAGGCTGGAAATGGCCATGGACAGCTGCGGCACGAAGGCGGTGGCCGCCTCCGCGGCGCTTTCGCCGGGCACCGCCGGGTCCTCCGGATTGCGCACCGCGCGCAGGATCAGCAAATTGTAGACGAAAGTCGCGACGAACACGCCGAGCGAGATTTGATTGCCGCGATCGTTCATGAAATTGTTGAGCAGGCGCGGCCCGTAATTGCCCGAAGCATAAGCCACGGCGGCGATGGTGATCGCGAACACCGTGGAGGAAATGGCGATCATCGAACTGGCGATCACGGTAAGCTGGGCGCGCGCGCCTTCCGGGCGGCTGCTTTCGTACCAGGCGAAATCCTCCAGCCACTGCGCTCCCCACAAACGGTCGAGATGGACGGAAAGCAGGGCCAGCCCGAAGGCGGCCGCGGTCAGCAGGGTGGGAATGAACCAGTAGCTCGCCTTGATGTCGAGCCAGGCTGCACGAAGGCTGCTGTTCACGCGCGGTCGCTTTCGTCGGGTATCAGCGGGCGCGCGTGCCGGCCACATTGCCGACCGTGCCGTCGGCGGCGTTTTCAGTCGCCCCGGCGCCGTTCTCCGGCTGGGCGAGCAGCAGATTGGCTTCGTTTTCCAGCGGCGCGGCGGCGGCATCGACGCTGTTGGCGGCTTCCGCCTCGATCTCGTTAGCGCGCTGTTCGAGCATGCGCGACGTGTTCTCCGCTTTTTCCTGGATGTTTTCCGGCTCGCCGCCGCAGGCGGCCAGCGCGCAGGCGGCGGGAAGGGCGGCAAGGGGAAAGGAACGCATGGGTTCGGCTCCGAAGCAATGGGCCGCCAGCTAGAGCATGGCTGCGGCCCGTTGCGCAATCACATGGGTATAGGCTCGATCGCCAGGATTTCGATCGCGTCTTCCTTGCCCGCGAAGTCGGCGGTGTCGCCGACGCCGACGCCGATCAGCGCGCGGGCGAGCGGGGCGGTAAAGGCGATGCGGCCGGCATTGGGCTCCGCCTCGTCGTCGCCCACGATGTCGACCGTGCGGACCTTGCCCCCTAGGCGGAAAGCGACCCGGCTGCCGAACGCCGCTTCGTCGGCGGGCGGCGGCGGCGCTATTTCGGCGGTGGCGCGGCGGGTCAGCCAGTAGCGCAATGTGCGCTGAGCGTCGGCAAGCCGGGCCTCGTCCGGGCCGGCGGCGATTTCGCGTTCCAGTTCGGCGATGCGCGCCTCGGTCAGCGTCAGGCCGTGCGTGGTGACGAGATTGGGGCCGGGCGGAATTGGAAGCTCGAAGCGGGGCTCCTTATGCTCCTCATCGCTTTCGCGGCGAAAGGCGACGCTCATCGGCAGGGGGCCTTTCGGGCAGGGGATGGGAAAGTGGGGAGCTTCTGTTGCTCGGTGCTCCCCGTACCGCCGTAACCGCTTCTGTTGCCCGGTGCGGCCCAACCGCGCTTTAGCTTTGTAACCTTACCCGTGAGGGGTCAGTTACGCTGCGATCGCGAGTGCTTCGTTATCGTTGGCACTTGTGTAATGGGCCGTTGCGGTGGTCCCATTCCGAGCGAAATCTAGCGCCTTTCAACACACGTCGATCCTAGTTCGGCCCCATCAGAAGAAGAGCCCACATGGCCGACACGCTGGAAGGAATCCCATCAAAGTAGTACTTTAATGGGTACCCAAGCGTGCCGCCCGTACGGTCTCAGCTCTTGTGGTGGAGCCGCCGGGTACCGCCCCCGGGTCCGCTGCGTCTATTATACGCCAAACTTTATCGCCATATCCGGGCAAGCCCGGCACGAGTGATATAGGCGAAGCTGCAAGCGATTTAAAGCCCCGCGCCCGTTGCGGAGGCGGATTGAACATCCTACCTCCCGTCCGACACACAGCAGGGGACTTCACGAATGAACCGATCGCTCATGAGCCTGTTCCTGGTGCCGGTCGCCGCGGTTTCGCTGGCCGGCTGCGGCGTCAATTCGATCCCCACCGCCGAGGAAGCAGCCAAGGCCAAATGGGCCGATGTGCAGGCCGCCTATCAGCGCCGCGCCAACCTCATCCCCAACCTCGTCGCCACGGTGCGCGGTGCCGCCGCCTCCGAAGAGCGGATCCTGGTGGGCGTCACCGAAGCGCGCGCCAATGCGACGCGCGTCACCGTGACGCCCGATCAGCTCACCGATCCGGCGGCGATGCAGCGTTATGCCGACGCGCAAAGCCGCCTCAGCCAGGCTATCATCCCGCTGCAGCGGCTCCAGGAGGCCTATCCCAACCTCCAGAGCCAGCAGAATTTCGCGACTCTGATGCAGCAGCTCGAAAGCTCGGAGAACCGGGTCACCATCGCCATCCGCGACTATAACGGCGCGGTGCAGAATTATAACACGACCATCCGCACCTTCCCGGCGGTGATCGGCGCCAATGTCATCTACGGCGCCAAGCCGATGGCGACCTATCAGGCGACGACGCCCGGGGCGGAAAATGCCCCCGAGGTCAATTTCGACGAAAATACCAGTCGTTAGGCCGCGGCGGGTGTTCAAGGCCCTCCTGCTGCCGCTGGCGCTGCTGTTCGCGGCGCCGGCGGCGGCGCAGACCTTCCCGAAGTTCACCGGCTTCGTCGTCGACGATGCCAATGTGCTGTCGCCCCAGGTGGAGGCGGAGCTGAAGGCGAAGCTGGACGCCTTGCAGCGCGACACCAAGCGCCAGCTGGTGGTTGCGACGATCGCGGACCTGCAGGGATATCCGCTGGAGGATTACGGCTATCGGCTGGGTCGCGAGTGGGGGGTCGGCCTTGCCGATGTCAGCAATGGCGCGATTCTGTTCATCGCTCCCAACAACCCCCGTGGCCAGCGCGGGCCTCGCATCGAAGTAGGATATGGGCTGGAGCCGATCCTGACCGACGCCTTCTCCTACCAGGTGATCAACCGGGAGATGATGCCGCGGCTCAAGGCCGGTGACATTGACGGCGCAATGGTAGCAGGCACCGACGCGCTGGCCGGACAGCTGCGCGCCTCCCCGGAGGAGGCCCAGGCGCGGGTCGATGCGGCGGTGAAGCAGTTCGACGCAACGCAGCGGCGCTCCTCCGCCGGCAGCGGCCGGGGCAGCGGGGGCTCGATCTTTCCGCTGATCTTCTGGGGCATCGTCTTCATGTTCGGGATCCTGCCGATGCTGCGCGGCGGCCGGCGCGGGCGGCGCTATCGGAGGCGGGGGAGCAATGTGTTCATCTGGGGCCCGGGCTTCGGCGGCGGCGGCAGCAGCGGCTGGGGCGGCGGTGGCTGGGGCAGCGGCGGAGGCGGAGGCGGAGGCTGGGGCGGCGGAGGCTTCAGCGGCGGCGGCGGCGGCTCGTTCGGCGGCGGCGGGGCTTCGGGGGGATGGTGATGCGCTTTTCGCCAGCGGACCATGTCCGCGTCACCCAAGCGGTGGCGCTCGCCGAACGGAGCAGCGACGGCGAAATCGTCACGGTGGTGGCGCCGCGCTCCGACGCGTATCACGATGTCGGGCTCCATTATGCGGTGCTGGCGATGCTGCTGGTGCCGGCCGCGCTCGCGGTGCTGCCGCAAGAGGCGATCGATTGGGGACTTGGGCTGTTCCTCGGCTGGAACGAGGTGCTGGCGCGCGGCGCGGCGATGGCCTTGCTGTTCGCGCTCTTGGCCACCGTGTTCCTGATCGTCCGTTTCGCGCTGGCCTGGATGCCGCTTCGCATGGCGCTGACTCCGGCAAGCACCAAGAACCGCCGGGTGCGGCGCCGGGCGCTGGAGCTGTTCCGGGTCGCCGCCGAGCACCGCACCGCCGGGCGCACCGGTGTGCTCCTTTACGTCTCGCTGGCCGAGCACCGCGCCGAGATCGTCGCAGATCAGGCGATCCACAGCCAGGTCGAACCGGATGTGTGGGGGGAGGCGATGGCCGCACTTGTCACGGAGGTGAAGGCCGGGCGCCCCGGCGAGGGCATGGCCCAGGCCGTGGAGCGGATCGGTGCCGTGCTCGCCCGAGTCCTTCCCAAGACGCTCGACAACCCCAATGAGATACCGGACAGGCTGATCGAATTGTGAGCGCCGGACCCGACGAGGATGCCGCCTTGCCCGAAGAAGTGGTGTGGCAGGGGCGGTTCCTTGCCGCCAAACGGCGCGGCAGATGGGAATATGTATCCCGCACCGGCAATGTCACCGCGGCCGTGATCCTGGCGGTGGATGCGGACGATCATGTGCTGCTCGTGGAGCAATATCGGGTGCCGGTCGGCGCGCGCTGCATCGAGCTTCCGGCCGGGCTGGTCGGCGACGAGGATGCCAATGAAGCGATCGCAGATGCGGCGATCCGCGAGCTCGAGGAAGAAACCGGGTATCGCGCCGCCCGCGTGGTCAGCCTTGGGCGCTTCTATGCGTCGTCCGGCATGTCTTCCGAATATTTCACGCTGCTCAAGGCCGAGGGGCTGGAGCGGACCGGGCCGGGCGGCGGCGTGGCGGGCGAGGAGATCGTGGTGCACCGGGTGCCGCTGGGCGCGGTGGCCGATTTCGTTGCCGCCAAGCGCGCCGAAGGCGCCGAGGTGGATGTGAAGCTGCTGTTATTGCTCGCCGGGGCTCTTCTTCAGCCAGGCGGCGGTCTCGGCGGCTGATTCGACGGTGAATTCCGGAGCCGCGGCTTCCATTCGGTGGGTCCAGCTGCGGCTGCTCAATTTCTCGGCCATGCAGCGATGTTCGGCGATGCGGTGGCCGAAGCCTTCGGCCTGCACCTTGTGGATGCGGACATCCCCAGACCCGACTTGGTAGGGACCTTCCACCGCGTCGTGCGCGGTGCCCCTGGCCTCGGCGGCGAGCGCGACCAGCCGCGCCTTGCAGGCCGCGGCATCGGCAAAGGTCTCGGCGCTCGGGTCGAACGGAGTCTCGTCCGAAGCAGCGGCGAGGAGGAGGAGCGGCAAAGCGAGGAGCAGGCGGCGCATGGCCGGAACCTCTGCCTCGGGCGATGAACGGCAGGTGAAGCCGTTGTCCCGGAAGCTGTCCCTAGCGGAAGTTGTCGGCGTAGGCCTGCAGGCGCAGCTTGCGCTCGGCGGGCGGCACCACGTGGTAGGAAAGGCCCTCGCGCTCGGCATAGTCCCGCGCCGCTTCCATGGTCGGGAAGCCCAATGTCACCTGGGCCTGGGTGTCGCCGCCGCCGGACCAGCCGGTCAGCGGATCGGGCCGGTGGGGCTTGTGCGATTCGAATTGCAGGATCCACTCGCCCTCGCGGGCCTTGCCCGATTGCATCGCGTTTCTGGACCGCTGGAAAATCCGCGCCGACATGATCGTTTTCGCCTTCTCGTTTCGTGCGCCCCGCCTGCCGCAGAGCGCCACGCGAATCAACTGCCGCGGCGGCGTGCGGTTGCGTTCTTGGTGCGCAATGTCGGATCGGCCGCGGCCGGATCGTCGGGCCAGGGGTGGCGCGGATAGCGGCCGCGCATCTCCTTGGCGACCGCCGCCCAGCTTCCCGCCCAGAAGCCGGGCAGGTCGCGGGTGGTCTGGATCGGCCGCCCGGCGGGCGAGGTCAGCGACAGGACCAGCGGCACGGTGCCGCCGGCGATCGACGGGTGGACGGACAGTCCGAAGAACACTTGCGGCCGGGCGGCGACGGTGGGGCCGGCCTCGGCCTCATAGTCGATGGCGTGGCTGGAGCCGGCCGGAGCTTCGAAAGCGTGGGGGGCGAGCCGGTCGACCGCCTTGTGCCCGTCCCAGCCGAGCCGGCCCTCGAGGATGCCGGACAAGGCCGACGGGTCGATCTCGCGCAGGGCGCGCTTGCCCGCCACCAGCATCGGCAGCCATTCGTCGAGCGCGGCGGTGAGCGCCCCGTCCGAGAGATCGGCGATGCTGTCGTCGACCCGGCGCGCGAAGGCGGCGCGGCGGCGCAGCGCCCGCGCGCCGTCGCTCCATGGGAGAAGCTGGAGACCGTGGGCGCGCACTCCTTCCATAAGCGCCGCGGCGACGTCTTCGGGCGCGGCCTTGGCATCCTGGCCGCGGCTCAGGGTGATCGCGCCGAGCCGCCGGCCGCGAGTCGCCTGCACGGTGCCGGTGGCGGGGTCGAAGCGCAGCTGGGTGCCGGTCTCGACCCGGTCGGCGAACAGGTGCAGCACCGCCTCCTCCGGCAAGGCCGCGGCGGACAGAATCCGCGCCCCCGCCGCAGTGCCGCTCACTTCGGCCACGGCCAGCCAGTCCTGCCGTGCGAGCGGCGAGTGGGGATCGAGCCGGAAGCCGCGGCCGCCGGCCGAAATCCAGTTCTCCCCGGAAGCATCGCGGCGCTTCGCCACCCGATCCGGAAAGGCCAGCGCCACGCACGCCGCCACTTCGTCATCCCCGCGAAAGCGGGGATCCCGCTTCCTGTCCTCCCCCTGAACAGAAGGAGAAGCGGGATTCCCGCTTTCGCGGGAATGACGGGTGAGTTGGGACCACCGCTTCGCCAGCCCCCGCGCCGCCTCCGCCCGCTGCCCGCGCTCGCTGCGCCAGCGCCTCAGCCGCAGGTCGAGGTCCGCGTCGTTCCCCCCAAGCCCGCGCTCCGAAAGCAGCACCGCCACCTCCGCCGCCAAACCGCCCCAGCCGCGCGCCTGCGCCTCGATCAGCATGTGGGCGAGGCGCGGCGGCAGCGGCAAGGCGGCGATCGCCTTGCCGTGCGCGGTCGGCCGACCGTCCTCGCCGATCGCGCCCAGCGAAAGCAGCCGGCGGCGGGCCTCGTCGACCGCGGCTTCGGGCGGCGGGTCGAGCCAGCGCAAGGCCCGCGGGTCCGAAACCCCCCACAAGGCGCAGTCGAGCAGCAGCGCCGAGAGGTCAGCTTCGAGGATTTCGGGCGGGTCGAAGCGGAGGAGGCCGGCATTCGCCGCTTCCTCCCACAACCGGTACACGGTTCCCGGCCCCTGTCGCCCGGCCCGCCCGGCGCGCTGGGTGACGGCGGCCTGGCTGGCCCGCTCGGTGACGAGGCGCGTGATGCCGGCGGCGCGATCGTAGCGCGGGCGCCGGGCCAGGCCGGAATCGACCACGATCCGCACTCCGTCCAGCGTCAGGCTGGTTTCGGCGATGGAGGTGGCGAGCACCAGCTTGCGGCGTCCGGCCGGCGGCGCGGCGATGGCGGCGCGCTGGGCGCCGGGATCGAGGCTGCCGTGGAGACGGTGGAGTTCGGTTTCCGGCGGCAGCGCCGCTTCGAGCCGCTCGGCGGTGCGCTCGATCTCGGCGACACCAGGGAGAAAGGCGAGCAGGCTGCCCTCCACCTCGCCGAGCGCGCGGCGGATGGCGCCGGCCATGTCGTCTTCGATCCGCCGCTCGGCGGACCGGCCGAGGTGGACGAGCTCGACTGGATGGCTGCGGCCCAGGCTCTCGATAACCGGGGCGCCGCCGAGCAGGGCGGAGAAGCGCTCCCCCTCCAGGGTCGCCGACATGGCGAGCAGGCGCAGGTCCGGGCGCAGCGCCGCCTGGGCGTCGAGCGCGAGGGCCATGCCGAAATCGCAGTCCAGGCTGCGCTCGTGCACTTCGTCGAACAGCACCGCCGACACGCCTTCAAGTTCGGGATCGGCTTGGATGCGGCTGCGGAAGATGCCTCCGGTGAGAACCAGGATGCGGGTGCGGTTCGAGCGCTTGGTGTCGAGCCTGGTGGCATAGCCGATCGTCTCGCCCACCCGTTCGCCGGCCAACTCGGCCATCCGCTCCGCCGCGGCACGCGCGGCGAGGCGACGCGGCGAGAGCAGCAGGATCTCCCCGCCGCACCAGCTTTCGCCGAGCAGCGCCGGGGCGACGGCCGTAGTCTTGCCGGCACCCGGCGGCGCCACCAGCACCGCGCACGAAGCGCCGCGCAGCGCCGCCAGCAGCGCGGGCAGCACGGCCGCGATCGGCAGGCTCACTCTGCCCTGGCGGCTTGAAGGGGAACGGGCGGCAAACTCATCCGCCGCCTTGAAGCGCTCCCGCGCTTCGGAGGGAAGTTGTTTTTGCCTCCCGCCATGCTAGCCGGTGGCGCTGGGCGGCGGATCGGCCGGCGGTTGACAAGGGGACGAAGGTGGCAAGCCAATCGCTGGATGCGCAGATCGGCGATTTTGTCCGTGAATGGGCGCGTGCGACGGTGGACGGCGATGCCGATGCCGCCGCGCGGCTGCGCGCCGAAGGCTATCGGCTGGTCATGGCCGACGGCGAAACCATCGACCGCGGCGGCGAGCTTGCGATCATCGCGTCGCCCTCCCATCGTTTCAGCGCCATCGCGGTGGAGAGCCTCAGCGTTGAGCCGCACGGCGAGGAGGCGGTGGCGCGGGCGCGGATCCGCATAACCGGCGACCTTGGCGGCACCCCGGTGGACAGCCTTTACCGCTACACGTTCCGCTGCGCCCGCCACGGCGGCGGCTGGATCGCACTGGAGGCAAAAGCGGAGCAGCTCGCCGACTACCGGCCGGCGCCGGCGCAGGTGCGGGCGCCCCGGCCGTCGCTGATCCGCCGTGCCGCAGGCGCGGTCAGGCGCCGGCTCGGCGGCGCCCCGGTCCCGCCGCCGGCGCCGCCCGGCGATTTCCAGAGCCTGGCTTATCTTCCTTACGCGCCGAACCGGGATTACGTGCTGGCCCCGCACGCGGCGCCGACGGGGGCCGGCGATCCGCTGCCGGTTCCGCCGCCCGAATTGTGGCTCGGCTACGATTATGTCGCGCATGGGGAAGCGCAGGTGCGCACCATGATGAATATCGTCGGAGGCTCCGGCTTCGCGCTGGCGGATGGAGACCGGATCCTCGATCTTGGCTGCGGCGCCGGCCGGATGATCCGCCACTTGCGCCACCTCGCCGCGCGCTGCGAGATCTGGGGCACCGACATCAGCGCCGCTCACATCCTCTGGTGCAGGCACCATCTGAGCCCGCCCTTTCATTTCGCCACCACCACCAAGGTCCCGCACCTGCCGTTCGCCGACCGAAGCTTCGCCTTGATCTACTGCGGCTCCCTGTTCACCCATATCGACGACCTTGCCGATGCCTGGTTGCTGGAGCTGAAGCGGATACTGAAGCCCGACGGGCGGCTTTATGTCACCCTTCATGACGAAGACACGATCCGCTTGTTCGAAAGCCCGCGCTTTCGCGACGCGCCGATGGTCAAGCTGATCAAGGCAGCCCCCACCTTCCGGGCGGCGGAGGGCGAGTTCGGGATGTTCACCATCGGCCGCGACCAGGACAGCCAGGTCTTCTACCGCCGCGCCTATTTCGAACGCATGGCGAGCTCGGCCGGCTACGAATTGCTGTCGGTGACGGAGGCGGCCTATTTCTACCAAAGCGCCTATCTCCTCGCCCACCGTGGCGCCGCGGCTTAATTTTTTTAGACAAAGCCGATGCGCCTACCGTGTACGAAGAGCGCCGACATTCCTGAGCCGCCAAATCAGGGGCGAGGATGCCGAGCATATCTTCTGATCGACCGGACCCGCCCGGGTGCGTCGGCTAGGGCACGATCTCCAACACGGGCTTTTCGCCGGCGAGCGCCTCCGCCGCGCTCCGCGTCATAAACGCCGCGAGCCGCTTGCGGTCGGCCGGTTCCAGCAGGAAAGCGGTTTCGAGCAGGCGCGTCTTGGCACGCTGCTCGAACCGCGCTTCCTCTGCCGCATATCGTCTCACCAACCCGTCCAGCGTGGCGAGATCGGCGCGGTCCCGCGCGAGTTCTTCCCCGATCGCCAGTTCGATCCTCTCGCGAGATCGCGCGGGCTCGCCGGCCTTGTGCGCGGCTTCGGCCAATATCCGGGTTCCCGCCGGAGACAGATCATACAGGTTCGCGGCGATCGAGGCCGCGGCGGATTTGGGCAGCGCGATTTGATCGGGCTCAACGGGCCGGAGGTGGCGTTCAGTGCGAATCTTGAGAAACGTGCCGACTGCCTTTCGATCCGCCGCCGAAAGCTGCAAGGCCGTGCTCACGGTCTGCCGCTTGCGCAGCTGCGCCGTGCGAGCGCTTTCCAGGGCGTATGCTTCAACCAGATGGTCCAGCACCCCCCGGTCGGGCGTCTCCAGCGCAAGCTGCCGCCCGATCAGCATCTCGATCTCGCTGAGCCGCCGCCACTCGCGCCAGTCGCCGGCGCGCAGGATGTGCTGCGCCCAAAGCGCCGTGCCCTCCGGGCTCAGGCGCAGAAGGGCGGCATCGGCGCGGGCATGGGCGGCATATCGCTCCGGCGGCGTCGGTGCGCTCGCCCAAATCGGCGACAGGCCGAGCAACACGAACATTGCAGGTTTCAGGAGTCGATGCGCCATACGACACGGTGTAGCGGCGCCGGGCGAGTGCGCAAAGGCGCCTGGTGACGGCAGTCTGTCGTTGACCGGGATATAAAGATATCTTTATATCGTTATGTATGGCGTCCGCATGCGACATCTTCCGCTCCCTCGCCGATTCGACCCGGCTGCGCATCCTGGCGCTGTTGCGGGCCATGGAGCTTTCGGTGGGCGAGCTTGCGCAGGTGCTGGGGCAAAGCCAGCCGCGCGTGTCGCGCCATGTCAAGATCCTGATCGATGCCGGCCTTGCCGAGCGCCGCAAGGAAGGGAGCTGGGTGTTCCTCAGCCTTGGCGAGCGGGCCCGGGTCGAGCCGCTGTTCGCGGCGCTCGATCGCTGGGCCGAACTGGAGGGCCGGGATCCCTGGGTGGTGGCCGACGCCGCCCGTCTCGCCGCGGTGCGGGCCGACCGTGCGGTGGCGGCGGAGCGCTATTTCGCCGCCCATGCCGCGGATTGGGACCAAATTCGCTCGCTCCACATCGCCGAAAGCGAGGTGGAAGCCGCGATCGGCCGGGCGCTGGCGGCCGGAGAGGCGGGGGCGCGTCCGGTCGGGCGGCTCGTCGATATCGGCACCGGCACCGGCCGGATGATCGCCTTGTTCGGCGGCGCCGCCGACCATGTGCTGGGGGTCGACCGCTCGCCCGAAATGTTGCGCCTCGCCCGGGCCAAGCTCGCCGAAGCCGCCTTGTCCAATGCCGAGCTTCGCCAGGGCGACATGTATTCGCTGCCTTTGCCTACCGCTTCCGCCGACACTGTGATCATCCATCAGGTCCTCCATTACGCGCAGCAGCCGGCCGCCGCCGTGGCCGAAGCGGCGCGCCTGCTGGCGCCGGGCGGCCGTTTGCTGGTGGTCGATTTCGCCGCCCATGAGCGCGAGGAGTTGCGCAGCCGCGATGCCCATGCCCGGCTCGGTTTCGCCGACGAGGCCATGCTCGCTTATCTCGAAGCGGCGGGCCTTGCCGGCCGGGTCGTCGAGCATCTGGAGGGCGGTGAGCTCACCGTCACCATTTGGGCCGGCGAACGGCCGCACACCGATACGCCCGCGGGCAGAGTGCCCGAAACTCAGTTGAAAGTGGTCGCATGAGCAGCCTCGCCCCCGGTATCGCCTCCTGGCGCAAACCCTTGTTCGAAGATGTCGCCGGCGACATCCAGGTGAGCTTTGAATTCTTCCCGCCCAAGACGGAGAAGATGGAGGCGACCTTGTGGGAGAGCGTCAAGACGCTCGAGCCGCTCGCACCGCGCTTCGTGTCCGTCACCTACGGCGCCGGCGGCTCCACACGCGAGCGCACCCACGCCACCGTGGAGCGGATTCAGCGCGAAACCAGCCTGGATGCCGCCGCTCACCTCACCTGCGTCGGCGCCAGCCGCGCGGAAGTAGATGCCATCGCCGCCGAATATTGGGCGGCGGGCATCCGCCACATCGTCGCCCTGCGCGGCGATCCGCCGGTGCCGGGCGCGCCGTACCAGCCGCACCCGCAAGGCTATGCCAGCGCGGCGGATCTGGTGGCGGGCCTCAAGGCCGTCGCGCCGTTCGAGATTTCGGTCGCGGCCTATCCCGAATGCCATCCCAATTCGGCCAATCGGGCGGCGGACCTCGACAATCTTTGGCGCAAGATCGATGCCGGGGCGGACCGGGCGATCAGCCAGTTCTTTTTCTCGCCGGAATGCTTCCTGCGCTTCCGCGACCAGGCGGCGGCGATGGGCATCGATGCCGAGATCGTGCCGGGCATCCTGCCGGTCTCCAATGTCGCCCAGACCCGCAAGTTCGCCGCCTCCTGCGGCGCTGCGATCCCGCGCTGGATGGACGAGCTGTTCGAAGGGCTCGACAACCTTCCCGGCGCCCGCCAGCTCGTCGCCGCCACCGTGGCCGCCGAGCTGTGCGGCCAGCTTTATGCCGGCGGCATCCGCCACTTCCACTTCTACACGCTCAACCGCGCCGAGCTGGCTTATGCCATCTGCCACCTGCTCGGCCTTCGTCCTCAGCCCAATCAGCAGGAGCAAGCCGCATGAGCGCCCGCCAGCAACTCCAGGCCGCCGCCGCGGCGCGCATCCTCGTCACCGACGGCGCGTTTGGAACCGAGATCCAGAACCGCAAGCTGGGGGAAGCGGACTATCGCGGCAGCCTCGATCTCCCACGCGACCAGAAGGGCAATAACGACCTCCTGGCGCTGACCCGCCCCGACGTGGTCGATGCCATCACCCGCGCCTACCTCGATGCGGGCGCCGACATCGTGTCCACCAACACGTTCAGCGCCAACACGATCAGCCAGGCCGATTACGGCGCCGAAGCCCTGGTCGGCGACATCAACCGCGCCTCCGCCCGCCTCGCCCGCGCCGCCGCCGACGACTATCAGGCGCGGGACGCCAAGAACGGGATTAGGCGCCCGCGCTTTGTCGCCGGCGCGATCGGTCCCACCAACAAGACGCTTTCGCTTTCGCCCCGAGTCAGCGATCCGGGCTATCGCGAGATCGACTTCGATGGCCTCAAGAACGTGTATCTCCAGCAGTGCGAGGCGCTGATCGAGGGCGGCGCCGACTTCATCCTGATCGAAACGATCTTCGATACGCTGAATGCCAAGGCCGGCATCATGGCCGCCATCGAAGCAGGC
Organism: Allosphingosinicella sp.; assembly: GCA_035644835.1. Classification (GTDB taxonomy): domain Bacteria; phylum Pseudomonadota; class Alphaproteobacteria; order Sphingomonadales; family Sphingomonadaceae; genus Allosphingosinicella. Next base: position 2,915 of record DASQNR010000016.1, on the reverse strand, counting down.
GAGCGGGCGGGGCGCGATGTGCCGCTGATGATCTCCATGACCATCACCGACCTGTCGGGCCGCAACTTGTCGGGCCACACCGTGGAAGCCTTCTGGCACGCGGTGCGCCATGCGCGCCCGGTGACGATCGGCCTCAACTGCTCGTTCGGCGCCGAGCAGCTGCGCCCGCATGTCCAGACCCTCGCCGCCGCCGCCGACACGCTGGTCATGGTCTATCCCAATGCCGGCCTCCCCAACGAGCTTGGCGCTTATGACGAGCGACCCGACCAGACCGCGGCCTTGGTGCGCGCCTGGGCGGATCAGGGCCTGGTCAACATCCTGGGCGGCTGCTGCGGCTCCACCCCGGCCCACATTGCCGCCATCGCCCAAAGTGTCAGGGGCCTTCCGCCCCGCCAACTTCCGGCGCCCGCCCCCCTCACCCGCCTCGCCGGCCTCGAACCCATGATCCTCGCCGCTTGATACAAAGCCCTCTCCCCTTCAGGGGAGGGGGTTGGGAGAGGGGAAGTCGCCACTCCCCAGCCGCACCCTTCAAACCACCAGAAGAACCATGACAGCCACCGCCTCCGCCCCTGACTCCCCCTCTCCCCAACCATCGGGGGCCGCTGAGGCTGCTTCCGGGGGAAGCAGCCAGGCCCCCGATCCCCGCGAGCGGGGAGAGGGAGCAAATGCGGCCGCCGCCGCCACCTTCGTCAACATCGGCGAACGCACCAACGTCACCGGCTCGGCCCGCTTCAAGAAGCTCGTCATGGCCGGCGACTATGCCGCCGCGGTCGAAGTGGCGCGCGACCAGGTGGAGAACGGCGCGCAGATCATCGACATCAACATGGACGAAGGCCTGCTCGACGCCGAGCATGCCATGACCACCTTCCTCAAGCTGATCTCCGCCGAACCGGACATCGCCCGCGTCCCCTTCATGATCGACAGCTCGAAATGGAGCGTGATCGAGGCCGGCCTCAAATGCGTCTCCGGCAAGCCGATCGTAAACTCGATCAGCATGAAGGAAGGCGAAGCCGAATTCCTCCGCCTCGCCGCCAAATGCCGCAACTACGGCGCCGCGGTCGTCATCATGGCCTTCGACGAAGTCGGCCAGGCCGACACCAGGGCGCGCAAGGTGGAAATCTGCAGCCGCGCCTACGAACTGCTCGTCGCCGACGGCTTCCCGCCCGAGGACATCATCTTCGACCCCAACGTCTTCGCCGTTGCCACAGGCATCGACGAGCACCGCCGCTACGCCCTCGACTTCATCGAGGCCTGCCGCGAGATCAAGGCGCACTGCCCGCACGTCCACATTTCGGGTGGCCTCTCCAACCTCTCCTTCTCGTTCCGCGGCAACGAACCGGTGCGCCGGGCGATGCACTCGGTGTTCCTCTACCACGCGATCCCGGCCGGCCTCGACATGGCGATCGTCAATGCCGGCCAGCTCGATGTCTACGACACCATCGATCCGGAGCTGCGGGAAGCCTGCGAGGACGTGATCCTCGATCGCCGCGAGGACAGCACCGAGCGCCTCGTCGCACTTGCCGAAAAGTATCGCGGCTCCGATCCGGTCCGCGAAAAGGCCGAAGCCGAATGGCGCGGCTGGGAGGTCGGCAAGCGGCTCGAGCACGCGCTGGTCAAAGGCATCGACGCCTTCGTGGTCGAGGATACGGAGGAAGCGCGCCAGGCGGCGTTCGAGAGTGGCGGGCGCCCGATCCACGTCATAGAAGGCCCGCTGATGGACGGCATGAATGTCGTCGGCGACCTGTTCGGCTCCGGCAAGATGTTCCTGCCCCAAGTCGTCAAATCGGCCCGCGTGATGAAGAAAGCCGTCGCCCACCTCATTCCCTTCATCGAAGAGGAAAAGGAGCGGTCCGGCGCCACTGCCGGCAAAGGCAAGGTGGTGATGGCCACCGTCAAGGGCGACGTCCACGACATCGGCAAGAACATCGTCACTGTCGTGCTCCAGTGCAATAACTTCGAAGTCGTGAACATGGGCGTCATGGTTCCGTGCAGCGACATCCTGGCGATGGCCAAGGCGGAGAACGCGGACATCGTCGGGTTGTCCGGCCTCATCACGCCATCGCTGGAGGAGATGGCGCACGTCGCCAGCGAAATGGAACGCGACCCTTACTTCAGGGATCGCAAGATTCCGCTGTTGATCGGCGGGGCTACCACTTCGCGCGTTCACACGGCGGTCAAGGTGGCGCCTCATTATTCCGGCCCGGTCATCTATGTCGCCGATGCGTCGCGGTCGGTGCCGGTGGCCCAGTCGCTGGTGTCGGACGACCAGAAAGCCGATTTCCTGGAGAACCTGAAGATCGATTACGAGCGCGTGCGAGTCCAGCATGCAGCGAAGAAGGGGCCCGACCTGCTGAGCCTGCTGCAGGCGCGGGCCAACAAGCCGAAGATCGACTGGCTGGTGCAGGCGGACGATCGTCCCGGCCATCCGGGGGTTCATGCGCTGGCCCGGTACCAGCCCCCGAAGCCCAAGTTCATCGGCCGCCGAACGTTCAAGAACTACGACCTGACGGAACTTGCCAGGTACGTCGATTGGGGGCCGTTCTTCCAGACCTGGGACCTGGCCGGTGCTTATCCGAAACTCCTGGACGACGAACTGATCGGCGAGTCGGCCCGCCGCGTCTTCGCCGACGGACAGGCCATGCTCAAGCGCATCGTGGAAGGCCGTTGGCTGACGGCGAGCGGCGTCGTCGGTTTCCTGCCCGCCAACTCGATCAACGACGACGACATCGAGATATACACCGACGACAGCCGCCGCGAGGTTGCCTTCGTCTGGCGCAACCTGCGCCAGCAGATCGCCAAGCGTGACGGCGTGGAGAACAAGTGCCTCGCCGACTACATCGCGCCCCGGTCGATCAACGGGCGGCCGAGCGGCATCGCTGATTACATCGGGCTTTTCGCGGTCACCGCCGGCCTCG
>DASQNR010000015.1:0-2130 GCA_035644835.1 Allosphingosinicella sp. | reverse complement strand
GCCTCGTCCAGCGGCCCGCGAAGCCGCAGGCCCGCGGGCACATGGTACGCCTCACTCACGCCTTCGATCTGCCCCAGGAACCATAGCCGCTGCTGCGCAAAGGAAAGCGGAAGCAGAGTCGGCCGGGAAGCTGGCACGATCGGCGGCAGCACGCTTGCCTGCTCGCTCTCCAGCCGCTCTGCAAGGTCGGCCAGCCGGGGCGCGGCGAACAAGGCGGCGAGCGGCGCCCCCGGGGCCACCTGCTGGCGAATCCTGAAGATCACTTTCACCGCCATCAGCGAGTGCCCGCCGAGTTCGAAGAAATTGTCCTGCCGTCCGATCTGGTGGAGGCCGAGAAGCTCGGCCCAGATGTCGGCGATCGCCTGCTCGATCCGCGTGGTAGGCGGCTCGTAGCCTTCGTCACGGCAGGGTTCCGCAGCCCGCGCGGCCAGCGCGGTTCTGTCGACTTTTCCGTTTGGTGTTACGGGGAAAGTCTCCCAAACGATGATCCGGCCCGGCATCATGTAAGCAGGCAGGGTCCACCCGAGGTCGGCCTGAATGCCGGGGACGGCACCGTCCCGAGCGAGAACCACATGGGCGATGAGCCGCTTGTCACCATCTTTGTCGTTCACGACGACTGCAGCCTGCTCGACGGCGGGACAGGCGGCGAGCTTCGCCTCGATCTCACCCAGCTCGACGCGGAAGCCGCGGATCTTCACCTGAAAATCGTTGCGGCCTAGAAACTGGAGAGTGCCGTCGGCTTGCCAGCGCGCCCGATCCCCGGTGGCGTACATTCGCGTGCCGGGCACGAAGGGGTCGGCAATGAAGCGGTGGGCGGTCAGCCCCGCCTGGCCGACATAGCCGCGGGCGAGGCCATCCCCGGCGATGTAGAGATTGCCGGCAGCGCCGAGCGGGGCCGGCTCCAGGCGGTCGTCCAGAACATAAGCCCTGGTGTCGGAAATGGGCCGGCCGATTGGAACGGACGATCCGATCGCCGCCTCGCGGCCAAGGCGGTGGCAGACGCTGAACGTCGTGCACTCGGTGGGGCCATAGCCGTTGATGAAGGTCAGCCCCTCAATCTTCGCAAGCGCGACCGATACGTCCGCCCGCAGGACCACATCGCCACCGGCGAGAAGCTGCCTGAGCGGAGAGGAAGGCTGTGCGATGGCGCTCACCGTCTCGTGAAAGAGGCCCGCCGTCAGCCAGAGGATGGTGACCCCGTGTTCGGCAATGCAGGCCTGGATCTCTTCGGGATCGGCATGACGGTGCGGGTAGAGCACCAGGCGGGCGCCGTTCAGCAAGGCGCCCCAAATCTCGAAGGTAGAGGCGTCAAACGCGAGCGGCGCGAGCTGGAGGAAAACATCCTCCGATCCGATCTGGACATAATTGGGTCTGCTGACCAGCCGGAGCACGCCGCGATGAGTCACGGCCACGCCCTTGGGTCGGCCGGTCGAGCCCGAAGTGTACATGACATAAGCAAGATTGTCCGGCCCCGCACGTGACGGAGCCGTGAAAGCCATCGCACATTCCGCTCCAATCTCGTCCAGATCGAGGATGGCGGGAGCGGTCTGGAGACCGTCGAGCGCCGCCTCGAGCGTGTGCCGGGTGGGGCCGCGGGTGAGCACGATCCGCGGCGCGCAGTCGCCGATCATGAAGCCGAGCCGCTCGGGCGGATAAGCGGGATCGAGCGGCAGATAAGCGCCGCCCGCTTTGACGATGGCAAGGAGGCCGATCACCATCTCGACCGAGCGGTCGAGGCAGAGACCGACCACCTCCTCCAGCCCGACCCCCTGCGCCACCAGCCGCGCCGCTAGAGCATCAGAACGGCGGTCAAGCTCCCCATAAGTAAGGCTCCACCCACCCGACACCAGCGCAACCGCATCCAGTTGCTCCGCAGCACAAGCGGCAAACGCCTCACCAACCGATACCCGCGGATAAGAAGTCGACGTCTCGTTCCAAAGCTCGAGAACTTGCTGCCGTTCTTCTTCCGGCAGCATTGGGATGGCGGCAGCGGGCTGGCCGGGGTCCTGGGCCATGCCGGCCAGGATGTTGCGCAGGTAACGGGCGAACCGCTCGATCGTGGCGCGGTCGAACAGCGCTGTTGCAAATTCAAGGTCGCCCTCGATGCGGCCCCGGGTCTCGACCAGACTG